>NZ_FYEY01000001.1:1842037-2456050 GCF_900187385.1 Streptomyces sp. 2114.4
CGGCGGTCCGGCTGCTGCTGGAGCGCCTGGCACAGCCGGACCGGCCCCCGCGCACCGTCCGCCTCCCCTGCACCTTTGTGCACCGTACGTCGTGCGGCTGCGCCGAAACCGCCCCGGCCACGCCCCCGGCCGCCCAGGAAAGGAACCCCCTCCCGTGATCGTCGTCGCCGGCGAGGCGCTGATCGACCTCGTCCCCAGCCCGCAGGACACGCCCCCCTCGCTGGAGGGCACGGGAGCGGCCCCCGCCCCGGACGGCCGGTTGCCGGCGCTGCTGCCGCGGCGCGGCGGAGGCCCGTACAACACCGCGGTCGCGCTGGGACGGCTGGGCTCGCCGGCCGCGTTCTGCTCCCGGATCTCAACCGACAGCTTCGGCGAGGCGCTGCTCCAGGGGCTGGCCCGCGGCGGTGTCGACACCTCCTTGGTACAGCGCGGCAGCGAGCCGACCACCCTCGCCGTGGCGGACATCAGCGCGGACGGGTCGGCGGGCTACGGCTTCTATGCGGACGGCACCGCCGACCGGCTCTTCACCCTGCCGCCCGCGCTGCCCGCCGGGGTCCGTGCGCTCTCCCTGGGCACCTGTTCGCTCGTCCTGGAACCGGGCGCGAGTGCGTACGAGTCCCTGCTGCGGCGCGAGGCCCGGCGCGGTGTCTTCACGGCGCTCGACCCCAACATCCGGTCCGGTCTGATCCCGGATCCGGACGCCTACCGGGCCCGCTTCCTCTCCTGGCTCCCCGACCTCGCCCTGCTGAAGCTGTCGGAGGAGGATGCCCTGTGGCTGGCCGGGGCCGGGGACGGCGCGGCGCCGGGCGGCACAGGGGAGGCGGTCGTCGCGGCGGCGCAGGAGTGGCTGGCGGCAGGGCCGGCCGCGATCGTGCTGACCCGTGGGGGCGACGGTCTGACGGTGCTGAGGCGCGGCGGCGGTGAGCTGACGGTCCCCGGCGAGCGGGTCACCGTCGTCGACACCATCGGAGCCGGCGACACGGTCAACGCCGCGCTCCTGCACCGCCTGGACGCCCATGACGCCCTCTCGTACGCCGCCGTAGCCGCCCTCGGCGACGACGACTGGCGCGACATCCTGCGCTTCGCCGCCCGCGCGGCCGCCGTCACCTGCTCCCGCGCGGGGGCAGAACCGCCGTTCGCCACGGAGTTGGCGGCGTAGGAAGTGCAGCAGCGGGCCGCCACCGCGTCCCCGTACGGAGAGCGGTGACGGCCCGGCAGGAGACGTCCGGCGGTATCAGGTGGCCTTGCGGGACCGGGCCGTCGTCTTCTTGGCCGCGGCCGCGGTCTTCTTGGCGGCCGGCCTCTGTGCCGCGGCCTTCTTGGCCACCGTCTTCTTCGCGGTGGTCCCCACCGGCGCGGCATCGCTGACGCGGTCGCCGAGGATTTCCCGCAGGAACTTGCCGGTGTGGCTGGCCGGGATCGACGCGACGCCCTCCGGGGTGCCCTCGGCGACGACCAGGCCGCCGCCGCTGCCGCCTTCGGGGCCCATGTCGACGACCCAGTCCGCCGTCTTGATCACATCGAGGTTGTGCTCGATGACGATCACCGTGTTGCCCTTGTCCACCAGGCCGGACAGCACATTGATCAGCTTGCTGATGTCGTCGAAGTGCAGACCGGTGGTCGGCTCGTCGAGGACGTAGACCGTGCTGCCCGTCGAGCGCTTCTGGAGCTCGCTGGCCAGCTTGACGCGCTGCGCCTCACCGCCGGAGAGCGTCGGCGCGGACTGGCCGAGCCGGACGTACCCGAGGCCGACCTCGTTGAGCGTCTTGAGATGCCGGGAAATGGTCGGCACCGCCTCGAAGAAGCTCAGCGCCTCCTCGATGGGCATGTCCAGCACCTCGGCGATGGACTTGCCCTTGTAGTGGACCTCCAGGGTCTCCCGGTTGTAGCGCGCACCGTGGCAGACCTCGCACGGCACATACACATCCGGCAGGAAGTTCATCTCGATCTTGATCGTGCCGTCGCCGGAGCAGTTCTCGCAGCGGCCGCCCTTGACGTTGAAGGAGAAGCGCCCCGGCAGATAGCCGCGGACCTTGGCCTCCATCGTCTCCGCGAAGAGCTTGCGGACATGATCGAAGACGCCGGTGTAGGTGGCCGGGTTGGAACGCGGGGTCCGGCCGATCGGCGACTGGTCGACATGCACGACCTTGTCCACCAGGTCGTCGCCGGCCACCCGGGTGTGCCGGCCCGGGACCGACTTGGCGCCGTTCAGCTCGCGCGCCAGGTGGGTGTAGAGGATGTCGTTGACCAGCGTCGACTTTCCGGATCCGGAGACGCCGGTGACGGCGGTGAACACTCCGAGCGGGAAGGAGACGTCGATGTCGCGGAGGTTGTTCTCCTTCGCGCCGTGGACCGTCAGCTGCCGCGACGGGTCGGCCGGCCGCCGGATGTCCGGGGTCGCGATGGCCTTCTTGCCGGAGAGGTACTGGCCGGTGATCGACTCCTTGGTGGCCAGCAACTGCTTCATCGGGCCGCTGTGCACGACCTTGCCGCCGTGCTCGCCCGCGCCGGGGCCGATGTCCACCACCCAGTCCGCGACCTTGATGGTGTCCTCGTCGTGCTCGACGACGATGAGGGTGTTGCCCATGTCGCGCAGCCGCACCAGGGTCTCGATCAGCCGGTGGTTGTCGCGCTGGTGCAGGCCGATCGACGGCTCGTCGAGGACATAGAGCACGCCCACCAGGCCGGAGCCGATCTGGGTGGCGAGGCGGATGCGCTGGGCCTCGCCGCCGGAGAGGGTGCCGGCCGCGCGGTTCAGCGAGAGGTAGTCCAGGCCGACGTCGACCAGGAACTTCAGCCGCTCGTTGACCTCCTTGAGGACCCGCTCGGCGATCTTCTTCTCGCGGGCGGTGAGCTTCATGTCCCGCAGGAAGTCGGCGCAGTCACTGATCGACATGGCCGCGACCTCGGCGATCGACCGCTCCTGGACCGTCACGGCGAGCACGATCGGCTTCAGCCGGGTGCCCTCGCAGGTCGGGCAGGGCACCTCGCGCATATAGCCCTCGAAGCGCTCCCGGCTGCTGTCGCTCTCCGCCTCGGAGTGCCGCCGCTTGACGAACGGGACGGCGCCCTCGAAGGGGGTGGTGTAGGCCCGCTGGCGGCCGTACCGGTTGCGGTAGCGCACCTCGATCTGGGTCTTGTGGCCGTTCAGCAGCGCCTTCTTGGCGCGGGCCGGCAGCCCGGCCCAGGGGATGTCCGTACGGAATCCGAGGGCGTCCGCCAGCGCGCCGACCAGACGGCCGAAGTACTCCTTGGTGTGGCCGTGCGACCAGGGGTGGATGGCGCCCTCGTCGAGGGAGCGGTCCTCGTCGGGGACGATCAGGTCGGGGTCGACCTCCATGCGCGTGCCGATGCCGGTGCAGTCCGGGCAGGCGCCGAAGGGCGAGTTGAAGGAGAAGGAGCGGGGCTCCAGCTCCTCGAAGGAGAGATCGTCGTAGGCGCAGTACAGATGCTCCGAGTACATCCGCTCGCGCTGCGGGTCGTCGGCGTCCAGATCGACGAAGTCGAGGATGACCATGCCGCCGGAGAGCCCGAGGGCGGTCTCGACGGAGTCGGTCAGCCGGCGCTTGGCGGACTCCTTGACCGTGAGGCGGTCGACGACCACCTCGATGGTGTGCTTCTCCTGCTTCTTCAGCTTCGGCGGCTCGGAGAGCTGGATCGTCTCCCCGTCGACCCGGGCCCGGCTGTAGCCCTTCGTCTGAAGGTCGGAGAAGAGATCGACGAACTCGCCCTTGCGCTCGCGCACCAGGGGGGAGAGCACCTGGAAGCGGCTGCCCTCGGGGAGTTCGAGCACCTTGTCGACGATCGCCTGCGGCGACTGCCGGGCGATCGGCCGCCCGCACTCGGGGCAGTGCGGCTTGCCGATCCGCGCGAAGAGCAGACGGAGGTAGTCGTAGACCTCGGTGATCGTGCCGACCGTCGAGCGGGGGTTGCGCGACGTCGACTTCTGGTCGATCGACACCGCGGGGGACAGGCCCTCGATGAAGTCCACATCGGGCTTGTCCATCTGCCCGAGGAACTGCCGGGCATAGGAGGAGAGCGACTCGACATAGCGCCGCTGCCCCTCGGCGAAGATCGTGTCGAAGGCGAGCGAGGACTTGCCCGACCCGGAGAGCCCCGTGAAGACGATGAGGGAGTCGCGGGGGAGGTCGAGCGAGACGTTCTTGAGGTTGTGCTCGCGAGCGCCACGGACGATGAGACGGTCGGCCACGCCGGTCGGCACCTTTCTTGGAGGGGGCGGGGGCCGCGGCTCTGCGTCCGCCGCGCGGTGGGTGAGCAGAGGCGACGGAGCGGAGCGGAGCCCCCGCCCCAGGGTATGGGGCCCGCCGCGGCACTGTCTTGGGGATGCCACACACGAGCCTATAGCACGCGCATTCGATTTAGGGGTTCGCAAGCCCTCTTCACCCGAACGTGTGGCGGCCCCACAATCTTCCCGCGCCGCCATACACCCCGCGCCCGCCGTACTCCCCGTACGACTCTCACGCCCCGTACACCCCCCGCGGCCCCGCACACCGCGGGGAGTCCCCTCAGGAGACACCGGGCAGCGCACGCTCCAGCGCATCGAAGGTGCGCCGCAGCACCTCCGCCTGTTCAACGGCCACCTCGTCCACCGGGTCACCCCCGAGCTGCCGGGCCACCGCTTCGGCGCCCGCCGCCCGGATCCCCGCGACGATCAGCGCCGCGGCCAGCCGGGCGTCCGGGCCGGGACGGTCCGCCTCGCCGCCCGCGGCCTCGGCCAGCAGCGCGGCCAGTGTGCTCTCCATCTCCTCGACCGCCTCCCGGCCCCGCGCGCGCAGCGCCGGCGAGTCCAGCACCGTCCGGTAGAAGTGCTCGAACCCCTCCCCCACGGCGGCCAGCGGATGCCGCTCCGCCAGCAGCCCGAGAGCGAGCCGGCGCAGCGCGGCGAGCGGTGACTCGTCCGCACCGCGCTCGCGGACGGCGCGGATGATCAACTCCCGGGCCTCGGGGATCCGGTCGAGGAACAGGTCCTCCTTGCGCGGGAAGTAATTGAAGACCGTCATCGTGGACACCTCGGCGGCGCGGGCCACCTCGGCGACCGTCACGTTGTCGAAGCCTCGCTGGATGAACAGCAGCGTGGCCTCGCCGGAGATCCGCTGCCGGGTGCGCAGCTTCTTGCGCTCGCGCAGCGTCAGCCGCCCGTCGTCCTCGGTGAAACCGGTCTCCTCCCACCGGCCGCGAGGACCCGCCTCGTCTCCGCCGTGCCGCTCTTCACCCGGCACCTCACTCGTCACGCCATCCTTCATGGCCGGAATGTTAGACCTGTTTTTAGTCACAACAAACTTATAGTGACTACACTTACGTCCATGAAGCATGACGCAGACGTAGTGGTGGCAGGGGGCGGTCCGGTGGGGCTGATGCTCGCCTGCGAACTCGCACTGGCAGACGTGTCGGTCGTCGTCCTGGAGCGACTGACCGGCGTGGACACGACCATCAAGGCGGGGTCGGTCAACTCCCCCACGGCAGAGGCCCTTTACCGGCGCGGGATGCTGCCCGGCCTGGCGGCGGCGCAGCGCGACGCCTACGACAGGGTCAGCTCGTTCATGCGGCAGCGCCAGGCCGCCGGCGCCACCGGGGTGAAGCAGCCACCGAGGTTCGCCGGGCACTTCGCGGGCCTCATGCTGCGCGGTGACCTGCTGGACGAGGCGGACCCGGACTTCGACGGCCCCGGGCCCGCCGCCGAGGTCGGCCTCGTACCCCAGGAGGCCCTGGAGCGGCTGCTCGGCGCCCGCGCCGCCGAGCTGGGCGTCGACCTGCGCCGCGGGGTGACCCTGACCGGCTTCGACGCCGGCGAGGACGGTGTGCACGTCCACACCTCGAACGGGTCGCTGCGCACCGGCTGGCTGGCCGGCTGCGACGGCGGCCGCAGCACCGTCCGCCGGCTCGCCGGCTTCCCCTTCCCCGGTACGGCCCCGGAGATCACCGGCCGTCAGGCCCTCGTCGAGATGACCGGCGCCGAGGCCCTGGGCGCCGGCTGGAACTTCACCCGGACGGGGACGTATGCCCACGGGCCGGTGCCCGGCCGGATCCTCACCGTGGAGTTCGACGGACCGCCGGCGGACCGCGAAGCCCCCGTCACCGCCGAGGAGTTGCAGGCCTCCCTGCGGAAGGTGTCCGGGGTCGAGGACGTCACGATCCACGCGGTGCACTCGGCGACCCGGTTCACCGATAACGCACGCCAGGTGCCCGACTACCGGTCGGGGCGGGTGCTGCTCGCCGGTGACGCGGCGCACGTCCACTCGCCGTTCGGCGGCCAGGGGCTGAATCTCGGCATCGGCGACGCCATGAACCTCGGCTGGAAGCTGGCCGCCACGGTGCACGGCTGGGCGCCGGAGGGCCTGCTCGACAGCTACACGGCCGAGCGGCACCCCCTGGGGGCATGGGTGCTGGAGTGGACCCGGGCCCAAGTGGCGCTGATGCGGCCGGAGTCGCACGCCATGGCGCTGCGCGGGGTGATCGCCGAACTGACCGAAACGGTCGCCGCCACCACCTTCTTCGCCAAGAAGATCTCCGGCGTCCGGCAGCGCTACGACCTGCCCGGCGACCATCCGCTGACCGGCCGCAGCGCGCCCGACCTGGAGCTCGGTGACGGCACCCGGCTCGCGGACCAGCTGCACGGCGGGCAGGGGCTGTTGCTCGACCTCGCCGGGGACGCCGAGCTGTGCAGGAGGGCCGCCGGATACGGCGACCGGATACGGGTGCTCACGGTGGACTGCCCGGGGCGGCCCGGTCTGGCCGGCCTGCTGGTGCGTCCCGACGGCACCACCGCCTGGGCGGTGGACACCCCCGGCGGTCCGGACGGGCTGGACGCCGCGCTCCGGCTCTGGTTCGGGACGCCCGCCGAAGCGGCGGCCTGACCTCCGGGCGGACGACGGGACGGTGAAGACAGGCCCTGGCTGCAGGGATCACGGCCGCTGACCCCGCTCGTGATCCCTGCGTCTGGCGGGCGACGCGGACCGGCGGATCCTTCCGGCTGCCGTGCGCCGCCCGCTCCGCCCGCGTACCCCTCGATCGGAGCCGGCCCACTCCCGAACCCGCCCCGGCGGCGCTAGCGTCGGACCATGACCCTCACCCCGCCCGACTTCCCGCACGATGTGGCAGCGGTCCGAGAGGCCACCGACCGGCTCCTCGTCTCGGTGAGCACACTCGACGACGCGGCGATCGGCGAACCGTCGCTGCTGCCCGGCTGGACCCGCGGCCATGTCCTTGCCCATCTGGCCCGCAACGCGGACGCCCTGGGCAACCTCCTCACCTGGGCGCGGACGGATGTGCCCACGCCGATGTACGCCGGCCCCGAGGCGCGTGCCGCCGATATCGAGCGGGGCGCCGACCGCCCGCTGGCGGCGCATCTGGACGACCTCAGGGAGTCCGCGGCGCGGTTCGACAAGGCGATGGACGCCCTGCCGCGGGACCGCCGCGCCTACCAGGTCGAGATGCGCAACAACGTCGTCGAACGGGCCGACCGGCTGCCGCTGCGCCGGCTGGCCGAGCTCGAACTCCACCATGTCGACCTCGGCGTGGGCCACACCCTCGACCAGCTCTCCCCCGACTTCGTCGAGCGCCAACTGGCCTTCCTGGCCACGGTCAAGTTCGCCGGTCACCCGGAGCTGCCCCCGCTGGAGCTGCGGTCCGACGACGGCCGCCGGTGGCACACCGGCCGCCTCGCCACCGGGCCGGGCGCCGGGGACCGGCCCGTGGTGGTGACGGGCTCCGCGGTCGCGCTGGTGGGCTGGCTCACCGGCCGTGGCGAGAGCGGCAAACTCGACAGTCACGGCTCCGTCCTGCCCGTGGTGCCGCCGCTCTAGAGTGGTCCCATGGGCTACAGCGGAGCAGTGAAGGTCGGCGGACCGGCCGACGTGCACGAGCTGACCGACCTGATGATCTCGAAGGTCGCGGTCGGTCCGACGAACAACAACGCCTATGTGCTGCGGTGCCGGGCGACCGATGAGCAGTTGCTGATCGACGCGGCCGCCGAACCGCACACCCTTCTCGCGCTGATCGGCGACAGCGGCATCGGATCCGTGGTCACCACACACCGGCACGGCGACCACTGGGGCGCGCTGCGCGAGGTCGTCGACGCGACGGGGGCGCGGACCTACGCGGGGCGGTACGACGCCGAGGGCATTCCCGTCCCCACGGATGTGCTGGTCGAGGACGGCGACACCCTCACCGTCGGCCGGGTCGAGCTGACCGCGCGTCATCTGGTCGGACACACACCGGGCAGCATCGCGCTGGTCTACGACGACCCGCACGGTGCCCCGCACCTGTTCACCGGGGACTGCCTGTTCCCCGGTGGCGTCGGCAACACCTTCGGCAGCGCCGAGAACTTCACCCGCCTGATCGACGACGTGGAGCGCAAGCTCTTCGGCGAGCTTCCCGACGAGACCTGGGTGTATCCGGGCCACGGCGCCGACACCACGCTCGGCGCGGAGCGGCCGCACCTCGCCGCGTGGCACCAGCGCGGCTGGTAACGCGGGAACGGCACAGCGCGGGGTCCCGCGGGTACTCCCCCAGGGGCCTCCACCACGAACGACGGCGCCCGGTTCGCGCTCCGGTGAGGAGCGGAACCGGGCGCGCGTGCGCCGTGCGGACCGGCCTCAGGCGTCGATGCGCTCCTTGGCCGCCGCGTCGGCCGCGGCCTGCTTCTTCGAGGCACGCAGGCTGGTGACCGTCGTGACGATCAGGACGGCACAGATGACGCCCAGCGACACCGGGATGCTGATCTCCGGAACGGGCACCGCGGACTCGTGCAGGGCGTGCAGCACCAGCTTCACGCCGATGAACCCCAGGATGACCGACAGGCCGTACGAGAGGTGCACCAGCTTCTTGAGGAGGCCGCCGATCAGGAAGTACAGCTGCCGCAGACCCATCAGGGCGAAGGCGTTGGCGGTGAAGACGATGTACGGGTCCTGGGTGAGACCGAAGATCGCCGGGATGGAGTCCAGCGCGAAGAGGACATCGGTGGTGCCGATCGCCAGCATGACGATCAGCATCGGCGTCATCAGCCGCTTGCCGTTCTCGACGACGAACAGCTTGGTGCCGTGGTACGCGTCGGTCGACGGGAAGCGCTTCTCGACCAGCTTGAGGAAGCGGTTCTCCTCGAACTCCTCGTCCTCCTCCTCTGCGCGGGCCTCCTTGATCAGCTTCCACGCGGTCCAGATGAGGAACGCGCCGAAGAGGTAGAAGATCCAGGAGAAGTTGGCGATGATCGCGGCGCCCGCGCCGATGAAGCCGGCCCGCAGCACCAGCGCGATCAGCACACCCACCATCAGCACCCGCTGCTGGTAGATCGCCGGGACCGCGAACTTCGCCATGATCAGTACGAAGACGAAGAGGTTGTCGACGCTCAGGGACTTCTCGGTGATGAAGCCCGCGAAGAACTCACCGGCGGGCGCGGTGCCGCCGAGGACCAGCAGCCCGAGCCCGAAGAGCGCGGCGAGCGCGATCCAGACGCCGGTCCAGATGCCGGCCTCCTTGAGGGAGACCTCATGGGGTTTGCGTCCGCCGATGAAGAAATCGGCGGCTATCAGGGCGCACAGACCAAGGATGGTCAGCACCCACAGGTTCAGGGAAACGTCCACTGCTCCTCCGGCAGAGTCGTACGGCACTTACAGCGTCGTCGCTGCCGGAGGTCTCTTCCGCCCCGCTCCGCCGCATGGAGGAACGGGGCCGACGCCCCGGGACCGCAGCACACTCCCGGTCCGTGATGACGGGTACGTCGTAGCGGGAATACTCCCCTCCGCACCAAGAAGCGTAAAGGAAAGGCAATAGATAGTAAAGAAAAAGGCAAAAGGCCTGGTCAGGATGGTCGGCGAGCGGCCGCTACCCGGCTCAGCACCTGGCGCACCACCTGACTCCCCTTCGGGGCGAGCGCCGGCTCGTACGTCCAGGCATGACCGACCCAGGGGTCGGCGAGATGGGCATCGGGCACGGGTGTGATCCGCAGCAGCGAGCGCCACAGCGGGTCGAGGACCGGGCCATGGTCCCGGGCCTGGGCGCGGTCGGCGACCAGCATCAGATGCACGCCGACGGCCGGCCCCTCATCGGCCAGGTAGCGCAGCCGGGTGAGCGCGCGGTCGTCGAAGCCGTGCGGGAAGTCGTGCACGATCAGCAGCTGGTCGGCGGGGTCGAGATCCGGCGGGAGCGAGTCCGCCGCGCGGTGGCGCACGGCCATCTGGACGAGGTCCACCCGTCGCGTCAGCGCCTCCAGCACCGCGGTCACGCCCTGGACACCGGGCACCGGAGCGGCGGGCAGCACACCGCTCTCCACCAAGGGCGCGAGGGCGGGCGCGGCGGTGCCGCCCGGGTCGATGACCTGGACCGAGAAGTCACCGGCGGGGTGGATGGCGAGCAGCCGGGCGGCGATGGCCACAGCCGTCTCCATGGCCAGCCGGCGCAGGTCGGCCTCGTCGGGCGGCCCGTCCGTCAGTGCGCTGCCCAGTTCCCGCCGGGGGATGTCGCGCCCGGGGTCGGGGCCGCTGCCCGCGGCATAGGAATCGGGCCCGCTGTCGACCCACAGCCCGCGCTCCAGGGGGAGGCGTACGAGCATGGGAATGCGCAGGTCCAGCACTTCGGGGAGGTGCAGATCGCCCAGGCGCAAGGCCATCGGACGCGTGGACGGGGCGTGGTGGCCCTGCCAGACGGGGTGGTCCCAGCGGGCGAAGGCGGGCGGCAGGGCGGGCTCGACGACCGCCGACTCGGCCGCGAGCTGTGCGAGGTCACGGTCGAGGGCGGCGCGGGCCTGGGTGACGAGGGCGGCGTGCTTGTCGCGGGCGGCGGCACGGGCCTCGTCGGCGGCCGTGCCGAGGCGGTTGCGCGGGTCGGACAGGGCCTGGTCGAGCTCCTGCTCCAGGCGCGACTCGGCGAAGCCCGAGGCGCTGCGGTAGGCCGCGACCGAGCGGGCCAGATCCTCGAACATCCCCCAGACCTGGTTGTAGAGCCGCTCCTCCATGCTCCAGCCGGCGGCGTCACCGGCCACGGGCGACGCGGGGCCGGCGGGCGACGCGGGGCCTGCGGCCGGGGCGGGGGCGGCCGGGACCGGACCGGCCGGGGCGAGGGTGCTGCGGCGCTTCGGGTGACGGTAGTCGACGCGGGCGCCGCCCACGGGCGCGGGCGCCGCGCTGCCGGGGGTCCCGGCTCCGGCCTGCGCTCCGGCCCCGGGAGCGGTCCCGGGGACGTTTTCGGGTTCGGTTCCGGGGCCGGTTCCGGGTCGGGTCCCGGAGGCTGCCGGGCCGTCAGATGCGGGAGGATGCGGGGAGGACGGCCGGGCCGCGGCGGCCGGGCCGGCCCCGGGCCGTTCGGACCGGCTCACCGCCACGGGGTCGGGCGCCGGGACCGCACGGGCCTGCCCCCGGCCGACCGCTTCCTCGATCTCCGCGGCCAGCTCCGCCGCCTGCGGCAGGCCCTGGTCGCCCAGCATGGCCGTGAGACCGCCGGCGTAGCCCTGGCCCACGGCGCGTACCTTCCAGCCACCCTGCCTGCGGTAGAGCTCCACGGCGACGACGGCGGACTCGGCGCCCAGGCCGGTGACGGTGTAGCGGGCGAGGGCGGTGCCGTCGAGACCGGTGACCGTGACGGCGGGTGCGGCGGCCGGGCCGAAGGTGGTCAGGCCGGTCCCGCCGGTCAGCGCCAGCAGCACGCTCACCCGGTGGACGGCGGCGGGCAGCGCGTCGAGGTCCACCGCGATGCGGTGCTCGGCGGCCGCCTGACGGGGGACCTCGATGCCGGTGCGCCGCGGCGCGCCCGGGTGGGCCACCGCCTCGGCGCCGGCGAGCCTGCCCTGCTCGTCGCCGAGGGCGACCCCGGCCATGACGGGAGAGCCCGCCGTCACCCGGATCTCGACCCGCGTCCGGTCCAGTGGATGGTTCTGCCCCCGGACCAGCTCGGCCGTCATCGTGGTTCCCCCTGGTGGTTGTGGCATGCCCGGGTCCTGCCCCGGGCGCGGGCCCAGGGGTTCGCGGCGCGGCCCGGTACGCGCCGCCGCGGCGGTGGCCGGAGGGTGGTGCCGGCTACAGGTGCGGCAGGATCGCCGGCACGAGGTCCTGGAACGTGCGGCCGACGGAGGGCTCACCGATGGCGGTCATCTGCCAGCCGTTGCCGGCGCGGTGCACCTTGGACATGACCTGTGCGGTGTAGTTGCCGCCGCCCGTGAGGGTGTACCGGGCCAGCTCCTGGCCCGTGGTCTCGTCGACCAGGCGGCAGAAGGCGTCCTGCACCTCGGCGAACGTCTGGCCGGTGAAGGAGTTGACGGTGAACACGATCTGGTCGATGTGCACCGGCACCCGCGCCAGGTCGACCAGGATCGCCTCGTCGTCGCCGCCCTGACCCGCCCCGCCGACCAGGTTGTCGCCGGTGTGCCGGACCGCGCCGTCGTCGCTGACCAGGTGCTGGAAGAACACGACGTCTATCGGCTTCTTGTCGGCGAAGAGCACCGCCGAGGCGTCGAGGTCGATCTCGCTGGTCCGCCGGCCGAACAGGCCACGGCGCGGCGCGGAACGCCACCCCAGCCCCATCCGCACCGCGGTCAGACTCCCGCCGTCGGACTTCTGCAGGCTGATGCCCTGCCCCTTGGACAAATTGACCGACACGCCCGTCCCCTCTCTGTACTGTCCCCGCCCAGCTTTCCGGCGGCCCCTTCGACCCTACGCACGACGACGGGCCCAGGGCGCGCCGGACCCGCGTTTGTGGCGCTTCTGCAACACACCCGGGCGCCGCCGGCCGACCCCCGTTCACATGCGGCGATGCCGGGCCGGGGCGGGCTCGGCGGCCGGCCCGGCGGGCGGTCCCGCACCGCCCCGGTACTCCCCTCAGCTCCGGCCGCTGCAGCTCGTGCCGCTCCGCCCGTGCCGCTCCCCCCTTACTTCACCCCGGCCTCCCTCATTTGCCGCAGTTCCTTCTTCAGTTCGCTCACCTCGTCGCGCAGCCTGGCGGCGACCTCGAACTGCAGCTCCGCCGCGGCGGCCCGCATCCGCTCCGTCATCTCCTCGATGAGCGCGGCCAGTTCGGCGGCGGGACGGTCCGTCAGGTCCGCGCCCGCCTTGCCGCCCTTGCCCTTCGCGGCCTTGCCGCCGAGCGCCGGGACCGGCGCCTTGCCCTGGGTCTCCTTGGCAGCGGCGCCCTTGCGGTACCCCGAGCCCAGCAGCTCCTGGGTGTCGATCTCCTCGCGGGCGAGGGTGGCGACGATGTCACCGATCTTCTTGCGGAGCGGCTGCGGGTCGATGCCGTTCTCCTTGTTGTACGCCAGCTGCTTCTCCCGGCGGCGGTTGGTCTCGTCGATGGCCTTCGCCATCGCCGGGGTGACCTTGTCGGCGTACATGTGCACCTGTCCGGAGACATTGCGCGCCGCACGTCCGATGGTCTGGATGAGCGCCGAACCGGACCGCAGGAAGCCCTCCTTGTCGGCGTCCAGAATGGCCACCAGGGAGACCTCGGGCAGGTCAAGGCCCTCCCGCAGCAGGTTGATGCCCACCAGGACGTCGTACTCACCCGAGCGCAGCTCCCGCAGCAGCTCCACCCGGCGCAGGGTGTCCACATCGCTGTGCAGGTACCGGACCTGGATACCGAGCTCGAGGAAGTAGTCCGTGAGGTCCTCGGCCATCTTCTTGGTGAGGGTGGTGACCAGGATGCGCTCGTCCTTCTCCGTGCGCGTACGGATCTCGTGCACCAGGTCGTCGATCTGTCCGTCGGTGGGCTTGACCACCACTTCCGGGTCGACCAGACCGGTCGGGCGGATGATCTGCTCCACGAAGCCGTCGCCCCGGGAGAGCTCGTACTTCCCGGGTGTCGCGGACAGGTAGACGGTCTGGCCGATGCGCCCCAGGAACTCTTCCCACTTCAGCGGCCGGTTGTCCATGGCGGACGGCAGCCGGAAGCCGTGCTCGACGAGGGTGCGCTTGCGCGAGGCATCGCCCTCGTACATGGCACCGATCTGCGGGACCGTGACATGCGACTCGTCGATGACCAGCAGGAAGTCGTCCGGGAAGTAGTCGAGGAGGGTGTTGGGCGCGGAGCCGGGCTCGCGGCCGTCCATGTGCATCGAGTAGTTCTCGATGCCCGAGCAGGAGCCGATCTGACGCATCATCTCGATGTCGTAGGTGGTGCGCATCCGCAGCCGCTGGGCCTCCAGATGCTTGCCCTGCTTCTCCATCGTGGCGAGGCTGTCCGCCAGCTCGGCCTCGATCCCGGCGATCGCCCGCTCCATGCGCTCCGGGCCGGCGATGTAGTGGCTGGCCGGGAAGACGTACAGCTCCCGGTCCTCGCTGATGACCTCGCCGGTGAGCGGATGGAGGGTGGACAGCGCCTCGATCTCGTCGCCGAACATCTCGATCCGCACGGCCAGCTCTTCGTACACCGGGAAGATCTCGATGGTGTCGCCGCGCACCCGGAAGGTGCCACGGGTGAAGGCGACGTCGTTGCGGGTGTACTGGATGTCGACGAAGCGGCGCAGCAGCGCGTCGCGGTCGAATTCGTCGCCGACCTTCAGCGGCACCATCCGGTCGACGTACTCCTGCGGCGTACCGAGGCCGTAGATGCAGGACACCGAGGCGACCACGACGACATCACGCCGGGTGAGCAGCGAATTCGTCGCGGAGTGCCGCAGCCGTTCGACCTCCTCGTTGATGGAGGAGTCCTTCTCGATGTACGTATCGGACTGCGGGACGTAGGCCTCGGGCTGGTAGTAGTCGTAGTAGGAGACGAAGTACTCGACGGCGTTGTTCGGCAGCAGCTCGCGGAATTCGTTGGCGAGCTGGGCCGCGAGGGTCTTGTTGGGCGCCATGACGAGCGTCGGGCGCTGCAGCTTCTCGATCATCCACGCGGTGGTCGCCGACTTGCCGGTGCCGGTCGCACCGAGCAGGACGACGTCCTTTTCACCCCCGCGGATACGCCGGTCGAGTTCGGCGATGGCCGCGGGCTGGTCGCCGTTGGGCTGGTAGGGGCTGACGACCTCGAAGGGCGCCACCGTGCGTTCGATGTTTGATACGGGCCGCATGGCATCCACGGTACGACTCAGCACTGACAATCGACGTGACCAGTGCTCTGACCTGCGGTTTCGGGGCTGTGACGGGGTCGTTTTCCGGGCGCCGGGCGGGGCGCGACGGAGGGCGGGGCGGCCGGGGGCGACGGGCGCCACGGAGCGGCGGGCCGGTGGGACGGCGGGCCGACAGGCCGGTGGGCCGGAGGGCCGGCGAACCGGTGGGCCGCACCGGAGCGCGTGACGCCGCAGACCGGCCGTGGCCCTCGCGTGCGGGAGACGTGCGGAACACGTGGGGCACCCGGGACACGCGGGAAAGCGGCCCTGCTCCCCTCCGCGGCCGGGTCCCGGGCCCGGTTCCGTGACCGGGCCCGGGAGCGCGACGCGCCCACGCACGGAGCCGGCGCGGCGGACCACCCCGCGAGGTGTGTTCGACCAAAACCGTTCAGGCGCACGACGGGTGACGCATCATCGGTCAAGATGCGCGGATGCCGAGGCTCCGGCAAGTTGGACGGCGTCGGGTCGTACGTCCGTGGCACGGCCAATCCGGTCACCCTGCAACTGCGTGTCGCTCCGCACCGGAAAACCGGCCACTCCCCGTTCAGCGCCCGGCCACCACACGACCGCCTCCCGCTACGGCACAGCTGCGAGCCTCTGCCCGTCCGACCCGGTTCACGTCACTTCACGTCAGCTCACGTCCACGACGTCACGAGGAGTCCGTATGCGTATTCGCCCCGTCGCCACCGTTGCCGCCGGTGCGCTCATGGGTCTGTCCGCGCTCGCCCTCTCCACAACCGTCGTCCAGGCCGCACCGGGCGGACGCCCTCCGGTGACGATCGCTCACCGCGGCGCCTCGACGTACGCGCCCGAGAACACCCTCGCCTCGATCGACGCGGCCGACCGGCTGGGCTTCGAGTGGGTCGAGAACGACGTCCAGCGCACCAAGGACGGCGAGCTGGTCATCCTCCATGACAACTCGCTCGCCCGGACGACCAACGTCGAGCAGGTCTTTCCCGGCCGCTCCCCGTGGAACGTATCGGACTTCACGCTCCGCGAGATCGAGAAGCTGGACGCGGGCAGCTGGTTCGGACGGAAGTTCCGCGGGGAGCGGGTGCCGACCCTCGAGGACTACATGGACGAGGTCGAGCACAACGACCAGAGCCTGCTGATGGAGCTGAAATCGCCGGAGCTCTACCCCGGCATCGAGCGGCAGACCCTCAACGAGCTGCGTCGCGCGGGCTGGCTGGACAAGGGGCACGTCAAGGGCCGTCTGATCATCCAGAGCTTCAACGCCGACGCCCTCAAGACCGTGCACCGCCTGCGGCCGGACCTCACGACGGGCTTTCTCGGCAACCCGTCCGTCGCCGACCTCCCGAAGTTCGCGCGGTACTGCGATCAGATCAACCCCGTCCACACCGCGGTCACCCCGGAGTACGTCGCCGCCGTGCACGGTCTGAAGGGCCCGCACCGACGACCGCTGGACCTGTACACCTGGACCGTCGACGACGCGGCAACCGCGGTGAAGGTCGCCGGTCTGGGCGTCGACGGCATCATCACCAACAAGCCCGACGTGGTGCGCGACGCGGTGGGCGGCGACGACGACTGAGCCGGATCCGGAGACGGTGGGGAACGGGCTCAGGGCGGCAGCCGGTCCGTTTCCCGCGGCATTGTCAGTGGTGCGTCCTACCCTGATCAGGTGACGAATTCCGAGCAGGCTCCGCGTCCGGAGGGGCCGCCTCACACCGCACCGGAGACAGGGACGGCGGCCCGGCGCGACTGGGCCTGGACGCGGCTGGAGACACCGATCGGCCCGCTGCTGCTCGCCGCGACCCGGGAGGGCCTGGTCCGTGTCGTCTTCCATGCCGACGGGCAGACGGCCCGCCGGGAGCTGACCCGTCTGGAGCAGTTCTTCGGCGGGCCGCCGACGGCAGCGGTTCCTCATCTGGCGACGGCCACGGCCGAGCTCACCGCCTATTTCGCCGGAGAGCTGCAGTCCTTCACCGTCCCGCTGGACTGGTCGCTGTCCGCCGGCTTCACCGGCCGGGTCCTGCAGGCCCTGGCCGCCGGGGTCCCTTATGGCGACGTCGTCGGCTATCAGGACCTCGCCGACCGGGTCGGGGAACCGGGTGCCGCCCGCGCGGTGGGCGCCGCGATGGGCGCCAATCCGCTTCCGGTCGTCGTCCCCTGCCATCGTGTCGTCGCCAGTGACGGCGGCATCGGCGGCTTCGGCGGTGGTCTGGAGACCAAGCGTCTGCTGCTGGCCCTCGAAGGGGTGCTGCCCGCTCCGCTCTTCTGATCGTGACCGTCGTCCGCCCTCGCCGAGGCCGGCTCCTACGAAGGGCAGCCCATGTCCCGTCAGATCGCTCTGCTCCGCGGCATCAATGTCGGCGGCCACAACTCCTTCCCCAAGGCGAAGCAGCTGGAACTCGCCGAGTCCCTGGGCTTTGGCGAGGTCTCGGTGCTCCTGCAGACCGGCAACATCGTCTTCGCCGACCCCGGTATCCCCCCGCAGGAGACGGCCCGGATGCTCCACGACCGGATCGCCGCCGAACTCGGCCTGACGGTGCCGATCATCGTCCGGACCCGCGACGAGCTGGCCGCCGCCGTCGCCGCGAATCCGTTTCCCCAGGCCGTAGCGGATCCCAAGAGCCTGCATGTCACGTTCCTGTCGGCGGTGCCGGCCGACACCTCCCGGCTGGACGGGCTCGACCCGGCCGCGTTCGCGCCCGATCAGTACCGGCTGACCGGACGCGAACTGTATCTGTGGTGCCCCGGCGGCATCGGCCGCTCCAAGCTCGCCGCGGTGGTGAGCCGCGCCCGGCTCGGGGTGACGGCGACGGCCCGTAACTGGAACACCGTCACCAAGCTCCTGGCCCTGGCCGACGCCTGAGTCCCACGGTCGCTCCCCGGAGCCGCGGAGTCCGGCGCCCCGGAGCTTGCGCCCCGGAGCTCCGGCGTCCAGGAGTCCCGCCGTCAGCGCCAGCCGTAGCGCTCGCGCAGCCGGTTGACGACCAGGTTGAAGCGGCCCCGGTCCAGCGCGCAGGCCTCGCGCCGCATCCCGGCCGGGTGCACCCGCAGCACCCGGTCCACGGCCACCCACGAGTCGCGCCCCGCGCGGTCCCAGGGGCCGGCCCCGAGCGGCACCCACTCCCGGTCGTTCTGGTGCCGCTTGCTGGACAGCTGCACGGCCAGCAGCGTTCCGCCGGTCTCGCGGGCAACGACCAGCACGGGGCGGTCCTTGCCCCGGCCGTCGTTCTCCTCGTAGGGCACCCAGGTCCACACGATCTCGCCGGGGTCCGGGTCGCCGTCGGGGTCGGGCGCATAGGTCATCGTCACGGTGCCGACGGACTGCGGACGGGCTTCCACGGTCGCGGTGGGCCCCTGGCTGCCGGGCAGCACGGCGGACTCGTCGGATGCATTGAATGAAGTGGTCACGCAGTCACGCTAACCGCCGCCGCCGGCGCGGTGATCAGCGGTCCGCGTGCAGCGGTCCGGGCTCGATTGTCAGTGGTCGGCCGTACGGTTTTTCCGACGGCTTTTTCCGATGAAGGGGGCATTCGTGGGAGCCGAGGACGCAGCCCGTGGCCGAGGACGCAGCCTGTGCGCGGACGTTCAGAGCGGGCCGCTCCAGGCCGGCCGGCGGGGGTCGTCGGCTCGTACGACCACGTCCGCCACCTCCTCGGGCCGGGTCTCGGCCTCGTAGCGCGCGAACGCGGGCAGGGTCCAGCGCTCGCCCTGCGGGGTGCGGCGGGCGAGCGCGGCCGGTGACAGCTTCAGATGCACGGAGAGATCGAAGGGGAACCAGTGGCCGAGCAGCAGAGGGCCGTGCAACAGCAGGACGCCGCCGGGCGGCAGCTGCACGTACGCGCTGCGCGTCGCCCGGTCCGCCGCGGGGTCCCACAGGTCGGGCAGCACCCACCCGGTGCCGCCCACGTCCAGCGGCTGGAACACCTCACGCCACAGGGCCTGCCGGTCGAACCACTCGTCGTGGTAGGCGTCGGGATCCTCACGGCCGTACTCCAGCCGCAGCGAGGCGGGGCGCAGAAAGCCGAAGGTGCCGGCCCGGTGCACCGCCCGCCCCCGGATCCGCAGCGCCTGGCTGAGCCGCCCGGCCAGCTCGCCCGGCGCGGCCGCGGGCGCCCCGTCGAGGGCCACCCGCAGCCAGGGGCTCCCGTCCTTCGCCGGCATCGTGACGATGCGCTCGGCGAGCGCGTCGGTGAGCCGTTCCCAGGTGATCGCTTCGAGCCGCACCCCGCCATTGTGCCCGGCAGCCCGGCGCGGGACGCCGCGCGGCCGGGGGCCGGTCGCCGCCGCTCAGGACGGCCGGGCGGCGCCGTGGCGGCTCAGTTCGGCCGCCGCCTCCTTCGTCGCCTCGATGACGCCGTCGGGGGCCACCGGCATCACGGACTTGAGCTTGAGGAGCAGCACCGCTCCCATGATGGAGCCGTCCCACATGATCGGCGCCGCACAGGAGTTCCAGCCGGCCATGCACTCCTCGTACCCGAGGGCGTGTCCGAGGTCGCGCACCTCGGCCAGGGACTCCCTCAGCGCCTCGTTGTCCCGGTAGACACCGGGTCCCGCCTGGTCGGGGACGGGTTCGGCCAGCACCCGCTGCTGCAGCACCTCCGGCAGGTAGGCGAGGATCGTCCGCCCGGAGGCACCGGTGCGCAGCGACCGCGTCACGGACAGCACGTCGCGCGGCGTCATCCCCAGCTCCGCGAGGTCGGAGTCGCCAACCGCCATGTCGACGCACTGTCGTTGCGCGCCGGAGAACGGCGCCACCATGTAGAGGAACGCCAGCCCGTCGTCGGTGGCCGTCCGCAGTTCGCTCAGCACCGTCTGCGAGGCCGCGCCGTCGAGGCGGTGGTCGAGCGCGGTGAAGGCCAGCTGGGCCGCCGAGGTGCGCAGCCGGTAGAGGCCGCGGTCCACCCGTTCGAAGATGCGCTGGTAGATGCCGGACTGCAGGATGCGGTAGACGACGGAGTCGTCCAGGCCGGTGAACTCCGCGATCTCACCCGGGCCGTGGGCGGATCCGCCCAGTTCGGCGAAGGCCGTCTGGACGAGGAAGACCCGTTCGGCATGGCCGGATCCCGACGCCCGGGAGCCCGTGGACGACGTGCCCTTGGCTGCCTGGCGCGCCTTCTTGGCGGGGCCCGCGGAACGCGGCGCCGTGCCGGTGGCGGGCACGGCGGCCGAGTCCGACGCTCCCGTGGCTGCGGTGCTGTTGCCCATCGTGTGCTCTCTCCCCTGGCAGTGGTTGGCGCCCGAAGGCGTACGGCAGGTGCGCCGCGGGCCGGTGCCCCCGCAGGCCGCGCCTCCCCGCGGCCGGTCCCGGGGCCCGCTCCCGCAGGCGTGGTGCCCGTCCGGCACCCCGGGTCACCCGGATTACCGGGCGGCGTCGAGGGCCAGTTTTCCGGTCGGGGTGCGTGCGGCCAGATCGTGGTGCGCCCGTGCCGCCTCGCCGAGCGCATAGGCGGTGCCGGTGAGCGGCTTGAGGGTGCCGTCGGCGACCGCGCCGAACAGCGCCCGCATGGACGTCGGCAGGGCCGTACGGTCCGCGTAGAGCTGCGGCAGCCAGAAGCCGGAGACGGTGATGCTCCGCGCCATCAGCTCCCGGGTGGGCACGCTCGCCAGGTCGCCGCCGGCGAACCCGTAGACGGCGAGGCGGCCGCGCGGTGCGACGGCGGCGAGGGTCCGCTCGAAGGTGAGCCCGCCGGTCATCTCCAGCGCCGCCGCGACCGGTCCGCCGGCCGCGTCCAGGATGCGCTCGGTCAGGTCCTCGGCGGTCGAGTCGACCACCGCGTGGGCGCCCAGTTCCTCGGCCAGTTTGCGCTTTTCCGGGGAGCCCGCGAGGCCGATGACCCTGGCCCCGGCGTGCGCGGCGAGCTGGACGGCCAGCGAACCGACGCCGCCCGCCGCGGCCGGTACGACGACGGTCTCGCCCTCGGTGAGGCGCAGCGAGGTGAACAGCAGATGCCAGGCGCTGTTGCCCTGCAGCGCCAGCGCAACGGCCTGTGCGTCGCTGATGGCGTCGGGGACGTCCCAGGTCACGCGGCGGTGCAGCAGCGTTCGCTCCGCGTATCCGCCGCCGCGGCACAGCCCGACGACGCGCCGTCCGCCGTCCACCGTCCCCACGACCTCGTTCCCGGGTACGTACGGCAGCTCGACGGGTGCGAGGTAGGAGTCCCCGCGGACGTGCACATCCGCGTAGTTGATGCCGGCCAGGGACACCTCGACCAGCGAGTGGCCGGCGCGGGGCGCGGGCTCGGGAACGTCCTCGAGCCGCAGCACGTCCGGGCCGCCGAATTCTCGCATCACAATCGCGCGCACGACTCTCCCTCGGGTTCTCCAGTGCGGTGCCCGCACAGGGTAGGCAGGCCCGTCGGCGGTCCGTCGGTACCCGATCATTTCCCGCCAACCTGCGGGGCTCCGCGCGCCGCCGTCCCTCCCCGCACGAGATATTCCGGCCCGTCTTTCTCGCGTCGTGAGAAAACGCCGCAGCGGTTTCCGCCCATTGCACCGTTTTGCTGCAGATCTACCCATCGGTATCTCCGGGGTGGCCACCACGCGCCGCTCTCTCACACCCGGCTGTCGGATGTGATCGCCGCCGCCTACGATCCGGAAGGGTGTCCGCCGTTGACCGGATGTGACGGCTGCGTCCCCCGGGGCAGAGCTCACTCCACGAGGCAGTTGTGCTCGCCCGCCCCACCCGGTGATACGGGCGGGTGGCGGCGGAGGACGTGGCGGTGCGCGGGGCGGCGCGGGCACGGCCTGAGGGGGAATCATGATGGGGAAATCGGGGGGCGGCAGGCCGGCGTTCGCGTCGGCCTGCCGGGACCCACAACGAGCGCAACCGCTTCCACCGGCACCTCTGCGCATACTGCGGACCGCATCCGCGTCCCTGCCGTTCTCGTTGACGGCTTCGTTCACCGCCGTCACCGACGCCGTCATCGCCGCCGCGCGCCGGCGTTCCCGACCGTATGCGGCACCGCCCTTTCTGGACGTGGCCCGCACCCGCCGGGGATCCGTGCTCCGCCGCCGAGAAAGGGACTGCCCATGAACGGATCGAGCACGACGAGCAGCAACGGGCTCCAGTTCCACCACCCTTACCTCGCCGTGGTGCTCGGCGGCGGCTTCACGGGCATGCTCGCCGCCGCGGCGCTGTCCCAACACGCCGATGTCATCGTCGTCGAGCGCGACCGGCTGCCCCGGACGCCCGCCCTGCCCACGGACCTTCCGCGGGCCCGGCACGCCCATCTGCTGACCGCGCACGGCGCGCGGCTGATCGACGCGCTGCTGCCCGGCAGCCTCGAACGCTGGCTGGCCGAGGGCGCCCGCAGGATGCCGAAACCGGCGGAGTCCGCCGACCGGCGGCCGGCGGGCCGGTCGGTCCGGCGGGCACGTGGTGAGCATCTGATCGCCTGCTCCCGCGATCTGCTCGACCGGGTCGTCCGCCAACAGGCGGCGGCCCTCCCGGGGGTGAGCGTCCTCGACGGAACCGAAGCGGCCGGGCTCACCGGCACCGCGGAACACATCACCGGCGTGCGCGTCCGGGACACCACCACCGGCGCCACGTACCGTCTGGACGCCGACCTCGTCGTCGACGCCACCGGCCGGCACTCCACCACCCGGGACCGGCTGGCCGCGCTGGGGCTGCCCACCGCACGCGAAGACCGCGCGGACTGCGACATCGTCTCGGCGACCCGTATCTTCCGGGCCCCCGACGGCATGGAGAACTGTCCGGTGCTCACCACCCGTTCGGCGTTCACCACCCCGGCCCCCGGGGCTCTCGTGCCGCGGCGCCCGGTTCCCGGCAAGACCGCGACGCTGATCCCCATCGAGGGCGGGCGCTGGCTGGTCACGCTCACCGGCACCGGGGACGACCGGCCCTCCGAACACGCGGGCCGTTTCGTGCCGTTCGCGCGCCGCACGGGTAACGGCGTCATCGGCGACCTCATCGCGGACGCCGAGCCGCTGAGCGAGGTGCGGCTGTCCCGGGACACCACCAGCCGACGGCGGCGCTATGAACAACTGCCGTCCTGGCCTACGGGGTTCATCGCCCTCGGCGGTGCCGTGGTCTCGCTCGCCCCCGACTGCGGTCAGGGCCTGGCCCTCGCCGCCCATGGTGCCGCCGTGCTGCGCGGGGCACTGCGGCGGCACGGGATCGACGAGCCGGCGCTCGCCCGGAAGGTGCAGCGGAGCCTCGGACGCCTCGCCCGGACACCCTGGTCCCTGGCCACCGGCACGGTGCTCCCCTCCCCCGCCGCCGGCCGGCCCGCCGTCAGCCGCGCCTACCTCGATGTCGTCACGCCCTTCGCTCCGGCGGCCCCGGTCCTGCGCCCCTTCGCCGTACTCGGTCTGCTCCGGAACGCGGCACGGACCGGACCGGCGGCAAGTGGTGCGGCGGGCGGGCCGGTCTCACCCCAGGCGCTCCCGCCCCCGCGGCCGGCGACGGGCGGCCCCGCGCCGTCCGCCGCCCCGCTTCCCCCGGCAGCGGCCGGTGCCGCCTCCGCCCTCGCGGCGACGCCCGCGACCCGGCTCTCCGCCGCGTCGTCCGCCCCGGGACAGCCGTCGGCACCGCCCCGCGGCTCACCGACCGCCCCGAAGCGCCTCCCGCGCCTCGGCTTCCGCCCGACCGCCCTGCGCCGTATCGGCGGGGCCGGCCGGCGGAAACCGGCGGACGGCTGAGGCCTTCACCGTTTATCCGACGCGCCGCTGGTGCCGGGGCAGCCCTCCGCTGCCCCGGCAACGGGTCACGGGGCACCGGTCGTGGACGCCTCCTGGGAGGGTGCCGGCAGCCCCAGGAGGCGGTGGGCGAGGGCGAGCGGTGCGTGGGAATTGCGGGGCGGGGCGGGGGCCTTGGTCCGGTGGGCGGGGAGGCGTTCGACGGTCGTGGTGCCGGTGTCGGATTCCAGGGCCGGCGCGTAGCCCGCGGCGCGCAGCGCGTCCAGAGTGGCGGCCGGCTCCCGGCTGCTGACCAGGACGGTCGGGGCGATGACCCGCAGTCCGAGGTCACGCAGGTCACGGTGCGCGGCAAGCTCGTCGACCAGGGCCTCGTCGTCGGAGCGGATGCAGCAGGCGGCGGGCAGGACACGCATCCGGCCGTGGGAGCGGGCGGCGTCCCGGACGAGGTAGCCGAGCGGTTGCGGCAGGGTGCCGGTCGCCGAGGCGCGGGCGAGGTCGTCGAGGAGGGTTTCGGCGCGGTGGCCGGCGTCCAGCGCACGGCGTACGGAGCGGGGGGTGAACCGCCAGGTCACGGCGTGGCCTTCGGATTCCCGGTCGGCCGCGGCGGTGAGCAGTGCCTGGAGCGCGGCGGTGGGGCGGCCGGGCACGACGGCGGTCAGGTCGGCCTGGAAGTGGGCCTGTTCGAGGAGCGGCGGGAGCAGATCGCCCAGCGGCTCGTCGAGGGAGCGCGGGTCGGCGAGCAGCGCCCGGCCGAGGGGGGTGAGGGTGCCGTGGGCGACCAGCCCCAGGCAGGCGGCCTCGTGGAGGGTGTGGGCGGCGCGTTCCCCGGCCATCGGCTGGCGGGTGACGGCGAGGGGGCGATGCCAGTCAGCGGCGCCGAGCAGGTCCTCCCACGGGGTGCGGGTGCCCGTTTCCTGCCGTGGGGGCTCCGTGAACGGCAACGGCGGTAGAGGGGTTCCCCCCTCGAGCGGGACTGCAGCCAGGGCGGCGAGGAGCGCGTGCCGGAGGGCGGGGGCGTGCCGGTCGTGGCCACGGACCAGCGCGGTCGGGGTCTCGCCGGCCGGGGTGTGGGTGGGGATGTCCCACAGTCCCGACCAGGCGGCCAGGAGCGGGGCGAGGCGGGCGCCGGGCGGGCGGGCGAGCCAGTCGTCGTAGGCGCCGGTGGGCAGTGCGGTGATGCCGGAGGGGCTGCGGGTCAGCGCGATCAGGTCGGCTGCCAGCGCGAGGTCGAGGAGGAGGCGGGTGTGCGGTTCGGTGGCGCCGGCCGCCTTGGCCAGCCGCTTGATCTCCCGTACGGCCAGCCCGCCGGACTTGCGCAGCGCGGCGGGCTGCGTCGCCAGGGCGGCCAGCAGCCGGTCGACGGTGGCGGCGAGGGTCGCCGCGGCGGCCCGGGATTCGTCGTGCGGCGAGGTCGGGGGGACGGTGGCGGCGGGCGCTCCGGGGGCGGTGTCGTCCGGCACGGGCTGCGGGGCGTGCGCGAGGAACGGGCCGAGGTCGTACGCGGCCAGGAGCTGCGGGGCGCGCGGCGGCACGACGATCGTGCCGTCCTCGGCCGGCGCGGCGAGTCCGTCGTCGCAGAGGTGGCGCAGTGCGGATTCGGCGGCGCTGCGCGCGGGGCCGGGTGCGGCGGCCCCGAGGGCGGCGTAGACGTCTTCGGGCGGGACGGGTTCGGTGGCCAGATGCGCGAAGGACAGCCGGTGCGCCATCAGGGACTGGTAGTCGGCGCCCGGGGCTGGGGCGGCGGGGCCGGGGGCGTCCCGCCCGGCCCGCTCCTGGCTGATGCGGGCGGTGGTGGCGAGCACCTGGAGCCGGGGGTGGTCGAGGTGCAGCACGAGGTGGTGGAGGGTTTCGTAGGACCACAACGCCTGGGCCAGGCCGCGCAGTTCGGTGGGGGCGGGCCGGCGGGCGAGCGGTTCGGCGTGCCGGGTGAGGAGCGCGGCGAGCTGCTCGGGGGTGCGCCGGGCGAGGGATCGGGTGACAGCATCGAGACCTTCCACGGCGTCGAGGTTAGTCATCGCGCGAGCAGCGTGGTGAGGGCGCCCACGGGGTCGGGGTCCGCGGGGCCGGTGGGCCACCAGTCCTCGGCGCCCGGCTCGGATTCGTACGGATACCAGCGGTGGTCGTGGCCGAAACGGAGCTGGATGCCGCGCTCGGCGTCGGTGAGGTGGTTGTGGCGCGGGCGCAGGGCCGGGAGGTCCGCGGCGAGGAGGGCGCTGCGGGCCCGGTCGAAGTCGCCGGCCGGCGGGTTCCAGACGGCTTCGAGGAGGGCAAGGCCTTCGCGGCCGCCCTGCCGCCAGGCGGCGACGGAGCGGGCCACGTCCGTAGTCGTCCGGCCGGTTGCCGCGGCGAGGTCGCGGTAGAGGGCCCGGGTGGCGGACGTCAGGCCGGCGGTGGGATGGGCGGTGGCCGCCAGGCGGACGGCGTCCTCCCATACGGGCAGCGCCGGGAAGGGGCTGGGGACGGGCGGCCGCCCGTCGCCGGTGCGCCACCCGCCCCCGGGATACCGCCCGTCTTCGGGGCGCCGCCCGTCGCCGGGCCCTGCGGATCCGGCGGCGGACACGCAGGCATGGGCACGGGCCGCGGCGTCGGCTGCCAGGAATTCGAGGGCCGCGGGGTCGAAGGGGAGGTGGTCGGCGTCCGGAAGGGCCGGGGGGTGGCCGGGCCGGGGCGGGGCCGGCAGCGGCGGAGGGAGCGGCGGGCGGGGACGGTCGGCGAGCGCCGCCCTGGCGAGGACACCGGGGAGAGCCTTCGGCCCGGCCGCTGCCGCGGCCTCCCCGGGGGCCGCGCCGGTGGCCGCCGCGGCGCTCGGTGCCGTGCCGGTGTGGGGGGTTCCGCCTTCGGGCGCGGGGCGGCGCGGGGGCGGCCGGTGGGTGGCGGGCCGGTGGGCGCGGGCCTCTCGGGCAGTGAGGGCGGCGTTGCGGCGGGAGAGCGCGTCGAGGAGTTCGCGTTCACCGCGGCCGCGCATCAGCAGCAGGACGAACGGGTCGGCGTCCAGGAGGCGGGCGACCTGGAAGCAGAGCGCGGCGGCGTGCTTGCAGGGCCTGCCGTGGTCGGGGCAGGAGCACCGGGGGACGAGGTCGCCCGGCCCCGGCAGAAGGCGCACCCCGCCTTCGGCCAGGGCTTGGGGCAGCTTCTTGGCCAGCAGGGCGGTGAGCTGTCCGGGCTCCGCGGCGACGGCGTCCAGGAGTCCGTCCCACTCCGGGTCGGTGAGGGTGCTGAGGCGGATTTCCGCGCTGTAGGGGCGGGGTCTGCTGCCGCGTACGGTGGCGACGATGCGGCCCGGGGTGACGTTGATGGTGTCGACATGGCCGTCGCGGGCGTAGGTCCGGCCGCGGGCGAGCCGGGCGCTGTCGAGGGCCGTGGTCTCCAGCGCTTCCAGCCAGGCGCTGCCCCACCAGGATTCGGCGAACAGCCCGCGGGCTCCCGCCCGGGCCGGCAGGGGCGGGAAGGTGCGCGAGCGGTCCGCGCGGGCCAGCCGGTCCGCGGCGGCGGCGCGCCCGGAGGCGGGGCGGGGGGTCATCCGGGCCTCCTGAGGGAGACGAGGTCGGCCAGTTCGGCATCGGACAGTTCGGTGAGTGCACTCTCGCCACCGGAGAGCACGGCGTCGGCGAGTGCCCTTTTGGCGCTGAGGAGTTGGGCGATGTTGTCCTCGACCGTGCCCTCGGCGATCAGCCGGTGGACCTGGACGGGCCGGGTCTGGCCGATGCGGTAGGCCCGGTCGGTGGCCTGCTCCTCCACCGCCGGATTCCACCAGCGGTCGTAGTGGATCACGTGTCCCGCGCGGGTCAGATTCAGGCCGGTGCCCGCCGCCTTCAGGGACAGCAGGAAGACCGGGGCGTGGCCCGACTGGAAGCGGTCGACCATCTTCTCCCGTTCCGCGACGGGGGTGCCGCCGTGCAGGAGCTGTACCGGGATGCCCCGGTGGGTCAGGTGGTGTTCGAGCAGCCGCGCCATGCCCACGTACTGGGTGAAGACCAGGGTGGCGCCGCCCTCGGCGAGGATGGTGTCCAGGAGTTCGTCGAGGAGTTCGAGCTTCCCGGAGCGGGCGGCGAGACCGGGCGCGGCCTCCTTGAGGTACTGCGCGGGGTGGTTGCAGATCTGCTTGAGGGCGGTGAGCAGCTTCATGACCAGGCCGCGGCGGGCGATGCCCTCGGCGTTCTCGATCCGGGAAAGGGTCTCGCGGACGACGGCCCGGTACAGCGCGGCCTGTTCGCGTCCCAGCGCCACCGGGTGGTCCGTCTCGGTCTTGGGCGGCAGTTCCGGGACGATGCCCGGATCGGACTTCTTACGGCGCAGGACGAACGGGCGCACCAGCCTGGCCAGCCGCTCGGCCGCCCGCGCGTCCTCGCCGCCCTCGACCTCCCGGGCGTGCAGCGCACGGAACGTCTTGAGGGAACCGAGGAGTCCGGGGGTCGTCCAGTCGAGGAGAGCCCACAGCTCGGAGAGGTTGTTCTCCACGGGCGTGCCGGTGAGGGCGATCCGGGCAGGTGCCTTGATGCTGCGCAGCGCCTTGGCCGTCGAGGAGCGCGGATTCTTCACGTGCTGGGCCTCATCGGCGACGATCCAGGCCCACGGGTGCCCGGCCATCTGGGGGGCGCTGCTGCGCATCGTCCCGTACGTCGTCAGCACGAAGCCGCCCGCCAGGCCGTCGAGGCTGCGGCCGGTGCCGTGGAAGCGGCGTACGGGGAGACCGGGGGCGAAGCGTTCGATCTCGCGCTGCCAGTTGCCGAGCAGGGAGGCCGGGCAGACGACGAGGACCGGTGCGGCGGGCCGGCGGTGCAGATGGAGCGCGATGACGGTGAGGGTCTTGCCCAGGCCCATGTCGTCGGCGAGGCAACCGCCGAGGCCGAGGGAGGTCATGGTGTCGAGCCAGGCCATGCCCCGTAGTTGGTAGTCACGGAGGGTGGCCCGCAGCCCCGGCGGCTGGGGCAGGGGCCGGGCCTCGGCGGTGAGCCGGGCGCGCAGCGCGGCGAGGGCACCCTCGGGCACGACGTCGACCTCCTCGCCGTCCACCTCGGCGGTGCCGTCGAGTGTCGTGGCCAGGGCCTCGGCCGGGTCCAGGTAGCCCAGTTCGCGTTTGCGGGCCTTGCGGACGAGCCCTGGGTCGACCAGGACCCACTGGTCGCGCAGCCGGACAACGGGGCGGTGCGCCTCGGCGAGGGCATCCATCTCCGCCTCGCTCAGCGGCACCCCGTCCATCGCCACCTGCCAGCGGAACTGCAGGAGTTCACGGGTGTCGAAGAAGCCGAAGCCGTCGGCGGCGGAGCCCGGCGCCGGGCGCAGCACCGCCGTCGCGGTCAGGCCGCGGGCCAGTTCCCTGGGCCAGTGGACGGTCACTCCCGCGGCGCCCAGGCGGGGTGCGGCCTCCCCCAGCAGTGCGTACAACTCGTCCTCGCTGAGCGCCAGTACGTCGGGAACGGGCTGCTCCAGGAGGCGGGTGAGCGGGGGCCAGATACGGGCGGCGCGGCGCAGGGCGAGCAGGGTGTCGACACGGGAGCGCGGCCCGAAATGCGCGGGCTCCTCGCCGTCCCACAATTCGCGGGCGTCCGTCACCAGGGTGGGGTCGGTGAGGCTGTGCACCTGGAGGACGGCGGCCGCCGCACTGCGCTCTTCGGCTCCGCCCGCCCCGCTCTCCTGACCCCGGTCGAAGAGCTTGTGCGGGGCGAGATCGAGGCGCAGGGAGAGGCGTACGCCCGCGTCGGCACCGGCCGCGACCTCGGCGGCCCAGTCCCGGGCGCCGGGAAGGTGCTGGGACCCGGTCGCGGCGAACGGGGCGCCGGCGACCAGTCCGGCGGCAGGGGTACGCGGCAGCGCATCGGCGACCGCGTCCACGTAGAGCCGTACCAGGGCCGCCGGGTCGTACACCTGGAGCGGGCGGCTGCCGGCAATGGGCACGGCGTGGGCTTCGGCGGGCATCGCCGCGGCGACGGCCCGGAGATGCGCGATGTCGTCGGGGTCCAGCGGCCCGGCGCGCCAGGCGTCGGTGTCCTCGGCGGTCAGCCCGGGAAGCAGCCTGCCGCGGGCGGCGAGATGCAGCGCATGCAGGGTGGCCGCGCCCCAGCAGGCGGCGGCCGGGTGGGCGGCCGGGTCGTGCCGGGCACGGACCAGCAGGGGGACCGCCTCGGCCAGGGAGAGCAGCACGGCGGGGACCGTGCGGCTACGGGCGCCGTTCCCATGGCGGCAGGCGACGGTCAGCTGCCCCGGCCCGACGGCCCCGTCGCCGCCCGGCGCGGCCCCGCCGTCCTCCCCGGTTCCGACGGCCCCCGTTCCGACGTCCGGGAGGGGGCCGCCATCGGGCCGCCACAGAGCGATCGTCCCGGCGCGCGGCGGCCGGCCGGGCAGGGCGGGCAGGAAGACCGCGGCGCAGCGAGCCGGCGCAGCGCCGGCTTCCCCGCTCTGCCCCGCGCCCCCGGACCCGGCCGCGGGCGGGTCGTGCAACGGCCGGGCCTCCCCTGCCGCCTCCCGCCGCCTGGTCATGCCATTCCTCACTGCTCGTTCGTTCACTGCACGGTCGCGCACCGCTTGATCGTTCGCCGCGTGGTCGTGCACGGCTTGATCATTCGCCGCGTGGTCGTCCACGGCTTGATCATTCGCCGCGTGGTCGTGCGCGGCTCGATGATTCACGGCGTGGCCGTGCACTGCTCGATCGTGCACCGCGTGGTCGTTCCACCCCGGCCGCGGAGCTCGCGGAACCTGCCGCGAACGGCCCGGTCCGGCGCCCCCGGCCTGCGAGTCTACGGTCGCACGCACCACGTCTTCCGCTTCCCTCCCCAGCGTTCACACCTCCCTCGAAGCGCCGGGCACCGAAGCCCCGGCCGCGGGCGGTGAACGCACGGCACGTCTCGCCCCGCCGCGGTCCCGGCCCTTCCCGATCGATGGAAGCAGACAGCACTGACAATGCGTCCCGACCAGGCCTTCCGCGCGCGGGCCGGAGGTTATCCACAGGCCGGAGGAATCGCTCTCGCCCTCGGCCCGAAATCCGCTACGGTGAGCGACATCGTCACTCTCAGTAATCAATCCGCGTCGATGAGGAGCACGGCATGCACATCCCCACGCCCGAACAATCCGCCGCGGCGGAGGCCTTTGCGACCGGCGCGCATCTGGTGATCCAGGCCGGCGCCGGGACCGGCAAGACGACCACCCTCGCGATGCTCGCCCGCACCGCGCGACGGGAGGTCCGATCAGGCCGGTACATCGCTTTTAACAGAGCGGTCGCGCGCCATGCCGCGCGGACCTTCCCCGCCGAAGTGTCCTGCGGAACCGCCCACTCCCTCGCCTACACCGCCGTGGGCAAGCGCTACCAGGCACGTATGAACGCCCCCCGGCGAGCAGGATGGCGCACGGGCGCCGCCCTGGGCATCAACGAGGACATGACCGTCCCCATCGGCGCACGCAAGGTGACCCACAAGGCGCTCTCCTACACGGTCCTGCGCACCGTCACCCGCTTCTGCCAGTCGGCCGACCAGGAGATCGCGTCCCATCATGTCCCACCGCCGCGCGGAGCCGAATCCGCGCCGCTGCACGCACAACTCGCCGCTCTCGTCCTGCCCTACGCGCGCAAGGCCTGGGCCGACCTGCAGCATCCGGACCACGGCGTCGTCCGCTTCGAGCACGACCACTACCTCAAGATGTGGGCGCTGAGCGAGCCCGTCATCCCGGGGGATTTCCTGCTCCTGGACGAGGCGCAGGACACCAGCCCTGTGGTCGAGCAGGTCTTCACGGCCCAGCGCGACCACGCACAACTGGTGCTGGTAGGAGACTCGGCCCAGGCCATCTACGGCTGGCGCGGCGCCCGCGACGTCATGACCGGGTTCGACGGCAGACAGCTCAGCCTCTCCCGGTCGTTCCGCTTCGGCCCGGCTCTTGCGGCGGAGGCCAACCGCTGGCTCACCATCGCCAGCGCGCCGATCCGGCTCACCGGATCGCCCTGCCGGGAGACGGAGTTACGCAGGGTTCCCGTGCCGGAGGCGATCCTGTGCCGGACGAATGTGGGAGCGATGGCGGAGGTCATCGGGCAGCTGGAGGCGGGCCGCCGGGTCGCCCTCGCCGGCGGCGGCCAAGCACTCAGCGCCCTCGCCCGCGCCGCATACGACCTCGAGGCCGGCCGCCGCACCGGCCACCCCGAGCTGATGCTTTTCGAGACCTGGGCCGAACTGCGCGAGTACGCGGAGTCCGACCCGGCCGGACGCGATCTGCTCCCCTTGGCGGAGCTCGTCGACGCACACGGCACGGAGGCGCTGCTGCAAGCCCTGGATCAGCTCTCACCCGAGGACTCCGCCGAGGTGACGGTGTCGACGGCACACCGGGCCAAGGGCCGGGAGTGGGCAAGCGTGCGCGTCGCGGACGATTTCACGGGGCCCGACGACCTCGACGAGCCCGGCGAGGACGGGACCCCGCTGCCCGGCCCGGTCGATCTCGACGAGGCGCGCCTGGCCTACGTTGCCGTCACCCGTGCCCGCTCGCTCCTCGACATCGGCGGACTGTCCTGGATCAACAGCCACCCCGCCGGCGACCCGCCCCCTGCCCCGCTCCCCGACCCGTGCCCTACCGGAGGAAAGCCCGCCGAACGGCCGGCGAGAGGAGCGGAAGGAACAGCGCACAGCTGGGAAAGAGGCGCCAAAGACAGGTGACGGGCCGGCCGATCGGGAGGATGCTGGAGGTGGGAGATGGGTGCCGATGCGTACGGGAAATGAGCCCCTTCAGGCACGTAGCCCGCTGAGAATCCGCTGCGGACTGGCGCTGTGGGGGTTGCTGTGGGCGATCGCCGGAACCGTGGCCTTCATCGATACCGGGCGACCTGAGTGGGCGGCGGCCTGTGCCGCGCTGGCCCTGGTGGCGGCCACCGACCTGGCCGTGGTGATCCGCCACATCCACCAGGGACCGCACTACCAGCCGGGAAGGGACATACCGCCGTACGCCCCCGACCGAGGGCGCAACGACGCGTTCGGCATACGGAACGGCCCCGGCCGGAGACGGGACAGCAGACCGTAGTCACCGCGGCGCGGGACGCGACGTCACGCTTGCGGCGAAGGCGGGGCGCCGCGCCGGCCGCGATCGGCGCGGACGGCGCGGACGGCGTGGACCGTGCGGGGGGTCGCGGACGGCGTGACTACTCCGGACCGGCGTCCGGGTGTCCCCGATCATGGTCGCCGTTGTTGCCACCGTCGCCGTTGCCCGTACCCAGTGGAAAGCGGGCGGCCTCGATGAATTCCGGGCGCGGTTCGAGAGCCGCTGCCAGCCGGAAGTGGCGCAGCGCCTCCTCGGCGCGGTCGGCACGCTCCAGGGTGCGTCCGAGCGCGAAATGCGCGAAGGCGTTGTCCGGCTCGCGTTCCAGCACGATCTGGAACTCGAGCTCCGCGGGCCGCAGTTGAGCGGCGAGGAAGAAGGCACGGGCGCGCAGCAGCCGGGCCGCGGTGTTCTCGGGGTGCGCGGTGATGACCGAGTCCAGCAGCCGGATCGCCCCGCGTGGGTCGCGGGCCGCCAACAGCTGCTCCGCGGCGCGGAAGTCGATGACATGCGTCTCGGGGCTGGTCTCGGGCACGGCTGCTCCTCTCCGTCGCCGTCGGCGCATGCACCGTCCACGGACCGTCCGGCGTTACCTGCTGCACAACATTCCCGTCGGCCGCGGCATTCCCTGGCCGGCACGGCTTCAACCGGGGGGCTTCCGGCCCCCTGTGCGAGCACAGCCGACCGGGCCGGCGGAGGAGCACCGCCGACCGCTCACTACCGGTCCGGCGCTCGCTACCGGTCCGCTTCCCTACAGACTGATGTGGTACGCCTTGCGCAACGTCTCGTGTACGGTCCACCGCGTGCGGTCGCCCTCGCGCAGCACGCAGGCATCGCCGGGTCCCACCTCCAGCACGGAGCCGCCCTCGACCTCGATGGTGGCGCGCCCGCTGACGACCACGAACAGCTCATTGGCCTCGGTGTCCGTCACCACACCCGGTGTGATCTGCCAGATTCCGCGGAGCTGCCGCCCGTCGGGGGATTCCCACAACACTTTGCCCGTCACCACCGGCTCACCCGCGACGATCTGCGAGGGGTCCAACGGGTCAGGTTCCAGATCGGCATCCGCGATGCCGGGGATGTTGACCACGAACGAGGCGGGCGCCGGGTCACCGGCAACGGGCGGCGCGGCGGACTCGGCAACCGAGCCGGGGCCGGAGCCCGGCTCCGTGGTACCGGCGGGCCCGGTCGCGGAGTTCGTGGCGTCAAGATCGGAAGCAGCAGTCATGGCGGCGAGGTTACCCTCCGGCCTCAGTCGCTCCGCAGTCGCTCCCATACGGCGCGGACCTGGGGTTCCAGCGCGTCCAGCGGCCCGTCGTTGTCGATGACGAGATCCGCGACGGCCAGCCGCTGTTCGCGGGTGGCCTGGGCCTCCATCCGCGAGGTGGCCTCCTCCTCCGCCATGCCGCGCAGCCGCACCAAGCGGTCCAGCTGGGTCTGCTGCGCGGCGTCGACCACGACCACCAGGTCGTAGAGCGGTGCCAGGCCGTTCTCCGTCAGCAGCGGGACATCGTGCACCACCACCGCGTCCGGCCCGGCCGAGGCTTCGAGTTCGGCCGACCGCGCCCCCACCAGCGGGTGCACAATCGCATTCAGCGCCTTCAGCTTCCCGGGGTCGGAGAACACGATCCGGCCGAGCTTCGGCCGGTCCAACGTGCCGTCCGGCGCGAGTACGTCGCTGCCGAACTCCTCGACCACTGCCGCCAGTCCCGGCGTACCCGGCTCGACGACCTCGCGTGCGATCTTGTCCGCGTCCACCACCACCGCGCCGTACGACGCCAGCAAGCGCGAAACCTCACTCTTGCCCGCACCGATTCCGCCGGTCAGCCCCACCTTCACCATGGGCCCACGCTATACGCTGCGCGCGGACGGCAGGAGTGCAGGAGACAGCTCCGGCCTGCTCCCCTCCGGCCTCCCTCATGCCCGGCCTCCCTCATGCCCGGCCTCCCTCATGCCCGGCTTCACTCACGTCCCGGCTCACACATGCCCCTCCCCCTCACCCCCGGCAGGTTCCGGCTCGCTCAGGCCCCGCCGGCGCCGCCGTCGCCCTCGCGCTCCGCCAGGAAGCGCTCGAACTCCCTGCCGATCTCATCGGCCGACGGCAGGTCCACCGGCTCGGCCACCAAGTTCCCCCGGCTCTCCGCCCCGGCCACCGCGTCGTACTGGTGCTCCAGCCCGCGGACCAGCGCGACCAGTTCCTCATCGCCCTCCGAGATCTGCCGCTCGATCTCCTCCTGCGTCCGCAGTGCCTCCGTACGCAGCGTATGCGCGGCGCCCGGCAACACCAGCCCGGTCGCGGCCGTCACGGCTTCCAGCGCTGTCAGCGCGGCATCCGGATAGGCGGACCGGGCGATGTAGTGCGGAACGTGCGCCGCCACGCCCAGAACGTCGTGTCCCGCCTCCGCCAGCCGGAACTCGATCAGCGCCTCCGCGCTGCCGGGCACCTGTGCCTCGTCGAAGAAGCCGCCGTGCCCGGGCATCAGATCGGTGCGGTTGCCGTGCGGGGTGATGCCTACGGGGCGGGTGTGCGGCACGCCCATGGGGATGCCGTGGAAGTTCACCGAGAGGCGTACACCGAGGCGCTCCACGATCCCCTTCACGGCGGCCGCGAAGCGCTCCCACTCGACGTCCGGTTCGGGTCCGGACAGCAGCAGGAACGGCGCGTCGGTGGTGTCCCGTACGAGCCGCAGCTCGATACCCGGGGTCTCGTAGGCGGTCCAGCGGTTGCGCTCGAAGGTGAGTAGGGGGCGGCGGGCGCGGTAGTCGACGAGGCGGTCGTGGTCGAAGCGGGCGACGACCTGGTTCGGCAAGCCGTCGAGAAGCCGTTCAACGATCTGGTCGCCGGTCTCGCCGGCGTCGATGTACCCGTCGAAGTGGTACAGCAGCACCAGTCCGGCGGAGTCCCTGGAGGCTATCGCCTCCACCTCCGCGAGCCCGCTCGGCTCCCATTCGTACATACCCTGGGGATCCAACACAGTGACTGCTCCTCCTCGTTCTCCTCAGCGGCAACGCACGATCCGGCGCGGGCATTCCCGGTTCCCGATGAGAGGGAAGCCCCCTGCCTCGCGCATGCCCCGGCACCGGCCCGGCCCATGCTCCCGATCCGGCCCCGCTCCCGTTCCCGCTCCCCCACCGCTTCAGAAACCCGCACGCGCCTGAAGGAACCTCAACTCACCGCCGCACCGGGCGGATTCACCTCCACACACCCACCACATCCCCGGCCGGAGCGCCGCCACCGCCCCCGGCCGCCCCTGGCCGCCCCTGGCCGCCCACGCGCCTGCCGCGCGGCACGCACCGCCCGCACCCCCGCGCCTGCCCCCGGACACGACGAAGGCCCGCTCCCTTACGGGAACGGGCCTTCGTCTATCGGCTAGTGCCTACCGGCAAGAGCTCAGCTCTGGCCGCCGGCCAGCTTCTCGCGGAGCGCGGCAAGGGCCTCGTCCGACGCCAGGGCGCCGGAGTTGTCCGCCGACTCCGAGGAGTAGGAGCCGCCGCCACCGGCGTTGCCGCCGCCGGCCTGGCCGCCACCCTGCGCCGCCGGCGCCGCAGCACCCTCGGCCGCAGCCTGCTCGTCGGCCTCGCGGGACTTGATGACCTGAGCCTGGTGCTGCTCGAAGCGCTGCTGCGCCTCGGCGTACTGGTTCTCCCAGGCCTCGCGCTGGGTCTCGTAGCCCTCGAGCCAGTCGTTGGTCTCGGGGTCGAAGCCCTCGGGGTAGATGTAGTTGCCCTGGTCGTCGTAGGACGCGGCCATGCCGTACAGGGTCGGGTCGAACTCGACGGCCGACGGGTCGGCGCCGAAGGACTCGTTGGCCTGCTTCAGCGACAGCGAGATCCGGCGACGCTCGAGGTCGATGTCGATGACCTTGACGAAGATCTCGTCGTTGACCTGGACGACCTGCTCCGGGATCTCGACGTGGCGCTCGGCCAGCTCGGAGATGTGGACCAGGCCCTCGATGCCCTCGTCGACGCGCACGAACGCACCGAAGGGAACGAGCTTGGTGACCTTACCCGGGACGACCTGACCGATCTGGTGGGTCCGGGCGAACTGCTGCCACGGGTCTTCCTGGGTCGCCTTGAGCGACAGGGACACGCGCTCGCGGTCCATGTCGACGTCCAGGACCTCGACCGTGACCTCCTGGCCGACCTCGACGACCTCGGACGGGTGGTCGATGTGCTTCCAGGACAGCTCGGAGACGTGGACGAGACCGTCGACGCCGCCCAGGTCCACGAAGGCACCGAAGTTGACGATGGAGGAGACGACGCCGGAGCGCACCTGACCCTTCTGGAGGGTGGTGAGGAAGGTCTGGCGGACCTCGCTCTGGGTCTGCTCCAGCCAGGCACGGCGGGACAGGACCACGTTGTTGCGGTTCTTGTCCAGCTCGATGATCTTGGCCTCGAGCTCCTTGCCCACGTAGGGCTGGAGGTCGCGGACGCGGCGCATCTCGACCAGGGAGGCCGGGAGGAAGCCACGGAGGCCGATGTCGAGGATGAGACCACCCTTGACGACCTCGATGACGGTACCGGTGACGATCCCGTCCTCTTCCTTGATCTTCTCGATGGTGCCCCAGGCGCGCTCGTACTGGGCACGCTTCTTCGAGAGGATCAGGCGGCCTTCCTTGTCCTCCTTCTGGAGGACCAGGGCCTCGATCTCGTCGCCGACGGCAACGACCTCGTTGGGGTCGACGTCGTGCTTGATCGAGAGCTCGCGGCTCGGGATCACACCTTCGGTCTTGTAACCGATGTCGAGCAGGACCTCGTCCCGGTCGACCTTCACGATGACGCCGTCGACGATGTCGCCGTCGTTGAAGTACTTGATCGTCTCGTCGATCGCGGCGAGGAAGGCTTCCTCGTTACCGATGTCGTTGACCGCAACCTGCGGGGTGGTGGCGGTGGTCTCGGTGCTGCTCGTCATGTGGGTAAAGGCTCCGGTGCGGACATTGAAGTCGTAGGTACTGCTACGCCGAGAGCCCGTATCGCCTCTGCATAAGCCGGACAGTGTCAAAGGCGCCTTCGCCGGAAGCCCGCGGATGCCTGAGCATCCTGAGCGACCCGAGATCGCCTCAAAACCGAGGGGACATACATACAGATGCGAGCGCGGCCTGCTACGTCTGAGGCGCGCAAGCCCGCAGCGCAACTTGTAGCATACGGGGGCAGCCGGACCCGGTCAATGCGCGAACGCGCACACCGGGGGCAAACGCCCCATAACCGGCACACACGATGTTCCGCGAGGTCGAAAGGCCTCACAGTCCCTGCAGCAACAAGCAGAGCGAACCTTACGACGACGGGCGCGATGAACCAAGAGCACGAGCCGGAGGCGACTCGCCGTAACGCCTCGGACACCGAAAGCAGCCGGGCCAGCCGGGGCTGGTGGGACAGCAACGCGGACGAGTACCAGAGCGAGCACGGTGCCTTCCTCGGGGACGACCGGTTCATCTGGGGCCCGGAGGGACTGGACGAGGCGGACGCCGCGCTCCTCGGGCCGGCGGCCGAGCTGAAGGGCCGCCGGGTCCTGGAGATCGGAGCCGGTGCGGCGCAGTGTTCCCGCTGGCTGGCGGCGCAGGGCGCGCTCCCGGTGGCGCTCGACATCTCCCACCGGCAGCTGCAGCACGCCCTGCGGATCGCCGGCGGGCCGGGCGAGGACGCCCTCGGTCTGGTCGAGGCGGACGCCGGGGCGCTGCCGTTCTGCGACGGCAGCTTCGACCTCGCCTGTTCCGCGTACGGGGCGCTGCCGTTCGTCGCCGATCCGGTGCGGGTGCTGCGCGAGGTGCGCCGGGTGCTGCGGCCGGGTGGCCGGTTCGTCTTCTCCGTCTCGCACCCGATCCGCTGGGCCTTCCCCGATGAGCCGGGGCCGGAGGGGCTGTCGGTGGGTGCGTCCTACTTCGACCGCACGCCGTACGTCGAGCAGGACGAATCCGGCCGGGCCGTGTACGTCGAGCACCACCGGACGCTGGGCGACCGGGTGCGGGACGTGGTCGCGGCCGGATTCCGGCTGGAGGATCTCGTCGAACCGGAATGGCCCGAATGGAACACCCAGGAGTGGGGCGGCTGGTCCCCGCTGCGCGGCCATCTGATCCCGGGGACGGCGATCTTCGTGTGCTCGGCGGTGGCTCCTCAGCGGACCGCGTCGGCTCCCTGGCGGGCCGGCGGGCCCGGCCGGGGCGGCAGACTGGGGGCGTGATCCGCCGTGACGCCCTTGACCAGCTGCCCGTGCGCACCGCGCTGCCCGCGCTGCGCGCCGCCCTCGACGGGCCCGGTGCCGCGGTGCTGTGCGCGCCGCCGGGCACCGGCAAGACGACACTGGTGCCGCTGGAGCTGGCGGGCCTGACCGGCGAGGGGCCGAAGCGGCGGGTGCTGGTCGCCGAGCCGCGCCGGATCGCGGCGCGTGCGGCCGCGCGGCGGATGGCCTGGCTGCTGGGCGAGAAGGCCGGGGACCGGGTCGGGTTCACGGTGCGCGGGGAGCGCCGGGCCGGGCCCCGTACCACCGTGGAAGTGGTGACGACCGGGGTGCTGCTGCAGCGGCTGCAGCGCGATCCGGAGCTGGCGGACGTCGATGTGGTGGTCCTCGACGAGTGTCATGAGCGGCATCTCGACGCCGATACCTCCGCGGCGTTCCTCCTGGACGTACGGGAGACCTTGCGGCCCGACCTGCGGCTGGTGGCGGCGTCGGCCACGACGGATGCCGGGGGCTGGGCGCGGCTGCTGGGCGGCTCGGAAGGCCCGGCGCCGGTGGTCGAGGCGGCGGGTGTGTCGCATCCGGTGGAGGTCGTGTGGGCGCCACCGGAGCGGCCGGTGCGGCCGGCGCACGGGATGCGCGTCGATCCGGCGCTGCTGGCGCATGTGGCGGCGGTGGTGCGGCGGGCGCTGCGCGAGCAGACAGGTGATGTGCTGTGTTTCCTCCCCGGTGTCGGGGAGATCGGGCGGGTCGCCGGGGAGCTGGCCGGGGTGGACGCCGAGGTGCTGCAGGTGCACGGGCGGGCCCCGGCCGAGGTGCAGGACGCCGTACTGGCGGGCGGGGACGGCCTGCGCAGAGTGGTGCTGGCGACCTCGGTGGCGGAGTCCAGCCTGACCGTGCCGGGCGTGCGGGTGGTGGTGGACAGCGGGCTGGCGCGGGTGCCGCGGACGGATCATGCGCGGGGGCTCAGCGCGCTCACGACCGTGCGGGCCTCCCGGGCCGCGGGCCGTCAGCGCGCCGGCCGGGCGGGGCGCGAGGCGCCGGGGGTGGTGTACCGCTGCTGGGCGCAGGGCGAGGACGGGCGGCTGCCGGCGTTCCCCGATCCGGAGATCAAGGTCGCCGATCTGACGGCGTTCGCCCTGCAGGCGGCCTGCTGGGGCGATCCGGCAGCCGCCGGTCTCGCCCTGCTCGACGCGCCGCCGGCCGGTGCGCTGGCCGTGGCACGGGAGGTCTTGACGGCGATCGGTGCCGCGGACGAGAGCGGCCGGGCAACGGCGCGGGGTGTGCGGATGGCACGGCTCGGACTGCATCCCCGGCTGGCGCGCGCCCTGCTGGACGGCGCACCGGAGGTCGGCCTGCGCCGCGCCGCGGAGGTGGTCGCCCTGCTGAGCGAGGAACCGCCGCGGGCGTACGGGGACGATCTGGCGGCCGCGTGGCGCACCGCGCGGCGGGGCGGCGATGCGTACGCAGCGCGGTGGCGGCAGGAGGCGCGGCGCCTGGCGTCGGCGGCCGGGGAGCCGTGGGCCGGGTCGGGCGCGGAGCCCGTCGGCGGAGGAGCGGGCGCGGAGCCCGTCGGCACAGGAGCGGGCGCGGGGCCCGGTGTCGGACGAAGCCGGAGCGCCGCCGAGGGCGTGGGCGGCCGGGCCGCTGCGGTCACCGGCGGCAGGCGGAGCGGAGCCGGGAGCGGGGGCGGCACGGCGGCAGCGGTCACCGACGATGCGGTCGCCGGCCTCCTTGCCGCGTTGGCCTTCCCGGAGCGGGTGGCACGCGCCCGCGGGGGCGGGAGTTATCTCATGGCGTCGGGGACCGGCGCCGAGTTGGCGGGGGCAGGGCCGGGCCCGGGGGCGCAGGCAGGACGGGGGCACCACGCGGGTCCTTCGGACGGGGGCGGCGGATCGGGGCTGCGGGATGCGGGGTGGCTGGCGGTTGCGGTGGCGGACCGGCCGGTGGCGGCGGTGTCGGCGCGGGTGCGGCTCGCGGCGGTGATCGATGAGGACACGGCATGCGCCGCGGCGCGGGCGCTGTACTCCACCGGTGAGGAGGTGCGCTGGGCGGACGGTGACGTGGTGGCCAGGAGCGTGACCCGGCTGGGGGCGATCGAGCTGGCGTCCCGGCCGCTGGCCGCGCCCGACCCCGGGCTGCTGCGGGATGCGGTGATCTCGGGCCTGCGGCGGGAGGGGTTCGGTCTGCTGCGGTGGCCGCCGGGGGCGGCCTCGCTGCGGCAGCGGCTGGCGTTTTTGCACCGGGAGCTGGGCGCGCCGTGGCCCGATGTCTCGGACGCGGCGCTGCTGGAGCGCGTCGAGGAGTGGCTGGGGGTGGAGCTCGGCCGGGCGCGGCGGCGGGCCGACCTGGCACGGGTCGATGCGGGGCAGGCGCTGGCCCGGCTGCTGCCCTGGACGACCGGTGACGCGGCGCGCTTCGACGAGCTGGCACCGGAGCGCATCGAGGTGCCGAGTGGTTCGCGGGTGCGGGTGGATTACGAGGGTGAGCAGCCCGTACTGGCCGTCAAACTCCAGGAGTTGTTCGGCCTGCAGGAGTCGCCGCGGGTGGCCGGCGGGCGGGTTCCCGTGCTGGTGCATCTGCTGTCCCCCGCGGGGCGTCCGGCTGCCGTCACGGCGGATCTCGCCTCCTTCTGGCGGGACGGGTACCGGTCCGTGCGCGCGGAGTTGCGCGGGCGCTACCCCAAGCATCCCTGGCCACAGGACCCTTCGGCGGCCGAGCCGACCCGGCACACCTCGGCGCGGCGGGGGCGGGACTGAGCGCGGGCCCGGAGGGGCGCGGAGGCGGCTCGCTGACGTCATGTGTCCACGTTACGGGCCGGCACTGACAACGCCGTCGCCGGACGACGGCGGCGCGGGGGCGGGCGCCTTGCCGGCCACCGCGCGGGGCGGCGGCCGCGCGCTTCGAGGTGCAGGCTCAGGGCGAGCAGGGCGGCGCCGAGGAGCAGGCATCCCCAGGGGAGGTAGCGGGTGAGCAGCAGGACGAGGGTGCGCTGCGAGGTCACCAGGGCCACGGTGGAGTCGATGTAGTCGTCGCGCATCTTCACCTCGCCGGCGAACGCCGTGACCTTGCCGCCCTTGGGCAGCAGTTGGCCGCCGCGCAGCTCCTCCCGATGGATCTCCTGGCCGTTGACCGGCGCGCCGGTGACCGGCTCCACCCAGAACATCCGCTTGGTGGTGTACCAGCGGGTGGTGCCCATCTTCTCGACGGACTCGGGGGTGATGCCCTTGACCGGCATTTTCTTGGGGAACGCGACCTTGGTCCAGGGGACGGTCTGCTCGAAGTAGTAGACCTCCAGGCCGTGGAAGGTGCGGGTGCCCCTGTAGTGGATGGGGGCCGAGCTGCGGGTCTGGGCGTCGAAGTAGGCGTAGTCGCGCTTCTCGGTGAGGAACGGCCACTTGTACTCGATGCCCTCGCGGCGCACCGGGTCGCCGTCGACCATCTCGCCGGTGGCGTGCACGGGTTCCTGGGAGTGTGCGTCGAAGAGGTAGCGCTCGGGGATTTCGGAGACCATCTTGCCGTCGGGGCCCACGACGTAGGACAGCGCGTTCCAGACGACGACATCGTGGCCCGCGGACCGCTCGATGCGCTCGGAGGCGGCGACATCGCCCTTGAGGGTCTGCACGATGGTGACCTTGGGGACGCGCTCGGCCTTCATCGTCCCGTAGTTGAGGAGGGTGGCGGGCCTGGCCTCCAGGACCATGTCCTGGTACTGACCGGGCGGGATCTTGGCGAGCCGCGGAAAGGCGTACCACCGCATCAGCGGGGACAGCGCGGTGAAGAAGACGGCGAGGGCGAGCAGCACCAGGCTCGCCGGGCGGCGCATCCCTCGCGCTTCTCCGCGCCGGCCGGGGCCGGCGGTGCGGGGGGCGGCCGGAGGCGTGCGGGCGGGCTTCCCTGGGGGCTCGGTGCGGCGCATGGCGGTGGCGTCCCTCCGTCAGGGGTGCTTGGGGACGGTGGTCAGCAGCGGCTTGGGCGAGGTCGTGCCGCGGGGTGCGCCGGTCGCCGTGAGGGTGAGGACGAGCGCGAGCGCGGCGGCCAGTCCGGCCGCGGCTGCTGTCAGGGCGCGCATGGTCGGCCTCCCGGTAGCTGATACAGCGTCAGGGCGGGGGCACCGTAGCAACGGGCGGCCGAGATGAGAACACGTGACACCGCCGTCCTGCCCTGGACGGAGGGCAGGACGGCGGTGTCGGGCCGGCGCGGCGGCCGGCCCGGCTGACCGGCCGGCCGTGGCGGCGGACCGGGTGGCGCGGTACCGGACCGGTGGCGGACCGGGTGGCGCGGTACCGGACCGGTGGCGGACCGGGTGGCGCGGTACCGGACCGGTGGCGGACCGGCGGGCTCGGGAACCGGCCGGGGTGCGGTCGGGGCCCGGCCGGGGTGCGGGCCGCGGTGTGGTCAGGAACCGGCCGGGGCGACCTTCAGCTTGACGGTGAGGACGGCGCCGTCGGCGGTGGTCAGCCGCAGCAGGAACGTGCCGGCGTGCTTGTCGGTGTAGATCTTCGGGAGCTTCAGCAGGCCGTTGGCGTCCGTGGTGAGCCCGGTGAGGGTGCGGACCGGCTTGTCCTTGGCGCCGCCGGTGGCCGCGGGGTCCTTGAAGTAGGGGCCCTTGTCGTTCTCCTCGGGCTTCGGTCCTGCCGTCACCATGGTCGCGGTGATCGCCACGCCCGGCGCGGCCTCGCCCTGGTAGGTGGCCTCGACCTCGACCGCGTCCTCGGCGAAGGGCTGTCCGGCGGTCGCCGTCAGCTCCTTGTCCGAGGTGCGGGCGATCTTGTCGGCCTTCGGGGCAGGCTTGGCCTTGACGGTGGCGCCGAAGGCGACGGCGGGGGCGGTACGGCCCACGGCGGTGGCCCGGATGGTGAAGGCGCCGGCCTTGTCGCCCGCGTGCAGCGTGGGAGCGGTGGCGAGGCCGTCCTTGTCCGTCAGGACGGTGACAGAGGTGGCGTTACCGGGGAAGCGGGCGCCGGTGGACGCGGGCAGGGTGAAGCGGACGGGGGCGCCGGCGACCGCCTTGCCGGCGGCGTCCTTGGCGCGTACCCGCGGCGACGTGACGAACTCGCCGCCGGCGGTGGCGCTCAGGTCCTCGTCGCCGACCCGTTCGAGGACGGTGAGCCGGGTGGGCTCGGTCGGCGGCTTCGGGGCGGGCGGCGTCGGGGTGGGCTTCGGGGAAGGCGTGCCCGTGCCGCCCGGGGTGGGGTCGGTGCCGTGGGAAGGGCCGGGCTTGCCGGGGTGGTTCGGCTTGCCGGTCTTGCCGGAGCCCGGGTGGCGGCCCGGGGCGCCGGAGCCGTGCTGGTGCTGCGTACCGCCGCCGGTGCGGCCGCCATGGCTGCCGGTCCGGCCCGCGCCGTCGCGGTGCACCGGAAGGACGCCCCGGCCGTCCGGGACCTCGTGGGTGCCCTTGCGGTAGAACTCGTACCAGGACAGCACCGTCCGCAGGTAGTCCTCGGACGCGTTGTAGCCGAGTATCGCCCGGTCCAGGTCGTCCTGGACCGACAGATCGCGGCCGCCGGCGCAGAGGTAGTGGCCCGCGGCGAGGGCCGCGTCGAAGACGTTGTGGGGGTCCTTCTTGCCGTCGCCGTTGCCGTCGGCGCCCCAACCGGTGCCGTCGGTGCCGCCGTTGGACCAGGTGGAGGGGATGAACTGCATCGGGCCCACGGCACGGTCGTGGGTGAGGTCGCCGTCGTAGCGGCCGCCGTCGGTGTCCTTGATCAGGGCGAAGCCGTGGCCGTTGAGCTGCGGGCCGAGGATCGGCTGAAGGGTGGTGCCCTCGGCGTCGACGGCGCCGCCGCGTGCCTGGCCGGACTCGACCTTGCCGATTCCGGCGAGCAGTTGCCAGGGCAGCCGGCAGCCCGGATCGGACGCACCGACCGCCGAGGCGGCCTTCTTGTACGCGGCCAGGACGGTGGCGGGCAGACCGGCTTCGGCGGGCCCGGTGCCGAGGACGGGACCCTGGCCGGTGTGGTGCGTACCGTGCGGTGGTGCCGGCCTGTGGACGGGCGGCCGGTCGGTGAAGTACGCCGAACCACCGTCGATGGGGGTGTCGGCGGGTGGGGTGGGCTGCTGCCCCTTGGCGGCCGAGTCCTCGGTGGCGGCGGGTGCCTGAGAGGCCGTCAGGGCGGCGAGCACCACGGCCGCCACCGCTGTCGAGGCCGCTCCCCTCCGGAGCCGCCTTCGGAATGTGGCTGCCATACGTGGTTCCCCTCCGCGTTGCCCTACCGCGTCCCTGACGCGGTGTTGCGCTCCCCAGCGCTCCAACTCAGGTGACACTACGACAAGTCGGGCCCGGCATCTACCACCAACATCGGACACATAATGATCCGAATCGATCCAGGCAAGGCGCCCTGCCGTTTACGCTCAGTCATGCCGCGGCCGTGCTCCCAGACCTCCGGCGGACCGGTGCGGCGCGCGGTCCGTTGCTCTCCTCGGCGCTCGTGACCGGGCGCCTGCCCCGTGCCCGCGCCCGCGGCACCCGTCGGGCTACTCGGCCAGTGCCGGGCCGGGTTGCGGCACCGGGGCCGGGGCCGGGGCGGCGCGCCGGGCGGCCCGCAGCAGGCAGACTCCGCAGACGAAGCCGATGGCGGCCGCCAGCAGATGTCCGACCGTGGTGAAGTCGGGCAGCTCCCCGCTCCAGTCGCCGCCGAGCACCGGCCAGGCGACGACACCGGCCGCCGCGGGCCACCGCGCCCGGCGCAGCAGGAGCGCCCCGGTCGCAAGCGCCGTCTCGGCCCCGTAACTGATGCCGAAGTCGGTGGAGTGCCGGACGCCGTCCGGGTACCAGCCGTGGGCGAGAGCCACGTGGATCAACGGCACGGTCAGCAGCGTGGCGGCGAGATGCCCCAGGACGAAGAGGGCGTAGGCACGCCCCGCTCCGTACCGTCGCTCCAGCCACGCCAGGCAGACCACGACGCCGAGACCGAGCGTGATCAGCGTGCCGGCGAAGGCCTCCGAGGTGACCTCGGTCAGCGTGCCGTCGAAGAACAGCATGCTGCCGGCCAGGACACGGACCGGATGGTCCTGCAGGTTGTCCAGATTCGTACTGACGCCGAGCACCACACGCTGTGCCTCCGCGGTGGACAGCACCGCGGTGCACCAGAGATGCGTCGACAACAGCAGTCCGGCATATCCGGCCGTCACCGGGCTGCGGGAGACATAGGTGCCCAGGGCTCGGGCCGCGCGACGCATCACGGAGTGATCAAAGCAGAGCGCTTCCGAATGAACCGGATCCATGACGCGCCGGGCGACGACCGCTTTCGGGCCACCGTCGAGCGGGCCGGAATTGGCCGCAACTCGGTGCGGTGCGGGCCGGGTTGCGGCCGGACCGCCTGGCCGGGTGGGCGCGGGGCGCCCGCGCCACACCCGGCCCGCTCCCCGCCTCAGTGCGCCGCCGACTCCCAGTCCTTGCCGGAGCCGACCGAGACGTCCAGCGGGGCGCTCAGCTGGACCGCCGCGGCCATCTCCCGGCGGAGCAGTTCCTCGACCTTCTTGCGTTCGCCGGGGGCGACCTCGACGACGATTTCGTCATGGACCTGGAGCAGCATCCGCGACCGCAGCTCGGCGGCCCGCAGCGCCGCGTCGACCCGTAGCATCGCGATCTTGACGATATCGGCGGCGGTGCCCTGGATCGGGGCGTTCAGCGCCATCCGCTCGGCCATTTCGCGGCGCTGGCGGTTGTCGCTGTTGAGATCGGGGAGGTAGCGGCGGCGGCCGAGCATCGTCTCGGTGTAGCCGGTGGCGCGGGCCTCTTCCACCGCACGCTGGAGGTAGTCGCGCACCCCGCCGAAGCGCTCGAAGAAGTTGTCCATCAGCTTGCGGGCCTCGTCGGGCTGGATGCCCAGCTGCTGGGAGAGGCCGAACGCCGACAGGCCGTAGGCCAGGCCGTAGGACATCGCCTTGATCTTGCGGCGCATCTCCGGGTCGACCTCGGTCTTGTCGACCGAGAAGACGTGGGAGGCGACGGTGGTGTGCAGGTCCTCGCCGGAGGTGAACGCCTCGATCAGGCCCTCGTCCTCGGAGAGGTGCGCCATCACCCGCAGCTCGATCTGGCTGTAGTCGGCGGTCAGCAGCGACTCGAAGCCCTCACCGACCACGAAGCCGCGGCGGATCGCCCGGCCCTCGTCCGTGCGCACCGGGATGTTCTGGAGGTTGGGGTCCGTGGAGGACAGCCGTCCGGTGGCCGCGACGGTCTGGTTGAAGGTGGTGTGGATCCGGCCGTCGGCGCCGATGGTCTTGATCAGGCCCTCGACGGTCGTGCGCAGCTTGGCCTGCTCACGGTGCCTGAGCATGATCACCGGGAGCTCGTTGTCGGTCTGCGACGCCAGCCAGGCCAGGGCATCGGCGTCGGTCGTGTAGCCCGTCTTGGTCTTCTTGGTCTTGGGCAGGCCCAGCTCGCCGAAGAGGACTTCCTGCAGCTGCTTGGGCGAGCCGAGGTTGAACTCATGGCCCGCGGCGGCATGCGCCTCCTTGACGGCCTGCTGCACCGCCCCCGCGAACTGCTGCTCCATCCGCTCCAGCCAGCCCCGGTCCGCGGCGATACCGGCCCGCTCCATCCGGGCCAGCAGCTCGCTGGTCGGCAGCTCCACCTCGCGCAGCAGATCGGCCGCGCCGACCTCCGCCAGCTTCGCCTCGAACGCCGTCCCCAGGTCGAGGACCGTACGGGCCTGCCCCATCAGGGCGTCCGCCGCGGCCTCCTCGTCCGCGCCGAAGGCGAGCTGGCCGTCGCCGGCCGCGGCCGGGGCGAGATCGCGCCCCAGGTATTCGAGGGAGAGCGCGTCCAGCGCGAAGGAGCGGCGGCCGGGCTTGACCAGATAGGCGGCCAGGGCGGTGTCCATGGAGACGCCCTCGATGCGCCATCCGTGCTCGCCGAAGACCCGCATCAGGCCCTTGGCGTTGTGCATCACCTTGGGACGGGCGGCGTCCGCGCTCCAGGCGGCGAAGGCCCGCTCGTCGGCCTCGTCGAGCTGGGCGGGGTCGAACCAGGCGGCCGGTCCCGCGGGGGCCGCCAGCGCCACCTCGGCGACGCTGCCGCTGCCCAGCGTCCAGACGTCGACCGTGGCCACACCCAGCGGGCCCGTGCCGTGTTCGGCCAGCCACGGAGCGAGTTCGCCGGTGCCGAGGACCGTGCCGTCCACCTCGACGCCCGGGGCCGGGGCGGCCTCCTCGGCGGCCTCGGCGGCTCCGGGATCGACGGCGTGCAGCCGGTCGCGCAGACCCTGGTTGCGGATCTCCAGACCGTTGAGGAACACCGTGAGCGCATCGCGGTCGTACGCCTCGCGGACCAGCTCCGCCGGGCCGCACGGCAGCGCGACATCGCGCACCATCTCCGTGAGCCGGCGGTTGAGCTTCACCGCTTCCAGGTGCTCGCGGAGGTTGACGCCCGCCTTGCCCTTGACCTCCTCGGCGCGCTCCACCAGCTCGGCGAACGAACCGAACTCGTTGATCCACTTCGTGGCGGTCTTCGGGCCGACGCCCGGGATGCCGGGGAGGTTGTCCGACGGGTCGCCGCGCAGCGCGGCGAAGTCCGGGTACTGGGCGGGGGTCAGGCCGTACTTCGCGAAGACCTCCTCCGGGGTGAAGCGGGTCAGCTCCGAGACGCCCTTGGTGGGGTAGAGGACCGTGACGTCGTCGGAGACCAGCTGGAAGGAGTCGCGGTCGCCCGTGACGATCGAGACCTCGAAGCCCTGGGCGGTGGCCTGCTCGGTGAGCGTGGCGATGACGTCGTCGGCCTCGAAGCCCTCGACCGCGAACCGCTTGACGCGCATCGCGTCGAGCAGCTCGCCGATCAGCTCGACCTGGCCCTTGAACTCGTCGGGGGTCTTGGAACGGTTCGCCTTGTAGTCGGCGAACTCCTCGGACCGCCAGGTCTTGCGCGAGACGTCGAAGGCCACCGCGAAGTGCGTGGGCGCCTCGTCGCGCAGGGTGTTCGCGAGCATCGACGCGAAGCCGTAGATCGCATTGGTCGGTTGTCCCGTGACGGTCGTGAAATTCTCCACGGGCAGGGCGAAGAACGCCCGGTATGCCATGGAATGCCCGTCCATCAGGAGCAGGCGGGGACGACCCCCCGCCGCCGCCTCGGTGCCGGTCGCTTCGCTCTTCTTCGCTGCCTTTGCTGCCACGCCCCCGATCCTGCCACGCCCCACTGACAATCCCCGCCGCGACGGTCACGGCTCCTCGCCGCGGCCCGGCCCCGGACCGCGCCGGACCGGGCCCGCGCACCTCCCCTGACCGTCACGGACACCGCCCCCGGCCGCCTCCGCACACCACCCCGGCCCGCCCCGGCCGCCCCACCGCAGCCGCGGCCCCCACTCGCCCCTACACCACCCCCCGCGTCCGTGACAGGATCGGATGCGTACAGCAACGATCCGCTGTGTACAGCAACGATCCGCCACACCCGGCGGAGCGAGCAGCAGCTCAGGCTCAAGGGAGAGCGCCATGGCAGGCAAGCCGCCCGCGTCGGACCCCGTCCAGGACGCGCCCCAGGTCAGCCAACCCCAGCACTCCGCCGTGGGACTGCCGGCCATCACCCACGCCCTGCGCATCTCCCAGCAGCAGATGGGCGTCCGCCGTACCGCCCTCACCCTGCTGCGCGTCAACCAGCGCGACGGCTTCGACTGCCCCGGCTGCGCCTGGCCCGAGCCCGACAAGCCGCACACCGCCGAATTCTGCGAGAACGGCGCCAAGGCCGTAGCCGAAGAAGCCACCCTGCGCCGTGTCACCCCGGACTTCTTCGCCGACCACTCCGTCGCCGACCTCGCGACCCGCAGCGGCTACTGGCTCGGCCAGCAGGGCCGCCTCACCCACCCCATGTACCTCCCCGAGGGCGCCGACCACTACGAGCCGGTGACCTGGGAGCGGGCCTTCGACATCGTCGGCGAGGAGCTGACCGCCCTCGGCTCCCCCGACGAGGCCGTCTTCTACACCTCCGGCCGCACCAGCAACGAGGCCGCCTTCCTCTACCAGCTCTTCGCCCGCGAATTCGGCACCAACAACCTCCCCGACTGCTCCAACATGTGCCACGAGTCGTCGGGCTCCGCGCTGACGGAGACCATCGGCATCGGCAAGGGCAGCGTCCTCCTGGAGGACCTCTACCAGGCCGACCTGATCATCATCGCCGGACAGAACCCGGGCACCAACCACCCCCGGATGCTCACCGCCCTGGAGAAGGCCAAGGCCGGCGGCACGAAGATCATCTCGATCAATCCGCTGCCCGAAGCCGGCCTGGAACGCTTCAAGAACCCGCAGACCCCGCGCGGCCTGGCCGGCGGCGGCACCGCGCTCACCGACCTCTTCCTCCAGGTCCGTCTCGGCGGCGACCAGGCGCTCTTCCGCGCCCTCAACCGCCTCCTCCTCGACACCGACGGCGCCCTCGACGAGGACTTCATCCGCACCCACACCCACGGCTTCGAGGAGTTCGCCCAGCAGGCCCGCGCCGACGACGACTGGGACGCGACGCTGCGCGCCACCGGCCTGACCCGCGCGGAGATCGACCGCGCCCTGGCCATGATCCTCGACTCGCGCCGCACCATCGTGTGCTGGGCGATGGGCCTGACCCAGCACAAGCACTCCGTCCCCACCATCCAGGAAGTCGTCAACTTCCTCCTGCTGCGCGGCAACATCGGGCGCCCCGGGGCCGGCGTCTGCCCCGTACGCGGCCACAGCAACGTCCAGGGCGACCGCACCATGGGCATCTTCGAGCGCCCCGCCCCCGCCTTCCTCGACGCCCTGGAGAAGGAGTTCGGCTTCGCCCCGCCCCGGGAGCACGGACTCGACGTCGTCCGCGCCATCCGCGCACTGCGCGACGGGCAGGCCAAGGTGTTCTTCGCGATGGGCGGCAACTTCGTGGCCGCCACCCCCGACACCGACGTCACCGAGGCCGCCATGCGCCGCGCCCGGCTGACCGTCCACGTCTCCACCAAGCTCAACCGCTCGCACGCGGTCACCGGTGCCCGCGCGCTGATCCTGCCGACCCTCGGCCGCACCGAACGCGATGTACAGACCGGCCCGGACGGGAAGCGCACGGAACAGTTCGTGACCGTCGAGGACTCCATGGGCATGGTGCACGCCTCCCGGGGCCGCCTGGCACCCGCGAGCCCTCAGCTGCTGTCCGAGACCGCCATCGTCGCCCGCCTGGCCCGCCGCGTCCTGGGCGAGGAGAGCCACACCCCCTGGGAGGAGTTCGAGAAGGACTACGCGACGATCCGCGACCGCATCGCCCGCGTCATCCCGGGCTTCGAGGACTTCAACACCAAGATCGCCCGCCCCGGGGGCTTCGCCCTCCCGCACGCCCCCCGGGACAGCCGCAGCTTCCCCACTGCCACCGGGAAGGCCAACTTCACCGCCGCGCCCGTCACCTGCCCCACCGTCCCCGAGGGACGGCTGCTGCTGCAGACACTGCGCTCCCACGACCAGTACAACACCACCATCTACGGCCTCGACGACCGCTACCGCGGCATCAAAAACGGCCGCCGCGTGGTCCTCGTCCACCCCGACGACGCCCGCGAACGGGGCCTGGCCGACGGGGCGTACACCGACCTGGTCAGCGAGTGGACGGACGGCAGCGAGCGGCGCGCGCCCGGCTTCCGGGTGGTGCACTACCCGACGGCCCGCGGCTGCGCGGCCGCCTACTACCCCGAGACCAACGTCCTCATCCCGCTCGACCACACCGCCGACACCAGCAACACCCCCGCCGCCAAGTCGCTCGTGATCCGCCTGGAGAGCCCCCGCGAGGACTGACCGCCACCGGGCCGGCCGGCGGGAACAACAACCCCGCGCTGAGCGCTTGCTCAGGGGCCTGATAGGAACAGGCACGGATCGACGACGATCACGGGCGAGCGAACGGAGCCGTAGGCATGGGTGAGCAGAGCACGACCAAGTTTCCGCAGGAAGTCCTCGACCAGTGGGCCGGCCTCGGCCTCGACCTGCCCTCCTTCTTCTCCGCCGGGCACCTCGGCGAGCGGATGAGCGTACAGGTCACCGAAGCCGCCCCCGAGCGTGTCGTCGGCACCATGCCCATCGAGGGCAACACCCAGCCCTACGGACTCCTGCACGGCGGCGCCTCCGCCGTCCTGGCCGAAACCCTCGGCTCCGTCGGCTCCATGCTGCACGGCGGCCCCACCAGGATCGCCGTGGGCGTCGACCTCAACTGCACCCACCACCGCGGCGCCCGCTCCGGCCTGGTCACCGGCGTCGCCACCCCCGTACACCGCGGCCGGTCCACGGCCACCTACGAGATCGTCATCACCGACGAAGACGACAAGCGGGTCTGCACCGCCCGCCTGACCTGCATGCTGCGCGAGACGGACGCCGACATCTACCGCAGCTGACCCGCACCGGCCGGCGGACCGCCGGCCGCTCTCAACGGCCCCGCACCCGGACCCCGGGTGCGGGGCCGTACGTCTTGCCGTAACCCTGCGTCACACGCGCGCCCCTCGGCGACGGCAGCAACTCCCGGCCCCCGTACGGCCCCCGGCGCCCCCGCGCACACCGCATCCGCTATCCGGACGCTCTTCCGTCACCGCACGGCCCATCCCCCCGTGGAAGTGCGAGTTCACCCTCCGCACCGCGTTCGCCCCCCGGTGTAAGGACCATAACGGCAAAACGCTCATCGAAGGTCATAACAAGAGCGTCACATCCTGCTCAGCGCCTCTGCCGGTGCGACGAACACCGCTCTAGAGTCACGGCCAGTCACCGCGCCGCCGGGCGCGCTGCAGCACGGACCCTGTACGGCCCGTACAGCCCGGCGAGCGAATCGGCCATGCGACAGTCGTGGCCGCGCCAGGGAAAGGACTGATCGTGCGTCACCGTTCCTTGCTCATCCTCACCACCGCAGTCACCACCGGCGCCCTCACGCTCTCCGCGTGCGGCTCGCGCGGCGACGACAACCAGAGCGGCGAAGGAAAGTCCACGGTCGTCATCGGCCTCGACGCCCCCACCACCGGCGAACTCTCCGCGCTGGGCCTGGGCATCCGCAACTCCGCCCAGCTCGCCGTCAACACCGCCAACAAGACCGGCGAGGTCAAGGGCGTCAGCTTCAAACTCGAAGCCCTCGACGACAAGGCCCTGCCCAACGTCGGCCAGCAGAACGCCACCAAGCTCGCCGGCGACAAGGACGTCCTCGGCGTCATCGGCCCCCTCAACTCCGGCGTCGCCCAGTCCATGCAGCAGGTCTCCAAACAGAACAACCTCACGCTGATCTCCCCGGCGAACACCACCCCCGACCTCACCCAGGGCAAGGACTGGAAGCAGAACAAGCGCGTCCGCCAGTTCCCCACCTACTTCCGCACCGCCACCACCGACGAGGTCCAGGGCGCCTTCGACGGCCAGTACGCCTGGGAGAAGATGAAGGCCAAGAAGGCCTACGTCATCGACGACCAGAAGACCTACGGCGTCGGCCTCGCCTCCTCGTTCAAGGACCAGTTCGCCAAACTCGGCGGCAAGATCGTCGGCACCGAGCACGTCAGCCCCGACGACCGCGACTTCAAGGCCGTCGTCTCCAAGGTCAAGTCCGCCAAACCCGACATGGTCTTCTACGGCGGCGAATACCCCGCCTCCGGCCCCCTCAGCCAGCAGCTCAAGGACGGCGGCGTCACCGCCCCCGTGATGGGCGGCGACGGCATGTACAGCAGCGACTACATCAAGCTGAACAAGAAGGCACAAGGCGACTACGCCTCCTCCGTCGGCAAGCCCGTCGAAGAGCTCCCCTCCGCCAAGAAGTTCATCGCCGACTACAAGGCAGCCGGCTTCAAGGAGGGCTACGAGGCCTACGGCGGCTCCACCTACGACGCCACCTGGGCCGTCATCCAGGCCGTCAAAAAGGTCGTCGAAGCAGGCGGCGGCAAGCTTCCCGACGACGCCCGCAAAAAGGTCGCCGACGCCATGAACAAGGTGACCTTCGACGGCGTCACCGGCCCCGTCGCCTTCGACAAATACGGCGACACCACCAACACCATGATCACCGCCTACCAGGTCGAAAAGGGCGCCTGGGCCTCCCGCTTCAGCGCCGAGTTCAAGAAGTTCGACAAGAGCTGACCGACCGCACCGCACCACCTCACCCCGGGCCGCGCCAGGACGCACCAATGACCCTGGCGCGGCCCGTGGCACACCACCCGGGACTCCGGGACACACCGGAGTCCGCACCGGTCGCTCCTGCGCCCCCGGCCCGGATCTCGCTCCGCCGGGCGGTCCGGGAGCCGCGCTCCCGGGCCGGAATCGGTCCCGGCCCGGCCTTGATCCGTCGTTGCCGGCCGGCCCGGACCCCTCACCGCAGCCGTTCCGGATCCTTCGCACCCGGCTGGTTCCGAACCCTCCCTCCCCACCGGCCCGGACGCCTCACACCCAGCCGACCCGGACCCCTCACAACCAGCCGTTTCGGACCCCTCAAAACCAGCCGTTCCGGACCCCTCACACCCGGCTGGTTCTGATCCCTCAATCCCACCCCAACGGAGGCCCCGCGGTGAGCGAACTGCCGCAACAGCTGGCCAACGGACTCATCCTCGGCGCGATGTACGGACTCATCGCGATCGGCTACACGATGGTCTACGGAATCGTCCAGCTCATCAACTTCGCCCACGGCGAGATATTCATGGTCGGCGGCTTCGGAGCGCTCAGCGTCTTCCTCGCTCTCCCCGCCGGCACCTCTCTCGCCCTCGCCCTGCCGGTCATGCTGCTCGGCGGCATCGCCGTATCCGTCCTCGTCGGCATCGCGGCCGAACGATTCGCCTACCGACCCCTGCGCGGCGCACCCCGCCTCGCCCCTCTCATCACCGCCATCGGCCTGTCCATCGCCCTCCAGCAAGCCATCTGGAAGTGGTACCCCGACGGCAAACAGGCCCGCGTCTTCCCGCAGTTCAAGGGCCACGCCTTCGACATCCTGGGCGCCACCGTCCAGCGCGGCGACCTCTTCGTCCTCATCGCCGCCCCCACCTGCATGATCGCCCTCGGCTTCTTCGTCGCCAAAACTCGCAGCGGCCGCGCCATGCAGGCCACCGCACAGGACCCCGACACCGCCAAGCTCATGGGCATCAACACCGACCGCATCATCGTCCTCGCCTTCGCCATCGGCGCCGCCTTCGCCGGCGTCGCCGCCGTCGCCTACGGACTGCGCACCGGCGAGGTCCAGTTCCGTATGGGCTTCATCATGGGCCTCAAGGCCTTCACCGCAGCCGTGCTCGGCGGCATCGGCAACATCTACGGAGCCATGCTCGGCGGCGTCGTCCTCGGCATCGCCGAAGCCCTCGCCACCGCCTACATCGAGGACATACCCGGCATGGAGCAATTCGGCGGCGGAGCCTGGAAGGACGTCTGGGCCTTCGTCCTCCTCATCCTCGTACTCCTGCTCAGACCACAAGGCCTCCTGGGCGAACGCGTCGCGGATCGGGCGTGATAGCGATGACCACCCACACCACCACACCCCCCGCCCGCGGCCTGCTCCCCCTCCCGGAACGCACCGCGCGCCTCCTCACCGCCGCCGGCGCCCTCGCCACCGCTGCCACCACCGGCCTCGCCTGGACCTGGAGCAGCGACTTCCCCGGCGACCTCACCTACTACTTCTCCCCCGCCGGACTGCAGGTCATCACCCTCGCAGGCGGCCTCCTCACCCTCCTGTTCGCCCTCGCGGCACTCGGCATCCGCGGCCTGCAGTGGCTCACCCCCGCAGGACGAAACGCCCCCACCCTCCTCGCCGCCCTCGCCACCTTCGCCGCCACCTGGTTCACCCTCCTCGCCATCGCCGTCCAGCTCGGCGGGCTGATCAACCTCGAACCGGGCGGCGCCCTCGCGGCCGTCACCTCCCTGCTCACCCTGGCCGGCGCCCTGGCCCTGCCCCCCGACCGAGCCGCCGTCCGGCCACCCTCCGGCCCCTGGCAGCGCTTCACCGCCACCCTCACCGCCGGCCCCCTGCGGCGCCCCACCCGCGCACTCCCCTCCTGGGCCGAGATCCTGATCATCGCCGCCGCCTTCGCCGCCGGGCTCCTCGCCTTCACCTACGGCATCGACACCGACGACGGCGCCCCCTTCGTCGGCTACCTGATCTTCATGGCACTCGCCGTCCCCGCCCTCCACCGGGCCGGACTCATCGCCCGCCTCACCGCACTCACCCACACCCACCGCACCGTCGCCCTCGGCGCGGCCTTCCTCGCCGCCGCCTGCTTCCCCTTCACCCAGGACACCGACCAGTACACGATCATCGGGGCCAACATCCTGATCTTCGCCACCGTCGCCCTGGGCCTCAACGTCGTCGTCGGCCTCGCCGGCCTCCTCGACCTCGGGTACGTCGCCTTCCTCGGCGTCGGCGCCTACGCCGCCGCCCTCGTCTCCGGCTCCCCCGAATCCGCCTTCGGGCTCCACTTCCCCTTCTGGGCCGCCCTCCTCACCGGCGCCGCCGCCTCCCTCGTCTTCGGCGTCCTCATCGGCGCACCGACACTGCGCCTACGCGGCGACTACCTCGCCATCGTCACCCTCGGCTTCGGTGAGATCTTCCGCATCGCCATGCTCAACCTCAACGGCACCACCGGCCCCGACATCACCAACGGCGCCATGGGCATCCCCAACATCCCCAACCTCGAGATCTTCGGCTTCAACTTCGGCGAACCCCACGTCCTCCTCGGCATCCCCCTCGCCACCTACGGCAACTACTACCTGCTGATGATCCTCGTGACGGCCTTCGTCGTCCTCGTCTTCCGGCGCGCCGCGGCCTCCCGCATCGGCCGCGCCTGGATCGCCATCCGCGAAGACGAAACCGCCGCCATCGCCATGGGCATCAACAGCTTCCGCCTCCGCCTCCTCGCCTTCGCCCTCGGCGCGGCCCTCGCCGGACTCGCCGGCACCGTCCACGCCCACGTCGTCACCACCGCCACCCCCGAACAGTTCCAGTTCGCCGGCCCCCAGCCCCCCAACTCCGCCTTCCTCCTCGCCGCCGTCATCCTCGGCGGCATGGGAACCCTCAGCGGCCCCCTCGTCGGCGCCGCCCTGCTCTTCCTCATCCCGGCCAAGCTCGACTTCATCCAGGACTACCAACTCCTGCTCTTCGGCATCGCCCTCGTCCTCCTCATGCGCTTCCGCCCCGAAGGCCTCATCCCCGACCGCAGGAAACAGCTCGAATTCCACGAAACCGGCCAACTCGACGTGCCCGACCAGCGCCTCCCCGACGCAGACGCCACCCTCGGCGCCACCCAGGCAAAGGCGTGACGACCATGACCACACCCACCAGCCTCGCACCCGGCACTGACACCGACACCGTCCTGCGCGCCGACGGCGTCACCATGCGCTTCGGCGGGCTCACCGCCGTACGTGACGTCAGCCTCACCGTCGGCACCGGCGAAATCGTCGGCCTCATCGGCCCCAACGGCGCCGGCAAAACCACCTTCTTCAACTGCCTCACCGGCCTCTACGTGCCCACCGAAGGCACCGTCAGCTACCGAGGCACCCGCCTCTCCCGCAAACCCCACCTCGTCACCCAGGCCGGCGTCGCCCGCACCTTCCAGAACATCCGCCTCTTCGCCAACATGACCGTCCTCGAAAACGTCCTCGTCGGACGCCACACCCGCACCAAAGAAGGCCTCTGGTCCGCCCTCCTGCGCGGCCCCGGCTTCAAAAAGGCCGAACGCACCAGCGAACAACGCGCCATGGAACTCCTGGAGTTCACCGGCCTCGCCCACAAACGCGACCACCTCGCCCGCAACCTCCCCTACGGCGAACAACGCAAGCTCGAAATCGCCCGCGCCCTCGCCAGCGAACCCGGACTGCTGCTCCTGGACGAACCCACCGCCGGCATGAACCCCCAGGAAACCCGCGCCACCCAGGACCTCGTCCTCGCCATCCGCGCCCAGGGCACCGCCGTCCTCGTCATCGAGCACGACATGCGCTTCATCTTCAACCTCTGCGACCGCGTCGCCGTCCTCGTCCAGGGACAGAAACTCGTCGAGGGCACCGCCGAGACCGTCCAGGCCGACGAACGCGTCATCGCCGCCTACCTCGGCACCCCCGTCGAAGGCATGCCGACGCCGGACGACACCACGGACCCGGACGGCACAACAACCCCGGACCACACCACGACGCCGGACGACACAGCAAGCCCGGTAAGGGAAAAACCCGACGGGCCGGAAAAGCCCGAGGGACCAGGAGAACCCGACGCAGCAGACGCGGCGACCCCAGCAGACCAGCCGGCCCAGGGACAGACCGGAGACACCCCATGACCGCACTGCTCCAAGTCGAGGACCTCCGCGTCGCCTACGGCAAGATCGAAGCCGTCAAAGGCATCTCGTTCACCGTCGAAGCAGGGCAGGCCGTCACCCTCATCGGCACCAACGGCGCCGGCAAAACCACCACCCTGCGCACCCTCTCCGGCCTCCTCAAGCCCCTCACCGGCAAGATCACCTTCGACGGCGAACCACTCGACGGCGTCCCCGCCCACAAGATCGTCGAACGCGGCCTCGCCCACTCCCCCGAAGGCCGCCGCCTCTTCCCCCGCCTCACCATCGCCGAAAACCTCCAGCTCGGCGCCTTCCTCCGCAAGGACACCGCCGGCATCGCCGCCGACATCCAACGCGTCTACGAACTCTTCCCCATCCTCGGCGAACGCAGCAAACAAGCCTCCGGCACCCTCTCCGGCGGCGAACAGCAAATGCTCGCCATGGGCCGCGCCCTGATGTCCCGCCCCAAACTCCTCATGCTCGACGAACCCTCCATGGGCCTCTCCCCGATCATGATGCAGAAGATCATGGAAACCATCCGCGAACTCCGCTCCCAAGGCACCACCATCCTCCTCGTCGAACAGAACGCCCAGGCCGCGCTCTCCCTCGCCGACCAGGGACACGTCATGGAAACCGGCCACATCGTCCTCTCCGGCAGCGGCACATCCCTCCTCCACGACGAATCCGTCCGCAAGGCCTACCTCGGCGAGGACTGACCCACCCGCACCCACGCGAGCGGCCCCGCACCGATGAAGATCGGTACGGGGCCGCTCGTACGCTCCGGACGAGCCCGGCTGCCGCCGACTACTGGTCCTTCTGCTGCTTCTTCTCCTCGGCATCCTCGATGACCGCCTCGGCCACCTGCTGCATCGACAGCCGGCGGTCCATCGACGTCTTCTGGATCCACCGGAACGCGGCCGGCTCCGTCAGCCCGTACTGCGTCTGCAGAATGCTCTTCGCCCGGTCCACCAGCTTCCGGGTCTCCAGCCGCTGGGTGAGGTCCGCGACCTCCTGCTCCAGCGTCCTCAGCTCGGTGAACCGGCTCACCGCCATCTCGATCGCCGGAACCACATCGGTCTTCGAGAACGGCTTCACCAGATACGCCATCGCGCCCGCGTCCCGCGCCCGCTCCACCAGCTCACGCTGCGAGAACGCGGTCAGCATCAGCACCGGCGCGATGCTCTCCTCGGCGATCTTCTCGGCCGCCGAGATACCGTCCAGCACCGGCATCTTCACGTCCAGGATCACCAGATCGGGACGGTGCTCCCGGGCCAGCTCCACGGCGGTCTGCCCGTCCCCGGCCTCACCGACGACGGTGTAGCCCTCTTCCTCCAGCATCTCTTTGAGGTCGAGACGGATGAGGGCCTCGTCCTCGGCGATCACCACGCGCGTGGTCAGCGGCGGGACGTGCGACTGATCGTCATCGGCGACGGGCTGCTCGGGCTCGGCGGCGCTCACGGGACTCCTCATTCCAGGCAGGTGGTGCCCCATGAGCCTACCTAGCTCCTGTAGGGTAGGACCACGCAGGGCAGCAGGTATCCTCCCTTTCTAAGGCCCCAGTACTCCAACTGGTTAGAGAGGCGGCTCTCAAACAGCCGAAAGTGTGGGTTCGAATCCCACCTGGGGCACTTTCTCTTCGATTCGAAGATGGCAAGACAAGCGGTTATCGTCACCCTTTCCGGTGACGGTGCTATCGAATTCACGTCGCTTGGCGCATTTCCCGCCACGATCGCATGCATGTACGACATCTCAACGCGTGCACATGCCCTATCGCTCGTCGCCCAAGGGCGCAGCCTCAATGCCGTGAGCAAGCAGACAGGCATATCCCGGTATGCAATCCGCTCCTGGCAAACCAGGATCGAGCCGGTCTCGTACAAGGCGGAGTGCCCGCGATGCGAGCAGGTACCACAGCCGCCGACGGATGCCGAGGCGTACGCGTACTTACTCGGCCTCTACCTCGGCGACGGCTGCATCAGCAAACAGCCGCGACGGCGTGGGTACGCGCTGCGTATCGCGTGTGCGGATGCCTGGCCGGGCCTTATCGCGGCATGCCGTGACGCGGTCAAAGCGGTCCGCCCCGCAAACAGCGTGTGCGTCATCCGGCGCAAGGGATGCGTCATGGTGACCAGTTACAGCCAACACTGGCCCTGCGTGTTCCCCCAGCACGGTCCCGGCAAGAAGCATGACCGGCCCATCGTCCTCGAGCCCTGGCAGCAGCAAATCGTGGATGCTCACCCCTGGGATTTCCTCCGCGGACTCATCCACTCCGACGGCTGCCGCGTCACCAACTGGGCCACCCGCACGGTCGCCGGACAGCGCAAACGCTACGAATACCCGCGGTACTTCTTCACCAACATGTCCACCGACATCCTCCGGCTCTACACGGACACGCTCGACAAACTCGGCATCGAGTGGCAGCCGGCGCGGCAATCCCGCAGGGCACAGAACATCTCCGTGGCCCGCAAAGCCTCCGTCGCTCTCATGGACAAACACATCGGGCCGAAGTACTGACGGGGACGGCAATCAGGCACCTCGGCCCAGCGGAATCGCGGTGCGGGTGGGGTTACTTCGGGGAGTCGTCCTCGCCGATGTGGTGGACGCGGACGAGGTTGGTGGAGCCGGGGACTCCGGGCGGGGAGCCGGCCGTGATGATGACGACGTCGCCCTTCTGGCAGCGGCCGAGCCGCAGTAGCTGCTCGTCGACCTGGGCGACCATCTCGTCGGTGGAGTTGACGGTCGGGCCGAGGAAGGTCTCCACGCCCCAGCTGACGTTGAGCTGGGAGCGGGTGGCCGGGTCGGGGGTGAAGGCGAGGAGCGGGATGGGTGAGCGGTAGCGGGAGAGGCGGCGGACGGTGTCGCCGGACTGGGTGAAGGCGACGAGGAACTTGGCGCCGAGGAAGTCACCCATGTCGGCGGCGGCGCGGGCGACGGCGCCGCCCTGGGTGCGGGGCTTGTTGGCCTCGGTGAGCGGCGGGAGGCCCTTGGCGAGGAGGTCTTCCTCGGCGGCCTCGACGATGCGGCTCATGGTCTTGACGGTTTCGGTGGGGTATTTGCCGACGCTGGTTTCGCCGGAGAGCATGACGGCGTCGGTGCCGTCGATGACGGCGTTGGCGACGTCGGAGGCTTCGGCGCGGGTGGGGCGGGAGTTGTCGATCATCGAGTCGAGCATCTGGGTGGCGACGATGACCGGTTTGGCGTTGCGCTTGGCGAGTTTGATGGCGCGCTTCTGGACGATCGGGACGGTTTCGAGGGGCATTTCGACGCCGAGGTCGCCGCGGGCGACCATGATGCCGTCGAAGGCCGCGACGATGTCGTCGATGTTGTCGACGGCCTGGGGCTTTTCGACCTTGGCGATGACGGGGAGGAAGCGGTCCTCCTCGCGCATGATGCGGTGGACGTCTTCGATGTCGCGGCCGCTGCGGACGAAGGAGAGGGCGATGATGTCGGCGCCGTAGCGCAGGGCCCAGCGGAGGTCGTCCTGGTCCTTGTCGGAGAGGGCGGGGACGGAGACGGCGACGCCGGGGAGGTTGAGGCCCTTGTGGTCGGAGACCATGCCGCCTTCGACGACCCTGGTGCGGACGTGGGGTCCGTCGACGTCGGTGACTTCGAGGGTGACTTTTCCGTCGTCGATGAGGATGCGTTCGCCGGTGGTGACGTCGGCGGCGAGGCCGTGGTAGGTGGTGCCGCAGATCTGGCGGTCGCCTTCGACGGCGGGTTCCACGGTGATGGTGAACTCGTCGTCGCGTTCGAGAAGTACAGGGCCTTCGCGGAATCGGCCGAGTCGGATCTTCGGGCCTTGAAGGTCGGCGAGGATGCCGACGCTGCGGCGGGTTTCTTCGGAGGCTTTGCGGACCCGGTCGAATCGTGCCTCGTGTTCGGCGTAGGTGCCGTGGCTGAGGTTGAAGCGGGCGATGTCCATTCCGGCGTCGACGAGGGCTTTGATCTGCTCGTACGAGTCGGTGGCGGGTCCCAGTGTGCAGACGATCTTTGCTCGGCGCATGCTTCGACCCTATGACTTACCGGGCGGTAGGGAACGGTAGGGAAGTGACTGCTCAACGAGCGCTTGGTGAAAGGCTGTTGACAAGTAATGGAATGGGCGCGACGGCGCTCCGATGAGCGGAAATTCATTCCGTCCGCACGGTCTCACAGTACGGGGCGGGTCATCGTAAAGCGTGCGTTGACATGGGCATAAACGGCCTGACGCTGGGGTTCGAGGTCGAGGGCGGGGGCGGATTCCTGGACGGGGGCGCGGCCGTAGCCGGCGAAGCCGCGCTTGCCGGGGGCTTGGGCGGGGGCGGTGTTCTCGGCGCCGAGGTCGGCGATTTCGAGGAGGGCGTCGAGGCGGGCGCCGACGGCCTCGGCGTATTCGCGGGCGCGCTGGACGGCTTCGCGGACGGCCTGGGTGCGGGCGGCGCGGTGGGCGGGTGAGTCGTGGCGCAGTGCCCACCAGGGGCCGTCGACGCGGGTGAGGTCGAGGTCGGCGAGGCGGGTGGTGAGCTCGCCGAGGGTGGTGAAGTCGTTGAGGGTGGCGGTGTGGGTGACGCGTCCGTGGTAGGCGCGGATGCGTTCGTGGCGGCCTTTCTCGGTGAGCTGGGGGGTGAGGCTGAAGGTGCCGGTTTCGAGTTTTTCGATGGCGCTGCCGTAGCTCTTGATGAGGGTGAGGGCTTGTTCGTTGCGGCGGGTGAGGTCGGTGAGGGCGGCGGTGCGGTCGGTGCCGCGGGCGCTGACGGTGACGGCGATGCGGGCGATTTCCGGGTCGACGTCGAGGCGGGCTTCGCCGCGTACGGCGAGGCGGGGGGTGTCGGGGGTGCCGTACGGGAGGGCGGCGGTGGCGGGGGTGGGGTCGGCGGTCGTGGCGGTGGGGTCGGTCATGGTGGCTCCCGGGGGTCGGGGTCGGTGGGGGGTGTGTCCGGTGTGTTCGGTGCGTCCGGTGTGTTCGGTGGGCGGGCCGCGGGGTGCGGGACGTGGGGCGTGGGACGTGGGGCGTGGGTGGTGCAGGGTCGCATATCGGGGTGCGGCGGGGTGGGGCGTTCGGCGGGGCCGGGTGAGGGGTGTTGCACGGGGTGCGGCTGCGCCAGAATCTACGCGCGTTGTCCCGCTGTGTGGCGGCGCGCATCGGCGTTTTGGCGTTCATCCAAGGGAGTTGGCATGTCGCTCGACCGTAGGAAGTTCTTGGGGCGTTCCGTGGTGACGGGGGCCGGGGTGGCGCTCGCGGGGGCGGCGGGCGCGCCGGCGGCCGGGGCGGTGGAGGACCGGGGCGCCGGTGACCTGGGTGGCCGCGGTCACCGGCGGGAGCGGTATGCCTTCACGGTCATGGGCACGACGGATCTGCACGGCAATGTCTTCAACTGGGACTACACCACCGACGCGGAGTTCGACGATGCGGCGCACAACGACGTCGGTCTGGCGAAGATTTCGACGCTGGTGACGCAGGTGCGGCGGGAGAAGGGCCGGCGGCACACGCTGCTGATCGATGCGGGTGACACGATTCAGGGCACGCAGCTGGCGTATTACTACGCCAAGGTGGATCCGATCACGGATCCGGACGGGCCGGTGCATCCGATGGCGCGGGCGATGAATGCGATTGGCTATGACGCCGCGGCGCTGGGGAATCATGAGTTCAATTACGGCATTCCGGTGCTTCGCAAGTTCGAGGAGAGCTGTGATTTTCCGCTGCTGGGGGCGAATGCGGTGGATGCGAAGTCGCTGCGGCCGGCGTTTCGTCCGTATGTGCTGAAGCGTTTGCGGTCACCGCGCGGGCGGGAGGTGACGGTGGCGGTGCTGGGTTTGACGAATCCGGGGATCGCGATCTGGGACAAGGCGCATGTGCAGGGGAGGCTGGCTTTTCCGGGGCTGGTGGAGCAGGCGGCGAAGTGGGTGCCGAAGCTGCGGTCGATGGGCGCGGATGTGGTGATCGTGGCGGCGCATTCGGGGATGAGCGGTACGTCGTCGTACGGGGATCAGTTGCCGTATGTGGAGAATGCGGCGGCGTTGGTGGCGGAGCAGGTGCCGGGGATCGATGCGATCTTGGTGGGCCATGCGCATGTGGAGGTTGCCGAGCGGCGGGTGGTGAACAAGGAGTCGGGCCGGGAGGTGGTGCTCTCCGAGCCGTTGAAGTGGGGGCAGCGGCTGACGCTTTTCGATGTGGCGGTGGAGTGGCATCGGGGGCGCTGGGAGGTGGCGTCGGTCGCCTCGCGGGTCCTGAACTCGAATGCGGTGGCGGAGGATGCGCGGATCACGGGGTTGTTGCGGGCGGAGCACCGGAGGGTCGTGGCGTATGTGAACCGGGTGATCGGCCGGTCGAAGGCGGAGATGACGGCGGCCGAGGCGCCGGTGAAGGACACGCCGGTTGTGGACTTCATTGCGTTTGTGCAGGCGGAGGTGGTGCGTAAGGCGCTTGCGGGGTCGGCGTATGCGTCGTTGCCGGTGTTGTCGCAGGCGTCGTGTTTTTCGCGGGCCGCGAGGGTGCCGGAGGGGGATGTGACGATCCGGTCGATGGCGGCGTTGTATCCGTTCGACAACACGCTGGAGGCGCGGGTGTTGACGGGTGCGCAGGTGCGGGCGTATTTGGAGTTTTCGGCGCGGTATTACGTGCGGACGGCGGCCGGTGGTCCAGTGGATCCATCGAAGGTCACGAATGCGGACGGTACGCCGGATTACAACTATGACGTGGTGAGCGGTGTCTCGTACGAGATCGATATCGCGAAGCCGGCGGGGCAGCGGATCGGGAAGCTGATGTTCGGCGGTGAGCCGTTGGATGATGCGGCGCGGTTCGTGTTGGCGGTGAACAATTACCGGGCGAGTGGTGGCGGTAATTTTCCGCATGTGGCGGCCGCGGAGCAGGTGTGGTCGACGTCCGACGAGATCCGTAATTTGATCATCGGGTGGGTGCAGGAGAGTGGGCAGATCGATCCTGCCCGGTTCGCTTCGGTGGACTGGAGGCTGACGCGGGACGGGGTTCCGGTGTTCTGATGTCCGGTGGAAGGCCGGGCCGCGGGGGCGGTGGGGCGCCGTCCGGGGGGCCGTGGTCTCTTCCGGGGCGCGGCGCTCCCCCGGTTCCCGTGGTTCTGGTGGCGTCGGGCGGGCGGACGTGGGTGGGGCGGGGTCAGCGGCGGGGGACGAGGGTGGAGCCCTGGCGGGGGACCATGCCGGTGCGCCCGGCCGACGGCTGGGGGAGGCCGAAGCTGGTGAAGGCGGTGCGGCTGGGGAGGGGGTAAGGGGTGTTGTCGGTGAGGGAGTTGAGGATGGTGGCGCTGCGCCAGGCGGCGAGGCCGAGGTCGGGGGTGCCCACGCCGTGGGTGTGGGTTTCGGCGTTCTGGACGTAGACCGAGCCGGTGATGGCGGGGTCGAGGACGAGGCGGTGGTCGGCGTCGATGCGGGGGCGGGCGCCGGAGTCGCGGCGTAGGTAGGGGTCGATGGCGGCGAGCAGGGTGTCCATGCGGCGTTCGCGGTAGCCGGTGGCGAGGATGACGGCGTCGGTGGTGAGGCGGGAGCGGGTGCCTTGCTGGGTGTGGTCGAGGTGGAGTTCGACCTTGGTGGTGCCGACGCGGCCCGCGGTGCGGACGAAGACTCCGGGGGTGAGGGTGGCGTCGGGCCAGCCGCCGTCGAGGGTGCGGCGGTAGAGCTCGTCGTGGATGGCGCCGAGGGTGGTGTGGTCGATGCCTTTGTGGAGCTGCCACTGGCCGGGGACGAGGTCGTCGCGGACGCGTTCGGGGAGGGCGTGGAAGTAGCGGGTGTAGTCGGGGGTGAAGTGTTCGAGGCCGAGTTTGCTGTATTCCATGGGGGCGAAGGCGGGGGTGCGGGCGAGCCAGTGGAGGCGTTCGCGGCCGGCGGGGCGGGCGCGGAGCTGGTCGAGGAAGATTTCGGCGCCTGACTGGCCGGCGCCGATGACGGTGACGTGGCCGGCGGCGAGCAGGGTGTCGCGGTGGTCGAGGTAGTCGGCGGAGTGGATGACGGGGACGGCGGGGGCCTCGGCGAGGGGGCGGAGGGGGACGGGGATGTGGGGGGTGGTGCCGATGCCGAGGACGAGGTTGCGGGCGTGGGTGCGGCCCAGGGCTTCGGCTTCGCCTTCGGCGTCGAGCTGGGTGAAGTCGACTTCGAAGACTTCGTGTTCGGGGTTCCAGCGGACGGCGTCGATCTGGTGGCCGAAGTGGAGGCTGGGGAGGTTTTCGCTGACCCAGCGGCAGTAGGCGTCGTATTCGGCGCGGTGGAGGTGGAAGCGTTCGGCGAAGTAGAAGGGGAAGAGCCGTTCGCGGGTTTTGAGGTAGTTGAGGAAGGTCCAGGGGCTGGCGGGGTCGGCGAGGGTGACCAGGTCGGCGAGGAAGGGGACTTGGAGGGTGGCGCCGTCGATGAGGAGGCCGGGGTGCCAGTGGAAGGCGGGGCGCTGGTCGTAGAAGGCGGTGCGGAGGGTGGTGAGGGGGTGGGCGAGGGCGGCGAGGGAGAGGTTGAAGGGGCCGATGCCGATGCCCGCGAGGTCGAGGGGTTCGCCGGGGCTCGTGGTGTGGGTGGTGAGGAGGTTTTCCGGGTGCGGGGTGGCGCTCATCGAGGCGTGTGGCCTTCCACGAGTTTGAGGAGGGTGGTCAGGTCTCCGGGTTGGGTGTGGGGGTTGAGGAGGGTGGCTTTGAGCCAGAGGCCGGTGGGGGTGGTGGCGCGGCCGAGGACGGCCTGTCCGTCGGTGAGGAGGGTGCGGCGGATGGTGGCGAGGGTGGTGTCGTCGGCGCCGGTGGGGCGGAAGAGGACGGTGCTGAGGGTGGGGCGGGAGTGGAGTTCGTAGCGGGGGTGGGCCTCGATGAGGTCGGCGAGGGTCTGCGCGGCGGCGAGGGTGCGGTCGACGAGTTCGCCGAGGCCGTGGCGGCCGAGGGCTTTGAGGGTGACGGCGATTTTGAGGATGTCGGGGCGGCGGGTGGTGCGCAGGGAGCGGCTGAGGAGGTCGGGGAGGCCAGCTTCGGTGTCGTCGTCGGCGTTGAGGTAGTCGGCCTGGTGGGTGAGGGGGGCGAGGGTGGCGGGGTCGGGGACGGCGAGGAGGCCGGCGGCGACGGGTTGCCAGCCGAGTTTGTGCAGGTCGAGGGCGACGGTGTGGGCGCGGGCGAGGCCGTTCAGTGCGCTGCGGTGGGTGTCGCTGAAGAGGAGGGCTCCGCCGTAGGCGGCGTCGACGTGGAAGCGGGCGCCGTGCCGGTCGGCGAGGTCGGCGAGTGCGGGGAGGGGGTCGAGGGCGCCGGAGTCGGTGGTGCCGGCGGTGGCGGTGAGGAGGACGGGGCCGGTGCGGCCGGCGAGGCTGGCGAGGCAGGTGTGGACGGTGTCGGGGGTGAGGATGCCGTCGGGGGTGGGGAGGGTGAGGGGTTCGGGGAGGCCGAGGAGCCAGGCGGAGCGGTGGATGCTGTGGTGGGCGTTGGCGCCGCAGACGATCTGGAGGGGTGGGGCGGGCCGGTGGGGGTCGGTCGCGGTGCCGGCGGGGGTGGTGGTTTCGCGGGCGAGGAGGAGGGCGAGCTGGTTGGATTCGGTGCCGCCGGTGGTGATCAGGGCGTCGGGGCGGGTGGCCCGGGGGTAGACCAGCGCGGCGAGTTCACGGCTGGTGAGGGCTTCGAGGGCGGAGGCGGCGGGGGCCTGGTCCCAGGAGTCCATGGAGGGGTTGAGGGCGCCGGCGGCGAGGTCGGCGGCGGTGGCGAGGGCCAGCGGCGGGCAGTGCAGGTGGGCGGCGCAGTGGGGGTCGGCGGGGTCGGCGGCGCCGGCGGCGAGGGTGTGGACGAGGGTGCGCAGGGCGGTGTGCGGGCCGGTGCCGTGGTCGGGGAGCAGGGGGTGGCAGGCCTCGCGTACGGCGCGGGTGACGGTGGCGGGGCCGCCGGGCGGGAGGGGGCCGGCGCGGTCCTCGGCTCCGGTGGTGAGGGCGTCGAGGACGGTGTCGAGGAAGGGGCGGAGGGCGCGGGGGCCGTTGGTGCCGCCTGCGAGGGCGGTGCCGGCAGGGGGCACAGGCATCAATGTGCTTTTCTGTCAGGGGAGTTGGGGCGTCGATCCCGTGCGGACGAGCCCTCAGGCAGCGCTAAGTTACTTTCCCTGTACAGCCTGTATCCACTGGTTGCGCGGTCATACCACCCGTAAGTGGTACGGGTGTACCGCAGGTGTTCGGGTGCCGCCGGCCGGCCGCGGCGGCTTCCGTCCGGGGCGGGGCGGCACCCGTCTCAGGGCGGCCGCCCTGCCCCGGTCAGGCGCCGACGTAGGCCGCGAGGTGCTCGCCGGTGAGGGTGGAGCGGGCGGCGACGAGGTCGGCGGGGGTGCCCTCGAAGACGATCCGGCCGCCGTCGTGGCCGGCGCCGGGGCCGAGGTCGATGATCCAGTCGGCGTGCGCCATGACCGCCTGGTGGTGCTCGATGACGATGACCGACTTGCCGGAGTCGACGAGCCGGTCGAGCAGGCCGAGCAGCTGCTCGACGTCGGCGAGGTGGAGGCCGGCGGTCGGTTCGTCGAGGAGGTAGACGCCGCCCTTCTCGGCCATGTGGGTGGCCAGCTTGAGCCGCTGCCGCTCGCCGCCGGACAGCGTGGTGAGCGGCTGGCCGAGGCCGAGGTAGCCGAGTCCGACGTCGGCGAGATGGCCGAGGATGCGGTGCGCGGCCGGTGTGCGTGCCTCGCCGTCGCCGAAGAACTCCTCGGCCTCGGTCACCGACATCGCAAGCACCTCGCTGATGTCGCGGCCGCCGAGGTGGTGGTCCAGGACGGATGCCTGGAACCGCTTCCCCTCGCACTCCTCGCAGGGGGAGGCGACGCCGGCCATCATCGCCAGATCGGTGAAGATGACGCCGGCGCCGTTGCAGGTGGGGCAGGCGCCCTCGGAGTTGGAGCTGAAGAGTCCCGGCTTCACGCCGTTGGCCTTGGCGAACGCCTTGCGGATCGGGTCGAGCAGTCCGGTGTACGTCGCCGGGTTGCTCCGTCGTGAGCCGCGTATCGGGGCCTGGTCGACCGACACCACGCCCTCGCCGGTGGCTCCGGCCCGTTCCGGCAGCGACCCGTGGACGAGCGAGCTCTTTCCGGAGCCGGCGACGCCGGTGACGACGGTCAGCACCCCGAGCGGGATGTCGACGTCGACGCCGCGCAGGTTGTGCGTGGTCGCGCCGCGGATCTCCAGCCTGCCGGTGGGGGTGCGCACGGACTTCTTGACGGCGGCCCGGTCGTCGAAATGGCGGCCGGTGACGGTGCCGCCGGCCCGCAGCCCCTTGACGGTGCCCTCGAAGCAGACCGTGCCGCCCGCCGCACCGGCGCCGGGGCCCAGGTCGACGACGTGGTCGGCGATGGCGATCGTCTCCGGCTTGTGCTCCACGACGAGCACCGTGTTGCCCTTGTCCCGCAGCCGCAGCAGCAGGTTGTTCATCCGCTGGATGTCATGGGGGTGCAGGCCCGTGGTGGGCTCGTCGAAGACGTAGGTGGTGTCGGTGAGCGAGGAGCCGAGGTGGCGGATCATCTTGACGCGCTGCGCCTCGCCGCCCGACAGGCTGCCCGACGGCCGGTCGAGGGAGAGGTAGCCGAGGCCGATCTCGGTGAACGAGTCGAGTGTCTGCCCCAGCGCGGTGAGCAGGGGCGCCACCGACGGCTCGTCGAGGCCACGGACCCAGGCGGCCAGGTCGCTGATCTGCAGGGCGCAGGCGTCGGCGATGCTGATCCCCTTGATCTTCGAGGACCGGGCGCCCTCGCTGAGCCGGGTGCCGTCGCACTCGGGGCAGGTGGTGAAGGTGACCGCCCGCTCCACGAACGCCCGGATGTGCGGCTGCAGCGCTTCCTTGTCCTTGGACAGGAACGACTTCTGGATCTTGGGGATCAGCCCTTCGTAGGTGAGGTTGACGCCCTCGACCTTCACCTTGGTCGGCTCCCGGTGGAGGAAGTCGTGCATCTCCTTCTTGGTGAACGTGCGGATCGGCTTGTCCGGGTCGAGCAGGCCCGACTCGGCGTAGACCCGTACGGTCCAGAAGCTGTCGGACTTCCAGCCGGGGATGGTGAACGCGCCCTCGGCGATCGACTTGGAGTCGTCGTAGAGCTGGGTGAGGTCGATGTCGGAGACCGTGCCGCGGCCTTCGCAGCGGGTGCACATGCCGCCGGTGCGGGTGAAGGTCGCCTTCACCGCCTTGCGGGCTCCGCGTTCGACGGTGATGGCGCCGCTCGCCCGGACCGAGGGGACGTTGAAGGCGTACGCGCCGGGCGGGCCGATGTGCGGCTTCCCGAGCCGGCTGAAGAGGATGCGCAGCATCGCGTGGGCGTCGGTGACGGTGCCGACGGTGGAGCGGGCGTCGGCCCCCATCCGCTGCTGGTCGACGATGATCGCGGTGGTCAGCCCGTCGAGGACGTCGACCTCGGGCCGGGCGAGGGTCGGCATGAAGCCCTGTACGAAGGCGCTGTAGGTCTCGTTGATCAGCCGCTGCGACTCCGCGGCGATGGTGTGGAAGACCAGCGAGCTCTTGCCCGAGCCGGAGACGCCGGTGAACACCGTCAGCCGGCGCTTCGGGATCTCGATGCTGACGTCCTTGAGGTTGTTCTCGCGCGCGCCGTGCACACGGATCAGATCGTGGCTGTCGGCGGCGTGCGGCGCGGGCGACTGCGGGTCCGTCCTCGTGACCTTGCTCATCGTGTCTCCCTCTGTGCGGACGGCCGCCTTCGCAGTCTCCGTCGGTGTCGCCGGGGTCGGTCTGACCGGCTCCGAGCGTAACGTCTGATTCTGCTGTGCCGGAGGGGTCGTGCAACAGCCCGGCCGGCGGCCGTCGCGCGGCGGCTCGCGGCCGGGCATCCGGTTCAGCTCACGCCCGGCCCGGAGGCGGCGGGGAGCGAGGGGGCGGGCGTCATCGGTCCTGGAGCAGCCCGAGGACGTTGCCGTCGGGGTCGGTGACGGTGGCCACCAGGCGGCCGCCGCCGACCTCGTGCGCGGGCTCCTTCACGGTGGCGCCCGCGGCGGTCACCTCGGCCAGCTTCGCCTCGATGTCCGGCACGTGCCAGTAGGCCACCGGTGCGGTCATGCCCTGCGGGCCGCCGCCCGGCACCAGCCCGATGTGCTGTCCCCCGGCCTCGAAGCCGACGTAGTAGGACTCGTCGGCCTGCGGCGGTACGCCGAGCAGGGCGGCGTACACCGCCTTGGCCGTCGCCAGGTCGGAGACGGGGTGCAGGACGGTCTTGATTCCCTGGGTGACAGAGCCGGTCATGATCACTCCTGAAGTCGTGGGGCGAATTGCCTGGTATGCCCCATCGAGCTTAAGGAGGAACGGGAGGGCCGGGCCTCGACACGCTAGGCGCCCCCGGCCGCGGTGCGTACCTTCAGTGCCCTGCGCAGATCGTCGAGCTGATCGACGAGCTTGCGGCGCAGGGCGGGTGTCGGGTCGCCGTCGGTGAGGCAGGCCTCGCCGCGCCGGAGGGTGTCCTCCTCGACGAAGACGGCGGGGAAGGCGTAGCGGCCGGCGGCGTCGGCGAGGGCGGGGCCGCGGGCGGCGGCGAGGGCGGGGACCTCCGTGAAGTAGCGGGCGACGTAGGGGCGGAGCAGGTCGTGCTGTTCGGGTGCCCAGAAGCCGGTGGCGGTCGCGGTGAAGAGGTAGTTGGACAGGGCGGCCTTGCCGTCGGTGGTGAACAGGGCGTCCCAGGCGGCCTGTTTGGCGGCCGGGTCGGGGAGGGCGGCGTGGCAGCGGGCGGCGCCTTCGCGGCCGGTGGCGCTGGGGTCGCGGGCGAGTTCGGCGTCGATGGCGGTACGGAGTGCGTCGAGCGGCGCCGCACCGAGGGTGGCGAGCCGGCCGAGGATGCGCCAGCGCAGTTCGGGGTCGAGGCGGGGGCCGCCGGGGACGCTGCCGTCGTCGAGCCAGTCCTGGATGCCCTCGGGGGTGGTGGCGCTGTCGATGAAGGTGCGGACGGCGGTGAGCCGCAGTCCCGCTTCCGCACCGTGTTCGGGGCCTTCGGTACGGCGGAGTATGTCGCGGCTGAGGGAGGTGAGGGTGCCGAGGGCGGTGTGGCGTTCGGTGCGGGGGAGGTAGCGGTCGGCGATCTGGGTGCGGGCGAAGGCCAGGACGCCTTGGACGACGGCGAGGTCGGTTTCGTACGGGAGGTGGGTGCGGGCGGCGTCGAGGTAGGCGGCGGGGGCGAGTTCGCCGTCGCGCACCATGTCGCGGGCGGCGTTCCACACCACGGCGCGGGTCAGCGGTTCGGGGAGTCCGGACAGTGCGCCGAGGGCGGTGTCCCAGGAGACGGGGTCGAGACGGACCTTGGCGTAGCTGAGGTCCTGGTCGTTGAGCAGGAGCAGGGCGGGGCGGCCGCCCGTGCCGGAGTGGCCGCCGCCGTCGGGCACGTCCCAGGACAGCGGCTCGCGCGGGACGAGGCGACCCGGGGTGGTGTGGTCGTGGTCGTAGAGGCCGATGGTGAGCCGGTGCGGGCGGGTGCCGTCCTGGCTTCCGGTCTGCTCGACGGACACGCTCCAGTGGCCGTCCGTGCCGTCCTGTACGACGGGGGTCAGGGTGTCGACCCCGGTGGTGCGCAGCCAGCGCTCGGCCCAGGCGTGGACGTCGCGGTCGGTGGCGCGGGAGAGCGAATCGATGAAGTCGGCGAGGGTGGCGTTGCCGAAGCGGTGCCGGGCGAAGTGGTCGTTGATACCGGCGAGGAAGTCCTTCTCCCCCATCCAGGCGACGAGTTGGCGAAGGGCGGAGGCGCCCTTGGCGTAGGAGATGCCGTCGAAGTTGGTGAGCGCCGAGGTGGTGTCGGGGACGTCCTCGGGGGCGGGGGCGACGGGGTGGGTGGAGGGGCGCTGGTCGGCGTCGTAGCCCCAGCCCTTGCGCGCGATGGCGAAGTCGGTCCAGGTGTCCTTGAAGCGCGTGGCTTCGGACAGGACCTGGTAGCCCATGTATTCGGCGAAGGACTCGTTCAGCCAGATGTCGTCCCACCATTGGAGGGTGACGAGGTCGCCGAACCACATGTGGGCCATTTCGTGGGAGACGACCATGCCGCGGGTCTGGCGTTCGGTGTCGGTGACGGCGGAGCGGAAGACGAATTCGTCGCGGAAGGTGACCAGGCCCGGGTTCTCCATGGCGCCGGCGTTGAACTCGGGGACGAAGGCCTGGTCGTACGAGTCGAAGGGGTAGGGCTCCTCGAAGATCTGGTGGTAGCGGTCGAAGCAGCGCCGGGTGAGGTCGAGGATTTCGTCGGCGTCGGCGTCGAGGTACGGGGCCAGGGAGCGGCGGCAGTGGAGGCCGAAGGGCAGTCCGGCGTGTGCGGTGCGTACGGAGTGCCAGGGGCCGGCGGCGACGGCGACCAGGTAGGTGGAGATCAGCGGGGTGGGGGCGAGGGTCCAGTGGCCGGGGTCGCCCTGGGTGGCGATGCCGTTGCCGAGGACGGTCCAGTCGGTGGGGGCGGTGACGGTGAGGGCGAAGACGGCCTTGAGGTCGGGCTGGTCGAAAGCCGCGAAGACGCGCTGCACGTCCTCCATGAACAGCTGGGTGTAGACGTAGGTCTCGCCGTCGGCGGGGTCGGTGAAGCGGTGCATGCCTTCGCCGGTGCGGGAGTACCGCATGGTGGCGTCCAGGCGCAGTTCGTGGGCGCCGGGGGTGAGGCCGGTGAGCGGGAGGCGGTTGTCGTCGAGGGCCGCGGGGTCGAGGGGGTGGCCGTCGAGGGTGGCGGAGTGCAGCTCGGCGGGTTTGACCTCGACGAAGGTGTCGCCGGGGGCGTGCGCGGTGAAGTGGATGACCGTACGCGAGGCGAAGTGGTCCTCGCCTCGGGTGAGGTCGAGGGCGACCTCGTAACGGTGGACGTCGATGAGCCGGGCTCGGGTCTGCGCCTCGTCGCGCTGCAGTGCGGGCATGACGTCATGCTGCCGTACGGCCGGTGGGCGGTGCATCCGTGTTCTGGGGGCGTGGTTTGTCTGCGGGGGCGTTGGGGCTGGGCGCGCAGTTCCCCGCGCCCCTGTGGGGGCGCCGTTAGGCCGGGCCGCCGTGTCGCAGGTTGGGTCGTGGGGGCTGGCGCCGTTGCGGGGGCGGTGAGTGCCGCTGGGGCCGGAGGGGACGCACCGGAGCAAGCACGGCCGGGTGACGACTGCTCGGTAGCCAAAGCCGGTGCGCCCGGCCGGCGCCCTGCCAAGGGGTGAACTCTGGGCCGTAACGGTCATTGGTACGGCGGGACGGCCGCCGACGTGCGGTGGTCGGAGGGGATGTCCGGTGCCCCGCCCGCAGGACCGGAGCGAACGCCGGGCCGGTCTATGCCACGTACCAGATGCGCCCGCGCCGTGGGGGCACCTCCCGGCCGGAGGCTGGGGGAGGGGTACCGGGCGTCCCCTCCGACCCACCACCCCCAACGAAAAGGCGCACCGGCCACAGCCACAGACCACCCGCACCCAGCCCGGACTGAACCGAGCCGCAGCGGCCCCAACCCCAACCTCAGCCGTTGCACCCGCTGACCAGTGGCGGGTCGTTCGGGTCCGGGACCTGGGTGGACCAGCCGCCGGGTACGTTGCGGACCTGGCGGTCGCGGAAGCGTACGGGGGCGGTGCCGACCCGGCGGGTGAACAGGCGGCTGAAATAGGCCGGGTCGTCGTAGCCGACCCGGCGGGCCACCGCGGCCACCGGGAGTTCGGTTCCCACCAGGAGTTCCTTGGCGCGGCCCAGGCGTATGCCCAGCAGGTAGTCCTTGGGACTGCAGCCGGCCCCGCGGCGTACGGCGGTGCGGAGTTCCGCGGGGGTCATGCCGTGCCGGGCGGCGTGTTCGGCGACCGAGAGGGGGAGGAAGGCGTCCCGGGCGAGGGCCTGGAGGACCGGGTCCCCGTCGGCGTCGGTGTCGGCGCGTACCCTGCGCAGGGCGACGAGGAGTTCGTGGACCGCGGCCGAGGTCTCCACCTCCAGCAGGGGGTTGCCCCGCCGCGCCGCGCGGGCGATCCGGCCGATGGCGGTGCGGGCCGGCCCGGTGTCCGCGAGCGGTACGAGCGGGCGGTCCGGTTCGATGTAGCCGAGTTCGGTGTAGGTCGCGGCGGCCGGCCCGGTGAAGTCGACGAAGCTCTCGTCCCAGCCGGTCTCCGGGTCGGCGCCGTAGTGGTGCAACACCCCCGGCACGATCCACAGCAGGGCGGGGGCGGTCACCGCGCGGCGTCGGCCGTCGGGAGCGGTGAACCAGCCGCGGCCGGCGCTGATGACGATGGCGACGTGGTGGTCGAGGGTGCGCGGGCCGACCGTGGGCAGGGTGCCGTGCTGGAGGCCGACTCCCAGGCACACCAGGCCGAGCCGGTGGTGGACCGGGCTCGGGGTGAAGTAGCGCATCCAGGTGTGGTACACGTCCGGGCCTCCCGTCGCTCCGTACCGCTTGGTCGGACCGTCGAACCGTCCAAACAGATCCGATCTTTGTCCATGGACCGTCACACCGCCAGAGGGCAAGGGTGACCGGGTGCGCCCCGCCGGTGGCGCACGGGAGACGACACAGGGCGGGTGACGTGACGCAGTTCGAGGCGGGCGAGCGGGACTTCATGCTGGACGGGCGGCCGGTGCGGCTGCTGTCCGGGGCGATGCACTACTTCCGGGTGCACGAGGCGCAGTGGGATCACCGGCTGGCGATGCTCCGGGCGATGGGCCTGAACTGCGTGGAGACCTATGTGCCGTGGAATCTGCACGAGCCGCGGCCCGGCGAGTTCAGGGACCCGGAGGCGCTGGGGCGGTTCCTGGACGCAGTGCGGGCGGCGGGGCTGTGGGCGATCGTCCGGCCGGGACCGTACATCTGCGCGGAGTGGGAGAACGGCGGGCTGCCGCAGTGGCTGACCGGGCCGCTGGGGCGGCGGGTGCGGACGCGGGACGCGGCGTATCTGCGGGCCGTGGACGCCTGGTTCGCGCGGCTGCTGCCGCAGGTCGTGGCGCGGCAGTGCACGGCGGCGGGGCCCGGTGGCGCGGGCGGCGGGCCGGTGATCATGGTGCAGGCGGAGAACGAGTACGGCTCGTACGGCAGCGACGGGGTGTATCTGGCGCACCTCGTGGAGCGGCTGCGGGCGCTGGGGGTGCGGGTGCCGCTGTTCACCTCGGACGGGCCCGAGGACCACATGCTCAGCGGTGGTGCGGTTCCGGGCCTGCCGGCCACCGTCAACTTCGGTGCGGGGGCCGGGGAGGCGCTGGCGGCGCTGCGGCGGCGCCAGGCTCGGGGGCCGCTGATGTGCATGGAGTTCTGGTGCGGGTGGTTCGCGCACTGGGGGCAGGAGCAGGTGCCGCGCGCTCCGGAGGATGCCGCGGCGGCGCTGCGCGAGATTCTGGAGTGCGGGGCGTCGGTCAATGTCTATATGGCGCACGGCGGGACGAATTTCGGCGGGTGGGCGGGGGCGAACCGTGCGGGCGCGCTGCATGACGGGGCGCTGCGGCCGACGGTCACCTCCTACGACTACGGGGCGCCGGTCGATGAACGCGGGCGGCCCACGGAGAAGTTCTGGCGGTTCCGGGAGGTGCTGGCCGCGTGGGCGGACGGGCCGTTGCCCCGGGTGCCGGAGCCGCTGCGGGTGCTGGCGGAGCCGGTGCGTGCGGTGGTCGGTCAGTGGGCGTGTGCCGGGGACGTGATGGAGGTGCTGGGGGGTGCGGAGACCGAAGGGGGCGCGCCGGCGACGTTCGAGGAACTGGGGGTGGACCGGGGTGTGGTCCGCTACCGGGTCGAGGTGCCGGGGCCGCGTGGTCCGCGTCCGCTGCGGGTGCGCGGGCTGCGGGACCGGGCGGTGGTGTGGGTCGACGGGGTGCGCGGGCCCGTGGTGGACACCGAGGACGCCGTGCTCGGGGAGGTGGCCGGGCCGGCGTCGGTGGAGTTGTGGGTGGCGTCGCTGGGGCGGGTCAACTACGGGCCGCGGCTCGGTGAGTCCAAGGGGATCACGGGCGGGCTGCTGCACGAGCGGCAGTTTCTGCACGGCGTACGGTCACGGGGGCTGCGGCTGGATGCGATGGAGGATGCCGGGGCGCTGGCGAGGGTGCCGTTCCGGGCCGCGGAGGAGGCGGGCGGGGCCGCTGGGCTGTACCGGGGGACGGTGACGGTGGCCGGGCGGCCCGGGGATGCCGATCTCGCGCTGCCGGGGTGGCGCCACGGTTTCGCCTGGATCAACGGTTTCTGTCTGGGGCGCTATTGGGATCTCGGGCCGCAGCGGACCCTGTATGTGCCGGGCCCGGTGCTGCGCGAGGGCGCCAATGAGCTGCTGTTGTGGGAGTGGGAGGGCGCCCCGGCCCTGGTGGGGGACGAGGCGGGGGCGCCCGGTCTGTATCCGTGCGCGGGCGGGCGCTGAGCGGTCCGCCGGCGGCGGGCCCGCTGCCCCGGGGCGCGTCAGATCTCGCGTACCTCGAAGGAGTCCAGGACGAACTCCGCGGTCGCGTCGTCGGCCACCTTGCGCAGCCCCACCCATGCCTCGCCGTCGGCCGGTGCGGTGAACTCGTAGGTGTGGATGGCGGGCTGGAGGGCGACGGGCAGCGGGGTGCGGTGCAGTTCGCGGGGTGCGGGGGTGTCGGCGGCGGTGACCCAGGCGTACTGGCCGGCCTGCTCGTTCTCGTAGCGGAAGGTGACGCGGTAGCGGCGGCCGGGGGTGAAGCGGACGGTGTGCGGGACCGTCCGGTAGACGAGTCCGGTGTTCTCGCCGCGTGACTTGAGCGACTGGCCGCCGTCGATGACGTCGTCGATGGCCTTGCCGTTCCAGCCGCGCCGGGTGAACGGGGCGTGCCGCTGGGCGATATGGGTGCGGGGGTCGGTGCTGCCGCCCGCGTCGCCCTTGACGAAGACGCCCCAGCCCTGGGGCACGTGCTCGAAGTCCTCGTAGGCCAGGGTGCCCGGCTTGGTGGTGGGCCGGGCCGGTACGACGCGGAGGTTGTCGAACCGGACCCGGGCCCGGCCGGCCGCCGCGGTGAGGGCGAGGATGACCGGGCCGCCGCCCTCGGGGACGGTGAAGTGGGTGAAGAGGCGCTGGAAGCGGGTGCCGGACTTCCGGTCGGCGGCGACGTAGTTGCCGGCGGTGGAGGTGTCGGTCCAGTTGGCGGCGGTGACGCCGTCGGCGGTACGGACCTCCAGGGCGGCCCGCCGCCGCTCCCCCGCCGTGACGCCGACCTCGACCTGTACGGAGGCGGCGTAACTGCCGGGGGCGAGGCGGGCGAGGCGTTGGGCGACGGTGGCGGCGGCGCCGGCGTCGATGACCAGCTCGTAGTCGCCCAGCTTGCCGATCCGGACGGAGGCCGGGCCGGTGACCTGCCAACCGGCCAGGTTCCCGGAGTGGAAGCCGGGGTCGGTCAGGGGGGTGCCCTCGCCCCAGCCGGGGTCGCGCTGTACCGGGGCCTTGGCGCGGTGGACGACGTAGGCGACGCCGGGCCGGGCGGTGAGGGTGATCCTGCCGCCGCTGACGGGGAGCCGGGTTTCCTCGGTGCGGCCCTGGTCGGTGAGCCGGTAGGCGTGGACGGCGGCCGTGCCCGTCCAGCCGCGCGGCAGCGTCCAGGTGGTGGTGCCGCCACGGGGGTTGTAGTGGTAGAGCCGGTGCGGGTCGGTGGCCCGGCGGGGTTCCCAGGGGAGCAGGTAGGTGCCGTCGTCGTAGACCAGCCGGCCGTCGGTGGTGATCTTGCGGGTGCCCTCGGCGTCGCTGACGGAGGTCTTGGTAGGGCCCTCGAAGGTGATCTCGTGCGCGCCCCAGGTGCTGATCGGGTACGCCTGGAGGTACTTGGCGGGCAGGGCGTCGGTCCAGATGATCGTGTGGAACGCGTTCCAGTCGGTCTTGCCGACCCAGCCCTCGAAGTTGCCCATCCGGGCGTTGCCTAGCAGGGTGGGCCATTTGTCGGCGAAGACGTCCTTGTGGTGGTGGCGCAGGAAGCGGATCAGCCGGGAGTTGATGCCGCGGGAGGTGTCGGGGCCGTAGTCGGTCTCGTTCGCCCAGTGCGACCAGAGGGCGGAGCGCTCCAGGCCGTGGCCCCATTCGGTGGCGATCTGCCATCCCTGGTCGCGCAGATGGCGCTGCAGCTGGTCGGAGTTCCAGCCGGACTCGCGGAAGACGTCGAGGTAGAGGGTGGTGAGGGCCGGGTCGGTCTCCTTGCGGAGTTGCGCGAAGCGCCGGGCGATGTCGCCGGAGAGCAGATCGCGGCGGGCGTCGATGCGGTAGGACTGGTCGAGCCAGTCCCACTGCTTGTCGTCCTTGTCGACCAGTTGCTCGGAGAAGGCGTGGGCGACGGGGTAGGACTCGGTGGCGTTGACGTGCACCGCGAAGTCGCTGTTCCACTTCTTGCCGGCGCGGAGCAGGGTGTTGAGGTCTTCGAGGCCGCCGGCCCGGGTGTTGTAGTTGCCGCCGTAGTCGGGGTGGGCGGAGTCGTGGCCTTCGGACTGGTAGCCCTTGAGGAGGGTGAACTGCCGCAGCCCGTCGGTGGCCAGGGCGATCCGCTTGATGTGGTCGAGGGTGGCGAGGAACGGATTGGTGGCCTGGCTGGCGAAGTTGAACGGGATGTGCGGGACAACCCGCAGATGCTGTTCCCCGGCGCCCAGCGGCATGACCATGATGTCGCGCAGCGCGATGGCGGCGTCCTGCCAGTCGGTCCGCCCGTCGCCGTTGCGGTCGCCGGTGACGATGACGGTCGCGTACGGCAGCGGGTCGGTGGCGTCCACTCTTTGCCCGGCCGCCCGGTGGGTCCACTGGCCGCAGGACAGCTGGGCCTTGACGAAGCCGTCGCCCTTGACCGTCTGCCGCCAGAGGCGGCCGTTCTCCCAGGTGGTGGCCCCGGTGGGCTTGTCGTGGCAGGTGTTGTTCTCGATGGCGCCGGCCAGTGCGTCGGTGGCGACGACGGCGTAGGCGCATCCGGTGGGTGCGGCGTCGGCGGGGGTGTCCTCGGTGACCTGCACCAGGGTGTCGCCGCTCTTGGCCTTGTCCAGCTCGATCCGGGCGGCCAGCAGGGCGGCGCCGGGCTGGTCGCTGCGGACGCTCAGCAGGGCCAGGCCGGGGATCTCCAGGGTGCCGATGCGCAGCGCCGGGGTGTCGGCGATGCCGGTGACCCGCCAGGTCGTGCACCGGTCCCGGACGGCGATCTCGACGGTGATCCTGGTGCCACCGTCGAAGCCGAGCGTGTAGGTGGCGCGGTCGGCGCGGGTGCGGTGGGTGACGCGGGGGGTGTGGGCGGTGCCGTCGAGGAGGACCTGGGTGACCGGGGCGTCCTGGCCGTGCAGGACGGCGCCGGTGCCGCGGTCGGTGTAGGAGACGACCCGGGGGAAGGCGGTGTCGACCCGTACCTCCAGCGCGTCGGACCGGAGCACCGCCTCGCCTCCACGGGGTGCGGCGCCGGCGGGGTGCGCGCCGAGCGGGAGGGCGCCCGCCGCTCCGGCGAGCGCGGTGGCGGCGACGACGTTCCTGCGGCTGGGCCCGCGTGGGGCGCCGGTCTGTTCGTTCACGCGCACTGTCCTCCTTCGTGCCTGCACTGCCTGTCGGCGGACAGCGTGCTGCGCGTGCGAGTGGTGCGCCTATGGACAAAGGAGGGGCAGGTGTTGGACAGATGTGGGGCGGGGCGGGTGCAGCAGGAAGCGGGAGGGTGGCCGGCGCGGCGGAAAGCCCGTACGCCCGTACGGCCGGTGCGCCCCGGGGTGCCTCAGGCCGTCGCCCCGCTGTCCAGGGGCAGTACGGCGGTGAGTTCCCAGCCGCCCTCGGCCGCGGGGCCCGCGAGGAGTCGTCCGCCCATGGCCTCGGCCCGTTCGGTGAGGCCGGCCAGGCCGAAGCCGCCGCCGCGGGCCTGTTCGCCGAGGCGGGCCGGGCGGCCGCCGTCGTTGGCGATGCGCAGCTCCGCCCCGAAGGGTACGGACCGCAGGCCGATCCGTACCGCCGTGGCGTCCGCGGCGTGCTTGCGGACGTTGGTCAGCGCCTCGCGCACGATGCGGTAGACCGCCGCGGCCACATCGTCCGGCAGCGTCTGTGCCAGGCCGGTGTCGACGGAGAGGACGACCGGCGGGCCGGTGCGGGCGAACGCCTCGGTCAGCGCCCGGACCTCGGCGAGCCCGGCGACCGGATGCGGGTGTGCCCCGTCCTCGCGCAGAACCCGCACCAGTCGGCGCATCGCGCCCAGCGCCTCGCTGCCGGATGCCTCGATCCGTTCGAGGGTGGCACCGGCCGGCCGGCCTTCGAGAGCGGTGAAGCGGGCGGCGCGGGCCTGGACGACGATGCCGGTGACATGGTGGGCGACCAGGTCGTGCAGCTCCCGCGCCAGTTCCAGGCGCTCGGCGGCCCGCACGGCGGCGAGATCGCGCAGCCGCCGGGCGTCCTGCCGGCGCAGGATCGCCGAATACGCGGCGACGACCACGGTGAGCACGGCGGGGACCACGGTGAACAGCCCCGGCCGGACGTCCCGCAGCGGGGCGGACACACAGGCCAGGCCCAGCAGCGGGCCGAGGACGGCGGCGGTGCGGCCGGGCGCCCGGCGGATCACGGCGGTGAGCAGGACGAGCAGGGCGATGCTCTCGCCCAGGCCCCACACCTCCCGTGCGTGCTGCCCGGCGATCAGCGCTGCCGACGCGGTGAGGGAGACCGTGGCCGCGGTCCACCCACGGCCGGTCAGCGGGATCCGTTCGGAGGGCACCGCACACAGACAGACCACGAGGCCGGCGGCCACCACGATCAGGTGCGGCCGGGCGGGCTGCGGGGCCGTCGCCAGTGCCTCGAACCCGACGAGGAGCAGCAGCGCCACCGCGAGGGCGGCCCGGGCTGCGACGGCCTGCAGCGGAGGGGTCTTCGCCCACCGTGTCGGCCGGCTGCCGAGCGCGGTCCACCGGGCACGCACCGGGACACGGCCCGGGAGGCGCCGTATCCCGGGCCGCGTCCCGGTGCGCTCGCCGTGCTCGCTCACGGGCCGCCGGAGGACAGACCGCTCTCCCAGGCCCAGAAGGCGATCTCGACCCGGTTGCGGGCGTCCAGTTTGATCTGCACGTTCGCCAGATGGGACTTGACCGTGGACAGCGACAGATACAGGGCGCCGGCGATCTCGGCGTTGGTCCGGCCGCCGGCCAGCGCGCGGACGACGTCGCGTTCGCGTCCGGTCAGCGGCTCGGACGGGGCGCGGGCCGCCGCCCGCCCCTTGCCGCCGGCCGGGGACAGCTCGCGCAGCAGCCGCGCGGCGACCGAGGGCGAGAGCACGAAGTGGCCTACGGCGGCGGCCCGTACGGCCTCCACGAGCAGCGCGGGGCCGGCGTCCTTGAGCAGGAAGCCCGAGGCGCCGCCGTACAGCGCGGCGTGCACATATTCGTCCAGGTCGAAGGTGGTGACGATGACGATCCCAGGGGTGGGCCGGCCCTCGGGGCGGCCGGCTGCGCGCCCGGTCAGCCGCCGGGTGACCTCCAGCCCGTCGGTCCCGGGCATCCGGATGTCCAGCAGCAGCACATCGGGGCGCAGCCGTTCGACGGCCGCGAGGGCGGCCTCGCCGTCGGTGGCCTCGGCGACGACCTCGATGTCGGGCAGGCTCTCCAGAACCGTCCGGAAGCCCATCCGGACCACTTCGTGGTCGTCCGCGATCACCACACTGATCGGCATGTCGTTCCTCCTGGGCGCCCTCGGGGTCGCGGGGCCGTGTCTGTCTCCCCCGGCGGCGTAGCCGTCTTCCTCCCGGCGGCGTGACCGTCTTCCTCCGGACGGCGTCAACCGTCTCCCTCTCCCCGGGGGCGGCGTGCGGGCCGCCGCCGCGCCGCGGCCGGAGACGGCCCGGTGCACCGGCGGCGGGGGCCTGGCGATCAGCCCTGGGCCGCGTTCGGGTGGTCGTCGGCCGGCAGCTTCACGGGCTCGTCCGGGCCGCCGAGCAGCACATAGGCGAGGGTCGCAGCGGAGGCGGCGAGGAGCAGCGCGGCGAGGACCGTCGCTCGGTGGCCGCGGTCGCGTGCCGGGGGTCGGGGGCGGGGCTCGGTGCTCATACCGTTCACGGTAGGAAGCCGTCACGGGGCGGCCCATAGGCCGTCCGGTCATCCCTGACGGCACAAGGCCCGGCCGCGCGCACGAGTTTGGTCCCGCGGCGGACGGACCAAGGGCCGTGGCGCGAAGGGACCAAGGTCCCGGACCGGGGCCGGGGACTCCTGACCCGGCGAAGGGCCCGGGGATCCACCACGGATCCCCGGGCCCTTCGTGAGCGCGGCTCACTGACGAGGCGGTCAGCCGCCCAGTTCGCCCGCGGCCTTCTTGATGTTCGCGGCGAAGGTGCTCACCTCGCTGTAGACACCGGGCTTGCCGGGGCGGGCGCAGCCCTCGCCCCAGGAGACGATGCCGACCTGGAGCCACTGCCCGGCGTCGTCCTTGCGGAACATCGGGCCGCCGGAGTCCCCCTGGCAGGTGTCGATGCCGCCGGTGTCCAGCTTGCCGGCGCAGATCTCGTCGCCGGGCGTCAGCTGGTCGCCGTAGGCCTTCTGGCAGGCGGCGTCGTCGACGAACGGCACGGTGGCTTTGAGGAGGTAGCGCTGCTGGTCGCCGCCTTCCTTGTCGGCGCCCCAGCCGGCGATGGTGAAGTCGCCGTTGTTGAGCTTGCCGTCCTCGGCGATCTTCAGCGTGGGCTGGTCGATCGGCTTGGCGAGCTTGATGAGCGCCCAGTCCTTGCCCTTGCCGTTGTAGCCGGGGGCTTGCAGGACCTTGGTGGACTTCACCTTGACGGCGTGCGAGTCCTCCAGGTCGGCCACCCCGGCGGTGGCGGTGATGGAGGTGTTGTCGCCGCTGCCGTCGACGCAGTGCGCGGCGGTGAGCACGATGTCCTTGGCGTACAGGGCGCCGCCGCAGCCCATCGACAGCCGGACCATGAACGGGAATTCACCCTGACCGGCCTTGGTGCCGCCGACGACCTGATGGTGGACGGAGCCGGACGGGGCGGCCGAGGGGGCGGCCGAGGCCGAGCCGGGCTGGAGGCTGACGGCGGCCAGGGCGACGGCGCCGAGGGCAAGGGATCTTCTGAGGGGCTTCCGGTAGCTGCGCAACGGGCTTCCTTTCGTGGGGGGTTGCACGTCGATGACGAGCCCATGCCAACACCGGGAGCCGGACGTGGCCGCCGCAGAAGGTGTGTGGAGGACGGCCGCACGCCGCAAGGCGACCGGACCCAGTGGGGGATGAGTCCGTAAAGCGCCCTGTGATTATGTGGAGTGGCCGATCGGGGTGACAAGAGTGCGCATCCGGCCAACTCGCGTGCCCCACAGGCCCCGTACGGCCCATACCGGACCTTCCCGGCCCCCCGTACAGTGGCCGGGTGACCACGGACGGCAGTGAGATCGAGCACGGATACCCTCATCTCGACACGGTGCGTGCGGCAGTCCACGCGCTGTTCAAACGCCTGTCGTACGACACGGTGAGCACCTTCGCCACCAGCGTGCTGCCGGTCGACGTGGCCTTCGACGAGACGGAGGATCTGCACCTGGGGGCGCAGCGGGTCGCCCGGGCCATGCTCCGGCAGCTGCATCTGCCGGACGCGCGGACGGTCATCACGTTCCGGGAGATGGAACACGCCGCCGCTGTCGAACTCACCGCGGGACCCGAGTACTTCATCGAGCTCAACGACCGCTTCAGGAAGCACCGCAAGGACATCGGCGCCGCGCTGGCCCATGAGGTGACGCACCTGTTCCTGCACCGTCTGGACCTGTCGTTCCCCGGCACCCGGGACAACGAGATCCTCACCGACACCGCGGCCGCGTACCTCGGCGCGGGCTGGCTGCTGCTGGACGCCTACCGCGAGCACGGCCCGTTCTCGCAGAAGCTCGGCTACCTGACGCCGGAGGAGTTCGGGTATGTCCTGGCCCAGCGGGCCGACTTCTTCGGCGAGGACCCGTCGCCGTGGTTCACCAGCCCGCAGGCGTACGACGCGTACACGGCGGGCGCGGCGCGGGCCCGCCGGGACGCCCGCCGGCCGCCGCTCGCCGCCGCCGGCTGGGCCGCCCGGCTGCGCTACGCCAAGGACCGCCGGGCAGCGCAGGATCCGCGGCGCACCGGCCGCCCGCCCGCCACCGGCGACTACGCCTTCGAGGGCCCGCCACCCCTGCGGGTGTCCTTCCCCTGCCCCGCCTGCCACCAGCGGATCCGGGTCCCGGTCCGAGGCCGGCTGCAGGCCCGCTGCGGGCTGTGCAAGACACTGCTGGACTGCGATACGTGACGGAGCGGCGGCCGGTTCCGCTGGGCTCGGCGCCCCGGGACGCGTTTCTCCTGGATGCGTTCCTCCGGGACCCGCCGCCCGGGGCGTGCTCCCCCAGGGCCTGTCTTCAGACCCACCCCTCCAGCCCCGCCATGAAAGCGTCGAAGTCGTCACGGTGGATGGTGTGTCCGACGCCGGGCACCGTACGGACCTCGAAGCCGCGGCCGGTCAGCTCGTGTGCCGCCTGCTCGGAGAAGAGGAAGCCCTCCCCGGCGAACTGCACCAGCGACGGGACGACGGGCTTCTCGGGCACATGGTCCTGCCGGTGCACGGCGGACAGGGCGAGGGCGGTGGCGGTGTCCCACTGCGCGATCGTGGCCAGTTCGATGTCGAGGTCGGTGTCGTTCCAGCGCGGGTTGAAGGTGCGCAGCATCGCCCGGTCGGCCCGCTTGAAGGTGACGAACAGGGCGGGGTCGACGGGCTCCTGGAACCTGGGGAACTGCCAGGCTGGATCGCTGTAGACGGCCCGTCGCGGCTGCAGCCGCTCCACCGCCAGGGACAGTGCCAGGCCGCCCAGTGAATGTCCGATGACGACCTCGGGGCCGGCGGGCAGGGTCTCCACGAGGTCTTCCGCGTACAGCTCGGGGGCGTAGTCGCCGCGCGGGCTGCGGCCGTGGCCGCGCAGGTCGACGGCGATGACGCGGTAGCCCCGGTCGGCGAGTGCCGGAGCGACGCGGTGCCAGGTGCGGTGATCGGACATCAGCCCGTGGACCAGCACCGCGGTCCGCTCGCCGGTGCCCCACTCGTGCGTGTACAACTGCATGCCGGTGTCTCTCCTCGCATCCCGCGCTCGCCCGCCTGCTGGTGTTCCCCGAACCGGTTGGCCGGTCCGGCGAACACCCGCGCGAGATTACCCGGGTCAGCAGGCGTGGGGGACGCGCCGCGCCCCGCGCGGGCACCGTTCAGAGCCAGTCCTTCTCCGGTGTGGCCGCGGCCAGTACGTCCCGGGCGCCGGTGCGCAGGGGTACGCCGTGCGGTACGCAGACCGTGTCGACGTCTTCGAGGGCGGCGAGCCGCCGGAAGGACGCGATGGCCTCCTCGCGTGCGACGTTGAAGGGGCCGAGCACCGCGCGGCGGCCCTCGGGGTCGGTGGCGATGAGGTCGCCGGGGAAGAGCACCCGGCTCGCGGGGAGGTGCAGGGCGATCCCGCCGGGGGTGTGGCCGGGGACGTGCAGCACCCGCACCTCTTCGCCCCAGCCGTCGAGGGTGTCCCCGTCGTGCAGGACGGTATCGACCTCCGTATGGCGCAGCGGCGGGACACCGGCGGCCGCCAGGCCCGCCATGATCCCTTCGTGCAGGGACCGTTCCGCGGGGGTGGGCACCGGCGGGGGCTCGGGGGCGGTGCCACGGATGTACGGGGCGTCCAGCGCGCCGGCCAGGACGCGGGCGCCGGTGGCGGCGGCCAGGTCGGCGGCGGAGCCCATGTGGTCCAGGTGGGAGTGGGTGAGCACGATCTGCCGCAGCTGCTGTGGCCGGCCGCCGAGCCGGGCGAGGGCGCCGAGGATGGCGGGGGCCGAGCCGGGGACGCCGGTGTCGACCACCGCGTAGCCGTCGTCGGGGAGGGCGACGAGGTACACGTGCCCTACGGGGAACGGGAGTTGCCAGACGGTGGGGGTGAGCTCGGTGAGGGTGTCCATGGCCCGGACGCTAGCGGGCGGGCGGTCCGCCGCCGCCGCTGTTTCACCGTGGGCGGACCGGGTTTCACCGTGAGCCGACCGGACGGCGAAGAAGCGTCTCCCCGGCGCCGTCGGCATCCACGGCATCGGCCGCATCCACGGCCCCGGCGGCATCCGCGGCATCGTCGGAAAGCGGCCGGAACCTGTCTTGCGCCTGGCACGTCCCATCCGTGACACAAGGAGGCAATGTCATGCGAGGATCCCACCTCTCCCGCACCCGTACCTTCACCGCCGTGCTCGCGCTGGCGGCGGCCGGCGCCGTCACGCTGTCCGGCTGCGGCCAGAACGAGCAGAAGGTGACCCCCGCGGCACCGCCGAAGAAGCAGGACGCGTTCGAGCAGCGCGCGGATCAGATCGTGCGGGACTGGCCGAAGGTCTCCCCCGTGCACGGCCGGCAGCAGGCGCTGCTGCCGCTGGTGAAGGCGGAGCGCCCGGCGAAGACAAGTGCACGGGAGATCACCGTCACCGTCGGGCACAGCGCCTGCGATGTCCGCTTCGGCGCGCGCAGCCATGAGTCGAAGGACCTGGTGGTGATCACCGGCTGGGGCAAGCGGAAGAGCGCCAAGGGGATGTGCACCGAGCAACTGGCCACCGACAAGGTGACCGTGCACCTCAAGAGTGCGCTGGACGGCCGCAAGGTCGTGGACGCGGCGACCGGCAAGCAGCTCGTCAAGGGCTGACGGGCGGGTGCGGAGTGCGCGCGCCCGCTCCGCGGTTCGCGCGCACTCCGCACATCCACCCCCTAGGCTCGCCCGTATGAGCCCTTCCATCGCCCGCAACACCCGTGTCGAACTGCCCGAACTGCTGGAGTTCGTCCGCCCCCGGCACCGCGCGATCCTGCTCACCCGCCGCAGCGACGGCACCCCGCAGGGCTCGCCGCTGACCTGCGGGGTGGACGACTCCGGACGGCTGGTCATGTCGACGTATCCGGAACGCGCCAAGGTCCGCAATGTCCGCCGGGTCTCGTCGGTCAGCGTCATCGTGCTGTCCGACGAATGGAACGGCCCGTGGGTGCAGATCGACGGCGAGGCCGAGGTCATCGACGCCCCGGATTCGGTCGAGCCGCTTGTCGAGTACTACCGCAACATCGCCGGGGAGCACCCGGACTGGGACGAGTACCGGGAGGCGATGCGCACCCAGGGCAAGTCGCTGATCCGGGTGACCCCGCTGCGCTGGGGGCCGGTGGCGACCGGCGGTTTCCCGGCCCGGCTCGCGGAGGACGGCGCGGAGGACGGTGACGACGCGTAGCCCGTCCCGCCGCGGCCCGGCGCGTGGGCCGGCGCGGGCCGGGGCGGCCTGGGCGGGGGCCTCAACGTGTCCCGCGGGTACCGCCGTTGACGTTCAGCACCTGACCGGTGATGTGCCGGGCCGCCGGTGAGGCCAGGAAGGCCACCGTGCCGGTGATGTCGGCGGGAGACCCTGCGCGGCCCACCGCCGCGGCGGCCACCAGGTGGTCGCGCCGCTCGTCGGTGAGCTGGTCGCGGAAGAAGTCGGTGCCGGCGATATAGCCGGGTGAGACGACGTTGGCGGTGATGTCGCGGGGGCCGAGCGTCCGGGACAGCCCGATGTTCCAGGAGGCGAGGCCGGCCTTGGCCGCTCCGTAGGCGCCGTTGCCGTGGTCGGCGGCGATCGATCCGAGGTGCACGACCGCGCCGCCGGCCGCGAGCCGGTCGTCCAGCGCCCTGGTGGTCAGCGCGGCGCTGAGCAGGTTGGCGTCGAGGTTGGCACGGAAAGCGCGGGCATAGGCCGCCAGGTCAGTGGCGTCGTCCGCGTCGAGGTCGGTGTTGCCGCCGGCGTTGTTGACCAGGACGTCGATCCGCTCGGGGAGTTCGGCGAGCAGCGCGGTGAGCGCCGCGGGGTCGGTGTGGTCGCACACCAGGGGGCGGACGGCCGGGCGGCCGGCCGCCGTTTCGTCGAGCGGGCCGGGGCGCCGGCCGGTGACGATGACCTCGTCCCCGGCGTCCGCGAAGTGGTGGGCGACGGCGCGTCCGATGCCGGTGCCGCCGCCGGTGACCAGGATGGTGCGTGACATATGCTGGGCTCCGTCCATCACGTTCAGGTCTAAATTTAGAGCTGAACGTACCATCCGCAGGAGGGCCCGTGGCAAGAGACTCCGAGGCGAAGTACGGCTCCGGCCACCCGGCGCCCCCCACCCCCCGTACCCCGTCGAGGAGATCGCCGCCGCCTGGGAGCGGGAGCGCCCCGGCACCCCGGTCTCCTCCATCGGCATCGTGACGCCGATCTGGCAGCTGGCGAAGCTGCTGGGCGACGACCGGCGCCGGGTGCTGGCCGGCGCCGGGATGGACCCGGCCACCCTCGACCTGCTCAGCGTGCTGCGCCGCAGCGGCGCGCCGTACACCCTGACCACCCGCGAACTCAGCCGCCGCTCCCTGGTCACCGCGGGCGCGATCTCCCAGCGGCTGACCCGCGCCGAGCGCGAGGGGCTGGTCACCCGGCGGCCCGGCGAGGGCCGCCCCCGCACGGTCCTGGTCGAGCTGACCCCGGCCGGCCACGAGAAGGTCGAGGCCACGGTCGGCCAAGTGCTTCACCGCGAGGCCGAGTTGATCGACGGTCTGACTCCCGCACAGCAGAAGCAGCTCGCCGGGCTGCTGCGGATCCTGCTCCAGGACACCCAGCGCAAGCTCGGCGACGACCGGATCAGCCAGGTCGGCGAGGGCTGAGCGTCCCGGGGCCGCCGGGCGGGGGCGGGGCGAAGGTGAGGGAGGGGAACAGCGCCTCGTCGGGCAGTCCGAGCTGCGCACGGAAGGCCGTACGGCCCGCCGCGGTGACGGTCAGGATGCGGGTGGCGACGGCCTTGACGACCCAGCCGCGCTCCAGGGCGTGCCGGTAGAGGGCGGCGCCGACCGCGCCGGAGAGATGCCGGCGGCGCACCGTCCAGTCGAGGCAGGTGCGGACATGAGCCCGGTGGGCCGCCGAGGGGCCGGCGTCGGGGATGCCGAGGGCGGTCAGCCAGCCGGCCCCGTCCACGGTCAGCACCGGGCCGTGATCCCGCCCCAGCAGGCCGCGTTCGGTCATCGCCTCGACGATGGCGACGCCGAGCGCACCGGCGATGTGGTCGTAGCACGTCCGGGCGTGGTGCAGGGCCCTGCGGTGGTTGGCCTCGGCCAGGGAGCGGACCGGGACCCGGCGGTAGGGGGCGAGGCCGGCCAGGTTCTCCAGGGTCTCCGCGGCCTCCGGTCCGGCCAGGCGTACGTAGCGGCGCCGCCCCCGCCGTTCCTCGGCGAGCAGGCCCCCGGCGACCAGGAGGTTGAGGTGTTCGGTGGTGGTGGAGGGTGCCACCGCGGCGTATGCGGCCAGTTCACCGGCGGTCCAGGCGCCGCCGTCGAGCAGGGCCATGCAGATGGCGGCACGGGTGCGGTCCGCGAGCAGCGCCGCAAGGGCGGCCAGATCGGGGGTCTCCGCGAGGCTTTCCTGATCGGCGTCCCATCGTTTCATGTACACAGAGTAACCTCTGATAACATTTCGGTGAGCACCGAATCAACCGGCTTCTATCCTCAAGGCCATGAAAGTCGCGCTGGAGAAGAGCAGTTCGGTCGCCCCGGCGCTGCTGTCCACGGAGAACGACGACGGGACATTTGTGCTGGTCGAGCTGCGCATCCGGTGGGAGCTCGGGCCGGTCGTCAGCGTCTGGCTGCCGGCCCGCGGCCGGACCGCGCGGAATCTCGCGGTGCGCCCGGACGTGGTCTTCAATCTGCCGCCGGACGGAGCGGGGGCCGAGGAGGGGACGCCGGGCAGCATGCCCTGCGCCGCGGATGCGCCGTGGGCGGAGCCGTCCGAATTGGTGCGGCCGCCCCGACTGGCGCACTGCCCGGTGCAGTTGGAGGCCCGCCGGCTCGGGGAGCGGACGGTCACCGACGGGGCGTGGACGCAGATCGAGGCGCAGGTGCTGCGGGTGCATGCCGATCCGCGGTGGATGGTGCCGCTGAGCGGTCCGGGGACCGGGCCGGCGGCGTGGCATCCGCCGGTGCACGACTTCCGGCCGTCGGGCACTCCCCCGCCGCAGGCCGTGCCGGCGCCCGCGCGGGAGATGGCGCAGCAGTGGGAGCGGCGCTTTCCGGCCGGGAGCGGTGGCGCTTAGGACGCCCGGGGTACCGGGTCCGGGCACCGGGTGTGCCCGCACAGGCCCGCGGCGCCTGCCCTCCCGGTCGGGGGAGGGGGACAGGCGCCGCGGTTTGTTCCGCACGACGTTGTACGGGACATCGGGGGACGGATCACACGGTCAGTGCGCGATCCGTCGGCTTGATGGGAGCCGGCAGGGCGCTGGCTCCGGTCAGGAAGCGGTCCACGCCCTTGGCCGCGGAACGGCCCTCGGCGATGGCCCACACGATCAGCGACTGGCCGCGGCCGGCGTCACCGGCGACGTACACACCGGGGACGTTGGTGGCGAAGTCCGCGTCGCGGGCGATGTTGCCGCGCTCGTCGAGCTCCAGGCCGAACTGCTCGACCAGGCCGTTCTCCTTGTCGGTGCCGGTGAAGCCCATGGCGAGGGTGACCAGCTGGGCCGGGATCTTCCGCTCGGTGCCGGGCTTCGGCTCCGGGCGGCCGTCCTTGAACTCCACCTCGGTCAGGTGCAGCCACTGGACGTTGCCGTCCTCGTCGCCCTCGAAGTGGGTGGTGGACACGGAGTAGATCCGGTCGCCGCCCTCCTCGTGCGCGGAGGTGACCTTGTAGAGCATCGGGAAGGTCGGCCAGGGCTGGTTGGCGTTCCGCTCGTCGCCCGGCTTGCCCATGATCTCCAGCTGGGTGACCGAGGCCGCGCCCTGGCGGTGGGCGGTGCCGACGCAGTCCGCGCCGGTGTCGCCGCCGCCGATGACGACCACGTGCTTGCCCTCGGCGCTGATCGGGGCGACGGTCAGGTCGCCCTCCTGCACCTTGTTGGCGAGCGGCAGGTACTCCATCGCGAAGTGGATGCCGTTCAGCTCGCGGCCGGGCACCGGCAGATCGCGGGAGGTGGTGGAGCCGGCGGCGATGACCACGGCGTCGTAGCGCTTGCGCAGCTTCTTCGCGTCGAGGTCCCGGCCGATCTCCACCTCGGTGCGGAACTTGGTGCCCTCCGTGCGCATCTGCTCGATGCGGCGGTTGATGTGGCGCTTCTCCATCTTGAACTCGGGGATGCCGTAGCGGAGAAGACCGCCGATACGGTCCGCGCGCTCGTAGACGGCGACGGTGTGGCCGGCCCGGGTCAGCTGCTGGGCGGCGGCCAGGCCCGCGGGGCCGGAGCCGATGACGGCGACGGTCTTGCCGGACAGGCGCTCGGGCGGCTGCGGGGTGACGTCCCCGTTGTCCCACGCCTTGTCGATGATGGAGACCTCGACGTTCTTGATGGTCACCGGCGGCTGGTTGATGCCCAGCACACAGGCGGCCTCACAGGGCGCGGGGCAGAGGCGACCGGTGAACTCCGGGAAGTTGTTGGTCGCGTGCAGCCGCTCGCTGGCCTCGGTCCAGTCCTCGCGGTAGGCGTAGTCGTTCCACTCGGGGATGAGGTTTCCGAGCGGGCAGCCGTTGTGGCAGAACGGGATGCCGCAGTCCATGCAGCGCGACGCCTGCTTGCTGATGATCGGCAGCAGGGAGCCGGGCTGGTAGACCTCGTTCCAGTCCTTGACGCGCTCCTCGACGGGGCGGGTCTTGGCGACCTCGCGCTCGTGGTTCAGGAAGCCCTTGGGGTCAGCCATTGGTCGCCGCCTCCATCATCTTCTCGTGGGTCTCGGACTCGGAGAGTCCGGCCTGCTCAGCGGCGTCCTTGGCGACGAGCACTGCCTGGTAGGTGGGCGGGATGACCTTGCTGAAGCGTGCGGCCGCGGCATCCCAGTCGGCGAGGAGCTTGGCGGCGACGGTCGAGCCGGTCTCCTCCTGGTGGCGCTGCACGACGTCGTGCAGCCACTGCTTGTCGGCGTCGTCCAGCGGGTTCACCGCGTCGACGAGCTCCTTGTTGACGTTGGCCGGGTCGAGGTCGATGACGTAGGCGAAGCCGCCGGACATACCGGCCGCGAAGTTGCGGCCCGTCTCGCCCAGGACGACCGCGTTGCCGCCGGTCATGTACTCGCAGCCGTGGTCGCCGACGCCCTCGGAGACCACCGTGGCACCGGAGTTGCGGACGCAGAAGCGCTCGCCGACCCGGCCGCGCAGGTACAGCTCGCCGCCGGTGGCGCCGTAGGCGAGGGTGTTGCCGGCGATGGTGGAGTACTCCGCCAGGTGGTCGGCGCCGCGGTCCGGGCGGACCACGACCCGGCCGCCGGACAGGCCCTTGCCGACGTAGTCGTTGGCGTCGCCCTCCAGGCGCAGCGTGATGCCGCGCGGCAGGAACGCGCCGAAGGACTGGCCGGCCGAGCCGGTGAAGGTGATGTCGATGGTGTCGTCGGGCAGGCCCGCGCCACCGAACTTCTTGGTGACCTCGTGGCCGAGCATGGTGCCGACGGTCCGGTTGATGTTCCGGATCGCGATCTGCGCCCGGACCGGCTGGGCCTCCTCGGCGGTGTCCGCGGACAGCGCGTCGGCGGCGAGCTTGATCAGCTCGTTGTCGAGCGCCTTCTCCAGGCCGTGGTCCTGCTCGATGACCTGGTGGCGCACCGCGCCCTCGGCCAGCTCGGGGACGTGCAGCAGCGGGGCCAGGTCCAGGCCCTGCGCCTTCCAGTGGTTCACGGCGCGGGAGGTGTTCAGCAGCTCGGCGTGGCCGATGGCCTCGTCCAGGCTGCGGAAGCCCAGCTCGGCGAGGATCTCGCGGACCTCCTCGGCGATGAACTGGAAGAAGTTGACGACGTACTCGGCCTTCCCGTTGAACCGCTCGCGCAGCGTCGGGTTCTGGGTGGCGATGCCGACCGGGCAGGTGTCCAGGTGGCACACGCGCATCATGACGCAGCCGGAGACGACCAGGGGTGCGGTCGCGAAGCCGTACTCCTCGGCGCCCAGCAGGGCGGCGATGACGACGTCGCGGCCGGTCTTGAGCTGGCCGTCGGTCTGCACCACGATGCGGTCGCGCAGGCCGTTGAGCAGCAGGGTCTGCTGGGTCTCGGCCAGGCCCAGCTCCCAGGGGCCGCCCGCGTGCTTGAGCGAGGTGAGCGGCGAGGCGCCCGTACCGCCGTCGTGGCCGGAGATCAGGACCACGTCCGCGTGCGCCTTGGAGACACCCGCGGCGACCGTGCCGACGCCGACCTCGGAGACCAGCTTCACGTGGATGCGGGCCTGCGGGTTGGCGTTCTTGAGGTCGTGGATCAGCTGAGCCAGGTCCTCGATGGAGTAGATGTCGTGGTGCGGCGGCGGGGAGATCAGGCCGACGCCCGGGGTGGAGTGCCGGGTCTTGGCGACCCACGGGTAGACCTTGTGGCCGGGCAGCTGGCCGCCCTCGCCGGGCTTGGCGCCCTGGGCCATCTTGATCTGGATGTCGTCGGAGTTGACCAGGTACTCGGACGTCACACCGAAGCGGCCGGAGGCGACCTGCTTGATGGAGGAGCGGCGCGCCGGGTCGTAAAGGCGCTCCGGGTCCTCGCCGCCCTCACCGGTGTTGGACTTGCCGCCCAGCTGGTTCATGGCGATGGCCAGCGTCTCGTGCGCCTCCTGGGAGATGGAGCCGTACGACATGGCGCCGGTGGAGAAGCGCTTGACGATCTCGGACGCGGGCTCGACCTCCTCGATCGGGATCGAGGGGCGCTCGGAGGCGAAGGAGAACAGGCCGCGCAGCGTCATCAGCCGCTCGGACTGCTCGTTCACCCGGTCCGTGTACTGCTTGAAGATGTCGTAGCGACGCGAGCGGGTGGAGTGCTGGAGCCGGAAGACGGTGTCCGGGTCGAAGAGGTGCGGCTCGCCCTCGCGGCGCCACTGGTACTCGCCGCCGATCTCCAGCGCGCGGTGCGTGGCGGCGATGCCGGAGGCCGGGTAGGCCTTGGCGTGCCGCGCCGCGACCTCCTTGGCGATGACGTCCAGACCGGCGCCGCCGATCTTGGTCGCGGTGCCGTGGAAGTACTTGGCGACGAACTCCTCGTCCAGACCGACGGCCTCGAAGACCTGCGCGCCCCGGTAGGAGGCCACGGTGGAGATGCCCATCTTGGACATGACCTTCAGGACGCCCTTGCCGAGCGCCTTGATCAGGTTCTTGATGGCGGTTTCGGCCTCGACGCCCGGCAGGAAGGTGCCGGCGCGGACCAGGTCCTCGACCGACTCCATGGCCAGGTACGGGTTGACGGCCGCGGCACCGAAGCCGATGAGCAGCGCGACGTGGTGCACCTCGCGCACATCGCCGGCCTCGACGAGCAGACCGACCTGGGTGCGCTCCTTGGTGCCGATGAGGTGGTGGTGGACCGCGGCGGTGAGCAGCAGCGACGGGATCGGCGCGTGCTCGGCGTCGGAGTGCCGGTCGGAGAGCACGATCAGCCGGGCGCCGTCGTCGATGGCGGCGTCGGCCTCGGCGCAGATCTCCTCGATCCGGGCGGCCAGCGACTCGCCGCCGCCGGAGACCCGGTAGAGGCCGGAGAGGGTCACGGCCTTCATGCCGGGCATGTCGCCGTCGGCGTTGATGTGGACGAGCTTGGCCAGCTCGTCGTTGTCGATGACCGGGAAGGGCAGGGTCACGCTGCGGCAGGAGGCCGCGTTCGGCTCCAGGAGGTTGCCCTGGGGGCCGAGCGAGGAGATCAGCGAGGTGACCAGCTCCTCGCGGATGGCGTCCAGCGGCGGGTTGGTGACCTGCGCGAAGAGCTGGGTGAAGTAGTCGAAGAGCAGCCGGGGGCGCTCGGAGAGCGCGGCGATCGGCGAGTCGGTGCCCATCGAGCCGATGGGCTCGGCGCCGGCCTTGGCCATCGGGGCGAGGATGACGCGCAGCTCTTCCTCGGTGTAGCCGAAGGTCTGCTGGCGGCGGGTGACCGAGGCGTGGGTGTGCACGATGTGCTCACGCTCGGGCAGGTCGGCGAGCTCGATCAGGCCGGAGTCCAGCCACTCCTGGTAGGGGTGCTCGGCGGCGAGCTGCGCCTTGATCTCGTCGTCCTCGATGATGCGGCCCTCGGCGGTGTCCACGAGGAACATCCGGCCGGGCTGCAGACGGCCCTTGCGGACCACCTTCGCGGGGTCGATGTCCAGGACGCCGACCTCGGAGGAGAGCACGACCAGGCCGTCGTCGGTGACCCAGTAGCGGCCGGGGCGCAGACCGTTGCGGTCGAGGACCGCGCCGACCTGGGTGCCGTCGGTGAAGGTGACGCAGGCCGGGCCGTCCCAGGGCTCCATCATCGTGGAGTGGTACTGGTAGAAGGCGCGCCGGGCCGGGTCCATGGAGGGGGAGTTCTCCCACGCCTCGGGGACCATCATCAGCACCGAGTGCGGCAGCGAGCGGCCGCCGAGGTGGAGCAGTTCCAGGACCTCGTCGAAGGAGGCGGAGTCGGAGGCGTCCGGGGTGCAGACCGGGAACAGCCGCTCCAGATTCTCGGCGTTCTCCTCGCCGAAGAGCTTCGTGGCCAGCTGCGACTCACGGGCGCGCATCCAGTTGCGGTTGCCCTTGACCGTGTTGATCTCGCCGTTGTGCGCGACGAAGCGGTACGGGTGGGCGAGCGGCCAGCTCGGGAAGGTGTTGGTGGAGAACCGCGAGTGGACCAGCGCGACGGCGGTGGCGAAGCGGCGGTCGGACAGGTCCGGGAAGAAGGGCTCCAGCTGGCCGGTGGTCAGCATGCCCTTGTAGACGATCGTCCGGGCGGACAGCGAGGGGAAGTAGACCCCGGCCTCGCGCTCGGCGCGCTTGCGCAGCGCGAAGGCCTTGCGGTCCAGCGCCAGGCCGGTGTTCACCCCGTCGCTCACGAAGATCTGGGAGAAGGCCGGCATGGTGGCGCGGGCGCCGTTGCCGAGCAGCTGCGGGGCGACCGGGACCACCCGCCAGCCGATGACGTCCAGGCCCTCTTCGCCGGCGATCGTCTCGATGCGCGAGACGGCGTCGGCCGCCTCCTGGGCATCGGACGGCAGGAAGGCGATGCCGACGGCGTAGGCGCCGGCCTCGGGGAGCTCGAAGGTGACGTTCTCGCGAAGGAACGCGTCCGGCACCTGGAGCAGGATGCCGGCGCCGTCACCCGAGTCGGGCTCGGAGCCGGTGGCACCGCGGTGCTCCAGATTCGTCAGGACGGTGAGTGCCTGCTCGACCAGTGCGTGGCTGGCCTCGCCGGTGAGGGTGGCCACAAAGCCGACGCCACAGGCGTCGTGCTCGTTGCGCGGGTCGTACATGCCCTGCTGGGCAGGGCGGCCGTCCATGGGCGACCAGGCGGCGGCGCTGGCGCTGCTGGTGGTCGCGGAGTGCGTGGACGCGAAACGCATCGGCTCTCCCAACGTCGTCGTGGCATAGGCGTTGCCGAGGGACGACGTTGGCCCTCCGCGAAATTTCGTGCAGGTTACAGGATGACTCCCTTCTCAAAAAGCGAAAAGGGGCTTCCAACATGCGGACACCGCACGGGCGGTGAGTCAGTGCACGGCCGGGATCCAGGCCGTCCCACAAGGCGGCGTTCGGCGAGCGACGTTGCCCGCGACGCCTGGGCCTTATGCCCGGTCGTCAACAAACCGAAACCGCTGGGTAACGCGGTAATTATGCAGTCACCCGTATGACACGTCAGCCTACGACGGTTCCGAACAATGCTCCCAGGGCGTACGTCACACCCGCGGCCGCGCCGCCGAGGGCCAGCTGCCGCAGACCGCTGAACCACCAGGAGCGGGCCGTCACCCGCGCCACGACGGCGCCGCAGGCGAAGAGCCCGACCAGCGCGAGCAGCACCGCGGGCCAGATCGCGGACGCCCCCAGCAGATAGGGAAGGACAGGCAGCAGCGCGCCCAGCGCAAACGATCCGAAGGAGGAGACCGCGGCGACGGTGGGCGAAGGAAGGTCGGACGGGTCGATCCCCAGCTCCTCGCGGGCGTGGATCTCCAGGGCCTGCTCCGGGTCCCGGGACAGCTGGGCCGCGACCTGCCGGGCGAGCGCCGACTCGACCCCGCGGGACTCGTAGAGCGCCGCCAGCTCCTCCAGCTCGTCCTTCGGGTGCTTGCGCAGCTCGGACCGCTCGATGTCCAGCTCGGCCTGCACCAGCTCACGCTGCGAGGCGACCGAGGTGTACTCCCCCGCGGCCATCGAGAAGGCACCGGCGGCCAGCCCCGCCAGGCCGGTGATGATGATCGTCTGCTGCGAAAGCGCACCGCCGGCGACGCCCGTCATCAGGGCGAGGTTCGAGACCAGCCCGTCCATCGCGCCGAAGACGGCGGGGCGCAGCCAGCCGCCGTTCACATCGCGGTGGGTGTGATTGTCGCGGTGGGCCACATGCGTCGGCGCCGCGGCATCCATGATCTCCATGACGGACATATCGGTACCTACTCCCTGCAGCGAGGTGTGGGCCGATGGCGGCGCTTCCCCCTCCAACACCTCGAAGTTAGGCGCGCAGCACCCTCCGCCGCTAGCAAGGAAGGCCGAACTTACCGCGCTGACCTGCGGTTTTTCCCCGAGGTCGGCGATGAGATCCGGGTCACACCCCGTTTTCGGGCCCTCGGGCGGTCCGGTGCCGGGCGCCGTCCGGGGGAGTCGACCGGGTGACCCTGCCGCCCGGGGCAGGAGAGCCGGGCCGCCGCGTGGCACGGATACAGCGCAGCAGTCCGAAGCTGTCCCGGCGGCCCCAAGCCACCGGGACGGCCGCCCCGCCGGCCCTCCCCGATGCCGTCCCCACCGCCCCGCCGGCCGCCTCCCCTCCCCCACCGTGGAAGGACTCCCCCGCAGATGACGTACGCAAGCGAGCAGACACCGGCCGCGGCGCCGGAGGCGATGCCGGCCGCGGCCCCGGAGGCGCCGGATGCGCCGGACGCACCGGACGCCTCCGAAGCGGGGGCCGTCCGGACCCTCCCGGCCCGCGCGGTCCCCCCGGTCGCCGAGCCGTCGCCCGCGGGGCCGGTGCCGCCCGCCGTCTCCGCCCCGCCGTCCCTGGAGGACCGGGCGGCCGGATGCCTGGTCGGCGCCGCCGTCGGCGATGCGCTCGGCGGGCCCGTGCAGGGCTGGTCGCCGGAGGAGATCGTCAAGCGGCACGGCGGCCGGGTCGAGGGCATCGTCGGACCGTTCCACGACAACTGGCGCACCGCCCGCCCGCTCACGCCGTACCACAAGGGCGACGGCCACGTCACCGACGACACCTTGATGACGCATGCGCTGGTGCGGGTCTACGAAACGGTGCGCGACCACCTCGACGCCTATGACATCGCCGACCACCTCGTCCCGGACCTGATCGGCACCCCGCGCTGGATCCCGGAACTGGAGACCGAGGCGCTGCCACTGCAGCGGATCTTCCTCGCCGAGAAGTGGATCGTGGCGCGGCTGCACTACGGGCACGCGGACCCCCGCGAGGCGGGCGTCGGCAACATCGTCAACTGTGGTGCGGCGATGTACATGGCTCCGGTCGGCATCGTCAACGCCGGCAACCCGGACCGGGCGTACGCCGAGGCGCTGGACATCGCCGGTGCGCACCAGGCCTCCTACGGACGGGAGGCGGCGGGGGTGTTCGCCGCGGCGGTGGCCGCCGCGTTCCTGCCGGACGCCACCCCGTCCTCGGTCGTCGTCCAGGCGCTGCGGCTGGCCAAGGACGGCACCCGGGCCGCGATCGAGGCGGTCTGCGAGGCCGCGTCGTCGCTCACCGACACCGCGTCGGCGACGGCACCGCTGCGGGCGGCCGTCGCCCCCTTCGACACGGTGGGCCCGGACTACCGCAACCCGTCGCTCGGCGCCCGGCGCCCCTCCCGGCTGCACGCCGTCGAGGAACTTCCCATCGCCCTGGGCATGTTGCTGACCGGTGGCGGCGACTTCCGGGCCACGGTCCTCGGCGCGGTCAACTACGGCCGCGACTGCGACTCGATCGCCACGATGTGCGGCGCGCTCGTCGGCGCGCTGCGCGGCGCGGCGGCGGTACCGGCCGAGTGGAGCGAGGAGGTCGCCCGCGCCAGCCGTCTCGATCTGCAGGCGCCCGGGGCCGCGCTGGCCACCGTCGCCCGCGAGATCTTCACCCGTGACCGGGCGCGCGCCCGCACCCACGAGCAGGCCTTCACCGCGATCTCGGCCATCCCGGCGATGACGGAGGCGGGCGGACGGTGACGGCCACGGCCGGCGCCCGGCCCGATGGTGCGGCTCCCTCCCCCGGGCCGCTCGCCGGGCTGCGCGTGCTCGATCTCGCCACGCTGTTCGCCGGTCCGCTCGCCGCCACCCTGCTGGGGGACTACGGCGCCGAGGTGATCAAGGTCGAGCATCCGCACCGCCCCGACCCGTCACGCGGCCACGGGCCCGCCAAGGACGGCATCGGGCTGTGGTGGAAGCTGCTGGGCCGCAACAAGAAGACCGTCACGCTCGATCTCTCCCACCCGGACGGCCGGGAGGTCCTGCTGCGGCTGGCCGCCGGCGCCGACGTCGTCATCGAGAACTTCCGGCCCGGGACCCTGGAGCGCTGGGGGCTGGGCTGGAACGAGTTGTCCGCACGCCGTCCGGGGCTGGTGCTCGCCCGGGTCACCGGCTTCGGGCAGTTCGGCCCGTACGCCCGCCGCCCCGGGTTCGGCACCCTGGCCGAGGCGATGAGCGGCTTCGCCGCGATCACCGGTGAGCCGGACGGCCCGCCGACCCTGCCGCCGTTCGGCCTCGCCGACGCGATCGCCGCGCTGACCACGTCGTACGCCGTGATGGCCGCGCTGCACGCACGGACGGCGACCGGGCGCGGCCAGGTCATCGACCTGGCGCTGATCGAACCGATGCTGACCGTCCTCGGCGCCCAGCCGCTCTGGTACGACCAGCTCGGTCACCTCCAGCCGCGGACCGGCAACCGCTCCCCCAATGTCGCGCCGCGCAACACCTACCGCACCGCCGACGGCTCCTGGGTGGCGGTCTCCACGTCGGCCGAGTCGGTCGCCGCGCGGGTGATGCGGCTGGTCGGCCGGCCCGAGGTGATCGACGAGCCCTGGTTCGCGACCGGCGAGGGGCGTGCCCGGCACGCCGACGAGCTCGATACGGCGGTCGCCGACTGGATCGCCCGGCACAACCGGGCCGAGGTGCTGGCCGCCTTCGAGAAGGCCGAAGCGGCGGTGGCGCCCGTCTACGACATCCGCGAGGTGATGGCGGATCCGCAGTACCAGGCGCTGGGAACGATCACCGAGGTCCCGGACGACGAACTCGGCACGGTCCGGATGCAGAACGTCCTCTTCCGGCTCTCCGCAACGCCGGGCGCCATCCGGTGGGCGGGGCGCCCGCACGGCGCGGACACGGACGAAGTGCTCACCGGGATCGGCCTGACCGGTCCCGAGATCGACGCGCTGCGCGCGGCGGGTGTGCTGTGACGGCGGCTCCCCCGGCCGGCGGGGGCCCGGCGGGTGCGGGAGCCGGACGGGCAAAACCGCGCTGACGGCGCGGCAACGCCCCGGGACAGCACAGCGCCGGGCGTACCCGACGTGTCGGGTCCGCCCGGCGCGGCCGGTGGTCGGTGGCCGCCTCAGGACTTCTTGGTGCTGCCGCTGCCGGCGGTCTTGGCGGCGTCCGCCGCGGGGGCGTTGGCCGCGTCCTCGGCCTTCGCGTCCGCGGGCTCGTCCTTCGCCGACTCCGCGGGCTCCGCGGACTTCTCCGACTCCGCGGGCTTCTCGTCGGCGCCGGGCTTCGTCGCGTCAGCATCGGCGGTGGCACCGGCGTCGTCGTTGACGCTCTCAGCGCCCTTGGCTCCGTCCGCGTCCTTGGCGTCCTTGGCGCCTTCGCCGCCCTCGTCCGCGCCCTCACCCTCGGCGAGCTGCGCCCCCGGTTCGACGACCGCTTCCCGGCCGGGTGCCTTCTTGGCGGAGATCACCAGGTAGGCGACGGCCAGAACGAAGACGATCAGCGCGGTCCAGACGTTGAGCCGCAGGCCCAGGATGTGGTGCGCCTCGTCGACCCGCATGTACTCGATCCAGGCGCGTCCGGTGCAGTAGGCGGCGACGTACAGCGCGAAGGCCCGCCCGTGGCCGAGCCGGAAGCGCTTGTCGGCCCAGATCACCAGCGCTGCCACGCCGAGGCACCACAGGCTCTCGTAGAGGAAGGTCGGGTGGTAGGTGCCGCCGATCCGTCCGATCGCCGGGTCGGAGCTGATCTGCAGCGCCCACGGGACATCGGTCGGCTTGCCGTACAGCTCCTGGTTGAACCAGTTGCCCCAGCGGCCGATCGCCTGCCCGATGGCCAGACCGGGCGCCAGTGCGTCGGCGTACGCGGGCAGCGGAATGCCCCGCCGGCGGCAGCCGATCCAGGCGCCCACGGCACCGAGCGCGACCGCGCCCCAGATGCCGAGGCCGCCCTCCCACACCTTGAAGGCGTCGAGCGGGTGGCCGTTCGGGCCGAAGTACGGCTCGTACGTCGTGATGACGTGGTAGAGGCGGCCGCCGACCAGCCCGAAGGGCACGGCCCACACGGCGATGTCGGCGACGGTGCCGGAGCGGCCACCGCGCTGTACCCAGCGCTTGTTGCCGAGCCAGACGCCGACGAAGACGCCGATGATGATGCAGAATGCGTAGCCGCGCAGCGGGATCGGGCCGAGATGCACGACGCCGACCGACGGGCTGGGAATGAATGCGAGGTCCATGGCAAGGTCGACGCTACCGCGCCGGGCCGGGTCGGCGACAACCCGCCCGGCAACGGCTGCGTAACGACCCCGTTGTCGTGCGATGACACTGTGTGTCCGGGAGAGGACCGCGGCGCCCCCGTGGCGGAGCCCGTCGGGACCGCCAGGACTGCCAGGACCGTAAGGGGGCTTCCCCCGAGTCCCCCCAGGACCCCGGCGAAGTCCCCTGGTCCGCCGGTCCCCTGGTCCGCCGGTCCCCTGAGCCGCCGGTCCCCCAGGGCCCCGAGTCCCCTAGGTCCCCGGCGTGGCGCTCATGCCGTGCTGCTTCCCCTGGGGCGAAGCGCTCCGGGCGGCGTGTTCTCCCCGGGGCGGGGTGCTCCGGTGGGCCTGTTTCCCCCGGGTCGAGGTGGTCGGGTGCGGCGAGGCGCCGGAGTGGGGCGAAGCCCCGGCGTGCGGCGAGGCGCTTTTCCCCGGCTGCTTGCCCTTGTTCGCGTCCTGCACCATCTTCTTCAGGTCCGCGGGGGTGACGCGGCCGCCCTTCTCCTTCGAGAGGTCCTTTCCGTTGAGCAGGACGGTCGGGGTGCCGCGGAATCCGGACTTGGCGAAGGCGTCGGTGGACTTCTGCACGAAGCGGTCGTACCTGCCGTCGTTGACGCACCGGGTGAAGGCGGGGGTCACCAGTCCCTTGACCTTGCCGGCGAGTTGGAGGACGTACTGCTTGTCGGAGAACTTGTCCTCCTCCTCGGGCGGCTGGTGGGAGTAGAGGACGTCGTGGTACTCGCGGAACTTCCCCGCGTCCTGGGCGCAGAGGGCGGCGTTGGCGGCGTTGAGGGACCCCTTGCCGCCGGCGTTCCCGTCGATGATCGTCACGAGGTGGTACTCGTTCTTGAGCTGGCCTGAGTCCTGCAACTCGTGGATGGCCGGGCGGAAGCCGGTCTCGAACTGCTGGCAGGCGGGGCAGCGGAAGTCCTCCCACACCGTGAGTGTGGAGGGGGCGTGGGCAGCGCCGACGGGGATGGCGGGGCTGCTGCCGCCGCCGACCTGCCTCGGGCGGGCGGTTTCGTTGCCGGAACCGCTCTTGCCGCTGCCGGCCGAGGTCACCCAGAGGGCGATGCCGCCGGCGACCACCAGCGCCACCGCCACCGCTCCGGCGGCGATGGCCTGCCGGCCGCGCCGGGCGCGCGCCTTCTCCTTTTCCCGCTGTTCCTGCAGCCGCTCGCGGGCGGTTCTCTTACCCTCATGGTTCTTCTGGTTCACGTGGTTCACGCCCCTGGACAACGAAGCGGAGGGGTGCCGCCGCACCCCTCCGCACCGATGTTCGCCCTATCGAGGGACAGCGCGCCGGTCCTCCCGTCCCTGGGGGACCGGCGGCGCGCCCCCTAGGCCCGCTGTCGCACGCCCTCGGCCAGCTCGGCCGCCAGGGCGCGGATCCCGGCGAGACCCTCCGCCAGATCGCCGTCCGCCGCCAGCAGCCGCTTGACGAACGCCGAGCCGACGATCACACCGTCCGCGAACCGGGCCACCTCGGCGGCCTGTTCGGGGTTGGAGACGCCCAGGCCGACGCAGACCGGCAGGGCGGTGGTCGCCTTGGTGCGCCGTACGAGGTCCTGCGCCTGCGCGCCCACCGACTCACGGGTGCCCGTGACGCCCATCAGCGAGGCGGCGTAGACGAAGCCGGAACCCGCGGCCGTGATCTCGGCCAGTCGCGCGTCCTTGCTGCTGGGAGCGACGACGAAGACGGTGGCGAGGCCGTGCTTGTCGGCGTGCTCCCGCCAGGTCGCGGACTCCTGGACCGGCAGGTCGGGCAGGATGCAGCCGGCGCCGCCCGCCTCGGCGAGCTCGGCGGTGAACCGCTCGATGCCGTAGCGGTCGATCGGGTTCCAGTAGGTCATGACGAGGACGGGCTTGCCGGTGGCCTCGTGTGCCTCGCGCACCGTCCGCATCACGTCCGCGATCTTCACGCCGCCGCGCAGCGCGATGTCGTCGGCGGTCTGGATGACGGGGCCGTCCAGGACCGGGTCGCTGTGCGGCAGCCCGACCTCCACGACGTCCGCGCCGCCGTCGAAGACGGCCTTGGCCGCCTCGATGCCGCCGTCGACGGTCGGGAACCCGGCCGGCAGGTAGGCGATGAGGGCGGAGCGGCCCTCTGCCTTGGCGGCGGCGAGGGTATCGCTCAACAGCTTGATGTTCCCGCTCACTTGACGTCCCCCTCGATCTCCGCGTCGGCGGCGGCGTTGTCCGCCTCGACGGCGGCGTCCGTGTCGTACAGGTCGAAGTAGCGGGCGGCGGTGTCCATGTCCTTGTCGCCGCGCCCGGACAGGTTGACGACGATCAGGCCGTCCGTACCGAGCTCCTTGCCGAGGTCCAGGGCGCCGGCCAGCGCGTGGGCGCTCTCGATGGCCGGGATGATGCCCTCGGTCTGCGAGAGCAGGCGCAGCGCCTGCATCGCGGCGTCGTCGGTGACGGCACGGTACTCACCGCGGCCGCTGTCCTTGAGGTAGGCGTGCTCGGGCCCGATGCCCGGGTAGTCGAGGCCGGCCGAGATGGAGTACGGCTCGGTGATCTGGCCCTCCTCGTCCTGGAGGACGTAGCTCCGGGAGCCGTGCAGGATGCCCGGTTCACCGGCGCTCAGGGTCGCCGCGTGCTCGCCGGTCTCGATGCCGTGACCGGCCGGCTCGCAGCCGACGAGCCGTACGCCGGCGTCCGGGAGGAAGGCGTGGAAGAGGCCGATGGCGTTGGAGCCGCCGCCGACGCAGGCGACGGCCGCGTCCGGCAGGCGGCCCGCGCGCTCCAGGATCTGGCGGCGCGCCTCGACGCCGATGACGCGGTGGAAGTCGCGCACCATCGCCGGGAAGGGGTGCGGTCCCGCGACGGTCCCGAACAGGTAGTGGGTGTGGTCGACGTTGGCCACCCAGTCGCGGAAGGCCTCGTTGATGGCGTCCTTGAGGGTGCGGCTGCCGGACTTCACGGCGATGACCTCGGCACCGAGCATCCGCATCCGGGCGACGTTGAGGGCCTGCCGCTGGGTGTCGATCTCGCCCATGTAGATGGTGCATTCGAGACCGAAGAGGGCGCAGGCGGTGGCGGTGGCGACACCGTGCTGGCCGGCGCCGGTCTCGGCGATGACCCGGGTCTTGCCCATCCGCTTGGTGAGCAGCGCCTGGCCCAGCACGTTGTTGATCTTGTGCGAGCCGGTGTGGTTGAGGTCCTCGCGCTTGAGGAACACCCGGGCCCCGCCGGCGTGTTCGGCGAAGCGCGGCACCTCGGTGAGCGCGCTGGGACGCCCGGTGTAGTTGACCATCAGGTCGTTGAGCTCGGCGGCGAACGCGGGGTCCGCCTTGGCCTTCTCGTACTCGGCGGCGACCTCGTCGACCGCGGCGACCAGCGCCTCGGGGATGAACTTGCCGCCGAAGGCGCCGAAATAGCCTTCGGCGCTGGGGACGCGCCCCTCGGGGTCGGGAAGGAAGAAATCGGAGGACATCAGACGCACTCCTCGGCCGGGGCGGGCTGCCCCGGAGGTCCGGTTGTGTCGGAGATATTCGGGATTCGGGATTCGGGCAGACGGCGTCGTGGGGGCTGGTCGCGGAACCTGGAACCGGTCGCGGTGAGACCCGGTCGTGGAACCCGTGGCCGGAGCGGACGGCGCAACTCCCCACGGTGACGGTCTCCCGTGGGGTCCGGCCGGCAGGCCCGTGGGGCGCCGGTCGAGGGTCGTGAGACCCGGCCGTGGAACCCAGCCGCAGACCCGTGGAACCCGGCCGCGGCGTTCCCCCGCCCCCTCCCCCCTCTCCCCCTTCGGGGGAGGGGGCGGGGGTGGGTTCGGGGGTGGGGGGGAGCAAGCGGTCAGACGACCGCCGCACCCACCCGCACCCCGGCGCCCGGGCGGGGCCGACGCGTCAGCGCGCGGGCCCCGGTCGCCATCGCCTGCCGTTGATCTGTCCCGGCTCGGATCCGATGTGATACCTGACCCTGCGCCCGTGGACCCGTCGTGCGGGCGCCCGGCAGCCGCGGTGCCACGGCGGCAGCGCGCAGCGCTGCGGCTCGGGGTGGTGGGCGGCGGGCGGGAAGCCGCGGACCAGCGCCGGGCGCGGGAGGTGGGTGGCCCCCGCCGCGGCGCGCGCGCCGGCCGGCCCCGGGTACGGAACCCGGGCCCGGCAGCTGAGCCTCACGGCAGTGGCGGTCATGTCGGTGTGTGCCGTTCCCCGGCGCTCAGGACCGGCCGTGCCGGATCGCCGGGTGGGAGCCCGCGGCGACCAGGTCGGCGACCGCGGTCCTGGGGTCCTTGCCGGTCACCAGCGACTCGCCGACCAGCACCGCGTCCGCGCCGTCATTGGCGTATGCGATCAGGTCGTGCGGTCCGCGCACCCCGGACTCGGCGATCTTGACGATGTGGTCGGGGATCTCGGGGGCGACCCGGGCGAAGTTGCCGCGGTCGACCTCGAGGGTCTTCAGGTTGCGGGCGTTGACACCGATGATCTTGGCACCGGCGTCCACCGCACGGGCGACCTCTTCCTCGTCGTGCACCTCGACCAGCGGCGTCAGCCCGATCGACTCGGCCCGCTCGATCAGCGAGACCAGGGCCTCCTGCTCCAGCGCGGAGACGATCAGCAGCGCGAGGTCGGCGCCGTAGGCACGGGCCTCCCACAGCTGGTAGGCGGTGACGATGAAGTCCTTGCGCAGCACGGGGATGTCGACCTTGGCGCGGACGGCCTCCAGGTCGGCCAGCGAACCGCCGAACTTGCGCTGCTCGGTCAGGACGGAGATGACCGCCGCGCCGCCCGCCTCGTAGTCGGCGGCCAGTCCGGCCGGGTCGGCGATCGCGGCTAGCGCGCCCTTGGACGGGCTGGAGCGCTTGACCTCGCAGATCACCGTGACGCTCTCGCCCTTGAGCGCGGCGACGCCGTCCTTGGCCGGGCGCGCCTTCTGGGCCCGCTCCTTGAGCTCGTCGAGGCCGACGCGCGCCTGCCGCTCTGCGAGGTCGGCACGGACGCCGTCGATGATCTCGTCGAGCACACTCACGCGAGCGGCCTCCTTCTTGAGCGGTGGAGGTGGACAGTGGCCGCCGGGACGAGCTGCCCCATCCGGCACTCCGATGGTATCCGCCAAAGGATCCAGGTCTCACATCCGGTGGACCGTGATCCCACGACCCGGACATCCGGGCACCCCGCGCGGGCGGGCGCGGCCGGCCCGCGCGGCCTGCGGATCACGGGGCCAGCCCGCTGCCGAAGGGGAGATTGCGGACGACCGTGAAGACCAGCAGCAGAGCGCCCAGCGCCCACCAGTGGACGGCTCGCGGCCGCGGGCCCGGCGTACGGCGTCCGCGCGCCGCACGGCCCAGCCAGCGGGCCCAGAGGACCGCACAGGCGGCGTACCCGGCCACCGCGAGGGCGTTGGCGCCCAGTGCTGCCACGAGATCGCCGTGGGCGACGGCATGGGCGCTGCGCAGCCCGCCGCAGGCCGGGCAGAAGAGGCCGGTGAGGTGCAGCAGCGGGCACACCGGGTAGTGCCCGGGCTCGTTCGGGTCGACGACGCCGAGGCAGGCGAAGGCGGCGGTGGCGGCGGCCAGGACGCCCAGGGGCGTTGCCAGACGGCGGGGCAGCCCGCCGGGGAGTCGGGCTTCGGGCCGGGGCCGCGCCGCGGGTTCGCTCACGTGCCGATTGTGCGGCCATGCGCGCGAAGGCGCAGCTTCTCGGCCGCCGTACGGAAGGGGCACGGACGGCTGGTACGGCACCTGGGGTGCGTACGGACCGGGAAGCGGCGCCTTCGAGGGGTGCCACGAGGGTGGCGCCGGGTCGCGGCGCCACGGGAGCGGAGGGCTCGGCCCTCCTGCGGCCGGCTCAGCCCTCCTGCGGCTGCGCCTGCGCCTGGGTGCGCGGCTTGGCCGAGCGCTTGGGCTCCTGGCCCAGGCCGGCCGCGCGCATCAGACCGCCCGCCAGGGCGCCGAGGCCGATCAGCACGATGCCGGCCCAGAAGCCGGGCACGTTCCCCAGCACGATGAAGGCTCCGGAGACACAGAAGCCGATGAACGAGATGATGACGCCGGTCCAGGCGGCGGGGGTGTGTCCGTGGCCACTGCTCGACATGAATGCTCCTCGTTGCTCTCTCGCGCCGGGGTCGGGGCGCGGTGATCCTCAGCGCCCATTGTCACCGATGCCGGGTGGAGCACCGTTACCGGGTGGGGTCCTCACCGCGGTCCAGGGACTTCCAGATCTCCTCGGGGCGGTCCAGATCCGGCGCGGGCGACGTCCGCCGCGGGCCGCGGCCGCCCCCCGGCGTGCGCTCGTAGCGGCCCGACATGGCAGGCCAGTGGCGCCCGCAGACCAGTGCCAGCAGCCCGGCGAGCAGCAGCAGCAGACCGCCGGCGGCGGCCACCCACGGCCATCCGGTGTGCGTGACGTGATGCACACCGGCGTCGGTCAGTCCGACCGCGGTGGCGGCCTTCTCGCGCAGCGCCGAAGTGTCGGAGTTGCCCAGCACCGCGGCGACGGCGATGCCCACGCCGCTGAGCGTGAGCAGAACGGCGACCGCGATCCGGCCGGCCTTGCGCACCGCGAAGACGGCGACCAGCGCGGCCAGCCCGACGACGGCCAGCGCGCCGGGCACACCGGTCACATCGGCGCCGGTCACGCTGCGCGGCAGCTCGCCCTGGGCCAGCACCGCGGTGCCCTTGGCCCAGGTGCGGCCGGAGGCCAGCAGCGCCAGGGCGGCGCCGACCGCGCCGGCCGGCAGCGCCAGGGCGAGACTGCGCTTGGCACGGGACGCGGACCTGGCCGGCGGGGGCCCGGGCGTGACCGAGGGCGGGGTCTCGGCAGGGGTCTGGGGTACGGCACTCACGGGTACCACTATCGCGCACCGGCCGGCGGGGCCCGGCGCGCGGGGGTGGCACCTCAGGCGCGGGGGCTACCCGCCCAGGTGATTGGCCGTGTTCACGGCGCGCAGCACCGCGGCCGCCTTGTTGGGCACTCCGGGCACCCCGCGGCGAGGCGGGCCGGGGCAGGAGCCGTCGGTGGTCCCGCCCGGTGGACCACCAACGGCGGGCTACGCCCCCAGGTGATTGGCCGTGTTCACAGCGCGCAGCACGGCGGCCGCCTTGTTGCGGCACTCGGTGTCCTCGGCCACCGGGTCGGAGTCGGCGACGATCCCGGCGCCCGCCTGGACGTAGGCGGTGCCGTCCCGCAGCAGGGCGGTACGGATCGCGATGGCGGTGTCGGAGTCGCCGGCGAAGTCGAGGTAGCCGACGCAGCCGCCGTACAGACCGCGCCGGGTCGGCTCCAGCTCCTCGATGATCTGCAGGGCGCGCGGCTTGGGGGCGCCGGAGAGCGTGCCGGCGGGGAAGCAGGCGGTGAGCACGTCGAAGGCGCTGCGGCCCTCGGCCACCTGCCCGGTGACCGTCGAGACGATGTGCATCACATGGCTGTAGCGCTCGACGGACATGAAGTCGACGACCTCGACGCTGCCCGGTTCGCACACCCGGCCCAGGTCGTTGCGGCCCAGGTCGACCAGCATCAGGTGCTCGGCGCGTTCCTTGGGGTCGGCCAGCAGCTCGTCGGCGAGGGCCTGGTCCTCCTGGACGGTCGCGCCGCGCGGACGGGTGCCGGCGATGGGGTGGACCATGGCCCGGCCGTCCTCGACCTTCACCAGCGCCTCGGGGCTGGAGCCGACGACGTCGAAGCCGTTCCGCACACCGTCCTCGCCCTCGAAGCGGAAGAGGTACATGTACGGGCTGGGGTTGGTGGCCCGCAGCACCCGGTAGACGTCCAGTGCGCTGGCCGAGCAGGGGGTTTCGAAGCGCTGGGAGGGCACGACCTGGAACGCCTCGCCGGCCCGGATGCGCTCCTTGATGTCCTCGACGGCCTCCCGGAAGGCGGCGTCGCCCCACTCGGCGGTGTACGGGGGGACCTCGGACGGCGGGAGGGCGGCGGCGCTGGGCGGCGCGGGCCGGGAGAGGTCGTCGGCCATGGCGTCGAGGCGGGCCACCGCGTCCGCGTAGGCCTCGTCGATACCGGTGTCGAGGTCGTTGTGGTTGATCGCGTTGGCGATCAGCAGGACCGTGCCGTTCCAGTGGTCGAGGACGGCGAGGTCGGAGGTGAGCAGCATGGTCAGCTCGGGCAGCTGCAGGTCGTCCTCGGTCTGCTCGCCGATCTTCTCCAGGCGGCGCACGATGTCGTAGCCGAGGTAGCCGACCATGCCGCCGGTGAACGGCGGCAGGCCCTCGCCCTCGATGAGGTCGCGGGGGGTGTGCAGCGCCTCGACGGTGGCGCGCAGCGCGGCGAGCGGGTCGCCGTCGGTGGGCACGCCGACCGGCGGGGTGCCGAGCCAGTGGGCCTGTCCGTCGCGGGTGGTGAGCGTGGCGGCGCTGCGGACGCCGATGAAGGAGTAGCGCGACCACGTACGGCCGTTCTCGGCGGACTCCAGGAGGAAGGTGCCGGGGCGTTCGGCGGCGAGTTTGCGGTAGAGGCCGACCGGGGTGTCGCCGTCCGCCAGCAGGCGCCGGGTGACGGGGATGACCCGCCGGTCCTTGGCGAGGGTGCGGAAGGTGTCGAGGTCCGGAGTGGCGGTGCCGGTGGTTCCCGTGGTCATGGCAGCGGAGCCTACTGGTCCTGACCGGCCTGGGGGGTCAGTACGTCCGCATCGAAGCAGGTCCTCTCGCCGGTGTGGCAGGCGGCGCCGACCTGGTCGACCCGGACCAGGACGGTGTCGGCGTCGCAGTCCAGTGCCACGGACTTGACGTGCTGGACGTGGCCGGAGGTGTCGCCCTTGACCCAGTACTCCTGGCGGCTGCGGGACCAGTACGTGCAGCGGCCGGTGGTGAGGGTGCGGTGCAGTGCCTCGTCGTCCATCCAGCCGAGCATCAGCACCTCGCCGGTGTCGTACTGCTGGGCGATGGCGGGGAACAGGCCGTCGGCGCCGCGCTTGAGGCGGGCGGCGATGGCGGGGTCCAGGGCGGGGGTGCTGTCCGGGGTGGCGGCGCGGCTGCTCATGGTGTCCATTGTGCCGTGCGGCATCCTGCAGGCATGCATCCTCAGCAGCCGCCCGCGCCGCCACCGCCGCCGGACCCGGACCGCGCCGCACGGGTGGCGGCGCGGGTGCTGGGGGCGGTGTTCGCGGCGGCGGTGGTGGTCGGCGTGGTGGTCGTGGCGGTGGTGTTCCGCTGGTGAGAGGGCGTCCCCCGGCCATGCGACCGCGGCGGGGACGGGCTCACACCCCCAGCTTCGCCGCCCGCAGCCGCTCGATGGCGTCCTTGTCGCCGTCCAGCTCCACATCGGCCGCGTCCTGCCGGCCGAAGGCGAACATCGTCAGCTCGCCCGGCTCGCCGACGACCGTGACCACCGGGGTGCCGCGATGGGCCACCGCCGTCCGCCCGTCCGGGCGCCGCAGCACCAGGCCCACCGGCGACTTCCGGCCCAGCACCCGGGCCATCCGCTCGATCCTGGACCACAGCGCGTCCGAGAACACGGGGTCCAGCTCCCGCGCGGTCCAGTCCGGCTGCGCCCGCCGTACGTCCTCGGCGTGGACATAGAACTCGACGGTGTTGGACGCCTCGTCGAGCGGCTTGAGCGCGAACGGCGACAGCCGTGGCGGCCCGGTCCTGATCAGCCGGATCAGCTCCTCGTACGGCTTGCCGGCGAACTCCGCCTGCACCCGCTCCAGCCGGGCGGCCAGCGGCTTGACGAGCAGCCCGCCGGCCGCGTCGGCGCGCCGCTCGCGCACCACCACATGCGCGGCCAGGTCCCGCGCGCTCCAGTTCTCGCACAGCGTCGCCGCCTCGGGGCCGGCGCTCTCCAACAGGTCGGCGAGAAGGAGCCGTTCACGCTTCGCATGGGTCGACATGCGGCCAGCCTACGACCGGCTGCGGCCCCCTGCCACGGGGCCGCGTCCGGCCCCGGCCGGACTCCCCCGCCCGGTGGGGCCGCGCCCGCTCAGGCCCCGCCCGCCTCCGGGTGGTCCATCAGGATGCGCTCCAGCTCCCGGGCGGCACGGACGGGCCGCTGAGCGGGCAAGAACGCTGAGCGGGCAGGAACGCCCTGTCAGACCGCGGCGGTCCCGATGAGCCCTTCCCGGGTGACGAGCGCGGCCAGCTCCGGCTCGCTCATCCCCGTGGTGCCGTCGGGCCGCCGGGGCAGGACCATGTAGCGGCTCTCCGCGCTGGAGTCCCAGACCTTGATCACGGTGTCGTCCGGCAGCTCCAGCCCGAACTCGGCCAGCACCGCGCGCGGTTCGCGCACCACCCGGGAGCGGTAGGCCTCGCTCTTGTACCAGGACGGCGACGGCCCCAGCAGCCCGACCGGGTAGCAGGAGCACAGGGTGCACACGAGGACGTGGTGGGTGGTGGCGGTGTTCTCGACGACCTTGAGCCGCTGCTCCTGGATGCCGCCCGCCATCGAGAGCCCCACCTCGGGCAGCGCCGCGTTCGCCTCGGCCAGCAGCCGCTCCCGGAACCCCTCGTCGCTCCAGGCCCGCGCGACGATCCGCGCCCCGTTGACCGGCGAGGCCCCTTCCAGCATCGCGGCGAGGGCCGCGTCCAGCTGTTCCTGCGCCACCACCCCGGCCTCGATCAGCCGCTCCTCCAGCAGCCTGACCCGCGCCGCCACCGGCACACTCGTGTGCTCGCCGCTCATGCCCCGTCCTTCCGCACCCGCTCGATGTACGACTCCCAGAGGTCGACGGTGACCTCGTGACCGCCCTCGCCCCACAGATCCGCCGCGGCGAAGGCCACGGTGTAGACGGGCTCCACGCGCGGCTCGGCAACGCCCGCCGCGCTCTCGTCGGCGAGCGCCCAGCGGCCCTGGCACTCGACGATCCGCCCCACGTGTCCGCGCACGTACCGCGGCACCCGGGTGTGCCCCACGGGGTCGACGGCGCGCACCCGCACCCGCTCCCCCGGCCGGAATTCAGCCCTCACCGAGCAGCCCCCGCTCGGCCAGCAGCGTCTCGATCGCCTGCAGCCACCGCTCGTAGTACGACGTCGCCAGATACTCCTGCGGGGCCATCCGCTCGACCACGTCCCGGAACTCGTCGAGCCGGTAGACCCCGTTCCGTACCAGTGCGGAGTTCAGCGCGAACACTCGCGCCTCCCAGTCGGCGTGGAACGGCGGCTCGTCCGCCTCGATCTCCAGCGGCCCGAACCCGGCCTGGCCACCCACATCGTTGACACGGCTCATGGGGCGAGCCTACGGGCGCAAGGCGGTCAGCGCACGGGGTGTCCGGCCTCCCGGAGGGCGTCCTTGACCTGGGAGATGCGCAGGTCCCCGAAGTGGAAGACGGAGGCGGCCAGGACCGCGTCGGCGCCGGCCGCGACGGCCGGGGAGAAGTCGTCCAGCTTGCCGGCGCCGCCGGAGGCGATCACCGGGACGGTGACGTGCTTGCGGACGGCCTCGATCATCTCGACGTCGTAGCCGTCCTTGGTGCCGTCGGCGTCCATGGAGTTGAGGAGGATTTCGCCGGCGCCCAGTTCGGCGGCGCGGTGCGCCCATTCCACGGCGTCGATGCCGGTGCCGCGGCGGCCGCCGTGGGTGGTGACCTCGTAGCCGGACGGCGTCCCCGCGTCGGTGCGGCGGGCGTCGACCGAGAGGACCAGGACCTGGCTGCCGAAGCGTTCGGCGATCTCGCGGATCACGTCGGGACAGGCGATGGCGGCGGTGTTGACGCCGACCTTGTCCGCGCCGGCCCGCAGCAGCTTGTCGACGTCCTTGGGGGTGCGGACGCCGCCGCCCACCGTGAGGGGGATGAAGACCTGCTCGGCGGTGCGGCGGACCACGTCGTAGGTGGTCTCGCGGTTGCCGGAGGAGGCGGTGATGTCGAGGAAGGTCAGCTCGTCGGCGCCCTCCTCGCCGTAGATCTTCGCCATCTCGACGGGATCGCCCGCGTCGCGCAGGTTCTGGAAGTTGACGCCCTTGACGACCCGGCCGTTGTCGACGTCCAGGCAAGGGATGACTCGGACCGCCAGGGTCATGTCGGTTCAGGCCTCTCTGACAGTTCTCGGAAAGCTTCCAGTTCCACTTCCACCAGGACGCGGGGGTCGACGAAGCCGGAGACCACGACCAGGCTCGAAGCGGGCGGCGCGGCCTCGAAGAGCTCCCGGTGGGCACGGCCGGCCGCGTCCACGTCGCGCAGGTGGGTGAGGTACACACGGGTGCGCAGGACCGCGTCGGCGCCGAGGCCGAAGGGTTTGAGCGCATCCAGCGCGTGGGTGAAGGCGGCCTTGGTCTGTTCGTACGGGTCGCCCTCGCCCACAAGGACGCCGTCGACCAGTGGCATCGTGCCGGCGACCAGGACCCGGTCGCCGGCCGCCACGGCGCGTGCGAAGCCGATCTTCTCTTCCCAGGGGTTGGGGGTCCGTACGCGCTCGATGGTCATCATGCGGCCTTTCGTTCGCCGTTACGACATTTACGACACTGCGGCCAGCGCCTCTTCGAGGGTGAACGCCTTCGCATAGAGCGCCTTGCCGACAATCGCGCCTTCGACACCTTCCGGTACCAGCGAGGCCAGCACCCGCAGGTCGTCGAGCGAGGAGACACCGCCGGAGGCGACCACGGGCCGGTCGGTCGCCGCGCAGACGTTCCTGAGCAGTTCGACGTTGGGGCCCTGGAGGGTGCCGTCCTTGTTGATGTCGGTGACGACGTAGCGGGCGCAGCCCTCGGAGTCGAGGCGGGCCAGCGTCTCGTAGAGGTCGCCGCCGTCGCGGGTCCAGCCACGGCCGCGCAGCGTCGTGCCGCGGACGTCCAGGCCGACCGCGATCTTGTCGCCGTGCTCGGCGATGACCTTGGCGACCCACTCGGGGGTCTCCAGCGCGGCGGTGCCGAGGTTGACCCGGCGGCAGCCGGTGGCCAGGGCGGCGGCGAGCGTGTCGTCGTCGCGGATACCACCGGACAGCTCGACCTTGATGTCCATGGAGCGGGCGACCTCGGCGATCTGCGCCCGGTTGTCGCCGGTGCCGAAGGCCGCGTCGAGGTCGACGAGGTGCAGCCACTCGGCGCCGGACCGCTGCCAGGCGAGGGCCGCCTCCAGCGGGTCGCCGTAGGAGGTCTCGGAGCCGGACTCGCCGTGCACCAGGCGCACGGCCTGGCCGTCGCGGACGTCGACGGCGGGGAGGAGTTCGAGCTTTGCGGCGTTCGGCATTACAGGGTCTCGATCCAATTGGTCAGGAGCTGGGCACCGGCGTCGCCGGACTTCTCGGGGTGGAACTGGGTGGCCCACAGCGGGCCGTTCTCGACCGCGGCCACGAACCGCTCGCCGTGCGTGGCCCAGGTGACCTTCGGCGCGGTGAGGTGGGGGTTGCCGACCTCCAGCTCCCAGTCGTGCACCGCGTAGGAGTGCACGAAGTAGTAGCGGGCGTCGGGCGGCAGCCCGGCGAAGAGCTGCGAGTCCCCGGCGGCCTCGACGGTGTTCCAGCCCATGTGGGGGACGACCTCGGCCTTGAGCGGGCCGACCGTGCCGGGCCACTCGTCCAGGCCCTCGGTCTCGACGCCGTGCTCGATGCCGCGGCCGAAGAGGATCTGCATACCGACGCAGATGCCCATCACGGGGCGGCCGCCGGCCAGCCGGCGTCCGATGAGCCAGTCGCCGCGGGCCTGCCTGAGCCCGGCCATGCAGGCGGCGAACGCGCCGACGCCGGGGACCAGCAGGCCCTCGGCGTTCATCGCCCGGTCGAAGTCCCGGGTGATCTCCACCTCGGCGCCGACGTGCGCCAGGGCGCGCTCGGCGGAGCGGACGTTGCCGAAGCCGTAGTCGAAGACGACGACGTTCTTACGGGATGCCGAGGGGGTCAATTCCATACCTCCAGCCGCAGCACGCCGGCGAGCAGGCACAGCGCCGAACCGACGGACAGCAGCACGATCAGGCCCTTGGGCAGCTGCTGCTTCCAGAACGAGTAGACACCGCCGAGGAGAAAGAGCCCGAGCAGGATGAAGACGGTGGACAGACCGTTCACGGGCTACAGGGCTCCCTTGGTGGAAGGAATGATCCCGGCCGCGCGCGGGTCGCGTTCGCTGGCGTAGCGCAGGGCGCGGGCCAGCGCCTTGAACTGGCACTCCACGATGTGGTGGGCGTTGCGGCCGTACGGGACGTGGATGTGCAGCGCTATCTGGGCCTGGGCGACGAACGACTCGAAGATGTGCCGGGTCATGGTCGTGTCGTAGCTGCCGATCATCGGCGCCATGTTCTCCGGCTCGGTGTGCACCAGGTACGGGCGGCCGGAGAGGTCCACGGTCACCTGGGCGAGCGATTCGTCCAGCGGGACGGTGCAGTTGCCGAAGCGGTAGATGCCGGACTTGTCGCCGAGGGCCTGCTTGAACGCGGCGCCCAGGGCCAGCGCGGTGTCCTCGATGGTGTGGTGGGTGTCGATGTGCAGATCGCCGTCGGTCTTGACCTTGAGGTCGAACAGGCCGTGCCGGCCGAGCTGGTCGAGCATGTGGTCGTAGAAGCCCACACCGGTCGACACGTCCACCTCGCCCCTGCCGTCGAGGTCGATCTCGACGAGGACGGAGGTTTCCTTGGTCGTGCGCTCCACGCGTCCTACGCGGGTCATCGCTTGCTCTCCTTCAGTACTGCGCGAACCGCGTCGAGGAACGCGTCGTTCTCGGCCGGGGTGCCGGCGGTGACCCGCAGCCAGCCCGGTACGCCGTTGTCCCGGACCAGCACGCCGTGGTCGAGGATCGCCTGCCAGGTGGCGTGCGCGTCCTCGAAGAGGCCGAACTGCACGAAGTTGGCGTCGGAGTCGACGACCTGGCAGCCGGCCGCCCGCAGCTCGGTGACCAGGCGGTCCCGCTCGGTCTTGAGCTGCGCGACGTACTTCAGGAGGGTGTCGGTGTGCTCCAGCGCGGCGAGCGCGGTGGCCTGGGTGACGGACGAGAGGTGGTACGGGAGCCGGACCAGCTGCACCGCGTCCACCACGGCGGGGTCGGCGGCGAGGTAGCCCAGCCGCAGTCCGGCGGCGCCGAAGGCCTTGGACATGGTCCGGGAGACCACCAGATTCGGCCGGCCCTCGATCAGCGGCAGCAGCGAGGGCCGGTGGCTGAACTCGCCGTAGGCCTCGTCGACCACCACCAGGGCGCCGGCCCCGTCGGCCCGGGCCGCCTGCGCCGCTTCGTACAGCGCGAGCACGGTCGCCTCGGCGACGGCGGTGCCGGTGGGATTGTTCGGCGAGCAGATGAAGACCACGTCGGGCCGCTGCTCGGCGATGACGCGGGTGGCCGCCTCGACGTCGATGGTGAAGTCGTCGTTGCGCGGGCCGGAGATCCAGCCGGTGCCCGTGCCCCGGGAGATCAGCCCGTGCATGGAGTACGACGGCTCGAAGCCGAGGGCGCTGCGGCCGGGGCCGCCGAAGGTCTGCAGCAGCTGCTGGATGACCTCGTTGGAGCCGTTGGCGGCCCATACCTGGTCGGCGCCGACCTCGTGGCCGCCGGTGCGGGTCAGGTAGCGGGCCAGCTCGGTGCGCAGCTCGACCGCGTCCCGGTCGGGGTAGCGGTTGAGCCGGCGGGCGGCCTCGGTCACCCGCTCGGCGATCCGCTCGATCAGCGGCTCGGGCAGCGGGTAGGGGTTCTCGTTGGTGTTCAGACGCACCGGGACGTCCAGCTGCGGTGCGCCGTAGGGGGACTTGCCGCGCAGCTCGTCCCGGATGGGGAGGTCGTCGATCCTGGTCACGTGCCTGCTCACTTGCTCTGCGGGACCTTCCATTCGAACCTGGCCTTCAGCGCGGCGCCGTGGGCCGGGAGGTCTTCGGCCTCGGCGAGGGTCACCACATGGTGGGCGACCTCGGCCAGCGCGTCGCGGGAGTAGTCCACGACATGGATGCCGCGCAGGAAGGACTGCACGGACAGGCCGGAGGAGTGGCAGGCGCAGCCGCCGGTGGGCAGGACGTGGTTGGAGCCGGCGCAGTAGTCGCCGAGCGAGACCGGGGCCCAGGGGCCGACGAAGACCGCGCCGGCGTTGCGGACCCGGGCGGCGACGGCGGAGGCGTCGGCGGTCTGGATCTCCAGGTGTTCGGCGCCGTAGGCGTCCACGACCTTGAGGCCTTCGTCGATGCCGTCGACGAGGACGACGGCGGACTGCCGTCCGGCCAGCGCCTCGGTGATCCGCTCGATGTGCTTGGTGGCCGCGACCTGCCGCCCCAGCGCGTCCTCGACGGCGTCGGCGAGTTCGGTGGAGTCGGTGACCAGGACGGCGGCGGCGAGGGTGTCGTGCTCGGCCTGGCTGATCAGGTCGGCGGCGACGTGCTCGGGGTCGGCGGTGGCGTCCGCGAGCACCGCGATCTCGGTGGGCCCGGCCTCGGCGTCGATGCCGATCCGGCCCTTGAGGAGGCGCTTGGCGGAAGCGACGAAGATGTTGCCGGGGCCCGTGACGAGGTTGACCGGCAGGCACTCCTCGGTGCCGTACGCGAACATCGCGATGGCCTGGGCACCGCCGGCGGCGTAGACCTCGTCGACGCCGAGCAGGGCGCAGGCGGCGAGGATGGTCGGGTGCGGCCGGCCGCCGAACTCCTTCTGCGGCGGGGAGGTGACGGCGATGCCCGTGACGCCGGCCTCCTGCGCGGGGACGACGTTCATGACCACGGACGACGGGTAGACCGCGAGGCCGCCGGGGACGTAGAGGCCCACCCGCTCGACGGGGACCCAGCGTTCGGTGACCGTGCCGCCGGGGACGACCTTGGTCGTGACGTCGGTGCGGCGCTGCTCGCGGTGGACGATCCTGGCGCGCCGGATGGACTCCTCCAGGGCGGCGCGCACGGCCGGGTCCAGCGCGTCGAGGGCCCCGCGCAGTGCCTCGGCGGGCACCCGCACGCGCTCGATCTCGACGCCGTCGAACCGCCGCGCATAATCGATCAGCGCCGCGGTGCCGCGATGGCGTACGTCCTCGCAGATGGGCCGCACCTTCTCCAGGGCGGCTTCCACGTCGAACTCGGCACGGGGCAGCAGGTCGCGCAGGGCGCCACCCTCGGGGAGGGCGTCACCGCGCAGATCGATTCGGGAGATCACCCTCCCAGTGTCTCAGACCCGCTCCTGGGCCCGAGCGGCCGTATCACTCAGTGATACACAGCGGCACACGCTCCCCACACCCCGTGACCGGGCCCGCTGAAGTTGACCGGAGTTGGCCCTGACCACGCGTGTTCAAGCGGTCACGGGGCGGGCAAGGGTCACGTGACGGCGTACGGGGACGCCTGTGGGACGCCACACGACCGGTGCACGCCATGCGTCCGAACAGGTTGCGACACACCACGGGAGAGCAAGGGGGATCCACTGTGACCGAGCCCGCGGACGGCGACGCGCCCGCCGACCTGCAGCTGACGTCGGCGGAATGGAGCATGTGGCAGGCCTTCCGCAACGGCAGCACCTGCGATCTGCACATCGGCGACCCGGCCCGCGACGATCCGCACGGGCAGCATCTGTGGGGCCCGGAGCGCCGGGTGCGGGCCAGGGTCGTGGCGTTACTGCTGCTCGACGGGCCGCCGGCGCAGCCGGGCCGGGTCTCCGCGCTCCAGCTCACCGGCGCGTACATCACGGACACTCTCGACCTTGCGGGCGGCACGATCAAGCCATTCGTGGAGCTGCGGGACTGCCGCTTCGAGACCGAGGTGGTGCTGCCGGAGAGCCGGTTCACCACGCTGCGGATGGTGAACTGTGCGATACCCCGGCTGGAGGCGGCCCGGCTGCACACCGAGGGCGATCTCCATCTGCCGCGCTGTGTGGTGCACTCCGGCGTCCGGCTCACCGACGCGCACATCGGCACGGACCTGATGCTCAACCAGACCGTGGTGCACAAGGACCGGCAGGGCCGGTCCATCACGGCGGACGGGATGACCGTCGCCCAGGACCTGCAGGCCGAGATGATGGAGTCCTACGGAGAGCTGTCGCTGCGTGGCGCCACCGTCGGCGTGTCGCTGAGCCTGCGGGGCAGCCGTCTGCGCAACCCCTTCGGCCGGCGGGCGCTGAACGCCCCGCAGTTGACCGTCGAGCGCACCCTCTATCTGACCGCCGCGGGCCTGGCCAACTCGCCGTTCTCCAGCAGCGCCACTCCCCCGTACGGCATCGCCCACACCCCCTCGCGCGGCACCCGTATGCAGCGCTTCGAGTGCGAGGGCGGGATGCGGCTGGACGACGGGCGGTTCGGCGACGCGGTCGACTGTGAGCACGCCCGGTTCATCATGGAGTCCGACCAGGAGCTGTCGCTGCGCCGCATCCAGACGCCCGAGCTGCGCTTCCTGTGCGACCGGCCACAGCGCGGCCGGGTGATCCTCTCCGGTGCCCGGGTCGTCAATCTCATCGACAAGTCGGCGAGCTGGCCGGGCCTCGGCGGGCTGTGGATGGCCGGCTTCGCCTACGAGACGCTGATCCCGCGCGGCCCCTTCCCGCTGGCGCTGCGGCTGCAGTGGGTGGCCGCGGCGACTCCGGAGTACGCGCCCGAGCCGTACGAGATGCTGGCCGCCTCGCTGCGCACCACCGGCGAGGACGCGGACGCCCGCGAGGTGCTGCTGGCCAAACAGCGCCGCCGCCGCGAGACGCTGCCGCTGGCGGCCAAGGCCTGGGGGTTCCTCCAGGACTGGACGGTGGCCTACGGCTACCGCCCGGGGCGGGCCGCGGTGTGGATGGCCATCCTGTGGGCCATCGGCACGGCCTACTTCTCGATGTCCCCGCCTCCGCCCCTCAAGGCGGGCGAGGCCCCGCCCTGGAACCCCTACCTCTACTCCCTGGACCTCCTCCTCCCGGTGATCGACCTCAACCAGAGCGCCGCCTGGAAGCCCGGCGGCGGCGCGCAGTGGGTGGCCGCCGTCCTGATCCTGGCGGGCTGGATCCTGGCCACGACGGTGGCCGCCGGTGCGTCGCGCCTCCTGCGTCGGCAGTAGCGGAGGCTGAGGCTTCCCACGTTTTCGGCTTTCCCGCCGTGGGGGCTTGCCACCGTTTCGCCAGGCGGCGGGCCGGGTCCAACACACCGAACCGCGCGGCCGCGACCGAAGCGCTCCCGCCGTCGGGGAAGCTTCGGTCGCGGCGGAATACCCGCCCGCATAGGAGCACAGCCAAGCGCAGCGTCTAGGCTTACGGGCTGTGACCTCCCTGCGCCTACCGCTCTTCCCGCTGAACTCGGTGCTGTTCCCGGGACTCGTGCTCCCGCTGAACGTCTTCGAGGCGCGGTACCGGGCGATGATGCGTGATCTGAGCGCGGTGTCCGAGGACGACCGCCGCTTCGCCGTGATCGCGATCCGGGACGGCCGCGAGGTCGCCCCCACCGCGCAGGGCATGCCGGACGATGTCACCCTGCCGTCCGCCGACGGCCCCGCGGCGGGCTTCGGCGACGACCCGATGCAGGCGTTCCACGCCGTGGGCTGTATCGCCGACGCGGCGACCATCCGGGAGAAGTCGTCCGACGACGACACCGGCTACGAGGTCCTGGCCACCGGCACCACCCGCTTCCGGCTGCTGTCGGTGGACGCCTCGGGGCCGTACCTGACCGGTGAGCTGGAGGAGCTGGAGGACGGCGAGGGAGAGGGCGCGGGCGCGCTCGCCTCGGGCGTCGTGCGGGCCTTCCGTACCTACCAGAAGCGGCTGGCCTGGGCGAACGAGCGGACCCTGTCGAGCGGGCAGGACCTGCCCGCCGATCCGTCGGTGCTGTCGTACCTCGTCGCCGCGGCGGCCGTGCTGGACGTCCCCGCCAAGCAGCGGCTGCTGGAGGCGCCGGACACCGCGTCCCGGCTGGGGCAGGAGCTGAAACTCCTTCGCCAGGAGTCGGCGCTGCTCGGTAAGCTCCCGTCGCTGCCGGCGGTGGACCTGACCCGGCAGCCGACGAGCCCCAACTGACCGACCGGCCGCACCCGGACGACCGCAGTGTCCGCTCCGCCCGGCCCGACCCCACGCGAGGCACGAAGACGGTGGCGAAGAAGTCCAGGAAATCCGTCGGCACCCCTGCCACGGTCGCCCTCACCACGGCGGGCGTCCCGTTCACCACGCACTCCTACGAGCACGACCCGGCCGCCCCGTCGTACGGCGAGGAGGCCGCCCAGGCCCTCGGCGTCGCGGCCGACCAGGTGTTCAAGACGCTGCTGGCGGATGTCGACGGCGCGTTGACGGTGGCCGTGGTCCCGGTGTCGGGGTCGTTGGACCTCAAGGCGCTGGCGGCGGCGGTCGGCGGCAAGCGGGCCACGATGGCCGACCCGGCGGCGGCCGAACGCAGCACGGGCTACGTCCGGGGCGGGATCTCCCCGCTGGGACAGCGCAAACGGCTGCCCACGGTCGTGGACGCCTCGGCCGAGGGCCGGCCGACGGTCTGTGTGTCGGCGGGGCGGCGGGGCCTGGAGGTCGAGCTGTCGCCGGAGGATCTGGTGGCGCTCACGGGGGCGCGCCTCGCGCCGATCGCCCGCGACTGACGGCACCGCGGCTGACGGGACCGCGGCTGAAGGCGCCTCGGCAGAAGGCACCGCGGCTGACGGCACGAACGCAGGCGGGGCGGCCGGACGGACGGCCGCCCCGGAGATCCGCGCAGGTCAGCCCGCGGCGGGCGGCTGCTGTCCGGGGTGGTTCCCGTGAGCGTCGTGGTGATCGTCGCGGCGGTCGTCACCAAGATGCCCGTTGCGGTGGTCGTCACCGTGCCGGCCATTGCGGTGGTCGTCGCGGTGATCGTCACCGTGCCGGGCGTCGCGGTGGTCCTCGTGCTGCTCCCCGGGCCAGTGCGGTGCCTCCGGCTCCGGGTCGCGCGGCCCGAACAGCCCGGTCAGGGCGAGCTGGGTGAGCATCGCGGCGATCGGCCAGGCCAGCAGCGCGCCCTTGGCCTGCAGCCGCAGCGGGCCGCTGAAGGACACCCCGGGGCCGACCTGCTTGGCGTGCGCGGCCACGTCCGGGGTGGGGCCCAGCCACATGCCCGTCAGCCAGCCCAGCACCGCGCCGAGCAGTCCGCCCACGACCAGCGCCACGACCAGCGGAATCCCGCCGCGCCGGCGGAAGAGGAAGACCGCGGCGGTGGTGAGCACACCGAAGCCGAGGGACAGCAGGACGAAGGTGCCGTCCGCGCCGATCGCCTCTTCGCCCTCGGTGTTCTTGAGGTAGACGTTGCGGGTGTCCGCGATCAGCGGAATGTGCGGGGCGAGCCAGTTCCACAGCAGGCCGAGCAGCACCCCGGTCACCGCGACCACCAGCGCGATCAGTGCGCCCTCGCGCAGTTCACGGGCCAGCTCGGGGCCGCCGAGGCCGCCGTGGTCGGCGACGGGCGCGGCCTCGGGGTGCTGCGGCTCGTCGGGCGGTTGGTTGTCGGGGGGCGTCAGCGGTGCGGTCACCCCGTCATCGTGCCAGGTGGGGCCGCTGGGACCGGAAGCAGGACGGCCGTTCGGTGTGGTGGGCCCCGTCATCGGGCCGCCGCCCGGCGGTACGCCCAGGTGGCGACGGCCAGCGAGAGCACCCCGACGGCCGCGCAGACGCCCAGGTCGGCACAGACCGCGACCCAGTCGGGATGCGGGTCGAAGCTGCGTGCCATCGCCTCCACACCGTAGGTCGAGGGCAGCAGATCGCGGGCCCAGCCGATCACCGCGGGCATCCGTTCGGCCGGCAGCACGCCCAGCAGCAGCGCCGCCGACATGCCCAACTGGCCGCAGAGCGTGGCGAGTTCGGGACGGGGGGCGAGCAGTCCGAGGGCCGCGCCCAGACCGGCCAGCGCCGCCCCGGCGAGCGGGAGCACGGCGGCCAGCACCCACAGGTGGGCCATCGGCAGCTGGAAGAGCACACAGCCGGTGACCGCGGTGACCACCGTCCCCGGCACGGTGAACGAGGCGTACGCGGCGGCGGCGCCGAGCACCACGGCGGCCGGCGGCACCGGCAGCGTCGCGTAGTGGTCGAGCCCGCCCCCGGCCCGCAGCTGCCCGAAGTACTGGGCGAGGAGGTTGAGCGCCACGAAGGCGACGACCAGCACGCTGGAGCCGGACACCACGGACCGGGCCGGATCGCCGCCGTCGACCACCCCGCGCAGCAGGACCATGATCCCGATGGACTGGAAGGTGGCGACGAACAGCAGCGGGATCCGAGCGACCCGGGCCCGGGAGAGCTGGGCGCGGTAGACGGCCGCCAGCGCGGGCACCAGGCGGGCGCGCGGCGCCAGCGGCGCGGCGGCCTCCTCGGGCCGTGCCCCGGCTTCCGGGACCGCCCCGGCCGCCGCCTGCACGGGAACCACACTCACGCCGTCACCACGCCTTCCTCGCTGCCCCCGCGGTACTCCATACGTCCGCCGCACCGGTCCCCGTTCACGTCCGTCACGCCTTGACCAGTCCCTCCGCCCGGCCGCCCAGGGCGAGGTACACATCCTCCAGGCTGGGCGTGGCCAGCGTGAAATCGTCCAGGGCCGCGAAGGCGGGGCCCGCGGTGACCGCGGCGACGGCGGACCGGGCCCGGTCGGCGGGCAGGCGCAGGGTCCAACGGCGTCCGGAGATGTGCGCGGCGGCTTCGAGGGCGGCGACCTCGGGCACCTCCAGCGGCGGGCGGTCGCGCCACACCAGCTCCAGCCGGACCTCCTCGCTCACCATTTCCTTCAGCCCGCCGGGCGTGTCGCAGGCGATGACCCGGCCGCGGTCGATCACCGCGACCCGGTCGAGCACGCTCTCGGCCTCCAGCACGTTGTGGGTCACCAGCACCACCGTGGCGCCGCGCTCGGCCCGGCGCCGGTCCACCGCGGCCCACACGGCGCGCCGGGCGACCGGGTCCATCCCGGTGGTCGGCTCGTCCAGGACCAGCAGCGGACGCTCGCCGATCAGCGCGGTGGCCAGGCAGGCCAGCCGCCGCTGCCCGCCGGAGAGCTTCTTCAGCGCCCGTCCGGTGAGGCCGTCGAGGCCCAGCTCGCCGATCACCGCGTCCCGCTCGGCGCGCGCCTCACGGGCGCCGAGGCCGCGCAGCCGGCCGGTGGTCTCCACGGCCAGCGCGACGGTCATCTCGTCCAGGGCGGTGGACTCCTGCCCCAGGTAGCCCAGCAGCCGGGCGGCCCGCTCCGGGTGGCGCACCAGGTCGTGGCCCAGTACGGAGATGCTGCCGGAGTCCGGGCGCAGCAGCCCGGTCAGCTGGCGGACCAGGGTGGACTTGCCGGCTCCGTTGGGGCCGAGCAGTCCGAAAATCTCGCCGCGGTGCACGTCCAGGGTGATGCCGTCGTTGGCGCGTACGGCGGACGCCCGTACCGCCCCGCGGCGCCCGCGCATCGCGGGGTACGTCTTGACCAGGTCCCGCACGGCGCACACCGGCACCCCGCGCTCCACCTGTTTTGCGCCCGTCCTCACGAGCTATGAGGGTACGCGTCCCCGGCCCGCCGCCGGGCCGCGGGGCTCGGCGAGCGGGCCGGGGCGGGGGCTCCGGGGCCGGTCAGTCCCCGGCCGGGGCGTGTTCGGCGGCCGTCCGCAGATCGACCTCGCGCCAGAATCCGGCCCGGATCGCATAGCGGTCGTGCTCGTCGATCTGGTCGTCCTTGTGGGCCAGCAGCCCGAACCGGGCGGCGTAGCGGAGCAGTTCACCGTCGATGCGGTGCGGGATGCGCGGGTACTCCGTGGACAGCTGCTGGAGGTGGGTGGTGTCGGAGAGCCGGTCGGTCCAGCGGCGGGCGAAGACCTGGCCGACCTCGAAGGGGTCGCCGCTGACGGCGGTGATGTCCTCCTCGCGGTCCGCCCAGCGCTGCTCGGCGCTGGTGAGCTGGGCGAGGGTGGGCAGGGCCGCGGTCTCGGAGGGTTCGCCGACCGGGCCGCCGCGCTCGACCCAGCCCTTGTCGGACGACCAGCGCAGGGTGGCGCCGGTCGTGGGTGCCTGCGGGGCGGAGCCGCCCGGGCCGGCGGCGCCCTGGCCTGCGGTGCCCTGGCCGGCGGCGTGGGCGCGGCCGAGTCCGGCCAGGTCCTTGGGGGTGGGGACGCCCCGGGAGCCCGCGGCCCCGGGGTCGTCCGCGGCGGCCGGGGCGCTCGCGGTACCGGCCGGCGGCCGGGAGACGCCATTGGCGCCGTTGCGCTCGTGGGCGTGCTCGGCGGCTTCCGGGCCGGAGGCGGCGGCTGCCGCGGCGGCAGCGGCAGCGACCGCGGACTCGGGCAGCGGGGCGGAGAGGATCGCGGCGATCTCGGGGCGCGGCACGGGCGGCGGGGCGCAGGGGCCGCCGAGTTCCTTGGCGCGGACCGCGCGGGTGATCCAGGTCCGGTCCAGCACCCGCCGTTCGTCGGCCTCGGCAACCAGGTCCTCGGACTGGTTGTAGTCGCCGTCGGCGGCCTGGACGGCCCAGAGGTGGACCGCGACGCCGTGCTCCTTGGCGGACATCAGGCCGGGCAGGAGGTCACCGTCGCCGGTGACCAGGACGATGTCGGAGCAGGCGCGGTTACGGGCGAGTTCGGTCAGCTCGGCGTGCATGGCGGCGTCCACGCCCTTCTGCGCCCAGCGTCCGTCACTGCGGGTCAGGGCGCCGAGCCGGACGGTGACCCGGGGCATCACCCGCAGCCGGCGGTGCTCGGGCTGCGGGACGCGGTCGGGGGCGCCGTCGAACCAGTAGATCCGCAGCAGCGGGCGTTCGGTGTCCGCCTCGGCGCGCTGCCGCAGTCCCTGGATGAGGGCGGCGTGATCCACCGTGATCCGGGAACGGGCGGGCTCTCCGGCGAGCAGGCTCGCCGCGGCGCCGAGCAAATACCCGGCGTCCACCAGGACGACACAGCGATCCACGATCCACCCTCTTCCCTGAGGTGCTGATGTCCGGTCGCCCCCCGGCTCGGCCCGTGGCACGAGTTTTTCTTCGGTTGTCCTTCGAGTCTGCCCGACCCTGCGGGCGTTAACTGCCCGAACTCGATCTTCGGCGTGGCGGATTCGGCAAGAATCTTGAGCACAGCGTGTGATCAACCCTTTAACACAGGGTAATTGCCCGAAATGCAGCGCTCTGTCCGGCGTGTAAGTCTGGTTCCGGCCCCGATCCCGGATTCCCCCCTCAGGAGGCACGATCATGGCCAAGGACAAGAAGCAGGACCGCAGTCAGCAGCAGAAGACGGCATCCGCGGCCGAGCGCGGCCAGCAGGAAGCCCAGAAGGCGAGCCTGGAGGCACAGTCCCAGGCGCGGTCGCAGGCCCAGGGCAGCCCGGCAGATGTTGCACGTAAGCACCAGCGGCGCTTCGGTCACAACTGATCTCAACTGAGCCACGCCGCACAGTGGTTGAGGGGCGCGTCCACTTCGGGCGCGCCCCTCGGGGTAGGGCGTGGTGCCAAGGGCCTGTCATCCAGGGTCTGTCCTCAAGGGCCCGGCTGTCGCGCGGCGTCTGCAGGCCCGCGGCCGGCGGTCAGCCCGCCAGGCAGGACGGGCCGAGCAGCACCTTGAGGTCACCGAACAGCGACGGGTCGGGCGTGACCCGGTGCCGGTCGAGCCGGAGCACGGTCGTCTTGCGTGCCCCCTGGAGTTTGATCCGCACCTCCGTGGAGCCGCGGTGGCTGCTCAGCACCTCGCCCAGCTTCTCGACCATCGGCGGGGTGACCTTGACCGTGGGAATGGTGATCGTCACGGGGGCGTTGGTGCCGGCCTCGGAGAGGTCGGGGACCATCATCTCCATGGCCACCAGCCGCGGGATGTCCTCCCGCTTGTCGAGGCGGCCCTTGACGAAGACCACGGTGTCCTCGACGAGTTGGGTGGACACCAGCTGGTAGGTCGCCGGGAAGAACATGCAGTCGATGGAGCCGGCCAGGTCCTCGACGGTGGCGATCGCCCAGGCGTTGCCCTGCTTGGTCATCTTGCGCTGCAGGCCGGAGATGATGCCGCCGATGGTGACGATCGAACCGTCGGAGTAGTCGCCGCCGGTCAGCTGGGCGATGGCGGCGTCCGCCTTGTCGGACAGCACGTGTTCCAGGCCGAAGAGCGGGTGGTCGGAGACGTAGAGGCCCAGCATCTCGCGCTCCTGGGCGAGGAGATAGGTCTTGTCCCACTCGATGTCCGAGAACTCCACGTCCAGACCGAAGCCGGGGCCCTCGTCCGCACTGTCGTCGCCCATGCCGCCGAAGAGGTCGAACTGCCCCTCGGCCTCCTTGCGCTTGACCTGGACGACGTTGTCGATCATCGGTTCGTAGTGCGCCGTCAGGCCCTTGCGGGTGTGGCCCATCTCGTCGAAGGCGCCGGCCTTGATCAGCGATTCGGTGGTGCGCTTGTTGCAGACGACCGCGTCGACCTTGTCGAGGTAGTCGGGGAAGGAGAGGTACTTTCCCTTCGCCTTGCGGCAGCGGATGATCGAGTCGACGACGTTCTGGCCGACGTTACGGACCGCGGTGAGACCGAAGAGGATCACATCGTCGCCCTGGGCGGCGAAGTTGGCCTCGGACTCGTTGACGTTCGGCGGCAGCACCTTGATGCCCATGCGGCGGCATTCGTTCAGGTAGACCGCCGACTTGTCCTTGTCGTCGCGCACGGAGGTCAGCAGCGCGGACATGTACTCGGCCGGGTAGTTGGCCTTGAGGTAGGCGGTCCAGTAGGTGACCAGGCCGTACGCGGAGGAGTGCGCCTTGTTGAAGGCGTAGCCGGCGAAGGGGACCAGGACGTCCCACAGGGCCTGGATGGCCTGGTCGGAGAAGCCGTTCTTGCGGGCGCCCTCCTGGAAGAGGACGAAGTTCTTCGCCAGTTCCTCGGGCTTCTTCTTGCCCATGACGCGGCGGAGGATGTCGGCCTCGCCGAGGGAGTACCCGGCGATGATCTGGGCGGCCTTCTGCACCTGCTCCTGGTAGACGATCAGGCCGTAGGTCAGGCCCAGGACCTCCTTGAGGGGCTCCTCCAGCTCCGGGTGGATCGGGGTGATCTCCTGGAGGCCGTTCTTGCGCAGCGCGTAGTTGGTGTGCGAGTCCATGCCCATCGGGCCGGGACGGTAGAGCGCCGAGACGGCGGAAATGTCCTCGAAGTTGTCGGGCTTCATCAGCCGCAGCAGCGAACGCATCGGGCCGCCGTCGAACTGGAAGACGCCGAGGGTGTCGCCGCGGCAGAGCAGCTCGAAGGTCTTGGGGTCGTCGAGCGGTACGGAGAGCATCTCCAGGTCGACGCCCTTGTTGGCCTTCACCATCTTGACGGCGTCGTCCATGATCGTGAGGTTGCGCAGGCCCAGGAAGTCCATCTTGAGCAGGCCCAGCGACTCGCACTGGGGGTAGTCCCACTGCGTGATGGTCACGCCGTCGGTGTGCCGCGTCCAGAGCGGGGCGTGGTCGACGATGGGCTCACTGGACATGATCACGCCGGCCGCGTGCACACCCATCTGACGGACCAGGCCCTCCACACCCTTGGCGGTGTCGATGACCTTCTTGACGTCCGGCTCGCTCTCGTACATCCCCCGGATCTCGCCCGCCTCGCTGTAGCGCGGGTGCTTGGGGTCGGTGATGCCGCTGAGGTCGATGCCCTTGCCGAGGACGTCGGCGGGCATGGCCTTGGTGAGGCGGTCGCCCATCGCATAGGGGTAGCCGAGGACGCGCGCGGAGTCCTTGATGGCGTTCTTGGCCTTGATCTTGCCGTAGGTGCCGATCATGGCGACCTTGTCGGAGCCGTACTTCTCCGTCACATACCGGATCACTTCGACGCGCCTGCGCTCGTCGAAGTCGATGTCGACATCGGGCATGGAGACGCGCTCGGGGTTGAGGAACCGCTCGAAGATCAGTCCGTGGGTGATCGGGTCGAGGTCGGTGATGCCCATGGCGTACGCCACGATCGAACCGGCCGCGGAGCCACGGCCGGGGCCCACCGCGATCCCGTTGTTCTTGGCCCACATGATGAAGTCGGCGACGACGAGGAAGTAGCCGGGGAACCCCATCTGGATGATGATGTCCATCTCGTACTCGGCCTGCTTCTGCCGGTCCTCGGGGACCCCGTCCGGGTAGCGGCGCTGCATGCCGGCCCGGACCTCCTCCTGGAACCAGGTGACCTCGGTGTAGCCCTCCGGGATGTCGAACTTCGGCATCAGGTCGCGCTTCTCGAACATCCCGCTGGTGTCGATCTGCTCGGCCACCAGGAAGGTGTTGGCGCAGCCCTCCTGCCAGGCGTCCGAGGAGTCGATGGCGTACATCTCGTCGGTGGACTTGAGGTAGTAGCCGGTGCCGTCGAAGCGGAAGCGGTCCGGGTCGGAGAGGTTCTTGCCGGTCTGGATGCACAGCAGGGCGTCGTGCGCCGTGGACTCGTGGGCGTAGGTGTAGTGCGAGTCGTTGGTGACCAGCGGGGGGATGCCGAGCTTCTTCCCGATCTCCAGCAGGCCGTCGCGGACCCGGCGCTCGATCTCGATGCCGTGGTCCATCAGCTCCAGGAAATACCGGTCCTTGCCGAAGATGTCCTGGTACTCGGAGGCGGACTTCAGCGCCTCGTCGAACTGGCCGAGCCGCAGCCGGGTCTGCAGCTCACCGGAGGGGCAGCCGGTGGAGGCGATCAGGCCCTCGGACCACTGGGCGATGGTCTCCTTGTCCATCCGCGGCCACTTCTGCAGCCAGCCCTCGGCGTAGGCGTCCGAGGACAGCCGGAAGAGGTTGTGCAGACCGGTCTTGTTCGCCGCCCAGATCGTCTTGTGGGTGTAACCACCGGAACCGGAGACGTCGTCGCGCTTCTGATGCGGCTGGCCCCACTGGATCTTGCGCTTGAGCCGCCGCGACTCCGGCGCCACATACGCCTCGATGCCGATGATCGGCGTCACCCCGGCCTTCTGCGCCGAGTGGAAGAAGTCGTACGCGCCGTGGAGGTTGCCGTGGTCGGACATGGCGATATGCGTCATGTCCATCTCGTTGCACGCCTTGAACATGTCCGACAGCCGCGCCGCACCGTCCAGCAGTGAGTACTGGGTGTGGACATGCAGGTGCGTGAAGGGGGGCCTGGACGGGGCTGCCACGGCGGGGGACCTCCAAAAGTACGAAACGGCGCGAAGCGCCTCGGCGCGGGACGGCGGTCGGACGGCCGGTGCACGGTCGGCGACGGATGGGTGAGACGGTCTCGAAGTCTACGACTCCCCACTGACAATCGGCGGGCACCGACGAGTAGCCTCGCGCGTTGTCAGTGGCAGATCCGCGACGGGTTCCGCCACGGCTCTCCGTACCCCTTCCGCACCTCAGGAGGCACCCAGCGATGCCGTCCCAGCACGCCCCGGCGCAGGACGCCGAGCAGCGCGGCGAGGAAATCCTCGCCGTCTTCGACACCGCCTTCGGGGAGCTGCTCGCCGCCGACCCCGCGGCCTTCCGTGTGAAATTCCGGAAGATGGCCGCCTCCGCCTTCGCCTTCTACCGGGGCACGGCCTGCCTGTTCTACCGGGACCTGGAGGCCGCGCAGGACGACGGCGGCAAGGACGGCGGCCCGTATCTGGACGAGCAGACCGGCCGGGTGTGGATCCACGGCGATCTGCACGCCGAGAACTTCGGCACGTACATGGACTCCACGGGCCGGCTGATCTTCAACGTCAACGACTTCGACGAGGCGTACGTCGGGCCGTTCACCTGGGACCTCAAGCGGTTCGCCGCCTCGGTCGCGCTGATCGGCTACGCCAAGGCGCTCAGCGACAAGCAGATCACCGACCTGGTGCGCACCTACGCCGCCGCCTACCGGGAGCGCATCCACGCGCTGGCCTCGGGGACGAAGAGCTCCGACCGGGACGAGCTGCCGCCCTTCACCCTGGACACGGCCGACGGGCCGCTGCTGGGCGCGCTGCGCATGGCCCGCTCGCTGACCCGGTTCGGGCTGCTGGACTCCATGACGGAGATCCGCGACTTCGAGCGCCGCTTCTCGGCGGGCGGCGGCAGCGTCGAACTGGACGCGGCGACCCGCTACAAGGTCCTCGCCGCCTTCGACGGCTATCTGGAGACGCTTCCGGAGTCCAGCCTGGACCGCCCGGACTCCTACCGCGTCAAGGACGTGGTGGGCCGCCGCGGCATCGGCATCGGCTCGGCCGGTCTGCCGTCGTACAACATCCTGCTCGAGGGCAACAGCGACGCCCTGGAGAACGACGTCGTGATCTACATGAAGCAGGCGCAGACCCCGGCCGTCTCCCGGCACATCACCGACCCCGCGGTCCGCGGCTACTTCCAGCACGAGGGCCACCGCACGGTGATCTCGCAGCGCGCCCTGCAGGACCACGCCGACCCGTGGCTGGGCTGGACCGAACTGGACGGCGCGGGCCAGCTGGTCGCCGAGATCTCGCCGTACGCCGTCGACCTGGACTGGTCGGACATCGACGACCCGGAGGAGATCGCGGCGGTGGTGGCCGACCTGGGCCGGGCCACCGCGACCATGCACGCCGCCGCGGACGACGAGAGCGGCCACTCGCTGGTGCCGTTCTCGACGGAGCGGGCCATCGACGCGGCCATCGCCGCCGACGAGGACGGCTTCGCGTCGCTGCTGGTCGACTTCGCGCACTCCTACGGCGCCCGCGCCCGCCGTGACCACCAGATCTTCGTGGACCTCTTCCGCAACGGGCGGATCCCGGGGCTGTAGGGCGGTCAGGACGAGAGGGCCGCCGCATGCCGTACGCACCGTATGCACCGGTGCGTACGGCTTCGGACCCCCTTAGCCGCCGCTTACCCCGGCCCATGGCACACTCGGCTGTAATGGACATCTCGGCGGCACACCTGCGGGCACTGCGCGCAGCGCTTTTCACGGCGCTGTGCGTGACGCTCTCCGCGGGTTCGCACGTCCTGCTGTCCCGTATGCCGCTGCCGCTGAGCCTCGTCAGCGCGCTCAGTGCCGCCGTGTTCGCCCTCGCCTACGCGCTGGCCGGCCGGGAGCGCGGCTTCTGGCGGATCGCGTCGCTGCTGGTCCCCCTGGAACTGGCCGCCGATCTGGCCTTCAGCCTGGGACAGCACACCTGTTACGGAGCGGCCGGCGGCCCGGTCGCCGGCCCGCTGCGCTCACTGGGCGTGGATCTGCTGTGCGGTGGCGACCCCGTCGGCGCACCGCTGACGCGGCTGTCCCCACAGGACACCGCGCCCGTGATCACCTGGCTCGTCCTGCTCGCGGCGCATGTGTGCACCGGGCTGCTGGCGGCGGGCTGGCTGCGCCGCGGCGAGCGAGCGCTGCACCAGCTGCTGGGCGCGATGGCGGGCTTCGCCTTCCGCCCGCTGCTGATCGCCGTCGCGGTCATCGTCGCCGGCGCCGCACCGCGCCGCCCGGTGCCCGCCCCCGTACGGCCCGGGCGCCCCGCCCGCGCCGTCCCCCTGCTCGTGCACTGCGTCGTGCGCCGTGGACCGCCCTGCGCACTGGCCGCGTAGGCCTTCGGCCGCGCGGCCCGCGTGCGCCCGCACCGCGTGCGTACGCCGCCGACCGCACATATCTCCCGCCTCACGGATCTTCACAGAGCAGGAACAGCCATGAGCAACCGCAACAACCAGGCCAACAAGCAGGCAGCCCGCGAGCGGCTGCGCGCCGAGCGTGAGCGGCAGGCGAAGAAGGACAAGATCCGCCGGCAGCTGATCGTCGGCGGTGCGATCGTCGGCGTCCTGGCGATCGCCGGTGGCATCGGGGTGGCGGTCTCCTCCATGGACGGCGGCAGCAGCTCCGCCTCCGGGGACAGCACCGACTGGGCGAAGGCCGCGAAGGCCCCGCTGACCAAGCCCCACAACACCAGCGGCAAGAACGGCACCACGGTCGTCGTCGGCAAGAAGGACGCCAAGAACACCCTGAACCTCTTCGAGGACCCGCGCTGCCCCGGCTGCGCGGCCTTCGAGCAGAACGTGGGCGCCACCGTCGAGAAGGACATCAAGGACGGCAAGTACAAGGCGTCCTACCACCTGGGCACGTTCCTCGACGCCAACCTCAAGGGCACCGGCTCCAAGAACGCGCTGAGCGCACTGGGCGCCGCGCTCGACGTCAGCCCCGACGCCTTCCTGAAGTACAAGTACGCGCTGTACTCGAAGGAGTTCCACCCGGACGAGACCGGCCCGGACAAGTTCGCCGACGACAGCTACCTGATCAAGGTCGCCGACACCATCCCGGCACTCAAGGGCAACGCGGCCTTCCAGAAGGCCGTCAAGTCGGGCACGTACGACCGGTGGGCGATGGAGATGTCCAACGCCTTCAGCGCGGTCAAGGACGTCACCAGCACCCCGACGATCAAGCTCAACGACACGGTGCTGGGCACGGACAGCCCGCAGGGCAAGGTGGCGCCGTCCAGCGTGGCCGCCTTCAACTCCATGGTGGACAAGGCCCTGAAGAAGTGACGCGGGCGGCCCGGTCACCGGCCGGGCCGCGTCCCGTACCTCGCGGCCGGCGTGCTCCGTGCGCGCCGGCCGATGCCAAATCTTGACCCGGGCTCGTGCCGTGCACATGGCAGACTCCCGTCATGCAGGCGACGGGAATACGCCCCGGGGCCCGGCCGGCGGCCGCGCCGGGAGTCCAGCTCAGGGCGCTGCGGGCGGCACTGTTCACCGCGCTGTGCACCGCCCTGTCCGCGGCCTCCCATGTGCTGCTCTCGCACCACCCGTTACCGCCCGCTCCGGTCCTCGCGACCTGCGCGGGGGTCTTCGCCGCGGCCTATGCGCTGACCGGCCGGGAGCGCGGATTCGGCGCCGTCGCCGCGCTGCTGGTGCCGCTCGAACTGGCCGCCGACACCGTCTTCACCACCGGGCAGCACACCTGTTACGGGCCGGCCGGCGGCCCGGTCACCGGCCCGCTGCGCTCGGTCGGCGTCGAAATGCTGTGCCGGGGCGGCGAATGGGGCACACCGCTGGCCCGCGCGGCCGTCCGTCCGGGCGCGCCGCTGCCGCCGGCCGTCCCGGCGGCGGCCCCCTGGCTGCTGCTCGCCGCCCATGTCGCGGTCGGCCTGCTCGCCGCGGCCTGGCTGCACCGCGGGGACGCCGCCCTGGACGCCCTGCTGCGCGCCGCCGCGGCCGGCGCCTTCCGCCCGCTGCGCACCGCGGTCGCGGTGCGCACCACCACCCCCGCCCCGCCCCGCCGGCGGATCCGGCCGCTGCACCCGCTGCCGCCGCCCCGCCCGCTCCCCCTCCTCGTGCACTGCGTACGGCGCCGCGGCCCGCCCCGCCCGGCCAGCGCCTGACCAGCACACCGAAGCCGGCACGACCTCGAGGGGACCCCACCACCCATGAGCAACCGCAACAACCTCGCCAACAAGACCGCGGCCCGCGAACGCATCCGGGCCGAGCGGGAACGCCAGAAGAAGAAGGACAAGCTGCGCCGCCAACTGACCGCGACGGGCGCGGTGATCGGCGTCCTGGCGGTGGCCGGCGGCATCGGCTACGCCGTGATGAAGGCCAACGAGCCCAAGGGCTGGGAGGCCGCCAAGGAGGCCAAGCTCGTCACGCCCGCGCACACCCAGGGCAAGAACGGCACCGAGATCCTGATAGGCGACAAGAACGCCAAGCAGACCCTGGAGGTCTTCGAGGACGTCCGCTGCCCGGCGTGTGCGGCCTTCGAGCAGAGCAGCGGCAAGGCCCTGGCCAAGGACATCGAGGACGGCCGGTACCGGGTCCGCTTCACGATGTACACCTTCATCGACGGTGCCGGCGGCGGTGAGGGCTCGAAGAACGCGCTGAGCGCGCTCGGCGCGGCGCTGAACGTCAGCCCGGAGGCCTTCTTGCAGTACAAGTCGGCGCTGTACTCGGCCAAGTACCACCCCGACGAGCGCGAGGACCTGTACGCCAAGGACGCGGAACTGCTCAAGGTCGCCGGCGAGGTGCCGGCGCTGAAGAACGACAAGGCGTTCGCCACGGCGGTCAAGAAGGGCACCTACGACCGCTGGGCGATGGAGATGACCGCGCTGTTCGGACGCAAGGGCGTCAAGGGCACGCCCGCGTTCATGCACGGCGACAAGAAACTGGTCATGCCGCAGGTCCCGCAGCAGCAGATGACGCAGGCGCAGTACAACCAGCTGGCGCAGGCCAACTTCAAGAAGATGATCGACAAGGAGTTCGGCCCGGCGAAGAAGCCGGCCGGAGGGGGCGGGGGCAAGGGCGGCAGCACGGGCGAAGGTGGCACGAACGGCATCCGCGAGGGCGAAAAGGATCCCTCGGGCTCCCACTGAGTGCCTTTCGGACAACGGGCGGGCGAATTCCCGGAGTTATCGGAATTCGCCCTCCCGGGTTCGTTTACCGGCCAGTAAGGTGATCGGCCGTGACCGATCATGACCAGATCTCGCGCCGCACTGCCGTCACGGCCGTAGCCGCCACCGCCGCCCTTCTGCCGTTCGCCGGCGCCGCCACCGCGCACGCCCAAGAGGCCGCGGACCAGGGCTCGTTCTTCCAGCACGGCGTCGCCTCCGGGGACCCGCTCCCGGACGGCGTACTGCTGTGGACCCGGGTCACGCCGACCGCGTCGGCGACCCCCGGCTCCGGCCGCGGACCGGCCACCAAGGTGAGCTGGCAGGTGGCGAGCGACAAGAACTTCACGTCCGTTGTCGCCCGGGGGAACCTGACCACCTCTGCCGCCAGTGACCACACCGTCAAGGCCGACGTCCGCGGCCTGCACCCGGCCACCCACTACTACTACCGCTTCACCGTCGACGGACAGCACTCCCCCGTCGGCCGGACCCGTACCGCGCCCGCCCCCGACACCGCGGCCGGCAACATCCGCTTCGGCGTGGTCTCCTGCGCCAACTGGGAGTCCGGCTACTTCTCCCCCTACCGGCACCTGGCCGCCCGCACCGAGCTGGACGCGGTGCTCCACGTCGGCGACTACCTCTACGAGTACAAGTCCGGCGAGTACCCGGAGTTCAAGTACGTCGTCCGCCCGCACACCCCCGCCCACGAGCTGCTGACGCTCGCCGACTACCGCATCCGCCACGGCGTCCACAAGACCGACCCGGACGCGATGGCCATGCACGCCACGCACCCGGTCATCGCCATGTGGGACGACCACGAGTTCGCCGACAACGCCTGGAAGGGCGGCGCGGTCAACCACACCCCGGAGACCGAGGGCCCCTGGTCCGCGCGGGTGGCCGCCGCGAAGCAGGCCTACTTCGAGTGGATGCCGGTGCGCCCCTCGATCGCCGGCACCACCTACCGCAGGCTGCGCTTCGGCACCCTCGCCGATCTGCACCTGCTGGACCTGCGGTCGTTCCGCGACGCCCAGGTCAAGCCGGGCAGCGGGGCGGTCGACGACCCGAGCCGTACGATCACCGGGCGGGCGCAGCTGGACTGGCTCAAGTCCGGACTGGAGCGCTCGGACACCGCCTGGCGGCTGGTCGGCACCTCGGTGATGATCTCGCAGGTCGCCTTCGGCGCCGTCCCCGCGAAGCTGCTGGGCCCGCTCGCCGAGATCCTCGGGATACCCAAGGAGGGCCTGGCGATCAACACCGACCAGTGGGACGGCTACACCGACGACCGACGCGAGCTGCTGAGCCACCTCAGCGACCGCGGCATCGACAACACGGTGTTCCTGACCGGCGACATCCACATGGCCTGGGCCAACGAGGTGCCGCTCCAGGCGGCGACCTACCCCGCCGACCGCGCGGTGGCGACGGAGTTCGTGGTCACCTCCGTCACCTCCGACAACGTGGACGACTTCCTGCACGTCGCCCCGCACACGGTCTCGCTGGCCGGGGTCGCCGCCATCAAGGCCGCCAACCGCCATGTGAAGTGGCTGGACATGGACTCGCACGGCTACGGGGTCCTGGACATCGACGCCGAGCGGACGCAGATGGACTACTTCGGCATCTCCGACAAGACCGATCCGAACGCCACCAGCACCCTGCTGCGCTCGTACCTGACCCGGTCCGGCAGCCAGCAGGTGGAGCGCGCGGACCAGCCGCTCGTCTAGGGGTGTCTCCCCGAGGGTAAGCCCGCCCCGGTCCGCCCGGCCTGCCGGCTCACAGCTCGGCGAGGAAGCCCAGCGCCACCTTCCAGGCGCTCTCAGCGGCCTCCGCGTCGTAGTCGGGCAGATCGGGATCCGTGAAGAGATGGCCGGCGCCGGCGTAGCGGAAGACCTCCACGTCCGCGCCGGCCCGGCGCATCTGCAGATACCAGGCGTTCAGCCAGTCGTGCGGCTCGTACGGATCGGGGTCGGCGACATGCAGCTGCACCGGCAGGTCGTCGGCGACGGTGCCGTCCGCGATGTCCGAGGTGCCGTGCAGCAGAAGGAGCCCGCGGGTCCGCTCGTCGCCGAGCGCGAGGTTCTGCGCGACCGAGCCGCCGAAGGAGAAGCCGGCGTAGACCAGCCCGCGGTCGGAGTAGGGCGCGACGGCCGTGATGGCCCGCTTGAGCAGTTCCTCCTTGCCGATCTCGTCCTTGATGAGAATGCCGTCCGGGACGGAGTCGGCGGTCCGGCCGTCGAACAGATCGGGGACGATCACCTCGTGCCCCGCGGCGCGCAGCCGGTCCGCCGCGGCATGCACCGCGGGACGCAGCCCGCACACCGAATGGAACAGCACAATCGTCGAAAGTCCGCTGGTCGGGGACTCGGAGGCGGCCGGCACTGACATCACTTCCCTGGGGTTGGATCGATCTCGCCCCATCCTGCCAGTTACGGTCACGGGGACCGGGTACCAGCACACCACAGCCCCTCGCACCCCACGGAGGAGGAGTCTCGTGTCCTTGGAGGACGTCCTGCGTCCGGTCGTCGTCATCGGCGGCGCCGTCCTGCTCGCGCTCATTCTGGTCTGGCTCGCCGACCGGGCACTGCGCCGGATCGACGCCGGCCACCCGGAGACCCCCTTGTGGGGCCTGCTGCGCCGCTGCCGGATACCGCTGCAAGTGGTGCTCTGCGCGGCCCTGTTGCGCGGCTCGTTCGACCATACGGGCCTGGAGTCCGTCGAAAAGCACGCGGCGGGCATCGGGCAGGCGCTGACCCTGGTCCTGATCGCGGCGACCGCCTGGCTGGTCGTCCGGGCCGCGGCGGCCATCGTCGAGTCCTCGTACTCGCGCTATGCGGCGGGCGCCCGGGACGCGGCACGGGTGCGGCGGGTACGGACCCAGGTGACGCTGATCCAGCGGGTGGTGACGGCCGTGGTGATCGTCGTCGCGGCCGCCTCGATGCTGCTGACGTTCCCGGCGATGCGGGCGGTCGGTACCTCCATGCTGGCGTCGGCCGGTCTGCTGGGCATCGTCGCCGGTATCGCCGCCCAGTCCACCCTCGGCAACCTCTTCGCGGGGCTGCAGATCGCGTTCGGCGACATGGTGCGGATCGGGGACACCGTCGTCGTGGACGGCGAGTGGGGCACGGTCGAGGAGATCACGCTGACCTTTCTGACCGTGCGGACCTGGGACGAGCGCCGGATCACCATGCCGGTGTCGTACTTCACCGGCAAGCCGTTCGAGAACTGGTCGCGCGGCGGTGCGCAGATGACCGGCACGGTCCTCTTCCACCTCGACCACAGCGCGCCGGTGGAGAAGATGCGTCAGCGGCTGCTGGAAGTCCTCCAGGAGTGCCCGGAGTGGGACGGCAGGTCCTGGAGTCTGGTGGTCACCGACACCACACCGTCCACGATCGTGGTGCGCGCGCTGGTGACCGCCCGGGACTCGGACACCCTGTGGACGGTGCGCTGCGAGGTCCGCGAGCGGCTGCTGGAGTGGCTGCGGGCCGAACACGCCTACGCACTGCCGCGGATCACCACGGCGACGGCGCCGCCGGACAGGCCCTAAGGGCTGTCCCTGGAGGGAGACACCCCCTACGGCGCGCCCCGCAGGCTGCGCATGTCCAGATGGCGCAGCACCCGGTCGACGATCTCCGGGTCCGCGCCCGGTTCGCTGCGCGCCGCCAGTACCTCGTGCCGGGCGGCCGACAGCATCTCGCCCTGGATGCGGTGCACCTTCTTCAGCCGGGTGATGCGCTTGTCGAAGAGCTCGCGCCGCTCGTCGTCGACGATGTCCGGCGCGATCCGGGCACCGATGTCGTGCGCGCGGCGGGCCAGTTGCTCGCTGACCTCGTCGGGCAGCTCCTCGACCTCCAGGATCTCCTTCAGCCGCCGCTTGGACGCCTTGATCACCCGGATCGCCAGCTCCCGCTCCAGCGCGTCGACGGCATCGGTGTCGGCCCGTACCCGCAGCCGGCGCACCAGCCAGGGCAGGGTGAGGCCCTGGACGAGGAGCGTGCTGAGCACCACCGCGAAGGCGATGAAGAGGATGTCGTCGCGGACCGGGAAGTCCTCGCCGCCGTCGACGCTGTACGGAATGGCCAGCGCCAGCGCCACCGAGGCCACCCCGCGCATCCCCGCCCACCACATGATGAGCGTCTCCCGCCAGCTCATCGGGATCTCCTCGTCGTAGTCGCGGCGCTTGTGCATCCGCCTGGCCAGCCAGGCGGCGGGCAGCAGCCACAGCAGGCGGACGCCGACGACCACCCCGACGACGGCGGCGCCGGCGCCGAGCAGCTGGCCCCAGCGGTGAGAGGCCGCCCCGAAGATGTTGTGCAGCTCCAGGCCGATCAGCCCGAAGGCGACACCGGTGACGAGGGTGTCGACGACCTCCCAGAAGGTGTAGCCGGCGAGCCGCCCCATCACATCGTCCGGGTCGACCGCGTACTCGGCCAGGAACAGCGCGCAGGTCAGCACCGCCAGCACCCCGGACCCGCGGAAGTTCTCGGCCAGGACGTACGCGACGAACGGCACCAGCAGCGTCAGACCGATCTGCAGGGTCGGGTCACCGAGCAGCCCCATCAGCTTGTTGGTGACCCAGCCGAGCCCCAGGCCGACCGCTATGGCGACCACCGCGGAGAGCACCAGCGAGCCGACCGCGGCGGGCACCGAGAAGGTTCCGCTGACCGCCGCCGCGAGCGCGACGTGGTACAGCACGATGGCGGTGACATCGTTGAACAGCCCCTCGCCCTCCAGGATCGACACCAGCCGGCGAGGCAGCCCGAGCTTGCCCGCGACGGCCGTCGCGGCCACCGGGTCGGGCGGGGCGACCAGCGCGCCGAGCACCACCGCTGCGGCCACCGGCATCCCGGGCACCACCGCCTGGGCGACGGCGGCGACCGCGGCGGTGGTGGCGAAGACCAGCGCCACGGCAAGCAGGAAGATCGGCCGGACGTTGGCGGTGAACTGCCGCCAGGAGGTGCGCTGCACGGCCGCGTAGAGCAGCGGCGGCAGCACCACCGGCAGGATGAACTCGGGCGGCACCTCGACGTTGGGCACGAACGGCAGCAGTGCCAGCACGGCGCCGACGAGGGTCATCAGCACCGGCGACGGAAGCCTCAGCCGGTCGCCGACCGGAACCATGACCACGGCTCCGAGCAGCAGGACGAACATCAGAGCCAGCTGGTCCACGGTGGCTACGCTCCGGGGTCGGATGCGGTCATTTTCCGACCCCAGCGTGCCATGACACGGACATGTGCCCGCCGTGTCGGCGCCCGCCCGGTGTTCTGCGCGTCAGCCGCTCTCGTCCCGGACGGTGTCCAGGGCGCGCTGCAGGTCCTCCGGGTAGGCGCTCTCGAACTCGACCCAGCGGCCGTCGGAGGGGTGCTCGAAGCCCAGCCGCATGGCGTGCAGCCACTGCCGGGTGACGCCGAGGCGCTTGGCGAGGGTGGGGTCGGCGCCGTAGGTCAGGTCGCCGACGCAGGGGTGGCGGTGCGCGGACATGTGCACCCGGATCTGGTGGGTGCGGCCGGTCTCCAGCTTGATGTCGAGCAGGCTGGCCGCGCGGAACGCCTCGATCAGGTCGTAGTGCGTGACGGACGCCTTGCCCTCGGCGGTCACCGCCCACTTGTAGTCGTGCTGGGGGTGCCGGCCGATGGGGGCGTCGATGGTGCCGCTCATCGGGTCCGGGTGGCCCTGGACCAGGGCGTGGTAGCGCTTGTCGACGGTGCGCTCACGGAACTGCTGCTTGAGCAGGGTGTAGGCGCGCTCGGACTTGGCGACCACCATCAGGCCGGAGGTGCCGACGTCGAGGCGGTGCACGATGCCCTGGCGCTCGGCGGCGCCGGAGGTGGAGATGCGGTAGCCGGCCGCGGCCAGACCGCCGATGACGGTGGTGCCCGTCCAGCCGGGGCTGGGGTGCGCGGCCACGCCGACGGGCTTGACGATCACCACGATGTCGTCGTCGTCGTGCACGATCTCCATGCCCTCGACGGGCTCGGCGATGATCTCCACGGGCGCCGCGGCCTGCGGCATCTCGACTTCCAGCCAGGCGCCGCCGGTCACCCGCTCGGACTTCATCACCTCGGATCCGTCGACCCGGACCTTGCCGGCGGCGGCGAGTTCGGCCGCCTTCGTACGGGAGAAGCCGAACATCCGGGCCAGCGCGGCGTCGACGCGCTCGCCCTCCAGGCCGTCCGGTACGGGCAGGGTGCGGATCTCGGGAATGGTGCTCACCCCACGAGTATGGCAGTCCCGTCACGGTGCCCTGCCCGGGGCCGGGGCCCGGCCCCACAGCCCCGTTGCCGGCGCCGCCAACGGCTCCTGCCCCGGCCGGCCCCGTCTCGGGGTGTCAGTCCTTGTGCACGGTCCCGTCGGGGTCCAGTCCCCGGAAGGACAGGATCACGATCAGGATGCCGCCGCAGACGATCCCGGAGTCGGCGAGGTTGAAGACCGCGAAGTGCGCCGGGGCGATGAAGTCGACCACCGCGCCCTCGAAGACCCCCGGCGAGCGGAACAGCCGGTCGGTGAGGTTGCCGAAGGCGCCGCCGAGCAGCAGCCCGAGCGCGATCGCCCAGGGCAGGCTGTAGAGCTTGCGGGCGATCCGGGCGATCACCACGATCACGGCCACCGCGATGAGGGTGAGGAAGATCGTCAGCGCCTCGCCCATGCTGAATGCGGCGCCGCGGTTACGGATCACGGTGAACTGCAGCAGCGTCCCGATGACCTGGATGGGCTCATGGTGCTCCAGTTTCGCGACCACCAGGAGCTTGCTGCCCAGGTCGAGCAGGTAGACGCAGAGCGCGACCAGCAGCAGCGCGGTGATCCGCCGCTTGCGCTGTCCGGTGCCCTGCTCCGGCTTCACCGTCTTACTCCCCTCGGATTCCTCGGCGGAATCCGCTCCGGCACCCGGCTCGGGTTCCGGCGTACCGGTGATGCGTTCGGCCTTAGCCACGTGTGAGTCCCTCAGCCCGTCGTGTCCACGGCCGGGCCATGCCCGGCTGAACCACGAGAGTACGGCACACACGTACGGGCGCGGGCGGACCGGGTGCCGTCGGCGACGCCTGCCGGCCGCTCAACGGCGTTCCTGCTTCTGCTTGCACTCCACGCACAGCGTCGCCCGGGGGAAGGCCTGCATCCGCGCCTTGCCGATGGGGTTGCCGCAGTTCTCGCAGAGGCCGTAGGTGCCCGCGTCCAGCCGGCCCAGGGCGCGCTCGGTCTGGTGGAGCATCTCGCGGGCGTTGGAGGCGAGCGCCAGCTCGTGTTCGCGGGTGATGTTCTTGGTGCCGGTGTCGGCCTCGTCGTCGCCCGCTCCGTCACCGGAGTCGCGCATCAGCCCGGCGATGGCGTCCTCGGCCGAGACGATCTCCAGCCGCAGCCGCGCCGTCTCCTCCATCAGTTCGGTCCGTGCCTCGGTGACCTCTTCGGGCGTCCAGGGGTCCTCGCCGGGCCGTACGGCAAGCTCCCCCGGCGCCGCGGCCACCCGGGCCATGGGCACCGCGGAGTCGTTGCCGTGGGCCTTGGCCGTTGCGGCCGCAGTCTTCTTCGCCACCACCGTCTTGGCTCCCGTCTTCTTAGCGGGCACCGCGGCCGTCTTGGCCGGAGCCTTCTTCGCGGTCTTCTTCGCCGCGGTCTTCCTGGCCGCCGGCTTCTTCGCGGCCGCCTTCTTCGGCGCCGCCCGTTCGGCCGTGGTCTTCCCGGGCGTGGTCGTACCGGCCGCCGTCTTCCTGGCCGCGGCCTTCTTCGGAGCTGCCTTCTCCGGGGCCGTCTTCTTCGTCGCAGGCTGCTTCGCGACGGCCTCGTCGGCAGGCGTCGTGCTCTTCTCCGCGGCGGTCTTTTTCGCCACCATGGCCGCGACCCCTTCACATATGTGACTTTGTTCGCGAATCGTGACGGGAACGATAAATCGCTGCACGCCACGCGGCAACGGGACGCACCGCCCTTCGGGACCTGCCACCCGGCCCGGACGTCCGGTCTGCCTCGTTTGTGCCCCGCTGTCCGGCCGGTAATCCGCCCACCGGCGCGGCGCCCGTCCGCTCGCCATTCGGGTCACGGCGTGCGCCCGGTGCCCGTGGCGGCGAACGGCCCCGGCACCGCTCTCGCGCCGGGCGGCCCGGACCCGTCCCGCACGGCCCGGCACCCTCCCGTACGGAGCCGGCAGCGGCCGCCTCCCCCGGCTGCCGTATATCCGGTCGGCCACTGTCGGTGCGGCCCCGTACACTGGGCCGAGCGAGAGGCATTGACGGGACGAGTAGCGCCGTACGCAGCCAGCAGCGACCCGGGGACGGTGGAAGCCCGGGGGCGTGCACGATGTGAAGATCACCCCGGAGCCGCCGGAAGAAAGCTTTGGACAGTGGGCTCCGCCCACGGGCTTGGACAGTGGGCTCCGCCCACGGGTTCGGGCAGTGGGCTCCCCCACGGCCCCCGGGCCACCCAAGGTGAGTAGAACCGGCAGCGCGACCCCAATGAGGGGGCGGTGCAGCGGCACCGCCAAGGAGGGTGGTACCGCGGGAGCGCAGGCTCTCGTCCCTCCGGACGGAGAACGCAGCAGGTGTCCGCCGGAGGAAGCCCCCGATGAGTCCGCAGCCCCAGTACCGCCAGGTACCCGCCCAGGTAGACCTCCCCGCCCTCGAGCACGCCGTGCTCGAGTTCTGGCAGGAGCAGAAGATCTTCGCCCGTACCCTCCAGCAGTCCGAGGGACGGCCCGAGTGGGTCTTCTACGAGGGCCCCCCGACCGCCAACGGCATGCCCGGCGCGCACCACATCGAGGCGCGCGTCTTCAAGGACGTCTTCCCCCGGTTCCGCACGATGCAGGGCTACCACGTCGACCGCAAGGCCGGCTGGGACTGCCACGGCCTCCCGGTCGAGCTGGCCGTGGAGAAGGAGCTGGGCTTCAACGGCAAGAAGGACATCGAGGCGTACGGCATCGCCGAGTTCAACGCCAAGTGCCGCGAGTCGGTGACCCGCCACACCGACGCCTTCGCCGAGCTCACGACCCGTATGGGCTACTGGACCGATCTGGACGCCCCGTACCGCACGATGGACCCCGACTACATCGAGTCGGTGTGGTGGTCGCTGAAGGAGATCTTCACCAAGGGCCTGCTGGTCCAGGACCACCGCGTCGCCCCCTGGTGCCCGCGCTGCGGCACCGGCCTGTCGGACCACGAGCTGGCCCAGGGCTACGAGAACGTCGTCGACCCCTCGGTCTTCGTCCGCCTGCCGCTGACGTCCGGCCCGCTGGCCGGCCGGGCCGCGCTGCTGATCTGGACGACCACCCCCTGGACCCTGGTCTCCAACACCGCGGTCGCCGCGCACCCCGACGTCACCTATGTCGTCGCCACCGACGGCAACGAGCGGCTGGTCGTCGCCGAGCCGCTGCTGGAGAAGGCCCTCGGCGAGGGCTGGACCGCCACCGGCGAGTCGTTCACCGGACGCGAGATGGAGCGCTGGGCCTATGAGCGCCCCTTCGGCCTCGTCGAGCTGGAGGGCGCCAATATCGTCGTCAACGCCGAGTACGTCACCACCGATGACGGCACCGGCCTCGTCCACCAGGCCCCGGCCTTCGGTGAGGACGACCTCAGGACCTGCAAGGCGTACGACCTGCCGGTGATCAACCCAGTGCGCCCGGACGGCACCTTCGAGGAGGAACTGCGCCTGGTCGGCGGCCAGTTCTTCAAGAAGGCCGACGAGGCACTGGTCGCCGACCTCGACGCCCGCGGCCTGCTCTTCCGGCACGTCGCCTACGAGCACAGCTACCCGCACTGCTGGCGCTGCCACACCGCGCTGCTCTACTACGCCCAGCCGTCGTGGTACATCCGCACCACCGCGGTCAAGGACGCCCTGCTGCGGGAGAACGAGAACACCAACTGGTTCCCCGAGTCGGTCAAGCACGGCCGCTTCGGCGACTGGCTGAACAACAACATCGACTGGGCGCTGTCCCGCAACCGCTACTGGGGCACCCCGCTGCCTATCTGGCGCTGCGAGGAGAACCACCTCACCTGCGTCGGCTCGCTCACCGAGCTGACCGAGCTGACCGGCACCGACCAGTCGGACCTGGACCCGCACCGCCCGTACATCGACGCGGTCACCTTCGCCTGCCCGACGTGCCAGGGCACCGCGACCCGCGTCCCCGAGGTCATCGACGCCTGGTACGACTCGGGCTCGATGCCGTTCGCGCAGTGGGGCTACCCGTACCGCAACAAGGAGCTGTTCGAGAAGCGCTACCCGGCGCAGTTCATCTCGGAGGCCATCGACCAGACCCGCGGCTGGTTCTACACCCTGATGGCCGTCGGCACGCTCGTCTTCGACAAGTCCTCGTACGAAAACGTGGTCTGCCTCGGTCACATCCTCGCCGAGGACGGCCGGAAGATGTCCAAGCACCTCGGCAACATCCTCCAGCCGATCCCGCTCATGGACCAGCACGGCGCCGACGCGGTCCGCTGGTTCATGGCGGCCGGCGGCTCCCCCTGGGCCGCCCGCCGGGTGGGCCACGGCACCATCCAGGAAGTCGTCCGCAAGACGCTGCTGACGTACTGGAACACCGTCGCCTTCCAGGCGTTGTACGCCCGTACGTCGAACTGGGCGCCCTCCGCCGCCGACCCGGCCCCGGCCGACCGGCCGCTGCTGGACCGCTGGCTGCTCGGTGAGCTGAACACCCTGGTCGAGCAGGTCACCGAGTCCCTGGAGACCTTCGACACCCAGCGCGCCGGCAAGCTCCTCTCCGCCTTCGTCGACGACCTCTCCAACTGGTACGTCCGCCGCTCGCGCCGCCGCTTCTGGCAGGGCGACGCGGCCGCGCTGCGCACCCTGCACGAGGTCATCGAGACGGTCACCCGGCTGATGGCCCCGCTCACCCCGTTCATCACCGAGCGGGTCTGGCAGGACCTGGTCGTCCCGGTCACCCCCGAGGCGCCGGACTCCGTCCACCTCTCCGGCTGGCCGGTCGCCGACCGGACGCTCATCGACCCGGCGCTGTCCGGCCAGATGCAGCTGGTGCGCCGGCTGGTCGAGCTGGGCCGGGCGACCCGCGCCGAGTCGGGGGTGAAGACCCGCCAGCCGCTGTCCCGTGCGCTGGTGGCGGCCCACGGCTTCGCGGGCCTGCCCGAGGACCTGCGCGCACAGATCACCGAGGAGCTGAACGTCAGTTCGCTGGCCGCACTGTCGGAGGTGGGCGGCTCCCTGGTCGACACCACCGCCAAGGCGAACTTCCGTGCCCTGGGCAAGCGGTTCGGCAAGGGCGTCCAGGCGGTCGCCAAGGCCGTCGCCGCGGCGGACGCCGCCGCCCTCTCGCTCGCCCTGCGCGACGGCACGGCGAGCGTCGAGGTCGACGGGGAGACCGTCTCCCTCGCCCCCGACGAGGTCATCATCACCGAGACCCCGCGCGAGGGCTGGTCGGTGGCGTCCGACGCGGGTGCCACGGTCGCCCTCGACCTGGAGATCACCCCCGAGCTGCGCCGCGCGGGCCTGGCCCGCGACGCGATCCGGCTGATCCAGGAGGCCCGTAAGAACAGCGGTCTGGACGTCGCCGACCGGATCGCGCTGCGCTGGCGGTCCACCGACGAGGAGGTGCGCACGGCGCTGACCGACCACGCCGGCCTGATCTCCGACGAAGTGCTCGCCGACGACTTCACCGCCGGCGAGGCGGACGGTTCCTACGGCCCCGCGTTCACCGACGAGAGCCTGGCCCTCACGTTCCAGCTGCGCAAGGCGTAACCGCACCCGCGGTCATACGACCTGCCGAAGCCCCCCGGTGCCACCCGCACCGGGGGGCTTCGCCGTCCCCGAGGACACCCCGGCGAGGACACCCCGGCATGGACGCCCGGCCCCGCGCAAGTACACACAAAAGGGCCGGGCCCCGAAGGAGTGTTCCCTCGGGGCCCGGCCCTGATTGCCGACTCTGCGCGCTACGCGGACGTCAGTTGTCGTCCTCGTCGATGAGGAAGCCGCGCATCGGCGACGGCGTCTGCTGCATCGGCTGCGGGCTCTGCGGCCGCACCGGAGCCATCGGCTGGGTCATCGCCGGCGACATCTGCTGCTGACCGCCGTAGGACGGACCACCGTTGGACGGACCGGCCATGGAGTGGTTGCCGCCCATCTGCTGGCCGCCACCCATGGTGTGGTTGCCGCCGCCCATGCTGCCGGCACCGGCCGACGCCATCGACGGGGACGGCGGCAGCGAAGCGGCAGCCGGGGTCCGCGGCGGGGCCAGCGAGTCGTCCGCCTGGTTCTCCAGCTGACGCAGCTGGCTCTCCAGGTAGGACTTCAGCCGCGTGCGGTACTCGCGCTCGAAGCCGCGCAGGTCCTCGACCTTGCGCTCCAGCGTCGCGCGGGCCGACTCCAGCGAGCCCATCGCCACGCGGTGCTTCTCCTGCGCGTCCCGCTCCAGCGCGTCGGCCTTGGCGCGGGCGTCCCGCTCCAGGCCCTCGGCACGGCTGCGCGCCTCACCGACGATCTTGTTGGCCTCGGAACGGGCCTCCGCGATCGCCTGGTCGGCGGTCTGCTGTGCCAGCGACAGCACGCGCGCCGCGCTGTCACCGCCCGGGCCGCCCTGCTGGCCACCGGGGCCGGGCAGCTGCGGCCCGCCGGGACCGCCCATCGGGCCGCCCATGGGACCGCCGGGACCCATCGGACCGGGGCCGTGCGGGCCCTGCGGGCCGGGGCCGTGGCCACCGGGACCAGGAGGCAGCTGCGGTGCACCACCAGGCAGTTGGGGAGGGCCACCCATCCCCTGCTGCTGCTGCGGCGGGACCGGCTGCGGACCGGATATGGCGGCGGGCACCGGAGACCCGGGTCGCTGCTGCTGCTCCTGCTGCTGGTCCGGTCCCTTGCGCAGCCCCTGCTGCTGCTGGTTCTGCGCGGCGGCGCGGGTGGCAGCGGCCAGCTTGGCGCGAAGGTCCTCGTTCTCCCGCAGGAGCCGGGTCAGTTCGGCTTCGACCTCATCGAGGAAGGCATCGACCTCGTCCTCGTCATAGCCTTCTCGGAGGCGGACGGTCGTGAACTGCTTGTTCCGCACGTCCTCGGGGGTCAACGGCATCTCTACTTCACCTCAACGTAGTCGTCGGCAATCGGCAAGACCGTATCGTTCACACCAACAACACCGACCTCACGACGGTGATCAGGATGTACACGATGATCATCAATACGAAGAAGGACAGATCGAGCGCCACGCCCCCGAGACGCAGCGGCGGGATTACCCGCCGCAGAAGCTTGAGTGGCGGATCAGTGACAGTGTAGGCGGCCTCAAGAACGACCACCATCGCCTTGCCGGGTTGCCATGAACGGGCGAACTGGAAGACATAGTCCATCACCAGCCGGAAGATCAACACGATCAGGAAGCAGTACAGCGCGATGTAGATCACCTGACCAAAGACACTCATCTCGCGCAGTCCCTCTCCCCTTGCCTTGCTCGTGTGTTGGCCTCACGGCCGCGGTGTGCCCGGTGTTGCGTCTCAGCTCTGGTTGAAGAACCCGCCCTCTGCGATACGGGCCTTGTCCTCCGCCGTGACATCGACGTTAGCAGGCGACAACAGGAACACCTTCTGCGTCACCCGCTCGATGCTGCCGTGAAGGCCAAACACCAAACCGGCCGCAAAGTCGACAAGTCGCTTCGCGTCAGTATCGTCCATCTCCGTGAGATTCATGATCACCGGAGTGCCCTCGCGGAAGTGTTCCCCGATGGTACGGGCTTCGTTGTAGGTCCGGGGGTGGAGTGTGGTGATGCGGTAGGGCTCCCGCTCGGACACAACCTTGGGCATGATCACCGGTGCGTTCTTCTCCAGATTTGGACGTTCGGGTGTGATGGATGCCACGGGGGCGATTCGCGCGGGTCGTCCGTTTTCCGCGGTGAGCGGGGCCGGTTCACGTTGCGCCGGAGGTGTCACGGCACGGACGGGTTCCTCCCTTTCGGGTGGAATTTCGGCCTGCACTGGGTGCTGTTGACGCCGCCCCCGGTCGGGCTCCGGGTCAAGCTCGGGCTCGAACTCGTCATCGGGGTCGAACCCCCGGCCGTCGTACCCATCGTCCTCCACGAGGCCGAGGTAGACCGCCATCTTGCGCATCGCGCCGGCCATTCTCTGCGTCCTCCGCTCTGTGGTGGATCGGCTCCGTCACCAGGGGCCTTGGATCCACGCGGCCTGCCCGCTTTTTGCGGGAATGACCATATTTTGTGCTGTGGTCCGACTTGCTTGGCGACGTTACCGGAGCCGTGGTCGGTCTCCGAGTACCGCAGTGCCGACGCGCACATGTGTCGCCCCGGCCGCCACGGCCTCCTCGAGGTCCGCGCTCATGCCTGCGGACACCATGGTGGCAGCAGGATGACCCGCGCGCAGGTCGGATGAGATTTCCATGAGCCGCTCGAATGCGGCGAGTTCACGTCCGGCGTACGGCCCGGCCAGCGGGGCGACGGTCATCACCCCGTCCAGCCGCAGACCCTCGGCCCCGGCGACCGCCTCGGCCAGCGCCCCGACCCCGTCGGGCGCCACCCCGCCGCGCTCACCGCGCTCCCCCGCCTCCGCATCGAGCGCCACCTGGATCAGGCAGCCCAGTTCACGCCCGGCACGCGCCGCCTCCTTGGAGAGTGCGGTCACGAGCCGGACCCGGTCGACCGATTGCACAATTCCGGCATAACCAGCCACGGAGCGCACCTTGTTGGTCTGGAGCTGTCCAACAAAATGCCAAGTAAGGGGCAAATCAGCGCATTCAGCGGCCTTGGGCGCGGCCTCCTGATCGCGGTTCTCCGCGACCTGGCGCACCCCCAGCTCCGCGAGCAACCGGACATCGCTCGCGGGGTAGGTCTTGGTGACCACGATCAGGGTCACCTCGTCACGCGGCCGGCCGACCCTGGCACATGCGGCGGAGATACGTTCCTCCACCCGGGCCAGGTTCTCGGCCAGTTGCGTCTTGCGGTCGCTGGTCACAGCTCGGCCTCCCCCAGCCATACATAGCTCGCGAGCCGTCCGGTCGTACGGTCGCGCCGGTAAGAGAAGTGGTCGGCGGATTCGCGGGTGCAGATGTGGGAATCCTCACGCACCCGTACGCCCGCCGCGGCGAGTTGGGCCCGTACCCCTGCGGTGACGTCCACCGCGGGAGTGCCCCAGCCGGTCACCGCGCGGGCCTCGGGCACCACCGCGGCGACATCGGAGCGCATCGCCTCGGGCACCTCGTAACACCGTCCGCAGATCGCCGGTCCGGTGTACGCGACGGTCCGCGCCGGCACCGCCCCCTGCTGCACCATGGCCTCGACGACCGCCGGGACCACCCCGGCGACCAGACCGGGCCGTCCCGCATGCGCGGCCCCCGCGATCCCGGCGACCGGATCGGCCAGCAGGACCGGGGTGCAGTCGGCGGTCAGCACGGCGAGCGCGAGGCCCCGGCGGCCGGTCACCACCGCGTCGACACCGGGGACGTCGTCGCCGTGCCACGGCCCGTCGACCACCGCGACTTCGCGGCCGTGCACCTGGTGCATCCAGACCACCGCGGCCGGGTCGAGGCCGAGTTCCGCGGCGGTCCGCGCGCGGTTGGCGTATACGGCCTGCGGGTCGTCGCCGACCGCGCCGCCCAGGTTGAGCTGATCGTACGGAGCGGCGCTCACCCCGCCCCACCTGTCGGTGAAGGCGAAGTGCGCGCCGCTCTCGTGGTGCTGTTGCCCTATCACTTCGGTGCTTTACGTCACTTCAGGAAATCGGGAACGTCCAGTTCCTCGGCCGCGGAGTCCGAGTACGGACGGGCCGGGGGAACCTGCGGAGCGCTCGCCGGGGGCGACGGGACCTCGCCCAGCGAGGAGGAAGAGGAGGACTCGGCCGGGGCCGGCTCCTCGTCGCGCACCGGAACCGAACCCAGTCCGCCGAAGGACGACGAACGCGGCTCCGGCGGGGTGGCCGGACGGCTCGGGGCCGGGGCGGGCTCTTCGCGCTTGGGGGACGACAGCGCCGACTGGGCATCGCGGCGGGCCGGCGGCTGGCCGCCGTCGAAGCCCGCGGCGATGACCGTCACCCGGACCTCGTCGCCCAGCGCATCGTCGATGACCGCGCCGAAGATGATGTTGGCTTCCGGGTGGGCGGCCTCGCTGACCAGCTGTGCGGCCTCGTTGATCTCGAAAAGACCGAGGTCGGAACCGCCGGAGATGGAGAGCAGCACCCCGCGGGCGCCGTCGATGGATGCCTCCAGGAGCGGCGAGGAGATCGCCATCTCCGCGGCGGCCACCGCACGGTCGTCGCCCCGTGCCGAGCCGATGCCCATGAGCGCGGAACCGGCTTCCGACATCACGGACTTGACGTCGGCGAAGTCGAGGTTGATCAGACCCGGTGTGGTGATCAGGTCGGTGATGCCCTGGACACCCGACAGCAGCACCTGGTCCGCGGACTTGAACGCGTCGAGCACGCTCACCTGACGGTCCGAGATGGACAGCAGCCGGTCGTTGGGGATCACGATGAGGGTGTCGACCTCTTCGCGCAGCTGCGCGATGCCGTCCTCGGCCTGGTTGGCGCGCCGGCGGCCCTCGAAGGTGAACGGGCGGGTGACCACACCGATCGTCAGGGCGCCCAGCGAGCGGGCGATGTTGGCGACGACGGGTGCGCCGCCGGTGCCGGTGCCGCCGCCCTCACCCGCGGTCACGAAGACCATGTCGGCCCCCTTGAGGACCTCCTCGATCTCCTCGCGGTGGTCCTCGGCCGCCTTGCGACCCACATCCGGGTTGGCGCCGGCGCCGAGTCCGCGGGTCATTTCGCGGCCGACGTCGAGCTTGACGTCGGCGTCGCTCATCAGCAGCGCCTGCGCATCGGTGTTGATCGCGATGAACTCGACGCCCTTGAGCCCGACCTCGATCATCCGGTTGATGGCGTTCACGCCACCGCCGCCGATGCCGACGACCTTGATGACTGCGAGGTAGTTCTGCGGTGCTGCCACGTCGAAGGCCTCTCGCCTCGAGTTACGTGTCGTCGCCGCACTGCGTGTGGACGCCGACTGATGCCGATGGGACGGTTCGTATCGCCGACCCGAACCCTAACGTTGAAGTTTAGGGTTACCTGTGCCTGTGTTCCTTGGTTCCAAAGTCCCTTTGGAACGAGACACTAAGTCGACAAGGCGCGCGCGTTCAACGAACACGCCGAACCTCCCGTTTTTCTTTTCACCCTATGTGATCACCCATAGTCGTAGCCATCCAGGGTGCTGGCCTGCGGCTGCACACGTCAACTCCCGGATACCGCAGGGGCACTGGGGACCGAGACGTCGAAGTGGCGCCCGCCGTGCGCCGCTTTCAGCAGCGCGGTCAGCACCTTTGCCTTTTCGGCGCCCTCTTCGCGGCTGCCCCACGCGACCGTGCGGCCGCCGGTCAGTTCGAGGGTGACGGCGTCGTAGGACCGTACACGGACCTTGCGCACGTCCTTGCGCACGGCCGCGGGCAGATCCCGGGTGACCTCGACCGCGGCGCGCCGCAACCGGTCGGTTCCGAACTGGTGCAGACTCGAGGAGTCGGAAACGGTCATTTCCAGAACCGGAACGCCCCGGGGGGCGGTGCGGACGGTGGCGAACCGGACGCCCTCGGCGTCCACTTCGACAAACTTTCCGCCCGTTCGCATCAGCAGTTCTGGCATTCTTTCGGTCACCTTCAGACCGATTGTGTGCGGCCAGGACCGCTCGACGTCCACGGTCTTGATGCGCGGCAGCCGCGCGCGCAGCCGCCGGGCGAGCGCGTCCGTGTCCACGGAGACCAGCGGCTCATTCATCGGGGCGCGTGCCGCGGCGACGACCTCATGCGGCGTCAGCACGCGGGTGCCGGTGGCCTCGACGCGTGTCACCCGGAGCCAGTTCGAGGCGTAGAGCGCCCAGACGCCGAACGCGCCGAGCAGCACCGCGACGATCGAGATGATGATCAGACTGCGGCGGCCCGGCGCGCGAAAGGGGATGCGCACCCGCCTCCATCCCGTCGCGCGGGGTGGCGCGGCGGAGGGCGGGCCGGACGGTGACTTCTTCTCGCCGCGTCGGGCGGTTGCCGGTCCGGCCACGCTCCCTGCCTTCTCTCGTGCGCTACTTGTTGTGCTGCGCGATCGCCTCGTACACCATGCCGACCAGCAGCTCGTCGGCGTCGCGGCGGCCGAACTCGGAGGCCGCGCGGGACATCTCGTACAGCCGGTGCGGATCGGCCAGGACCGGGAGCACGCTGCTTTGCACCCACTCCGGCGTCAACTGGGCGTCATCGACCAGCAGGCCCCCGCCGGCGTTGACCAGCGGCTGGGCGTTGAGCCGCTGCTCGCCGTTGCCGATGGGCAGCGGGACGAACGCGGCCGGCAGCCCGACGGCGGACAACTCGGCGACGGTCATCGCGCCCGCGCGGCAGAGCATCATGTCGGCCGCGGCGTACGCGAGATCCATCCGGTCCACGTACGGTACCGGGACATAGGGGGGCATCCCGGGCATGTTGTCCGCGTGCGGCAGTTCGTTCTTCGGGCCGACCGCGTGCAGCACCTGGATCCCCGCGCGCTGGAGGGCCGGGACGGCGGCCTGGGTGACCTCGTTCAGCCGGCGGGCACCCTGCGAACCACCGGACACCAGCAGGGTCGGGAGGTTGGGGTCGAGCCCGAAGGCGGCCCGCGCCTCGGGGCGGACCGCGGCACGGTCCAGGGTGGCGATGGTGCGGCGCAGCGGGATGCCGACGTAGCGGGCGCCGCGCAGCTTGCTGTCGGGGGTGCTGACGGCGACGAACTTGGCGTACCGCGAGCCGATCTTGTTGGCCAGGCCGGGGCGGGCGTTGGCCTCGTGGACGATGATCGGCACCCCGAGGCGCTTGGCGGCGAGGTAGCCGGGCAGCGCCACATAGCCGCCGAAGCCGACGACGCAGTCGGCCTTGGTGCGCTCCAGGATCTGCTCGGCGGCCTTGATCGTGCCGCGCAGCCGCCCGGGGACGGTGATCAGCTCGGGGGTGGGCTTGCGCGGCAGCGGCACGGCCGGGATCAGACCCAGCTCATAGCCGCGCTCCGGGACGAGGCGGGTCTCCAGGCCCTTCTCCGTACCGAGTGCCGTGATCCCCACGGTGGGGTCCTGCCTCCGCAGTGCGTCCGCGAGGGCGAGCGCGGGCTCGATGTGGCCGGCGGTCCCCCCACCGGCGAGTACGACATGCACCGAAATTCACCGCTCTCCGGACGGCCGCTTCTTGACGCGCCGTCTCATCGTCTTCCATCTCACCCCAGCCTGCCTTCTGCCGAAGACCGGCTTCCGCGCCGACCGGGCCGACAACGCCGCCCGCGCAGCGGGCTCGTCACGCGCGAAGGCGATCAGCAGCCCGATGGCGAACATCGTCGGCAGCAGGGCCGAACCTCCGTAGGAGAACAGCGGGAGCGGGACACCGGCGATCGGCAACAGGCCGAGCACCGCACCGATGTTGATCACGGCCTGAGCCGTGATCCAGGTGGTCACGCCTCCCGCGGCGTACCGTACGAAGGGGTCCTCCGTGCGTCCGGCCACGCGGATACCCGCATAGCCTAGAGCCGCGAAGAGGGCGAGCACCGACAGCGTCCCCGCCAGACCCAGTTCCTCCCCGGTGATGGCGAAGATGAAGTCGGTGTGCGGTTCGGGGAGTTCTCCCCATTTTTCCATACTGGCGCCGAGACCCGAACCGAAGAATCCGCCGGAGGCCAGTGCGTAGATGCCGTGCACGGCCTGCCAGCACTGGTCGCCGGGGCCCGGATCGGTCGCGCCGATGCAGGCCAGCCGGGACATCCGGTTGGCGCTGGTCTTGATCAGCAGCGCCCCGATCAGCGCGGCGCTGCCCAGTACCCCCACGAACAGGCGGGTCGGCGCACCGGCCAGCCACAGCAGCCCGAAGAGGATCGCCGTGAGAATGATCGCGGTGCCCATGTCGCCGCCGAGCATGATCAGCCCGAGCAGGAGGAACGCCACCGGGATCAGCGGCACCAGCAGATGCTTCCACTGCACCAGCAGCCGCTTGTCCTGTTTGCGGGCCAGCAGATCGGCGCCCCACAGCACCAGCGCCAGCTTGCCGAACTCGCTCGGTTGCATCTGGAAGGGGCCGCCGAGGTTGATCCAGTTCTGGTTGCCGTTGACCGCGACCCCTATGCCCGGAATCTGCACCAGGCACATCAGGAACACGGAGACGGCGAGCAGCGGATAGGCCAGCGTGCGGTGCAGCCGTACGGTCATCCGGGAGGCGGCCAGCAGCAGCCCGCCGCCGAGGACGGCGGCGAGCAGCTGCTTGCGGAAGAAGTACGTCGGGGCGAGGCCGGACTGCAGCGCCTTGATCTGGGACGCCGAGTAGACCATCACCAGCCCCAGGACGGTGATCAGCAGGCTGCCGCCGAGGATCAGGTAGTAGGCGGTCAGCGGGCGGTCCCAGGCCCGTTTGAGGCGGGTGTGGAGCCCCCGGGGGCCGCCCGGTGTGCGGCCGGCGCGCGGTGTGCGCACCGCGGAGGGCCGGCGCGGACGCGACGGGGCCGGCTTCGCCGATCGGGCCGTCATCCTCGTCCCCTCCACAGGTGCGCTCGCCGCCGGCTGACGACGACAGCGGGGAGAAACGTCTAGTGATCCCGTGCGGTCAGCTCGCCGACCGCGTCGGCGAAGGCCTCGCCCCGCTTGTTGTAATTGACGAACATGTCCATCGAGGCACAGGCCGGAGCCAGCAGGACGGTGTCGCCGGGCTCGGCCAGGCGGCTCGCTTCCCGGACCGCCTCGGACATCGCCCCAGTGTCGGTCCGGTCGAGGTCGACCACCGGGACATCGGGGGCGTGTCGCGCCAGGGCTTCGCGAATCAGCGCCCGGTCGGCACCGATCAGCACCACACCGCGCAGCCGGGCCGCCGACCTCTGCACCAGCTCGTCGAAGGTCGCGCCCTTGGCGAGGCCGCCGGCGATCCACACGATGTGCTCGTACGCCGCCAACGACGCCTCGGCGGCGTGGGTGTTGGTGGCCTTGGAGTCGTCGACGTAGCGGACGTTGCCGAGGTCCGCGACGTGCTGGATGCGGTGGGCGTCCGGGTGGAAGGCGCGCAGCCCGTCGCGTACGGCGGCGGGGGCCACCCCGTAGGCACGGGCCAGCGCCGCGGCCGCGAGGGCGTTGGCGATGTTGTGCGGGGCCGCGGGCGTGACGTCCGAGACCTCGGCGAGCTCCTGGGCCTGCTGCTGCCGGTTCTCCACGAAGGCGCGGTCGACGAGGATGCCCTCGACGACGCCCACCTGGGAGGGCCCGGGGGTGCCGAGGGTGAAGCCGATGGCGCGGCAGCCTTCCTCGACGTCGGCCGCCCGGACCAGCTCCTCGGTCGCCGGGTCGGCGGCGTTGTAGACGCAGGCGACGGTGTTGCCCTCGTAGATGCGGCCCTTGTCGGCGGCGTAGGCCGCCATGGAACCGTGCCAGTCCAGGTGGTCGGGGGCGAGGTTGAGGACGGCCGCGGAGTGCGCCCGTACGGAGGGCGCCCAGTGCAGCTGGTAGCTGGAGAGCTCGACGGCGAGGACGTCGTACGACGTGCCGTCCGGCTGCCCCTCGCCGAGCACCACATCGACGAGCGGGACGCCGATGTTGCCGACGGCGGCGGTCCGCAGCCCCGCCGCCTGCAGGATCGAGGCCAGCATCCGGACGGTGGTGGTCTTGCCGTTGGTGCCGGTGACCGCCAGCCAGTCGGCGGCATCCGGGCCACGCAGCCGCCAGGCCAGTTCGACATCGCCCCACACCTCGACGCCCGCCTTCTCGGCCGCGGCGAAGAGCGGGCTGGCCGGCTTCCAGCCCGGGGTGGTGACGACCAGTTCCGTGCCCTCGGGGAGGGTGTCGCCGTCGCCCAGGCGGACGGTGACCCCCAGCTTCTCCAGCTCGGCGGCCTGCGCACGCTCGCGCTCACCGTCGCTGCTGTTGACGACGGTGACGCGGGCGCCGAGGCCGGCCAGGGCGCGGGCGGCGGGAACGCCGCTCACGCCCAGGCCGGCGACGGTGATGCGCCGGCCCGCGAAGTCCGCCGGGCTCTGCATGGTCACTTTGCCGCCTGCCAGCCGCCGTAGAAGATGCCGAGTCCCACGATGACGCACATGCCCTGGATGATCCAGAACCGGACCACCACAAGGACTTCGGACCACCCCTTGAGTTCGAAGTGGTGCTGGAGTGGCGCCATCCGGAAGACCCGCTTACCGGTGAGCCGGAACGAGCCGACCTGGATGACCACGGACATCGTGATCAGGACGAAGAGACCGCCGAGGATGGCCAGCAGCAGCTCCGTACGGGAGCAGATGGCCAGACCGGCCAGTGCGCCGCCCAGGGCCAGCGAACCGGTGTCCCCCATGAAGATCTTGGCGGGCGAGGTGTTCCACCACAGGAAGCCGAAGCAGGCGCCCATCAGGGCCGAGGCGACGACCGCGAGGTCGAGTGGGTCGCGGACCTCGTAACAGCCCGGTCCCGCGGTGATCTGGTTGGCGCACGACTCCTGGTGCTGCCAGATGCCGATGAACGTGTACGCGCCGAAGACCATCACCGAGGCGCCGGTGGCGAGGCCGTCGAGGCCGTCGGTGAGGTTCACGCCGTTGGACATCGCCAGGATCATGAACAGGGCCCAGATCACGAAGATCACCGGGCCGATCTGCCAGCCGAAGTCCTGGGTGAAGGAGAGCCGGTCGGACGCCGGGGTCTGCCCGCGCAGATCGGCGAACTGCAGGGAGAGCACGGCGAAGGCGATGCCGACGATCAGCTGGCCGGCCATCTTGGCCTTGGCCCGCAGGCCCAGCGAACGCTGCTTGACGATCTTGATGTAGTCGTCGAGGAAGCCGACCAGGCCCATGCCCGCCATCAGGAACAGCACCAGCACACCGGAGAAGGTGGGGTCACTGCTCGTGATGACCTTGGTCAGCACGTAGGCGATGATCGTGGCCAGGATGAAGGCGATACCACCCATGGTGGGCGTACCGCGCTTGCTGTGGTGATCGCGCGGGCCGTCATCGCGGATGAACTGCCCGTATCCCTTTTTGGCCAGCAGCTTGATCAGCAGCGGGGTGCCAATCAGGGTCAGGAAGAGCCCGATCATTCCGGAGAAGAGGATCTGCTTCATCGAGTTCATCGGGACGCGGCTCCACCCTCGGCGCCGGCGGCGCCCTCAGCGCCCGCAATGCCCCCGTCGTCCAGCAATGCTGCGGCCACCCGCTCCAGCCCCACCGACCTGGACGCCTTCACCAGCACGACGTCTCCCGGTCGCAGCTCGCTGCGCAACAGGTCGACCGCCGCCCGCGCGTCGGACACGTGCACCGACTCCTCACCCCACGAACCCTCGTTCTTGGCGCCCATGTCGAGCCAGGCCGCTTCCCTGCCGCCGACTGCCACGAGCTTGCTGACGTTGAGCCGGACGACCAGCCGCCCGACCGCGTCGTGTTCGGCGAGCGACTCCCCGCCGAGCTCGGCCATCTCACCGAGCACCGCCCACGTGCGACCGCCCTTCGCCTTGGCGGCTGCGCCCATGGCGACCAGCGCTCGCAGCGCCGCTCGCATGGACTCGGGGTTCGCGTTGTAGGCGTCGTTGACGACCGTCACGCCGTCCGCGCGCTCGGTGACCTCCATACGCCAGCGGGAGAGCGTGCCGGCTTCGGAGAGCGCGGTGGCGATCTCGTCCACGGACATGCCCAACTCATGGGCGACGGCGGCCGCGGCGAGCGCGTTCGACACGTGGTGCTCACCGTACAGCCGCATGGTCACATCACTGCACCCGGAGGGTGTGTGAAGCGTGAAGGAGGGCTGTCCGGACTCCGTGATCCGGACATTCTCGGCACGTACGGCGGCGTCCGCGGCCTCACCGAACAAGATCGTGCGGGCCTTTGTCCGGGGGACCATGGCACGCACATACGGGTCGTCGGCGTTGAGCACCGCGACCCCGCCGTCCTCGGCCGCGGGCAGCTCCTCGACGAGTTCGCCCTTTGCCAGGGCGATCTGCTCCCGGCCGCCGAACTCGCCGATGTGCGCGCTGCCGACGTTGAGCACCACACCGATCCTCGGCGGGGTCAGCCCGGCGAGGTAGCGGATGTGGCCGACGCCGCGGGCGCCCATCTCCAGGACGAGGTGACGGGTGGTCTCATCGGCGCGCAGCGCGGTCAGCGGCAGCCCGATCTCGTTGTTGAGGTTGCCCTCCGGCCAGACCGTCGGGCCGGTGCGCTGCAGCAGCTGGGCGATCAGGTCCTTGGTGCTGGTCTTGCCGGCCGAGCCGGTCAGGCCGACGACGGTGGTGCCCAGCCGCTCGACGACGGCGCGGGCGAGCGCGCCGAGGGCGGCGACCACGTCGTCGACGACGATCGCGGGGACACCGACGGGGCGGGCGGCCAGGACGGCCACCGCGCCCGCCTCGACGGCACCCGCCGCGAAGTCGTGGCCGTCGGCACGGTCACCGGCGAAGGCCACGAAGAGCGCGCCGGGGCGTACCGCGCGGGAGTCCGCCACGACCGGTCCGGTCACCCGGCGGCCGTCGTCCGGTATGTCGTGCTGCCGGCCGCCGACGATGCTCGCGATCTCGGCGAGCGACAGGGAGATCACAGGTCACCCCCGGGGAGGGACGGGCGGTGACGGTAAAGGGGTTGTGCGCGCATGGCGGTGTGTCATCCCTGGTGGTTCGGCTGCGGTGACTGCTGCGACTGCTGTGACTTCAGCGAGCCCTCGATGGCATCGCGCAGCACCTGGCGGTCGTCGAAGGGGCGTACCACTCCGGCGATGTCCTGGCCCTGCTCGTGGCCCTTGCCCGCGACGATCACGGTGTCGCCGGGCTCGGCGCGGGCGACGGCGGCAGCGATGGCGGTGGCCCGCTCTTCCTCGACCAGCACCGTGCCGCGTTCGTGGATGGGGACCTCCGCGGCCCCCGCGAGCATGGTGGCGAGGATCGAGAGCGGGTCCTCGCCACGCGGGTTGTCGGAGGTCAGGATGGCCGTGTCGGCGAGCCGGGCCACCGCGGCGCCCATCGGGCCGCGCTTGTGCGGGTCGCGGTCGCCGCCGCAGCCGAGGACGGCGTGCAGCTTGCCGTCGGTGACCTTGCGCAGCGCGCGCAGAACCGATTCGACGGCGTCGGTCTTGTGGGCGTAGTCGACGACCGCCAGGTAGGGCTGGCCGGCGTCGATGCGCTCCAGGCGGCCGGGGACACCGGGCACCGCGGCGACGCCGTCGGCCGCGGTCTGCGGGTCGATGCCGGCGACGACCAGCGAGACGATCGCGGCGAGCGCGTTGGCGACGTTGAACGGGCCGGCGATCGGCGAGGCTGCGCGCAGGGTCCGGCCGTCCGGGCCGTGCACGGTGAAGGTCGAGCCGAGCGCGCCGACCTCGACGTCCGAGGCCCGCCAGTCGGCGTCCGGGTGGCCCTCGGCGGAGAAGGTGGTGACCGGTACCTCGGACTCGCCCTCGGCCAGCCGCTTGCCGTACTCGTCGTCGAGGTTGACGACGCCGGCCCGGCTGCGGGCCTTGGTGAACAGCTGGGCCTTGGCCTGGAAGTAGTCCTCCATCCCGGAGTGGAACTCCATGTGCTCCGGGCTGAGGTTGTTGAAGATCGCGACGTCGAAGACGCAGCCGTCGACCCGGCCGAGGACCAGGGCATGGCTGGAGACCTCCATGGCCACGGCGCGGACGCCGCGCTCGCGCATCACGGCGAACAGCGCCTGCAGGTCGGTGGCCTCGGGGGTGGTGCGCTCGGACTTGATCCGCTCGTCGCCGATACGGGTCTCGACGGTGCCGATCAGGCCGGTGAGCCCCCCGTCGGCGCGCTTCGCGGCGGCCGCCCGCAGCCCGCCCTCGATGAGGTAGGCGGTGGTGGTCTTGCCGGAGGTACCGGTGATGCCGATCTGGAGCAGGTCCTCGCCCGGCGCACCGTAGATCGAGACGGCCAGGGAGCCCATCCGGGCGCGCGGGTTCTCGACGACGAGGGCCGGCAGGCCGGTCGCCGCGGCGCGCTCGGCGCCCGACGGGTCGGTCAGGATCGCCGCGGCGCCGAGGTCGGCGGCCTGGGCGACGAAGTCGGCGCCGTGCAGACGGGCGCCGGGCAGCGCGGCATAGACGTCGCCGGGGCGGACCGCACGGGAGTCATGGGTGATGCCGGTGACCATCACTGGCTGCGCGGCGGCAGCCGCTCCGGTGGAGCCGGTGCCTGCACCGGGCTGGCCGGGTTCCGGGGCGGGGCATCCCAGCTGCTCGGCGAGGTCCGCCAGGGGGGTGGGGCGGACCGTTTCAGGGCGCGGGGCTCCCGGATACGTGCCGGGCCCGCCCTTCTCGGCGTGCTGGGCTTTCGGGGACTGATCAGCGTGTGACACGGCGGTGAGCGTACCGGGCACCACCGGCCCGGGGCGAAGTGAGGGCCGTGGGGAGGAGCAGTTTCCCGCGACGGGGGTGCCGTCGGGGGTGCCGTCGGGAGTGATGGTCGTCACGGCGGAATTGCCTCGATTTCATTGGCCTGGCGTGAAGGTGACCGGCAGCCGCGGGGGCTTGGCACCGGTCGGCGGGACCTGGAGGGTTTTCAGCGCGAAGGCCATGACCTGCTGGTAGATCGGGCCACAGACCTGGCCGCCGAAGTAGCTGCCCGTGGTGGGGTTCTGCACGGCGCAGTAGACCGTGATGCGGGGCTTGTCCGCGGGTGCGAAGCCGGCGAAGGACGCGGTGTAGCCGTGGTAGCGGCCGGTTTGGGGGTCCACCCGGTTGGACGTTCCGGTTTTGCCGCCGACGCGGTAGCCGTCGATCTTCGCCTTCGCTCCGGTGCCCTCCTCGTCGTCGACCACCGATTCGAGCATGGTGGCGAGGGTGCGCGCGGTCTTGGGGCTGACCACGCGGTCCCTGCCGGGCTTGGGCGCCGGTGCGTAGTGGCCGTCGGGTCCGGTGCTGCCGCGGACCAGTGTGGGGGCGATGCGCTCGCCCCCATTGGCGATCGTGGAGTACACCGAGGCGGCCTGTACGGCGTTGAGGGACAGTCCCTGGCCGAACGGGATGGTGAACTGCTGTGAGGTGTTCCAGTCCTGCGGCTTGGCCAGGATGCCGTCGGTCTCCCCGGGGAAGCCGAGGCCGGTCGGCTTCCCGATACCGAACTTCCGCAGGTAGGAGTAGAGGACCTGGTTGGCCTGGGCCTGGGTCTTGCCGAGCTGGCCGGCGGCGAGGATCGTGCCGATGTTGCTGGACTTGGCGAGCACGCCGTTGAGCGTCAGATGCCAGGTGGCGTGGTCGACGTCGTCCGCGAACAGCCGGTCGCCGCGGTGCAGCCGGTTGGGCACGGTGACGCGGGTGGCGGACGTGGCGACGCCCTCCTCCAGGACGGCGGCCATCGACATCAGCTTGCTGGTGGACCCCGGCTCGAAGGCGTCGGACAGCGCGGCGTTGCCCAGTGCCTCCGGATCGGCCTTCGACACCTCGTTGGGGTCGAACCCGGGCGCGTTGGCGAGCGCCAGGATCTCTCCGGTACGGGTGTCCTGGACGACGACGTAGCCGCGGTCGGCGTTCGACCTGGCGACCTGCTCGGTGATGGCCTGCTGGGCGGCCCACTGGATGTCGCGGTCGAGGGTGAGCTCGACGTCGCTGCCGGGGACGGCGGGGTGTTCCTGGGTGTCGGCGGTGGGCACCCGGCGGCCGCCGGACTGGGCGTAGACGAGCTTGCCGTCCTTGCCCGCCAGCTGCTTGTTCAGCAGCGCCTCCAGGCCGCCGCCGCCCTTGCCTGCCCCGTTGACGAAGCCGAGGACGCCGGAGGCGAGGTCCTTGTTGGGGTAGAGACGCTTGCTGTGCTTGTCGGCGAAGATCCCGACCAGGACGTCGGGGCGGGGCGCGCTCTTGGGGGCGGCGGCCGCCTTGGCGTCGAGGCCGGCGCGCAGGTCCTTGATCCGCTTCCAGACCTGCGGGGTGCGCTGCCGGGCGAGCAGGACGTAGCGCGCCGTGGGCTGGTCGAGCTTGGCGGCGAGGGTGGCCTTGTCCTCGCCGAGGATCGGCGCGAGCAGCGCGGCGGCCCGCTGCGGGGCGTCGTGGATCTTGGTCTTGGCGGGCGCCAGCAGGCTCGGGTCGGCGGTGATGTCGTACGCGTCGACGGTGGTGGCGAGGTCCACGCCGTTGCGGTCGGTGATCGCACCGCGCTCGGCGGCCAGCTTGACCGGTACATAGCGGTTCTCGTTGGCCTTGGCGGCGAACGCCCCGGCGTCCACGGCCTGCACCTGGAAGAGGCGTACGACGAAGACCAGCATCACCAGCGTCAGCGCGAGGGAGACCAGCCGCAGCCGGGGGCGCGGGCTGCCCAGGCGGAGCGCCGGGGACCCCGGGCGGGGGCGCACGGGGCGGCGGGCGGGGGGCCGGGGGCCCGGCCGGGGCGCGGGGCGTCCGGCGGGCGGGCGGCCGCCCCGGCCACCGGCCTGGCCGCCGCGCTGTGCGGGGCGCGGCACCCGGCGGGGGTCCCTGGGCTCGGTCATGCCGCGCTCACCTGCCGGAGGTCGTCGGGGGGAGGGCGGCCGGGGCGGCCGGGGCCCGGTGGCCGGCCGCGCTCGTTGCCGACGGCTCGGCGGACGTGCTCAGCGGCGCCCCGTTCGAGGTGGCCGGGCCCGTCCTGCCGCGGACGGTGCCGTCCGGGAGCAGGAAGGCGGGGCTGCCGCCCGGCACCATGCCCAGTCGGCGGGCCCGCCGCTCCAGCGCGCCCGGGGCGGAGTACGCGTCCACGTCCTGCTGCAGCGCCTGCTGCTCGTCCGTCAGCTCGTCGGTCTTCTTCTCCAGCTTGCTCAGCTCGAACGACCCCTGGTTGAGGGCGGAGTTGAGCAGCAGCAGGGTGATCAGGCCGGAGCCGAGCAGGACGACGATGAGGACCACGAAGGGCGTGCGGGCCGCGGTGCCGGCGGACCCGGCGCCGGAGGGGAACAGCGCGGCCAGGCGTTTCTGCCTGCCGCGCGGCCGCCCCTGGCCTTTCATGCGGTGTCCTCGACGTTCTCGCGGATACGCTCCGCGCCGCGCAGCCGGGCGGGGGCGGCCCGGCGGTTCTCGGCGACCTCCTCCTCCGTGGGGAGTTCGGCGCCGCGGGTCAGCAGCCTGAGCCGGGGCTGGTAGCGCTCGGGGACGACCGGCAGTCCGGCGGGCGCCGTATTGGCCGCTCCGGCCGCGAAGACCTGTTTGACCAGCCGGTCCTCCAGCGAGTGGTAGGAGAGTACGGCGATCCGGCCGCCCACGGCGAGCGCCTTCACGGCGGCCGGGACGGCGCGCTCGACGCTGGCCAGCTCACCGTTGACCTCGATGCGCAGCGCCTGGAAGGTGCGCTTGGCAGGGTTGCCGCCGGTGCGCTTGGCGGCCTGCGGCAGCGCGTCCCGGATCAGCTCGACCAGCCGCGCGCTGTTGGTGAACGGCTCCTTGGCGCGCTCCCGGACGACGGCCTCGACGATCCGCTTGGCCTGCTTCTCCTCCCCGTAGGAGCGCAGGATCCGCACCAGCTCACCGGGCGCATAGGTGTTGAGGACATCCGCTGCGCTGATGCCGGTCGTCTGGTCCATCCGCATGTCCAGCGGGGCGTCCTGCGCATACGCGAAGCCGCGGTCGGCCTCGTCGAGCTGCATGGAGGACACCCCGAGGTCGAACAGGACGCCCTGGACGCGGGGGGTGCCGAGACGGTCGAGGACCTCGGGGAGCTCGTCGTAGACGGCGTGCACCAGGGTGGCGCGCTCTCCGTAGGGGGCGAGCCGTTCGCCGGCGAGCTTCAGGGCCGAGGGGTCACGGTCGAGGGCGATCAGCCGGGCGGCCGGGAAGGTGGCGAGCAGCGCCTCGCTGTGTCCTCCGAGGCCGAGCGTGCAGTCGACGACGACCGCGCCGGGCTCGGCGAGGGCGGGGGCGAGCATGTCCAGGCACCGCTGGAGCATGACGGGGACGTGGCGAGTGCTGTTGGTCATGCGACGGCCCCGCTGCGCTCGGCCCGCCTGCGGGCGCCGTGTGCGCACCGCTTCCTGAATCGCTCGCTACGCTCGCTCATGTGCCTTCCGATGGGCTGGGCGGCAGGTGGGGCCCCGGCCGCTGGCTGGGGGATGCCGCACGTACCGCTTGGTCCCCGCCCGCTCTGAAGGGGAAGTGGCCCTCCGGCGACGGGGAAGTGACGTCGGAAGACCATGGGAGCGGGAGGAGGCCGAGCCGTACGTACGACGCGCGCACGCGAGGAATTCCGGTATCCAAGGAGAGCGTCACGCCTCCCACTTCGCGCCACTTTAGTCCACCGGTCGCCCCGGTCAATCAACCGGTTCCGCGCGTCCTGCGACGGCTTTCGCGCCGCCTTCGCCGCGGGCTTCTCACCCGGACGGCGGCGCCCCGGACGACCCTGTGGATTACCTCACATGGAGTGACGTTGCCCCCTATGCCCGGCCTCTCATGCGGGCGGAGCGGCAGGCGGCGATTACCGTGAATCCATGCCCATACCTGCATCGCAGCCGCTGCCCTCGTCCGCCGACAGTGCCGGCGACCGTGCCGGTGACACCGTCACGGACGGTCTCGTCGAGGCGAACCGGCGCTACGCCGAAGCCTTCACCGACCCCGGGATGGACGCCCGGCCCGTCCAAAAGGTCGCCGTCGTGGCCTGTATGGACGCCCGACTCGACCTGCACAAGGCACTCGGCCTCGAACTCGGCGACTGCCACACCATCCGCAATGCCGGCGGGGTGGTCACCGACGACATCATCCGGTCCCTGACCATCAGCCAGCGTGCCCTGGGCACCCGCTCGGTCGTCCTCATCCACCACACCGGCTGCGGTCTGCTCAGCCTGACCGAGGACTTCCGCCACGACCTGGCGGCCGAGGTCGGACAGCGTCCCACCTGGGCGGTCGAGGCCTTCAAGGACCTCGACGAGGACGTACGGCAGTCCATGGAGCGGGTGCGCACCTCGCCCTTCCTCCTGCACACCGACGATGTCCGCGGCTTTGTCTTCGACGTGACCACCGGACTGCTGCGGGAGATCGATCCGCAGCGCTGACACACCCCGGCCCCGGCCTCCCTGACGTGCGAACGGGAACGAAAAGTCGCATTCGTCACGAAGGTCGGGGCCTATCCTTGTGAGTTATCCACAGGTCATGACGCGAAGCCGCGCGGGCGGCAAGAATGCGGGGGTGACGTCGTTCCGGCGGTGGCCGGGTGCGACGCCACATTCGGGGTGGGCCGGTCCGCAAGGGGGCACCGGCCCGTAGTGCGGGGCCGAGGAGGGCCGAGTGACGGCGTATGACGAACGAGCGAGCCTTGGGGGTCCCCCCGCGTACGGGGGTCCCCCCGCCCGAGCGGAGCCGAGAGTGGGGGAACAGCCGGGCGTAGGGGGAGATCTGATCACCACCGCGGAGCGTGTGCACCGGTCGGTGGAGGGCGTGATCGAGGGCAAGCCGGAGGTCGTACGGCTCGCGCTGACCGTGCTGCTGGCCGAGGGGCACCTGCTGATCGAGGATGTGCCCGGCGTCGGCAAGACCATGCTCGCCAAGGCACTCGCCCGCTCGATCGACTGCTCGGTGCGTCGCATCCAGTTCACGCCCGACCTGCTGCCCTCCGACATCACGGGCGTCAGCATCTTCGACCAGCAGCAGCGGGAATTCGAGTTCAAGCCCGGCGCGATCTTCTCCCAGATCGTGATCGGCGACGAGATCAACCGCGCCTCACCCAAGACCCAGTCGGCGCTCCTGGAGTCCATGGAGGAGCGCCAGGTCACGATGGACGGGCAGACCTACGAGCTCCCCAACCCGTTCATGGTGGTCGCCACCCAGAACCCGGTCGAGATGGAGGGCACCTACCCCCTCCCCGAGGCCCAGCGGGACCGCTTCATGGCGCGGGTGTCCATCGGCTATCCGAGCCCGTCGGCCGAACTGCAGATGCTGGATGTGCACGGCGGTGCCTCACCGCTCGACGACCTCCAGCCGGTGGCGCACGCCCACGAGATCGTGAAGCTGATCGAGGCGGTGCGCACGGTCCATGTCGCCGAAACCGTGCGCAGATACACCGTGGACCTGGTGGCGGCCACCCGCAGCCACCCCGAGCTGCGGCTCGGCGCCTCACCGCGGGCGACCCTGCATCTGCTGCGCGCCGCCAAGGCCTCGGCCGCGCTCCTGGGGCGGGAGTACGTCCTCCCGGACGACGTCCAGTCGCTGGCGGTGGCGGTGCTCGCGCACCGGCTGCTGCCCACCGCCCAGGCCCAGTTGAACCGCCGGACGGCCGAACAGATCGTGCTGGAGATCCTGCGGCGCGTCCCGGTCCCCGATCCGTCCGCGCAGGCCTGGCGGACACCCGGCCAGCAGCCGCCCGGCGTACGGGGGTTGTGATGTCCGAGGGGGGCGGCGAGGGGACGGCGGAGCACCGCGGACTGCGGGCGGCCCTCGGGGGGCTGACGACACGGGGCAGATCGTTCCTGGCGGCCGGGCTGGCGGCGGTGGCGTGCTCCTACCTCCTGGGACAGCCGGATCTGCTGCGGGTCGGTCTGCTGCTCGCGGCCCTCCCGCTGGTGTGCGTCCTGGTGCTGCACCGCACCCGCTACCGGGTCGCGGGCAGCCGTACGCTCTCCCCCGCCCGGGTGCCCGCGGCAGCCGAGTCCCGGGTCCGGCTGCGGATGGAGAACGTCTCGCGGCTGCCGACGGGCGTGCTGATGCTCCAGGACCGGGTGCCGTACGTCCTTGGCCCCCGGCCGCGCTTCGTCCTGGACCGCGTCGAGCCCGGCGGCCGCCGCGAGGTCTCCTACCGTGTCCGCGCCGACCTGCGCGGACACTATCCGCTGGGGCCGCTGCAACTACGGCTCTCCGATCCTTTCGGGATGTGCGAGCTGACCCGTTCGTTCAGCACCGTCGACACGCTGACGGTGGTGCCGCGGGTCGAACCGCTGCCGCCGGTGCGGCTGGGCGGGGAGGCCGCCGGATACGGCGACGGACGCCGGCGCTCCCTGGCGCTGGCCGGTGAGGACGACCTCATTCCCCGCGACTACCGGCACGGCGACGATCTGCGCCGGGTCCACTGGCGGTCCACCGCGCGCCACGGCGAGCTGATGGTCCGCAGGGAGGAGCAGCCGCAGAAGGCGCGCTGCACGGTCCTGCTCGACACCCGCGCCGTCGCCCACCCGGGAGCGGGTCCCGACTCGGCCTTCGAGTGGGCAGTGGCGGGCGCCGCTTCGGCCGCGGTGCACCTGCTGGAGCGCGGCTTCTCGGTGCGGCTGCTGACCGACACCGGCACCTCGGTGCCCGGTCCCGACGGCGTCGGCGGCTTCGCGGGCGGCACCGAATCCGCCGACGCCGTGGGCCTGCTGCTGGACACCCTCGCGGTCGTGGACCACTCCGAGGCGGAGGGGCTGTCGGCGGCGTACGACGCCGTGCGCGGCGGCGACGAAGGCGTGCTGATCGCCTTCTTCGGCGATCTGGACGAGGAGCAGGCGGCGGTCGCCGGACGGATACGGCAGCGTTGCGGCGCGGCCGTCGCCTTCGTCCTGGACGGCGACGCCTGGGCGCGGGGCCCCGGGGGGATCAGATTCTCCGCCGGCCAGGTCCCGGTGGCCGAACGGGTGCAGCTGCTGCGCCGGGCGGGCTGGACGGCACTGCCGGTGACTCCAGGCGACGCGCTCGCCGACCTCTGGCGGGCGGCCGCGGACGGCGCCGGGGCGGAGCCCGGGCGGACGGCGGACGCGAGCGCGCCGGAGACGGTGGGCGGGGGCCGGTCGTGAACGGGGGCGTGGAGATCGTACGGGTGACGGACGAGCTGCCCGGGGGCGGGTGGCCGGGTGCGCCCCGTGGCCGGGTCGGCGGACCGTACGGGCCATGCCCGGGTCCCGAGGGAAATGAGGCACGGGCATGAGCGGCCGGGCGCGGCTGGCGGTGTGCGCGGCGGTGGCCACCCTGTGTGCCGCCGGCGCGCTGCTGCCGCTGGTGGATCCGATCACCTGGATGGTCGAGGCGGCGATCCTGCTGGCCCTCATGAGCGGCGTGGGCGCGGCGGCCCGCCGGGCGCCCCTCGCCGGACCGCTGATCATCGGCGTCCAGGCCCTGGCCGCCGTGCTGCTGATGACCCTGCTGTTCGTCAGGAACGAGGCGGTCCTCGGACTGCTGCCGGGACCGGACGCCCTCGCGGAATTCGGCCGGCTGCTGCAGGACGGCGTAAGCGACGTCGGCCGGTACGCCATCCCCGCCCCGCTCACCCCCGGCATCCGGCTGCTGCTGGTCCTGGGCGTGCTGGTGATCGGCCTGGCGGTGGACGCGCTGGCGGTCACCTACCGCAGCGCCGCGCCCGCCGGGCTGCCGCTGCTCGCGCTGTATTCGGTGGCGGCGGGACTGTCCCAGGGCGGCGCGGGCTGGCTGCTGTTCCTGATCGCGGCGGCCGGCTATCTGCTGCTTCTGCTGGCCGAGGGCCGCGACCGGCTCTCCCAGTGGGGCCGGGTGTTCGGCGGGCCGGGCGCCGGAGCGGACCGGCCGCGCGGCGGACGGGGGTTCGCGGCCGGCACCGGCGCGCCGGCGTCCGCCCCGGTCCGTACGGGCCGCAGGATCGGCGCGATGGCGCTCGGGCTCGCCGTAGTGGTGCCCGCCGTGCTGCCCTCCCTCGGCAGCGGCTTGCTGGGCACCTCCGGCAACGGCACGGGACCCGGCGGCGGTGGCACCATCTCCGCGGTGAACCCGCTGGTGTCGCTGCAGGACAGCCTCAACCAGCCCGAGGACAAGGAAGTCCTCAACTACCGCACGACCGCCTCCGACACCCGCGATCTGTATCTGCGGATCGTCGCGCTCGACCAGTTCGACGGCACGACCTGGAAGCCGTCCGAGCGCACGGTCACGGACGTCCCCGAGCAGCTGCCGCGGCCGCCCGGCCTCAGCTCCGCGGTCGACCTCAACCGGATCAACACCTCCATCTCGACCGCGGGGTGGTACGCCCAGAACTGGCTGCCGCTCCCCTATCCGGCGTCCAAGGTGGACATCTCCGGGCGCTGGCGCTTCGAGCCCCAGGGCCGCACGCTCGTCGGGGACCGCGGGCAGAACACCCACGGCCTGCAGTACCAGGTCGAGAGCCTGCAGGTGCGGCCCACCTCCGGGCAGCTGGCCGCCGCGCCGGCGCCGCCCGCCGACCTGCTGCGCGAGTACACCAAGGTCCCTCACTCGCTGCCCTCCGTCGTACGCGACACCGCACGCCGGGTCACCCGCGGCGCACCGACCACCTACGCCAAGGCCGTCAAGCTGCAGGACTGGTTCGCGCTCAACGGCGGCTTCAGCTACAACACCGACGTCCGGGCGGGCAGCGGTTCCCAGGCCATTGCGCGGTTCCTGAGGCAGAAGGAGGGATTCTGCGTCCACTTCTCCTTCTCGATGGCGGCGATGGCCCGGACCCTGGGCATCCCGGCCCGGGTCGCGGTCGGTTTCACCCCGGGCACCAAGCAGCCCGACGGCACGACCTCGGTCGGCCTCAAGGACGCGCATGCCTGGCCCGAGCTGTACTTCCAGGGCGTCGGGTGGACCCGCTTCGAGCCGACCCCGAGCCGCGGCAGCATCCCCGACTACGCGTACCCCGCCACGCCGGGAACGACCGGACCCAGCAGCCCGGACCCGGGGCCCTCCCGGTCCGCGGCCCCCTCGGAGGGCCCCTCCGCGGACCCGTCCTGCGGCCCCGGCGAACAGCGGTCCGGCTCGGGCTCCGGTTCGGGGTGTCTCACGCTGCCCGCTCAGAACGGGGGCGTCCGCCCCCCGGAGGACGGCTCGTCCCCCTGGGCGGCCGCCGGTATCGCGCTGGCGGTCCTGCTCGTCCTGCTGCTGCCCGTGGCCCCGCTGCTGTGGCGTCTGCGGACGCGGGCCGGACGGCTGGCGGCCGCCGGCCGGGACGGGGACTTGGCTGCGGGCACCCTCGCCGCCTGGCGGGAGCTGCAGGACACCGCCTGGGACTTCGGCATCCTGCCGGACGAGTCGCTGACTCCGCGTAAGGCGGCCGCGCGGATCATCGGTCTCGGAGAACTGCAACCGGAGCCCGCCGCGGCCGCCCGGCGCGTTGCGGCGGCGGTGGAGCAGGTCCTGTACGCACCGCAACCGCAGCCGGTGGCCGGACTCGCCGCGGAGGTGCAACAGGTACGGGCCGGGTTGCGGGATGCCGCGCCCCGTGGGCTGCGGCTGCGTGCCCAGCTCGCCCCGCGTTCGGTGGCCCGCCTCCGTTGGGCCTGGTCAGCGCGGTGGACGGCCTGGCTGGTCCGGTGCCGCAGCAGCCGCTCTGTGACCTCGGTACGGCGTGCGGCGGCCGCCCTCCGGCCGGGCCGGCAGCGGGCATAGCCACACGGCCCGGGGCGGATACCTCCCGAAGTACCGGAAGGCCGGGCTCAGCGCGGAAGCAAAGAGCCCGGCCTTCGGCAAGTGCAGAAGTCCCGGCGGGAAAGAACGGCGCACAGAGCGGTGCACAGAGCAAGGAGAAACAGCCGGAAGAAATGCCGGAAAAGCAGCAGGAGAAATGGATCCGGAAAAGAAATACCGGCGTAACTGCTGAAGCCCCATTGAACTCGCCGGAACGAGCTCAATGGGGCTTCGGACCCACTTCAGACAGTCCCGTGGGCTCGCTTCCTCGCTCGCCCCGGCGGCTCAAAGGCCCTGCTGTTCCTCAGCGGCCCTGCCGTTGCTGGGTGACCCCGCTGTTCGTCAGTGGCCCTGCTGTTCGTCCCTGCGCCGCTGCCAGCGGTCCTCGATGCGATTCATCATCGAGCGCCGCTGCCGGGCCTGTCGGCGCGCCGGCGCACCACCTCCGGAACCCGCACCGGACCGCTGCTCACCCGGCTTGGGGGCCTTGCGCCAGCCCGTGACCGCCAGCACTGCGCAGCCGAGCATGACGAGAAATCCCACCACGCTGATCCAGATCTGCTGCGCGACCATGCCGGCCATGAGCAGGGCGATACCCACCAGGAAGCCCGCGACCGCTTGGTAGACCCGTCGCCGGGTGTACGTACGCAGCCCGCTTCCCTCAAGCGCTGTCGCGAACTTGGGATCTTCGGCGTACAGCGCTCGCTCCATTTGCTCGAGCATGCGCTGCTCGTGCTCCGAGAGCGGCACGGAGTCCTCCTACTCGTCGGTCGCGGGGGCGACCGGGGTGCGACCCTTTCAGGATAGGCAGGGAATCGTCCCCGTGAAACCCGCCCCTCGACGCCAATTCACTGTCCGGGCCGCCGCGGCGACCGGTGGTGATGCTGCCTGCATTCCCCACCCGCCTGTCCGCCATGCCGGAACGTCGTACCCCGATCATACGGGGCGAAGGGGCTGATCGGGTGGTCTGTGGCCGACTGCACGCGGTAGCCGGGTGTGCCGGGTGGGTCAGTCGCGCTCGGCGAGGACGTGCAACTGTGTGGCCACGGAGTGGAAGGCGGGCTGTTCGGCCGCGGCCGCTTCGAGCTTCAGCAGGGCGTCCATGGCGCCCGGCTCGGTGTCGACCAGCACCCCGGGGACGAGGTCGGCGAAGACCCGCACGCCGTGCACCGCGCCGACCTGCAGACCGGTGCCGGACACCAGCTCGGTGAGCTGGTCGGCGGTGAACCGGCGCGGCATCGGGTCGCCCTCGCCCCAGCGCCCGGACGGGTCGGTGAGGGCCTGGTGGGCCTCGGTGAAGTGGCCCGCGAGGGCGCGTGCGAGGACCGCGCCGCCCAGGCCGGCCGCGAGCAGGCTGAGGGTGCCGGCCGGGCGCAGCGCGTCGACGGCGTTGCGGATGCCCTCGGCCGGGTCGTCGACGTACTCCAGCACGCCGTGGCAGAGCACGACGTCATGGCCGCCGCGCTCGACGACGTCGAACAGACCGTGGGCGTCGCCCTGCACGGCGCGTACCCGGTCGGCGACGCCCGCCTCCGCGGCCCGGCGCTCCAGAGCGAAGAGGGCGTTGGGGCTGGGGTCGACGACCGTGACGTGGTGGCCGAGGCGGGCGACCGGCACGGCGAAGTTGCCGGTGCCGCCGCCGGTGTCGAGGACGTCCAGGGCGTCGCGCCCGGCGGCCTTGACCCGGCGCTCCAGGGCGTCCTTGAGGACGTCCCAGACCACGGCGGTACGAAGGGAGGCGCGGGGGCGCAGCGGGTCAGACACGGCGGGTGGCTCCTCGGCGGGGGCATGAACGTCTAGGCGTCCACCACCCTATTCCGTCCCGCGCCGTCCAGCGTCCGCCGTCCGCGCAGCCGGCCGGGCGCCGGGGGCGGGGCAGGACGCCGGGGGGCAGGCGCCGGGGGAGGCCGCCGGGGGGCGCGGGGCGCTGGGGGACGTGGGGCGGGCGCCGTGCTTCACCTTTCCTCCTTCCCCCCGGGGCCCCGCCCCCTCCCACCCCACCCCACTCCCCCATCGTCGGCTCCCCGCCGGCCGCCGCCCCGCCACCCCGGCGTGCCTGCGTGCCGGTATGTCGCCCCGGCCGGCCCCCGGCCCACCGCCGTGATCGCGGCGCTCCTACCCCGCCCGCTGTGGTGGCAGCGACGGCTGGAGGAGCAGCATCCGTTCCACCAGGCGCAGGAACATGGCGGCGTCGCGCAGCAGATCGTCGGCGTCCCGGCGGCCGGCCGCGCCGGCTATACCGGCCTCGGCCTTCGCCCGGCGGGCGGCGCCGGCGGCGAAGAGGGCGCTCCACTCGGAGAGTTCGGGCGCGACCTCGGGAAGAACCTCCCAGGCGCTGCGGATACGCTGCCTGCGACGCAGGGTGCTCTCCGGCCGTCCACGGACGGCGAGGACGGCGGCGGCGGTACGCAGCGCGGCCAGATGAGCCGTGGCGAACTGCTCGTTGGGGGTTTCCAGGGTCTGTGCCTCATCGAGGCCCTGCTGGGCCTGGGCGAGCAAGGTGAGGGCGGCGGGTGGCGCGGCCGCCCGCCGCAGAACGGGGTGGACATCACTCGGGGGACCGTACGCAGCGGAGCTGCCCCCGCTGGGACGAGCTGCCATGACGAACCTCCTGTCGTCGCATGCCGGTTCGGGACCGAAGACGATTCGGACCGTATGAAGCCATCGTGACGTACGCCACTGACAATCGACGCTGACCTGCACTTTCGTTGGAAAGGGGACATGCGCCGGGGCGCGTTTCCGGGCCGGATTCGCGGGGCGGGTTCCCGGGCCGGATTCCCGGGCGAATTTCCGTGGCGGATTCGCAACACCCCCTTGCGGAACGGGGGGTGGGATACCGCATACTTTTGAACTGACCAGTCAGTTCAAAGGAGGGGATCGTGGACAGCACCCCGCACGGGGCGGCGGTCGCGGCCACGGGATTCGGAGTCAAGGGCCCCCGTGGATGGGCGTTCCGGGACATCGACATCACCGCCGGACCCGGCTCACTGATCGCCGTACAGGGCCCTTCGGGCTCGGGCCGTACGTGTCTGCTGCTCGCGCTCACCGGCCGGATGAAGTCCGCCGCCGGCACCGCCGAGGTCGGCGGACTGCCACTGCCGAAGAAAAGGGCCGCCGTCCGGTCCGTCACCGCGCTCGCCCATGTGCCGGGGGTCGCCGAGCTCGATCCCGCCCTCACGGTGGGCGAGCATCTGCGGGAACGCGCCCTGCTGCAGGGCCGGTTCGGCGGTTCGCTGCGGGCACTGCTGCGGCCGCGGCACGAGCGCCGGGCCGAAGCCCGCGCGTTGGTGGACACTGCCCTCGCGGCGGCGGGACTCGCCCCGGAGGCGCTGCCCAAGGGGATCCGTACGTCCGTCCGCGACCTGGAGCGGCTGGAGGCGCTGCGGCTGTCCGTTGCGCTCGCGCTGATCGGCGGCCCGCGGCTGCTGGCCGTCGACGACACCGATCTGAAGCTGTCCGACGATGAGCGCGCCGCGGCCTGGGCGTTGCTGCGCGGCCTGGCGGCGGCCGGTACCACCGTGCTGGCGGTGTGCAGCGAGCCGCCGGAGAACGGCGAGGGCGTGGTGCTGGTCCACACGGGCGCCCGCCCGGAGCGGCACACCCCGAAGGGCACGGCCGGCAAGCACGACGGGCCCGACGACGAGGAGGGGGCGGCCGATGCGCTCGCCGAAGCTGGCCGCGCTTGAGCTGAAGCGGTTCGGGAGGGGGAAGCTGCCGCGCGCCGCGCTGGCCGCCCTTCTGCTGCTGCCGCTCCTGTACGGCGCGCTGTACCTGTGGTCCTTCTGGGACCCGTACGGGCGGCTGGACAAGATTCCGGTGGCGCTGGTCAACGAGGACAAGGGTGCGGCCATCGACGGCAAGCACCTCTCGGCCGGCGACAGCATCGTCGACGGCCTGGCCGACAGCCACACCTTCGACTGGCGCCCCGTGGACGCCAAGGAGGCCGCCCGGGGCGTCGAGGACGGCTCGTACTACCTCTCGCTGACGATCCCGACGGACTTCAGCCGGCGGATCGCCTCCAGTTCCGGGGACCACCCGGAGACCGGCGCGCTCAAGGTACGCACGAACGACGCGAACAACTACATCGTCGGGCAGATCTCCCGGACGGTGTTCTCCGAGGTGCGTTCCGCGGCCTCCACGAAGTCGGCGCGTACCTTCCTCGACAAGATCTTCGTCTCGTTCTCGACGCTGCACGGCAAGACCGAGCAGGCCGCGGACGGCGCCGACCGGCTCCACGACGGCATCGGGCAGGCCCGGCACGGCGCGGGCGAACTGGCCGACGGCCTGGGCACCGCGAAGGACGGCAGCGGCAAGCTGGTCACCGGCCTGGGCGACCTCGACGCGGGCGCGGGGCGGCTCTCCCGGGGCAGCTCCGACCTCGCCCGGGGAGCCGGAAGTGCCGCCCACGGCTCGCGCCAACTGGCCGACGGTTCCGGGCAGGTGGCACAGGGGACCCAGCAGCTGGCCGACAAGGTCAACGGAGTCGTCGGCAAGGTGGGGCCCTTCATCCGGGCGCACGGCAAGGAGATCGGCGAGGCGGCGCAGCTCGTCGCCGACGGTTCGCAGGCGGTCCGTGACCACCTCGGCAGGCTCCCCGCCGCGGCCGCCGACGGGGCGAAGCTCTCCCGGGGGATCTCCGATCATCTGGCCGCCTACTACCGGCTGCGCTGCGAGGGCGCGGTGCGGCTCGACACGTCCTGCACGGAGCTGAAGCAGCTCAAGGAGGAGGCGGCCACCGCGGCGGACCGGGCCGAGGAGGTCAGCGAGTACGTCCACGACCAGAAGAACCTCGACCAACTGGGCCGGGACCTGGACACGCTGCACTCCCTGGCGGGCGAGCTGGCGCGGCACGGGCCGACCCTGGGCGCCGACATGGACGCCGCCGTCAAGAAGATCAACGATCTCAACGACGGGGCGCACAAGGTGTCCGCGGGGGCGCGCAAGCTGGCCGCGGGCAACGCCCGGCTGGCCGCCGGCGCGGACAGGCTCGACGACGGTGCGCACCAGCTGCACGACGGTACGGGCCGCGCCGCGGCCGGTATGGGCGACCTCGACTCCGGTGTGGGCAGGCTCAAGGACGGCGCCCACACCCTGAACGGCGGCATGTTCAAGCTCTCCGACGGCTCGCAGAAGCTGGCCGGGGGGCTGCACGACGGGGCGAAGCAGATCCCCGACTACGGCAGGAAGGACCGCGACGCACGCACCCAGGTCATGTCCGACCCCGTACAGCTGGCCTCGGACGCCGCCCACAAGGCGCCGAACTACGGCACCGGGTTCGCCCCGTATTTCATCCCGCTGTCCTTGTGGGTCGGCGCGATGGTGGCGTACATGCTGATCCAGCCGCTGAACCGGCGGGCGCTGGCGATGGGCGCGCCCTCCTGGCGGGTGGCGGTGTCCGGATGGCTGCCGGTGTTCGGTGTGGGGGTGCTGCAGACCGCCGCCCTGATGGCCGTATTGCACTTCGCGATCGGCCTGGAGATGGTGCGGGCGGCCGGCACGATCGGCTTCCTCGTACTGGTCACGGCCTGTTTCTCGGCGATCGTGCAGTGGCTGAACGCACAGTTCGGCCCGGCCGGCCGGATCCTGGTGCTGGCGCTGCTGATGCTCCAGCTGACCTCCGCGGGCGGCACCTATCCCGTACAGACCAGTCCGGGCTTCTTCGCCGCCATCCACCCGTATCTGCCGATGAGTTACGTCGTGGAGGGGCTGCGCCGGCTGATCACCGGCGGGGAGCTCGCGCCGGTGTGGCAGGGCAGCGTGGTGCTGGTGGCGTTCACCGCGGGGGCGCTCGTGCTGACGTCCCTGACGGCGCGCGGCCGGCAGGTGGTGCGGATGAAGGACCTGCACCCGGAGCTGAGCCTGTGAGCGCCGGCCCGTCGGCCACAGCCGCCCGTCCGGCGCCGTCACCGCCCGGCCCGGCGCCCGTCCCCGCCCGGCGGGCGGCTCCCCCGGAGCCACCCGCCTGGGGGCCGCCTCACCGCGCCGCGCACCGATCCGCGGGGACCGGCACAATCGCCCCCATGGACAGCTCCAATACACGCCGCGACGCCACCCGGCGCAAGCTCTTCGATGCCGCGGTCACGCTCATCGCCGAACAGGGCTTCTCGTCCACCACGGTGGACGAGATCGCCGAGCGGGCGGGTGTCGCGAAGGGCACGGTCTACTACAACTTCGCGAGCAAGAACGTGCTCTTCGAAGAGCTGCTGGTGCACGGCATCGACATGCTGACGACCTCCCTGCAGGCGGCCGCCGAGGAGGTCACCGGCCGGGGCGGCAGCCGGATCGACGCGCTGGACGCGATGATCCGGGCCGGGCTGGACTTCATCTCCCGCTACCCGGCCCTCACCCAGCTCTACGTGGCCGAGCTGTGGCGCACCAACCGGGCCTGGCAGTCGACGCTGATGGGGGTGCGCGAGCGGGCCATCACCGTGGTGGAGGACGTGCTGCGCGAGGCGGTCGCGGGCGGGGAGCTGAGCGAGGAGATCGACATCCCGCTGACCGCGTCGGCGCTGTTCGGAATGGTGCTGGTGGCCGCCCTGGACTGGCAGTCCTACCAGCCGGACCGGTCGATCGACGAGGTGCACGCGGCGCTGTCGCGACTGCTCCAGGGGCGGGTCAGCGGCCCTCCCTCGTAGCCCGGGGCGGGTCTCCCGGAAGAGGCAGCGGATGCGCGCCGCAGTGGTCGGGTACGGCGCGCACCGCCTTTCCCCCGGGGCCCGCACAAAAGAGTGCGCTGCCCTGGCGCGGATCGTTCCCCCATCGATCCGACCAGGACAGCGCTTCCCCCGTACTCCCCCGTACTCCCCCCGTGTTCCCCCGTGCTTCCCCCGTCACGTCCGGGAGCCGCGCCGCTCCGCCGCCCCGTGTCGGCGGTGCGGCGCCGCTTCCCTTCCGTGGTCCCCACTCTTCCTTCCGGGCGGGTACCGGCCCATCCGCGTACCTACTCATCTCGGCGACTGAGTACGGATACTCAACCCTGAGCACCGGCCCCCAGCCGGAGCCTGCGTTCCTGCGCACCGGCCACCGGCCGGGGCCTACGCTTTCCCGCGTGTCCGTACTTCCCTTGGTGTTCACCAGTGGCTGGGCGAGCGGGATCAACGCCTACGCCGTCGTCCTGCTCTTCGGCGTGCTCGGCGCGACCGGCGTCACCGACGAGGTGCCCGCGGCGCTGCAGCGCCCCGATGTGCTGATCGTGGCCGGGGTGCTCTTCCTGTGCGAGGCCGTCGCCGACAAGATCCCGTACGTCGACTCGGTCTGGGACACGGTGCACACGGTGATCCGGCCGGTGGCCGGCGCCGTCGTGGCGGCGCTGCTGGCCGGTCACAACGGCTCGCTGCCCGAGCTGGCGGCGGGCGCGGTGGGCGGTTCCACGGCGCTGCTGAGCCATCTGGTCAAGGCCGGCACCCGGATCGCGGTCAACACCTCGCCGGAGCCGGCCAGCAACATCGTGCTGAGCCTCGCCGAGGATCTGGGCGTCGCCGGGATCATCGCCTTCGCGGTGTTCCATCCGGTGGCCGCGGCGGTCATCGCGGCGGCGCTGCTGGCCGCGGGCATCGCCCTGGTGGTGTTCCTGTGGTCGCGGATCCGCCGGTACCTGCGGCGCCGCCGGCAGCGGCGCGAGGAGAAACGGTCGGCCGCGGCGGGCGAGGCACTGCCTCCGGCGTTCTGACGGCCTGCCGTCCCGGCGGCGGCACGGCCGCTGCCGGGCCGGGGCCCCGGCCGTGCGGGCGTTGTCAGTGGGTCCGGATAAAGTCGCAGGCATGGCACGGATTGCGGTGATCGGCGCCGGGATGGGCGCGATGGCAGCCGCTGCCCGGCTGGCCGTCGCGGGCCACCGGGTGGCGGTGTTCGAGCGCGGCGCGACCCATGGCGGCGCGCTGCAACGGCGGGAGCGGGACGGCTTCGCCTTCGATACGGGCCCCGGTCTGCTGCATCTGCCGGCCGTCTACCGCGATCTGTTCCTCAAGACCGGCCGCGAGCCGCTGGAGAGCTGCGTCGAGCTGTCCCAGGTCGACCCCGCGAGCCGGCATGTCTTCGCCGACAAAACGGCCGTCTCGCTGCCGAACGCCTCCCGGGCCGGGGTGCTGGCGGCTCTCGACGAGGCGCTGGGCACGGGCCGCGGTGCACGCTGGAGCGACCTGATGGGCCGCGCCCGCGAGGCCTGGGACGCCACCCGCCGCCCGCTCCTGGAGGAGCCGCTGTGGCAGGACTGGCAGGTGCTGGGGCGCGATCCGTATCCGGCGGTGCGCAGGCGCGGGCTGTTCGGCCGGGGCAAGGGCCCCACCACCGCCACGCTCGCCGAGGTGGCCCGCCGCGAGCTGGCCGACCCCCGGCTGACCGCGCTGCTGGAGAGCCATGCGCTGGCGTACGGCTTCGATCCGCGCAGCGCCCCGGCGAGCGCCGTGGTGCTGCCGTACATGGAGCAGACCTTCGGCAGCTGGTATCCGCGCGGCGGTATGCGGGCGCTGGCCGAGGCGCTGTACGAGCGGTGCCTGGCACGCAAGGTGGAGTTCGGCTTCGGCACGGCGGTGACCGCGATCGTGGAGAAGGACGGCCGGGCGGCGGGCGTGGAGCTGGCCGACGGCCGGGTGGAGGAGGCCGAATTCGTTGTCGCGGGCATCGATCCGGTGCGGCTGGTGGAGCTCTGCGGGGGCAGGGAGCCGTGGGCCGCCGACGAGGTGCGTCCCGCCCTGGGCCCGGAGGGCGGGGCCACCGGACGGCTCACGGTCTGTCTGGCCCTGCGCGGTGCGCGCCCCGCGGATGCCGTGCACCGCACGGTGGTCCATGCCCCGGACCGCGAGGCCGAGTTGGCGGGCGTGTTCGGCGACGGCTCCGGGCCGCGGACCCCGTGCGCCCGGCCCACGGTGACGGTGCTGCGCCCGGACGATCCGGCGACCCGGCCGGACGAGGCCCATGAGGCGGTGACCCTGACCGCGACGGTGGCCGCGCCCGGCCCGGTCGCCTGGTCGGGCGGGGAGGCCGCCAAGGCCTGCGCGGAGCGGATGACCGAGAGCGCCGAGGCCGCCGTTCCCGGGCTGCGGGAGCGGGTGCTGTGGCGGGAGGTGCTGCCGCCGGCGCCGGACGGACTGGTGCCGGGACCGGCGCTGGCCGGCCGGGAAGGCCGGTTTCTGCGGCCCGGAAACCGCACCCGGATACCGGGGCTCTACACGGTCGGCGGCTGGTCGCATCCGGGCGGCGGCCCGGCGCATGCCGGCATGTCCGGCGCGATCGTCGCGGGCCTGATCGTGAACGGCGACGACTGGCACGGCTCCACCTGAGGGGCGGGGCTGCCTCGGCGGGCGGGCACCCGGCGGGCCGGGGCCGTCGCGGCGCGCGGCACCGCCGGCCGGGCGTCGGTCCGTCCGCTCAGTAGCGGTACTGCTGCCCGTCGTATCCCGGCTGCTGGTAGGGCGGGTAGGGCTGCTGCTCGGGCGGGAGTTCGGCGTCGCGCTGCTGGGGGACCCAGACGCCACCGGGCGGGGTCTCGCCGTAGCCCTGGCCGAGCGGCTGTCCCTGGGCGTCGTACTGCTGCGCCGCGTAGGGAGAGGAGGCGTAGGGGTCCGCCTGCTGGTAGGGGTCGTAGGACCCGGCGTACTGCTGACCGCCGAGGTACGGGTCGGTGTAGGCCGCCTGCTGGCCCTGGCCGTCGCCGTAGGCCGCATAGGGGTCGGCGTAGGGGGCCTGGCCGGCTCCGGTCTGGTCGTAACCGCCGCCGTACGCATAGCCGTTGCCATTGCTGCTGCCGTTGGCGGCAGCGGCGTCGTAGACGTCGTAGCCGCCGTAACCCTGGTAACCGGGCTGCTGGCCACGGGCGTCGGGGCTGTAGACGCCGTACTGGCCGGTCTCCTCGGGCATCGGCTGGGGGGCGTAGACGGCGGTGGCGTCGGCCCGCGCGAAGTCGTCCGGGGCGGCGAACGCCTGGGTGGCGTAGGCGTCTTGATCCTGCTGCTGCCCCTGGTACGGGTCCTGGCCGCGGTAGTCGTCGCCGGGGGTGTAGCCGTAGAAGCCCTGCCCGACCACGGTCTCCTGCGCGGCGAAGGCCTCCTGCCCCGCGACGAAGGTGTCCTGCGCGGCGAAGCCGTCCTGCCCCGCGGGGGTACCGGGCCCGCCGTAGGAGCCCTGCCCGGCGACGGTGTCCTGTGCGGCGTAGGGGTCCACCCGCTGGAAGCCGCCGGTGCTCTCGAAGGTGTCCGGGCCCCCGTCGCCGGACCGTGCGGGCGCCTCGGTGGGCGCCACCGCCTCCAGGCCGGAGACCTCCAGGGTCGGTTCGGCGGGGGGCGGTCCGGACGGGCGGGCCCGGCGGCGCCGGCCACTGTCGCCGGACGCCCCGGCCGCGGGCTTGCTGCGCAGGGCCCAGCCGGTGGTGAAGCCGCGACGGAAGGAGAGCGTCACATTCGTCTGCCCGATGGCGAAGGCGACAAGTCCCAGCCCGATCACGAGTATTGACGGGAGGATGACCCCGACGACCACACCGATGAAGCCGGCGAAGGCCAGCAGCCGCCAGCGCAGCCGCGCCTTGTTCTGGAGCAGGACCTCACCCAACAGCCACAGCGCCACCAGGCCGAACGCGATGTAGAGGACCGCCCAGCCCATATACGCCCCTCTTCCGCCGCTCGCCGGCCACCGTGATCAGGACTGCTGGTGCAGCCCCAGATTCTCGTAGATTTCCAGGGTCGCCGTGGAGTGGTTCAGGGTAATGAAGTGCAACCCGGGAACATCCTCGGCCATCAAGCGTGCGCACAGGTCCGTTGCGTACTCGATACCAATGGAGCGTACCGCCGCCGGGTCGTCCTTGACGGCGAGGATCCGCTCGGCCAGCTCGGGCGGGAAGGCCGCATTGCTGAGCTGAGCGAACCGCTCGATCTGGCGCACGTTCGTGACCGGCATGATCTCCGGAATGATCGGCGTCGAGCAACCCGCCGCCGCAACGCGGTCCCGCAGCCGGAGGTAGTCCTCGGGGTAGAAGAACATCTGGGTGATGGCGAAGTCCGCACCGGCCCGGCACTTGGCGACGAAGTGTGCCACGTCCGTGTCCCAGTCCGTCGAGCGCGGATGCATCTCGGGGAAGGCCGCGACGCCGACGCAGAAGTCGCCGGACTCCTTGATCAGCCGGACCAGGTCGGCGGCGTAGCCGATGCCGTCGGGGTGCTTGACCCACTCGCCCATCGGGTCACCGGGCGGGTCGCCGCGCAGCGCGAGCATGTTGCGGATCCCGGCGTCGGCGTACTGGCCGATGATGTTGCGCAGATCGGCCGTGGAGTGGTTGACCGCGGTGAGGTGGGCGACCGGGGTCAGGGTGGTGTCGGTGGCGATGCGCTCGGTGGCGCGCACCGTGCCGTCACGGGAGGTGCCGCCGGCGCCGTACGTCACGGAGACGAACGTCGGCGAGACGGCCTCGATGCGGCGAATGGCGTTCCACAGGGTCCGTTCGCCCTTCTCCGTCTTGGGGGCGGCGAACTCGAAAGAATACGACTGCTTGCCGGAAGCAAGCAGGTCGCGCACCGTGCGTGCGCGATCAGTCCTGGTGGAAGCTGTACCTAGGGCCATACCGGCAGGTTAACCACCGGCCGGGCCCACACCAACCGCGTCGGGCGTAATGCCTGGTTGGCCGGGTTGATGTCCACTGGGTGGACATTTTCCGGTCGCCCGGAGGTCAGGAAACCGCCCGGCTCCCGACACCGCGCACAGCGACGCCGGTCACCCGGTCACCCGGTCACCCGCCACTCGCGCACCCGGCCTCGCGGACCGGACGCGACGGCGCCAAGGCATGCGGGGCGTCCAGGGCATCCGGGGCATCCGGGGCGTCCCAGGTCCGGATGCGCCGGGCCAGCGCGGCGGCCGCCGCTCCCGGATCGTCCGCCTCCGTGAGGGCGCGGACCACCACGATCCGGCGGGCGCCCGCCTGCAACACCTCGTCCAGATTCCGGGCGTCGATCCCGCCGATCGCGAACCAGGGGCGCTCGGGGGCGCGGGCCGCGGCGTAACGGACCAGGTCGAGGCCGGGGGCGTGACGGCCGGGCTTGGTGGGGGTCGGCCAGCACGGGCCCGTGCAGAAGTAGTCCACACCGGGTTCGGTGAGCGCGGCGTCCACCTCGGCCTCGGCGTGCGTGGAGCGGCCTATGAGGACGTCCGGGCCCAGCAGGGCGCGGGCGGCCGGGACCGGCAGATCGCCCTGCCCGAGATGCAGGACCTCGCTGCCCGCCGCATGGGCGACATCGGCGCGGTCGTTGACCGCGAGCAGCTTGCCGTGCCGCCGGCAGGCGTCCGCGAAGACCTCCAGCTGCCGCAGCTCCTCGCCGGCCTCCATGCCCTTGTCCCGCAGCTGGACGATGTCCACACCCGAGGAGAGCACCGCGTCCAGGAACTGCGGGAGATCGCCCTGGCGCCGGCGGGCGTCCGTGCAGAGATAGAGCCGGGCATCGGACAGAGCCGGGCGTGCGGTGGTCATCGGGCGGCTTCCCCCCAGGTCGGGGGCGTACGGTCCGGGCCTTCCGGTCCGTACGCCCCGCGGGTGCGGTTACGGGTGCTGGCGCGGCTGCCGGCGCAGTGCGGGCCGCGTCATGGCGTCAGACGGCGAGCGCCTGGGCCCGGCGCTTCACCTCCGTACCGCGATTCTCGCGCAGCGCCTGGGCGGGCGTGCCGGGCAGGGTCTCATCCGGGGTGAACAGCCACTCCAGCATCTCCTCGTCGGTGAAACCGTCGTCCTTGAGGAGGGTGAGGGTGCCGACGAGGCCCTTGACCACCTTGTCGTCCTTGATGAAATCGGCGGGCACGTGCAGCGCCCGGTTCTCGCCGCGGCGCACCGCGATCAGCTGGCCCTCCTTGACCAGCTGCCGGACCCGCGTCACCTCGACGCCGAGCTGTTCGGCGATGTCGGGGAGGGTGAGCCAGGCGGGGACGAGTCCATCGATGTTTGCGTCAATCTCGGTCACAGGACAAGCCTGCCACCTCCCACTGACAGCCGGTAGCCGGGCATCGCCATCAGAGGCCCGCTGCACACCGGAGGGTGACGGCCGGCGCCCGGCCGGCCACCGTCGGTCACCGCGCTCCGGCGCCCGGCTACAGCGCCGCGGCCTTCAGCGGCACCGACGCATTCGCGGCCCGCTCCCGGTCCAGGGCGACGCCCCGCTCGATCAGCTTGCGCCCCTGTGCGAGGTCCCGGGGCCGCCCGACGGCCAGCAGCGCGACGAGCCGTCCGTCCCGCAGCCAGATCACCGACCAGGCGGCCCCGGCCGGGTCACCGCGCCAGACCAGCTCGTCGGCGTCCCCGTGGTGCCCCACGTACTGCACGAACCGGCCGAACTGCTCCGACCAGAAGTACGGGACGGGGTCGTAGACCACCCCTTCCGCTTCGCCGCGGGCGATGTTCTCGGCGACCGTGCGCGGGCCCTGGAGGGCGTTGTCCCAGTGGTGGATCAGCAGGCGGGCGCCGTAGCGGGCCGACGGGAAGGAGGCGCAGTCACCGACCGCGTAGACATCGGGCACGGAGGTGCGCAGCTGCTCGTCGGCCAGTACGGAGCCGTCCCGCGGCGAGAGCTCGACGCCCGAGCCGGCCAGCCAGCCGGTCGCGGGGCGGGCGCCGATCCCGATGACCACCGCGTCCGCGGGCAGCACCGTGCCGTCGTCGAGGGTGACCGCGCCCGCCGTGACGGAGGCGACGTGGGCCCCGGTGCGCAGCTCGGCGCCCGCGGCCGCGTACCAGCCGGTCATATGGGCGGCGACCTCGGCGGGCAGCGCACCGGCCAGCGGGCGGTCGGCGGCCTCGACGACGGTGACCGCGCAGCCCGCCTCGCGCGCCGCGGTCGCGAACTCGGCGCCGATCCAGCCGGCCCCGACGACCACGATCTCGTGCTGGGCGGCGAGCACCGGCCGCAGCCGCTCGGCGTCGTCCAGGGTGCGCAGCAGATGGACGCCGGGCAGTCCCTCGCTGCCGGGCAGCACGACCGGTTCGGCGCCGGTCGCCAGGACCGCGTAGTCGTAGGGGACCGGGCCCTCGGCCGTCTCGATCACACGGGAGTCCGGCACCAGCCCGGTGACCGGGCGGCTGAGGTGGAGGGTGATGCCGAGCGCTGCGAAGTCGACGTCGAAGGCGGAGCCCTCGGCTTTGCCCAGGAGTACCGCCTTGGACAGCGGCGGACGGTCGTAGGGCCGGTGGGGCTCGTCGCCGAGGAGCGTGATCGCGCCGGGCCAGCCGTGTTCGCGCAGGGCGACCGCGGTCTGCACACCCGCGATTCCGGCGCCGGCGATCACGACGTGCGGCGTGCGGTCAGGGGCCTGGGAGGACTTGCTCTGCTCGCTCACCCGATCACTCTAGGACGGGGTGTGAGGCGGCTCGCAGCAGCGCGCAAGGAGATCTCTGACACAGCGTCACCGTCCGGGCGGCCCGGGGCGCGGCCCCCGGGAGGCCGGGGGCGCTGTCTTACCGTGCCTCGCGGCCTCGTATTAGGGTGACGGATACACGCACTCGCGGGAGCCCGGACGCACCGGGCTGAGAGGGAGGCTGGCCGGCCTCCGACCGTACGAACCTGATCCGGGTCATGCCGGCGAAGGGAGGGGCTGGACGCCCATGCACGCAACCGCCACATGCTCACGACCCACCCCGCGGAGCCCTGATGTGCTGGTCATCGGCGGCGGCATCATCGGTCTGGTCACGGCCTGGAGGGCGGCCGTCCGCGGGCTGAGCGCCGCGGTGGCCGACCCCTCGCCCGGGGGCGGCGCCGCCCGGGTCGCGGCCGGGATGCTGGCCGCGGTCACCGAGCTCCACTACGGCGAGCAGACCCTGCTGGGCCTCAACCTCGCCTCCGCCCGGCGCTACCCCCGCTTCGTCGAGGAGCTGGAGGAGGCCGCGGGACTGCCCGTCGGCTACCGGCGGTGCGGCACCCTGGCCGTCGCGCTGGACGCCGACGACCGCGCCCACCTGCGCGACCTGCACGCCCTGCAGACCCGCTCGGGGCTGGAGTCGCAGTGGCTCACGGGGCGCGAGTGCCGGCGGCTGGAGCCGATGCTGGCCCCCGGGGTGCGCGGCGGTCTGCGGGTGGACGGCGACCACCAGGTCGATCCGCGCCGGCTGGCGAGCGCACTGGCGACCGCCTGCGAGCGCTCCGGGGTGGCCTTCCACCGGAGCCGGGCCGTACGGCTGACGGTCGACGGCGGCCGGGCCGCCGGCGCCGAACTCGCCGACGGCACCCGGATCGCGGCCGGCCAGGTCGTGCTGGCCGCGGGGAGCTGGAGCGGCCGGCTCGACGGCGTGCCCGACGAGATCCTGCCGCGGGTGCGCCCCGTCAAGGGCCAGGTACTGCGGCTGCGGCTGCCGGAGATGCCCGCCGGCAGCCCCGCCTTCCTCTCCCGCACCGTACGGGCGGTCGTCCGCGGCGGCCCGCTCTACCTGGTCCCGCGCGAGAGCGGCGAACTGGTCGTCGGCGCCACCAGCGAGGAGCTGGGCTGGGACACCACCGTGACCGCCGGCGGGGTCTACGAGCTGCTGCGCGACGCCCACGAGCTGGTCCCCGGCATCACCGAGCTCCCGCTCGTCGAGACCTGCGCCGGACTGCGCCCCGGCTCCCCCGACAACGCCCCGATGCTCGGGCCGACCGCACTGCCCGGCCTCCACCTCGCCACCGGCCACTTCCGCAACGGAGTGCTGCTCACCCCCGTCACCGGTGACGCGATGGCCGAGGTACTGGCCACCGGCCTCCTTCCCGAAGAGGCCCGCCCCTTCTCCCCCGCGCGCTTCTCCCCCACGCCGGAACGGTCCGGGGAGACCCCGAGCGCCGCGCCGGGAACCGAGCGCACCCGTGCCCCACAGGAGCAGCCCGTATGAACGCCGCCCCACCCGCCCCCACCGTCTCGGTGTCCGTCAACGGGGAGCCCCGTGAGGTCCCCGCCGGCCTGACCCTCGACCGGCTCGTCGCGACGCTGTCCCAGGCGCCCGCCGGGGTGGCCGCGGCGGTCAATGAGACCGTGGTGCCCCGTACCCGGTGGCCCGCCACTTTGCTCGCCGACGGCGACCGCGTCGAGGTGCTGACCGCGGTCCAGGGAGGCTGATCCGCAGACATGACCGACACCGCAGCGCTCCGGGGAACGGCCCCCGCATCCGACGGCGGCTTCGCCACGGGCAGCGACCCCGCCCCCCTCACCCTCGCCGGCACCACCTTCACGTCCCGCCTGATCATGGGCACCGGTGGCGCACCCAGCCTCGACGTCCTGGAGCGGGCACTGCTCGCCTCCGGTACGGAGCTGACCACGGTCGCCATGCGGCGGCTGGATCCGACCGTGCAGGGCTCGGTGCTGTCCGTACTGGAACGCCACAAGATCAAGGTGCTGCCGAACACCGCGGGCTGCTTCACCGCGGGCGAAGCGGTGCTCACCGCCCGGCTCGCCCGGGAAGCGCTCGGCACGGACTGGGTCAAGCTGGAGGTGGTCGCCGACGAGCGCACCCTGCTGCCCGACCCGATCGAGCTGCTGGACGCCGCCGAGACCCTGGTCGACGACGGTTTCACCGTGCTGCCCTACACCAACGACGATCCGGTGCTGGCCCGCAAGCTGGAGGACGTGGGCTGCGCCGCGATCATGCCGCTGGGCTCGCCGATCGGCTCCGGCCTGGGCATCCGCAACCCCCACAACTTCCAGCTGATCACCGAGCGGGCCGGCGTCCCCGTCATCCTCGACGCGGGCGCAGGCACGGCGTCGGACGCCTCGCTGGCCATGGAGCTGGGCTGCGCGGCGGTGATGCTGGCGTCCGCGGTGACCCGCGCCCAGGAACCCGAACTGATGGCCTCCGCCATGCGCCATGCCGTCACGGCGGGCCGCCTGGCGTTCTGCGCGGGGCGCATCCCACGGCGTCACTTCGCGTTGGCGTCTTCGCCGGCGGAGGGCCTGCTCGACCTTGAGCGGCCGGCGTTCTGAGTCTTTGGCTTTCCCCGCCGTAGGGGTTCCTCGCCGTTTGTCGCCCGCTGCGCGGGTGCGCTCGCCGTGGCGCCTGCGGCGGGCCGGGTCCGCTGCAGGCGCCACCCCCACGGCGGGCAGGCCGAAAACGTGGGGCCCAAAGCCGAGCGCAGCGGAACGATAGACTCGTCTCCCGTGGATACCACCCTTCAGGACCCGCTCGTGGGCCAGCTGCTCGACGGCCGTTATCGCGTCCAGGCGCGCATCGCCGCAGGCGGTATGGCCACGGTCTACCAGGCCATGGACACCCGGCTCGACCGCGTGCTCGCGCTGAAGGTGATGCACCCGGGCCTCGCCACGGACGGGGCGTTCGTCGAGCGCTTCATCCGCGAGGCGAAGTCGGTCGCGCGGTTGTCGCATCCGAATGTGGTGGGTGTCTTCGACCAGGGCACGGACGGTACGTACGTGTATCTGGCCATGGAGTACGTCGCCGGCTGCACGCTGCGCGATGTGCTGCGCGAGCGGGGCGCCCTGCAGCCGCGGGCCGCGCTGGACATCCTGGAGCCGATCCTGGCCGCCCTGGGGGCCGCGCACCGTGCCGGGCTGGTGCACCGCGACATGAAGCCGGAGAACGTCCTGATCGGCGACGACGGCCGGGTCAAGGTCGCCGACTTCGGTCTGGTGCGGGCGGTGGACACCAACACCACCGCGTCGACCGGCTCCGTGCTGGGCACCGTCTCCTACCTCGCTCCCGAGCAGCTGGAGCACGGCACCGCGGACGCCCGGGTCGATGTCTACGCCTGCGGTGTGGTGCTCTACGAGATGCTGACCGGCGGCAAGCCGCACACCGGCGGCACCGTGGCGCAGATCCTCTACCAGCATCTGCACGAGGACGTGCTGCCGCCGTCCGGGCTGGTGCCCGGTCTCGCACCGCAGCTGGACGAGCTGGTCGCGCTGGCCTGTGCCCGCGAGCCGCAGCTGCGGCCGCAGGACGCGGTGGTGCTGCTGTCCCGGGCGCAGGAGGCCCGCGCACAGCTGACCGACGCCCAGCTGGATGTCGTACCGCCGGAGGCGAGGGACCTGGCCTCGGGGAGCGCGGTCGACGACTTCGCGCGGACGGACGTGATACCCCGCACCGACGGCGCGGCGGAGCTGAACCGCACCAGCCGGCTGGAGGTGCCGGCGGCCGCCGAGCAGACCACCCGGCTGCGGCCGGTGCCCGCCGAGGAGGCACCCCGCCGCGGGCTCCGGCGGCGGCCGCTCGTCACCGTCATCGCGGCCGTGCTGCTGATCCTCGGGGTCGGCACGGGCGTCTGGTACATCACCGAAGGCCAGTTCACCACCGTTCCCGCGGTGCTGGAGATGACACAGGCCAAGGCCGAGAAGACCCTGCGGGACGACGGGCTGGGCGTGAAGGTGGTGCGCGGCTTCAGCTCGAACGTGGAGCGCGGGCACGTCATGAAGACGGATCCGGCGACCGGCAAGCAGATCCGCGGCACCGGAACGGTCACCGTCACCATCTCCCGCGGACCGGAGATCGTCGAGGTCCCGGACCTGTCGGGCACCCCGGTCGCCGACGCCAAGCGGAAGCTGCGCGACCGCGGGCTGGTGCCGGCCACCGTCACCCGGGAGTTCAGCGACGAGGTGGCCAAGGGCTCGGTGATCCGTACGGACCCGGTTGCCGGGACCAAGCGGCGGCCCGATACGGGCGTGGGGCTGACGGTCAGCCGCGGCAGCGCGGTCGAGGTGCCCGGCGTACTCGGCAGCGACCGCGCGGACGCGGCGAACACGTTGCGCGAGGCCGGTTTCCAGGTGCGCTTCGCCGGCGAGCCGGTGTTCTCCACCCAGGACAAGGGCACCGTCGCCCGGCAGACCCCGGCCGAGGGCAAGCAGCTCGGCAAGGGCGACCCGGTCACTCTCACGCTCTCCAAGGGGCCGGAGATGATCGCCGTCCCGAACGTCACCGGCAAGAACGTCGATGACGCCAAGAAGCAGCTGACCGACCTGGGCTTCCAGGTCGAGGTGAAGAAGCCGTTCTTCTTCCCGAAGGACACGGTCGACAGCCAGTCCGTCGAGCCCGGGAAGAAGGCGCCGAAGGGCGGCACGATCACCATCGAGCTCAAGGGCGGACTGTAAGCCCCGCCGTCCGTGCCCCACGGCTGCCGTCCGGCGGGCGTGGGGCACCTGGCACCCTGGGAGGGTGAGTACCTTCCCCGAGGGCACCGCGCAGCGCGCCCGTGCACGCAACCCGGTCGGCGGCCATGTTCCGGTGGCCGGCGGCCTGGCCAAGACCGGCCTTCCCTACGCCCGGGAGATGGGCGATGAGGTCGTCCAGGTCTTTGTGGCCAATCCGCGCGGCTGGGCGACGCTGCCCGGCAGTCCCGGACAGGACGAGGCGTTCCGGGCGGCCTGCGCCGAGGAGGGGATTCCGGCGTATGTCCATGCGCCGTATCTGATCAACTTCGGTTCGCACACCGAGGCGACCGTCGACAAGTCCGTGGACTCGTTGCGCCACTCGCTGCGCCGCGGCCGGGAGATCGGCGCGCTGGGCGTGGTCGTGCACACCGGTTCGGCGACCGGCGGGCGGCCGCGTGAGACCGCGATGGCGCAGGTCAGAGAGCGGATGCGGCCGTTGCTCGATGAGCTGACGCACCCGGACGACCCCTGGCTGCTGCTGGAGCCGACGGCCGGGCAGGGGGCGTCGCTGTGCGCGCTGGCCGAAGATCTCGGTCCGTACTTCGACGCGCTGGACCGGCACCCCAAGCTGGGGATCTGCCTCGACACCTGTCATGCGTTCGCGGCCGGGCACGACATGGCGGCGCCGGGCGGCACGAAGGCGCTGCTGGACGAGCTGGTGGAGGTCGCCGGCGAGGGCCGGCTGAAGCTGATCCACGCCAATGACTCCAAGGATGTCGTCGGCGCCCACAAGGACCGGCACGAGAACATCGGCGCGGGTCACATCGGTGCGGAGCCGTTCGGCGAGCTGTTCCGCCACCCGGCGACGGAGGGTGTGCCGCTGGTGGTCGAGACCCCGGGGGGCAAGGAGGGGCACGCGGCGGACGTGGCCCGGCTCAAGGAGCTGCGCGGAACCTGAGCCCGTCCCGGGTGCCGGGATCAGAGCTCGGGGCCGTCCCCGGGCTCCTCCTGGTACGAGTAGCGCTGCTCCCGCCAGGGGTCGCCCAGGTTGTGGTAGCCGCGTTCCTCCCAGAAGCCGCGGCGGTCGGCCCGCATGTACTCGATGCCGCGGACCCACTTGGGGCCTTTCCAGGCGTACAGGTGCGGAACGATCAAGCGGACCGGGAAGCCGTGCTCCGCGGTGAGGAGTTCACCCGAGCGGTGTGTGGCGAAGAGGCATTTCTCCGCGGCGAAATCCTCGATCCGCACATTCGAACTGAAGCCGTACTCGGCCCACACCATGACATGGGTGACATCGGGCGCCGGCGGTGCGAGTTCGAGGATCGTTCGGGTGCGCACTCCGCCCCATTCGGCTCCCAGCATGCTGAATTTCGTTACGCAGTGCATATCGGCAACAACCGTGGTGTACGGCAGCGCCGTGAATTCCTCGTGCGACCAGCAGTGTTTCGCGCCGTCGGCGGTGGCGCCAAAAGCCCGGAACTCCCAGCGTTCGGCGCGGAACTTCGGCACCGGCCCGTAATGCGTCACCGGCCAGCCCCGCTGCAACCGCTGCCCCGGAGGCAGCTGAGGCTGCTCCTCTTCGCGGCTTTCCGGCTGACCCATGCCCTCCATGGTGTCAGACCGGAAGGGGTGCCGATGACCAGGCAGGGAGGGATTCGGGCAACTCGCACTAAGCGTGCACTTACTGGACGCCCCGCTCCGGGCGGTGCGAGGATGCGGCACCTGCCCAGTTCTCGCGTGGAAGGAGCCCGCAGCCATGCAGGGCGACCCCGAGGTCATCGAATTCCTCAATGAGCAGCTGACCGCCGAGCTCACCGCGATCAACCAGTACTTCCTGCACGCCAAGATGCAGGAGAACTTCGGCTGGACGAAGCTCGCGAAGTACACCCGCTCGGAGTCCTTCGACGAGATGAAGCACGCAGAGATCCTGACGGACCGGATTCTCTTCCTGGAAGCGCTGCCGAATTACCAGCGGCTGTTCCACGTACGGGTAGGCCAGACCGTCACGGAGATGTTCCAGGCCGACCGGCAGATCGAGGTCGAGGCCATCGACCGTCTCAAGCGCGGTATCGAGCTCATGCGCACCAAGGGCGACATCACCTCGGCGAATATCTTCGAGGACATCCTCGCGGACGAGGAGCACCACATCGACTATCTCGACACCCAGCTGGAGCTGGTGGAGAAGCTGGGAGAAGCGCTCTACATCGCCCAGGTCATCGAGCAGCCGAGCTGAGCGAGCGGCCGGATGCCACCCCTCGGCGCGGTCCGCACCGGCGGCGGGAGACCCCCGTCACCCCTCAGGACTACGCGGCCTCCGAGAGCGCCGCGGGCTCCACGGCGTCCGCCTCCACGCCCAGCGGTTCGGGCGCACCGCTGTCGATGAGCTCCCGGCGGGGGCAGGCGCCCCGGCCGAGCAGGGACTGGATGCGCTTGACGCAGCCACCGCAGTCGGTGCCGGCCTTGCAGGCCGAGGCGATCTGCCGGGGCGTGCAGGCGCCCGTGTCCGCGTGCTCACGGACCTGCTGCTCGGTGATCCCGAAGCAGGAGCAGACGTACACGCGGCTTCACCTTCCGTGGAGTCACCTCACCCATCCGGCTGATCTTGAGTGAGGTAACCCTTACCTTACCTGGCTCGGCGGGGGCTGCACAACGCAGTGGGGCGCGGATCACAGGATCCGCGCCCCACTGCGTTGTGCCTTGGACCGTCAGCGCAGGTCAGCGGCCGACCGGCTCACTGGTCGCGGTACATCTCCGCCACCAGGAACGCCAGGTCGAGCGACTGGCTGCGGTTGAGCCGCGGGTCGCAGGCGGTCTCGTAGCGCTGGTGGAGGTCGTCGACGAAGATCTCGTCGCCGCCGCCCACGCACTCGGTGACGTCGTCACCGGTCAGCTCGACGTGGATGCCGCCCGGGTGCGTGCCGAGGCTCTTGTGGACCTCGAAGAAGCCCTTGACCTCGTCCAGCACATCGTCGAAGCGCCGGGTCTTGTGACCGGAGGCCGCCTCGAAGGTGTTGCCGTGCATCGGGTCGCAGATCCAGGCGACCTGCGCACCGGAGGCGGTGACCTTCTCGACCAGCTCGGGGAGCTTGTCGCGGACCTTGTCCGCTCCCATGCGGGTGATGAAGGTCAGCCGGCCCGGCTCCCGCTCCGGGTCGAGGCGCTCGATGAGCGTCAGCGCGTCCTCGGGAGTCGTCGTCGGGCCCAGCTTGACGCCGAGGGGGTTGCGGATGCGCGAGGCGAACTCGATGTGCGCGCCGTCGAGCTGACGGGTGCGCTCGCCGATCCAGACCATGTGGCCGGAGACGTCGTAGAGGTTGCCGGTGCGCGAGTCGACACGGGTGAGCGACGACTCGTAGTCCAGGACCAGCGCCTCGTGGGAGGCGTAGAACTCGACGGTGCGGAACTCCTCCGGGTCCACCCCGCAGGCGTTCATGAAGTTCATCGCGCGGTCGATCTCGCGGGCCAGCGCCTCGTAGCGCTGCCCGGAGGGCGAGGACTTCACGAAGTCCTGGTTCCAGGCGTGCACCTGCCGCAGGTCGGCGTAGCCGCCCGTGGTGAAGGCGCGCACGAGGTTCAGCGTCGCCGCGGAGGCGTGGTACATCCGCTTCAGCCGCTCGGGGTCCGGGATCCGGGCCGCCTCGGTGAACTCGAAGCCGTTGACGGAGTCGCCGCGGTAGGTCGGCAGCGTCACCCCGTCGCGGGTCTCGGTGGGCTTGGAGCGCGGCTTGCTGTACTGGCCGGCGATCCGGCCGACCTTGACCACCGGGACGGACCCGGCGTAGGTCAGGACGGCGCCCATCTGGAGGAGCGTCTTGAGCTTGTTACGGATGTGCTCGGCGGATACGGCGTCGAAGGCCTCCGCGCAGTCGCCGCCCTGAAGCAGGAACGCCTCACCACGGGCGACCGCTCCCAGGCGCTCGCGCAGCTGGTCGCACTCGCCCGCGAAGACGAGCGGCGGATAGGACTCGAGCTCCGCGATCACATCGCGCAGAGCCTTTTGGTCCGGCCAGTCAGGCTGCTGCGCCGCGGGCAGGTCTCGCCAGGTGTGGCCACCGGCGTGGGTTTCAGCGTTCACGGTCACAAGTCCCACATTACGGGGTCCCGTGAGGGTGTCCGTCCGGGCATCCGGACTGTGAGACGCACGGCACCCGGACGGTCCGGTAGGGTGCCACCCATGTGCACGCGACCGGCCATGAACATGAACTGGTGGTGGACCGCTCATCCGGCGGCCCACTGATTCGCGCGCATCCACACACTTCGCGAAGGCCGCCCGAGGGGCGGCCTTCAGCCTTTTGCGGCGGCCGTTCCTCCTCCCCGGAAGGAACCCGTCATGCACCACGAGCCCCCGCCCGCCCGGACGGACGCCGCCGCACTCGTCCGGCGGCTGCTCGACCCCGCCTGCCCGCCGTTCGCCCTGCTGCACCGCCGCACGCCCGGCCGGGAGGCGGCCTCCCCCGCTCTCGGCTCCGCCGCAGCGGGAGGCGCCCCCCTCGTCGAGGTGCTGATCGGTGAGGTCGAGGAGGTCGGGCGGCTGGCCGACATCCCGCTGGGCGAGGGGGCGTCGGATGCGCCGGTGACCGACGCGCTCGCGCTGATCCCGTTCCGGCAGATCCGCGAGCGCGGCTTCCGGGCCCATGACGACGGCACACCGCTGGCCGTACTGCGCCCCCGTGAATGCGCGGAGCTGCCGCTCGACGAGGTGCTGGCGGCGCTGCCCGTGCAGGAGGTGCGGGTGACGGACGGGGCGTTCGACGTGGACGACGACGCCTACGCCGAGATCGTCGGGCGGGTGGTGCGGGACGAGATCGGCACCGGCGAGGGCGCGAACTTCGTCATCCGCAGGACCTTCGAGGGCACGGTCGAGGACTTCTCGGCGGCCGGTGCGCTGGCGCTGTTCCGGCGGCTGCTGGCCGGTGAGCGGGGCGCGTACTGGACGTATGTGGTGCACCGCCCCGGGGTGCACACCCTGGTCGGCGCCAGCCCCGAGGTGCACGTCCGGATGACCGGCGGGCCCGGGGACGGCGGGCGGGCGGCCGGGACCGTCGTGATGAACCCGATCAGCGGCACCTACCGCTACCCGGAGGGCGGCCCCACCGCCGAGAGCCTGCTGGCGTTCCTCGACGACCGCAAGGAGGCCGAGGAGCTGTCCATGGTGGTGGACGAGGAACTGAAGATGATGTGCACCGTCGGCGACAAGGGCGGGGTGGTGATCGGGCCCCGGCTCAAGGAGATGGCGCACCTCGCGCACACCGAGTACGAGCTGCGCGGCCGGTCCACCCTCGATGTGCGCGAGGTGCTGAAGGAGACGATGTTCGCGGCGACCGTCACCGGATCGCCGGTGCAGAACGCCTGCCGGGTGATCGAGCGGTACGAGCCGGCGGACGCCGACGGGCCGGGCCGCGGCTACTACGCGGGGGCGCTGGCGCTGATCGGCCGGGACGCGGGCGGCGCGCAGACGCTGGACTCGCCGATCCTGATCCGTACCGCCGACATCTCCGCGGACGGCCGACTGCGGGTGCCGGTCGGCGCCACGCTCGTCCGCGCCTCCGACCCGCGCAGCGAGGTCGCCGAGACGCACGCCAAGGCCGCGGGGGTGCTCAGCGCGCTGGGGGTACGGCCGGCGCCCGCACGGGCGGCGGCCGCAGGCCGCGGGCAGCGGCTGGCCGACGACCCCCGGGTGCGGGCCGCGCTGGACGCCCGTCGCGCCGGCCTCGCGCCCTTCTGGCTGCGGATGCAGACCACCGCACCGATCGCCGAGCTGAGCGGGCACGCGCTGGTCATCGACGCGGAGGACACCTTCACCGCGATGCTGGCGCACCTGCTGCGCACCTCGGGGCTGGACGTCACCGTGCGCCGCTTCGACGAGCCGGGGCTGCGCGAGGCCGCCCGCGCGCACCGGGGCCCGGTCGTGCTGGGCCCGGGTCCGGGCAACCCGTCGGACGCCGCCGACCCCAAGATGCGCTTCCTGCGGTCGCTCACCGCCGAGCTGGTCGCCGGGCACCGGGACGGCCTGCTGGGGGTCTGCCTGGGGCATGAACTGCTCGCCGCCGAGCTGGGGTTGGAGATCGTCCGCAAGGAGGTGCCCTGCCAGGGCGCGCAGGAGCGGATCGACTTCTTCGGCCGCCCGGAGACCGTCGGCTTCTACAACACCTTCACGGCCCGCTGCGACGACACCACGGCGGCCGAACTCGCCATGCATCGGGTGGAGTTGAGCCGGGACGCGGACAGCGGCGAGGTGCATGCGCTGCGCGGCCCGGGTTTCGCCGGTGTGCAGTTCCACCCGGAGTCGGTGCTGACCCTGGACGGTGCCTCGGTCACCGCGCAGTTGCTGGCAGCTGTCCTCGTGTGACCAGCATGTTCTCGTTGGTGCGGTGGGCCAGGTGGTCCTCGACGTTGGCCACGGTGGCCGCGACGATCTGGCCGACCGCGTCCTCGGTGAAGTACGCCTGGTGCGAGGTGACCAGCACATTGCCGAAGGTCATCAGGCGGGCGAGGGTGTCGTCGTCGATGACGTCCAGGGATTTGTCGACGAAGAAGAACCTGGCCTCCTCCTCGTAGACGTCCAGGCCGACACCGGTGAGCCGGCCGGCCTTGAGCGTGTCGACCAGGGCCTCGGTGTCGATGAGCCCGCCGCGGCTGGAGTTGACCAGGATCGCGTCGTCCTTCATCGCGGCCAGCGCGGCGGCGTCGACGATCCGCCGGGTTCCATCCACCAGCGGGAGATGGAGGGTGATCAGGTCCGCCTCGGCCAGCAGCCGTTCCCGGGGCACGTAGCGCATGCCCAGCTCCACGCAGCGCGGGTTCTCGACGAGGTCCCAGCCCAGCAGGTTCATCCCGAAGCCGTGGGCGATCCGGGTGAACGCCTCGCCGATCCTGCCGGTGCCGAGCACCCCCGCCGTCCGCCCGCGCAGATCGCGGCCCATCAGGCCGTCCAGCCGGAAGTCGAAGTTACGGGTGCGGGTGGTGGCCCGGACGATCCGCCGGTTGACGGCCAGCGCCAGCGCCCAGGCGAATTCGGCGACCGCGTAGGGGGAGTAGCAGGAGACCCGGCCGATGCTCATCCCGAGGTCGGCCGCGGCCTCCAGGTCGATGTTGTTGAAGCCCGTGGAGCGCTGGGCGATCAGCTTCGTCCCGCCGGCCGCGAGGGCCTGCAGGACGTCCGCGCCCAGATCGGCGTTGACGCTGGAGCTGACGATCTCGTAGCCGCGGGCGATGGGTGCGGTGTCGCGGTTGAGGAAGACATCCAGGCTGCGGACCTGGTGGCGGCCGGCGAAGGCCTTCGCCAGATACGGCCGCTCATCGGCCTGCACCCCGAAGGCGACGATCTCCACGAGCTCTCCCGTCTCTCCCGCCGGTGGTGCGCCCCGCCCAGGGGCGAGGGGCCGGATATCGCGATATCGCGCGTGTGCCGCATGCGACATACAGGGCGAATACGGCGAATATACGGCCCCTCGCCTGCGGGTGCCGCCCGGAGGCCCGGCGCCGGCTCAGCCGAAGAACACCCCGACCTCGGCGTAGCGCGCCGGATCGACGGTCTTCAGCCGGGCGGTCGCCTCCGCGATCGGCACCCGGACGATGTCCGTGCCGCGCAGCGCGACCATCTTCCCGAAGTCGCCGTCGCGTACCGCGTCGATGGCGTGCAGCCCGAAGCGGGTGGCCAGCCAGCGGTCGAAGGCGCTGGGGGTACCGCCGCGCTGGGTGTGCCCCAGGACCGTCGTCCGCGCTTCCTTGCCGGTCCGCGCCTCGATCTCCTTGGCCAGCCACTCCCCCACCCCGGACAGCCGGACATGGCCGAAGGAGTCGGTGGAGTCGTCCTTGAGCACCATCTGGCCGTCCTTGGGCATCGCGCCCTCGGCGACGACCACGATCGGGGCGTAGCGGACCTTGAAGCGGGAGTCGATCCACCGGCAGACCTGCTCGACGTCGAAGCGCTGCTCCGGGATGAGGATGACGTTCGCACCGCCGGCGAGCCCGGAGTGCAGCGCGATCCAGCCGGCGTGCCGGCCCATCACCTCGACGACCAGCACCCGCATATGGGATTCGGCGGTGGTGTGCAGCCGGTCGATGGCTTCGGTGGCGACGCCGACGGCGGTGTCGAAGCCGAAGGTGTAGTCCGTGGCGGACAGGTCGTTGTCGATGGTCTTGGGGACGCCGACGCAGGGGACGGCGTGTTCACCACAGAGCCGGGCGGCGACGCCGAGGGTGTCCTCCCCGCCGATCGCGATCAGCGCTTCGACCTCCTGCTTGGCGAGCGTTTCCCTGATCCGGCGGACGCCGTCCTTCTCCTTGAAGGGGTTGGTCCGCGAGGAGCCGAGGATGGTGCCGCCACGGGGGAGGATGCCGCGCACCGCCGGGATGTCCAGCGGGACCGTGTCGCCTTCCAGCGGCCCGCGCCAGCCGTCCCGGAAGCCGACGAACTCGTATCCGTACTCCTGGGTGCCCTTGCGGACGATCCCCCTGATCACTGCGTTCAGACCCGGGCAGTCGCCGCCGCCGGTCAGTACTCCGACCCGCATCGCTGCTTCACCTACCTCCCGACAGTGGCCGCGCACGGCCGTGTGTGAGCCGACGCCGGTCACGCTAATGGTGATCTGGGTCACTCCGGGATGGGACAAACGGCGAAGTCCGTGATTTACCGGGGAGTTGGCAGGGGGTGTTCACCCGTACGGGCGGCTTCCTCCGGGTGGCGGCCGGGGCGGATCGTGCGCGCCCCGGCCACGCCTCGTCGAAACCGTGGCGTGACGCCTCGTCGAGGCCGCGGCTTCACCCCTCGTCGAGGCCGCGCTCTATCGCATAGCGCACCAGCTCCACGCGGTTGTGCAACTGGAGCTTGCCGAGGGTGTTCTGGACGTGGTTCTGCACCGTGCGATGCGAGATGACCAGCCGCTCGGCGATCTGCTTGTACGAGAGCCCCTTGGCGACCAGGCGCAGCACCTCGGTCTCCCGGTCCGTCAACTGGGGTGCGCCCACCTCGTCCGGCGCCGCCGGGGCCGGTTCGGTCGCCAGCCTGCGGTACTCGCCGAGTACCAGACCGGCCAGGCCCGGGGTGAACACCGCGTCACCGGCGGCCGTGCGCCGCACCGCGTCCAGCAGTTCGTCGGTGCTCGCCGACTTCAGCAGATAGCCGGTCGCCCCGGACTTGACCGCCTCCAGGACATCGGCGTGCTCCCCGCTCGCGGAGAGCACCAGCACCCGCAGCGCCGGATTGGCGCCGACCAGTTCCTGGCACACCCGTACACCGGGCAGCCCCGGCAGGTTGAGGTCGAGGACCAGCACATCGGGCCCCGCGGCCTGCGCCCTGCGCACCGCCTGGAGCCCGTCACCGGCCGTCGCGACCACCTCGCACCCGGCCTCCGCCAGGTCCCGTGCGACCGCGTCCCGCCACATCGGGTGGTCGTCGACCACCATGACCTTCAGCCCCTGCTCGCTCACGCTCCGCCCTTCCCCCGCTTTCCGCCCTCGGGCGCAGCGCCCTTGGGGACCGTCAACTCCACTTCCGTGCCCTGGCCGGGGACCGAGATCCACTCCGCGCTGCCGCCCAGGTCCCGCAGCCGGCCGCGGATCGACAGGGCCACCCCCAGACGGCCCTCGCGCTCGGCGTCCGCGAGCCGGCCCTCGGGGATGCCGGGGCCGTCGTCGCGGACCGTCACGATCACCGCGTGCGGTTCGTCCTCCACCAGGATCCATGCGTGGGCCTTCGCCCCCGCATGCACCCGTACATTGTCCAGCGTGGCACTGACAGCTGCCGCGAGCTCGGCCGCCGCGGCGGGCGGCAGCGCGACCGGGGCACCGGGTTCGGAGAAGGTGACACCGGCGCCCGCGTACGGCGCGAGCAGCGCCCGGACGTCGCACGGTCCGTCACCGGGCGGCGCCGGCACGGCCACCGCGGACGCCGCGGCCGGCTCCTCCGCGCGCTCGCCCGCCTGGTGCGGCACCAGCGCCCGGAGCGCGGGCGGCGGCACCAGCCCGCCGGCAACCAGGGTCCGCAGCGCGACCTCCTGCTCACCTGCCATCCGCCCGAGTTCGCTCGCCTCGCCGCCGATCTCGGCGCCGCGCCGCTGCACCATCGCCAGCACCTGCAGCACGCTGTCGTGGATGTCGCGGGCCAGCCGCTCCCGCTCCCGGGTGGCGGCCTCGATCTGCAGGGCGCGGGCGAGCGTGCGCTCACTGGAACGGGCCACCTCGACGACATAGCCGAGGCCGACGCTGGCCACCCACACCAGCACCACGTTGTGGATGGTGTCGCGGGCCAGCTCCTGGCGCTCGACGAGATTGGCCACCGCCACGATGGTGGAGGCCACCGCGGCCCAGCGCCAGCCGCCCTTGATCGCGAAGCCCAGGACCGCGCCCGCCGTCCAGATCGACGGCAGCGTCGGCCCGCCGCCCATGATGCGGGCGTGGGTGTCGACCACCAGCGTGAGCAGGATGCCGCCGATCGCGAAGCCGAGGTCGGCGACGAGGAAGTGCCGGGTGCAGCGCTCCGCCGAGGTGGTGCGCTGCCAGGTCAGCGCCGTCCAGACGGTCAGCGCGCCCATGTAGGCGGCGGCGCCCAGCGGATGGGCGTACTGCCGGTAGGAGAGCGCGACCAGGCACAGGGTGTAGACGAGGGTGAGGATCCGGTAGCCGGTGAGCGCGCGCCACAGCGGGAGCTCGACGGACATCCGCAGCACCTTGGGAGGGCGTTTGCCGTGGCGCCTGGCGGCCATGGCGGCGGCGCCCGCCGTGCCGGTGCCCGTATCCGTGCCCGTAACCGTCATTGCCGTCCCCCTCGCCGGGCGTGCTCACGCCCGGTCTCGGCCCTGCCCGTCTATTCGGCGGCCGCCTTCTTGGCCCGCTCCGCCTCGGCCTTCTTCTGTGCCTCGGCCTGTGCCGCCTCCGCCTTCGCCGCGTCGGCGATCTGCCGCTTGGCCGCCGTCGCGTAGATGTCGACGTACTCCTGGCCGGAGAGCTTCATGATCTCGTACATGACCTCGTCGGTGACCGACCGCAGGATGAAGCGGTCGCCCTCCATGCCCTGATAGCGGGTGAAGTCCAGCGGCTTGCCGATGCGGATGCCCGGCCGGATCATCTTCGGCACGATCTTGCCGGGTGGCTGCACCTTCTCGGTGTCGATCATCGCCACGGGGATGACCGGCGCCCCGGTGGCCAGCGCCACCCGCGCCAGACCGCCCGGCTTCCCGCGGTAGAGCCGGCCGTCCGGGGAGCGGGTGCCTTCCGGGTAGATGCCGAACAGCTCACCGCGCTCCAGCACCTCGATACCGCTCTTGATCGCCGCCTCGCCCGCGCCCCGGCCGCCCGAGCGGTCCACCGGCAGCTGGCCCACGCCCTTGAAGAACGCGGCGGTCAGCTTGCCCTTGACCCCCGGGGAGGTGAAGTACTCGGACTTCGCGATGAAGGTGACCTTGCGGTCGAGCACCGCGGGCAGGAAGAACGAGTCCGAGAAGGACAGGTGGTTGCTCGCGAGGATCGCCGGGCCCTCGGCGGGGATGTTCTCGATGCCTTCCACCCAGGGCCTGAAGGCAAGCTTCAGCGACCCGCCGATGGAAAACTTCATTGCGCCGTAGATCAACCGACTGCCTCCTGTGTGTGACGCAAAGACCTTAACCTGCCACGGTGGCCCCCTCGCGCCGCGGCTGCCGCCGGACCTATCCGCCCGCCGTCACTTTGCGTACCCTGAGGTAACTCGCCAGCCCCCCTCATCGATCGGAGTCCCCCGGTGCCGCTCCTTCCCGGAGCCGAGCCGTTCCGCCGTGACGGCGGAGAGGTCGGCGTCCTTGTGTGCCACGGCTTCACCGGCTCCCCTCAGTCCGTACGCCCCTGGGCCGAATACCTGGCCGACCAGGGGCTCACGGTCAGTCTGCCGCTGCTGCCCGGTCACGGCACCCGCTGGCAGGATCTGCAGATCACGACCTGGCAGGACTGGTACGCCGAGGTCGACCGCGAGCTGCGGGCGCTGACCGAGCGCTGCACCTCGGTCTTCGTCTGCGGCCTGTCGATGGGCGGCGCGCTGGCGCTGCGGCTGGCCGCCAAGCACGGCGACGCCATCAGCGGGGTGGCCGTGGTCAACCCCGCCAACAAGGTCCATGACGCGGCCGGGCCGCTGCTGCCGGTGCTGCGCCATCTCGTCCGGACGACCAAGGGGCTGACGAGCGACATCGCCAAGCCCGGCGCCGAGGAGGTCGGCTACGACCGGGTGCCGCTGCACGCCGCGTATTCGGTGCGCCGCTTCTTCCAGCAGGTCGACTCCGAACTCCCCGGTGTCACCCAGCCGTTGCTGGTGATGACCAGCCCGCAGGACCATGTCGTCCCGCCGGCGGACTCCGAGCGCATCCTCAGCCGGGTGTCCTCGACGGACGTCCGCCAGACGCTCCTGGAGCGCAGCTTCCACGTCGCCACCCTCGACCACGACGCGGAGCAGATCTTCCGGGAGACGGCCGCCTTCATCACCCGCCTCGCACCCGCGCGGCGGGCGGACGCGGCTTCGGAGGGGACGGCGGCCAGTGGCGGAGCGTAGCCCCCGCGACCCCCGGGACCCGCTGGACGAAGAGGCCGCCTGGGCCCAGATCGTGGCGGGCTACGGCGACCAGCCGTCGTTCCCCCCGGAAGACGGCGCCGACGGCACGGACGAACCGGCCGGGAACGGCGGCACGAAGAGGACCGCGGCGAACCCTCCGGAAGACGCGGGGGAGAGCGCCGCGGGGGACACCGGGAAGGACTCCACGGCGGGCTCTGCGGGCTCGACGGGCTCGACGGGCTCCGAAAAGGTCTCCCCGGCGGACCCCCCGGACGACTCCGGGAAGGACGGGCCCGGGGACGGCAGGGGCGACGCCCCCCGCCCGGGCAGCTTCGTCGTCTTCGCGCCGGGCGTCGGCCCCCGCAACTGGTCCCCCGCCGAGCCGTCCGACGACGACTTCGACGAGACCGACGAGGGCCACTTCACCCCGCCCGAGCCGCCCCCGCTGCCGCAGGCCGATGTCACCGCCAAGTTCGCCTGGATCGCGGTGATCGGCGGTCCGCTGCTGCTGGTGGCCATGGTGCTGCTGCAGCAGCCGGTGACCTGGTGGATCACGGTCCTGGGCATCGGCGGCTTCCTCGGCGGGTTCGCCACCCTGGTGGCCCGGATGAAGAACGACGACGAGGACGACGACGATCTGCCGGGCAGCGGCGCGGTGGTGTGAGTCAGCGGTGGAGTGAGTCGGCGGTGGTGTGCGTCAGCCCCCGGCCGGCACCCGCAGCGCGGCCAGCACCGGCAGATGGTCCGTCGCGGCGGTGAGGTCGCTCTCCCGTACCCCCGGCAGGCCGTGCGGCACACCGCAGCCGAGGACTTCCACGCCCGGCGTGGTGAAGATCGCGTCGATCCGCTGATGCGGGTCACGGGGCGTGGAGGTGAGCTCCCCGCCCCACGGCCGGGCCGCCCAGGCATCGGTGAGCGCCCCCGCCAGCCGCCGGAAGCTCCCGCCGTCCGGCCGCTCGTTGAGGTCGCCGCCGGCCACGGCGTGCGGCACGCCGAGGGCCGCCAGCCGCTCCAGCAGCAGCCCGGCCTGCGCGTCACGCTCCCGGGCGGCGAGGCTGAGATGGCAGCTGAGCACGCCGAGCCGGGCACCGCCGATCCGCACCACGGCGGTGGCGAAACCGCGCTGGTGCAGGCCGGGGGTGCGGGGCAGCAGGATGTCCTCCGTGCGCTCCACCCGGGCGCGCAGGGTGGACAGGATCATCGGTCCGGCGGCGGTGGCGCCGCCGGTGACGTACACCAGACCGGCCGCGCGGGCCAGCTTCTCGGCGGCCTTGCGCCAGCGGAAGAACCGCGGCGCCTCCTGGATCAGCACGAGATCGGGAGCGCAGGCCCGGATGACCCTGGCCAGCGCCGCCCGGTCGTCGCGCATCGAGCGGATGTTGTAGCTGAGCACCCGGATCACGGCCGTACCGTCCGGCTCGGTACGGGAGTCGGGAAGCCGGAGCACGGCGGCGGGTCCTCTCACCGGGATCGTCACGCGGGCCAACATAGAGCACCGCCCGCCGCACCCCTGGGGGACGCGGCGGGCGGTGCCGTACGGATGAGCAGGCGTGCGGGCCCGCGGGCCCTCAGCCCTGGCGCGCCAGGTCAGCCGCGCCGACCAGACCGGCTTTGCCGCCGAGCTGGGCGGCGAGCACCTGGGCGTGCGGCCGCCACTGGTTGCCGACCAGCCAGCGGCGGAAGGACTTGCGGATCGGCCCCAGGACCAGCTCGCCCTCGTCCGAGACGCCGCCGCCGACGATGAAGGCGGACGGGTCGAAGAGCGAGGCGAGGTCGGCGAGGCCGGCGCCGGCCCAGCGGGCCAGCTCACGGAACGAGTCGATGGCGACCGGGTCGCCCTGGCGGGCGGCCTCGCTGACGTGCCGCCCCTGGATGCCCTCGGAGGTGCCGTCGCCGAGCGACAGCAGGATCTGGGCGTTCTCGGGGGTGGCGAACGCGCGCTGGCGGGCGTAGCGCAGCAGGGCGCGCCCGGAGGCGTACTGCTCCCAGCAGCCCTGGTTTCCGCAGCCGCAGAGCAGACCGTCGGGCACCACCCGGATGTGCCCGAATTCCGCGGCGACGCCGAAACGGCCGCGGCGCAGCTTGTTGCCGATGATGATGCCGCCGCCCAGGCCGGTGCCGAGGGTGATGCAGATGACGTCGCTGTGGCCCTGGCCGGCGCCGAACTTGTACTCGCCCCAGGCCGCGGCGTTGGCGTCGTTCTCGACGACCACGGGGAGGCCGACACGCTGCTCGACCTTGTCCTTGAGCGGTTCGTGGCGCCAGTCGATGTTCGGTGCGAACAGGACCGTGGCGCGCTTCTCGTCGACATAGCCGGCGGCACCGATGCCGACGGCCTCGACACGGTGGCCGGCCCCGACGGTCCGCACCGCGTCCGCGATGGCCTCGGTCAGCGCTGCGGTGGCATGCGGAGTCGGAACCTTGCACGTCTCAAGGATCGAGCCCTCTTCGTCGACCACGCCGGCCGCGATCTTCGTGCCGCCGATGTCGACGCCGATGGTGAGTCCCATGTGTCCCTCAGTTTTTCGCTCGAACCCCGCCAGGCCCCACCGTACCGGAGGCGGGGGCGCCGACCGCGCCCGTCGAGCGGCGGGCCGGGCGGCCGCCCCGTGGTGCGAGGCTGCGGGGACTCAGTCGAGGTCGATCCGCTCGGTGCCGGTGGGGCCGTCGTCGTCGCGGGGGTCGTCGCCGCGGCGGGCGGCGGGGCCGTCGTCGAGGTCGTCACGGGTCCAGCGGCGTTCGCTGCTCTCGACGGCGGAGCGGTAGGCGGCGAGGAGTTCGGAGCCGGCCGCGGCGAGGTGGTCGAAGAGGTCGGGGTTGCGCTCGATGACCGGCTCGACGGCCGCCTTGGCCTGCTTGAACAGCTGGCTGACGGCGCCCTGCGCCGCGATGCCGCCGAGCGCGCCGGGCAGCTGGATGCCGGAAAGCTTGTCGGTCACCGCGTCGGCGAGCTTGCGCAGCTCCTCCGCCGCGCTGCCCGGCTGCGGGCCGTGGGCGGCACGGTGCCGGGCCTTCTCCGCCGCAAGGTCCTCGGCGCAGGCCGTCTCCCAGGCGTCGGCATCGGGCTCGGCCCTGCGGTCGGCGGGGCGCTCGGTGGCATCACTCATGAGGAACTCCGTGACTCCTGCGGCGAAGCGGTACGGCGAAGGGGTGCGAGGCACCCCGGGTGGGGCCCACCTTCGACGGTACCCGAACGGTGGTAGCGCGTTCAGTCGCTCTTGGGCCACAGGTCCGGATCGGGGGTGAAGCGGATCTCCAGGGAGCCGTCGCGCAGTCCGGCGCCGGAGACCGTGCAGCGGCGCAGCGCGGAGGGGAGCGTACGGATCCGCCGGAAGCGGCCGACGCTGACCACGATCTCGTCGCCGCGGCGCACCAGGCCGAGGCCCTTGCGTTCGGCGCCGGGCAGCGGCACCCGCCAGACGAGGATGCCGTCGGTGGCCAGCCGGTCCTCGACGGTCCAGGGGTCGGGGCGGGGCCCGTCGTCGGGTCCCTCGGTGCCGATCCGGGCGGCCGGCCCGTCGATCAGCTCGTCCAGCTCGTCGACGCCCTGCGGGTCGCGGCCCAGGTGCGCCACCTCGTGGACCGGGAGGTCGGGGAACTCCTCGCGCAGCGCCTTGAGGGCGCTCTGCTGGCTGCCGGAGAGCGCGGCGAGGAACGGGTCGGCCGAGCCGGTGGGCAGCAGCCGGTTGACGACCACACCGTCGGTGCGCCGGCCGTGCAGCGCCAGGCCGGCGCGGATGGTGCGCAGGTTGGCGGCGGCGACCGGTCCGGCGTCGGTGACCAGGCGTACGGACGTGCCGGGGTCGTCGATCGCCCGCTGGACGGCGGCGAGTTCGCTCTCCCAGCGCTCGGCGGCGTCGTAGAGCTTCTGGGCCGGCATCGGGACACCGGCGAGCTGGGCGAGCACCGGACGCAGGGCGCGGGCCGCCTGGCGTTCGGGCGGCAGCAGGCGGCGCAGATAGCGGCGCACCTGGGCCGGCAGGGCGAGCAGCCGGATCGTTTCGGCGGCCGAGGGCATGTCGACGACGACCATGTCCCAGTCGCCCGAGGCGTGTTCGGCACGCAGCGCGTGCAGCAGCGCGAAGTCCTCACAGCCGGGGAGTTCGGTGAGCTCGTCCTCGTCGAGGGGGCTGGCGCCGAGCAGGTCGAGGGCCGCGCCGGCCCGCTCCTGGAAGGCGAGGAATTCCTGGCGGAAGCGGTCCCCGGGGTCGATCCGCAGGGCGTGCAGGCCCGGCGCTATCGGGGTGGGGGCGTCGGCACCGAGGGGGGTGCCGAGCACCGCCTCCGGGGCGCTGCTCTCGGTGGTGAGCAGGAGCGCCCGCGCGCCCCGGCGGGCGCCGGCCAGGGCGGTCGCGGCGGCGAGCGTGGTGCGGCCCGCGCCGCCGGGGCCCGTGACGAGGACGGTGCGCACGCTCAGAGCTTCTTGGCCTCGTCGGCGGACCCGGCGGCGTGGTCGGACCCTGCGGCGTGCTCGGCGGGACCGCTCTCGACGCGCTTCTTCAGCCCGGCCAGCGCGCGGTCGATGATGACCTTCTCCGCCTTGCGCTTGATCATCCCGAGCATGGGGATCTTGACGTCGACGGTGAGCTGGTAGGTCACCTCGGTGCGCGCGCCGTTGCCCAGCGCGGCCAGGCGGTAGGAACCGTCGAGGGCGCGCAGCATCTGCGACTTGACCAGGGACCAGCTGACCTCCCTCTCCCCGGTCCAGGTGTAGGCGAGGGTGTGGTCGTCCTTGATCGCTCCGGCGTCCAGCAGCAGGCGCACCTGCGCGGCGCGGCCGTGGTCGTCCTTCTCCAGGACCTCCGCCTCCTTGACCTCGCCGGTCCATTCCGGGTAGCGGTCAAAGTCGGCGATCACTCCCATCACTTCGGCGGGTGCCGCCTCGATCGTGATGCTCGAGCTGGTGTGTTCGGCCATCGCCGTGACTCCTCCATCATGCCGATTCATGCCGGTCCGCCGACCTTCCCCGAGCTCTCGGCTCCTCCCCCGCTCCCGGCTTCGCCTGAGCGGTGGCGCCCCCATGAGCCGGGGAGACCCCTTGCGCGGTGTCTGTGCTGCTACCGGCTCTGAGGCTACCGCGCGGGAACCCGCGGGCGGACACCAGCAGGCCCGGCACGACGGGGCGGGGCGCCTCCCGGCCGCCCGCCACCGGGTTCACGACCGGGGGCCGCCGGGGTCCGCGACCCGGGACGGCCCGGGTTCACGCCCCGGTACGGCCGGTCTCACCACTCCATGACATAGGGCGTCCCGGTCGCATTGAAATGGCCGACATTGATGCATTCCGTGGCCCCGACCCGGACCCGGTGGGCAAGCGGCTGGTGCACATGGCCGAAGAGGGCGTAGCGCGGCCGGGTGGTGCGGATGGCGTGCAGCAGGGCGGTGCTGCCGCGCTCGAAGCGGCGGGCGACGGTGTCGTAGCAGAGCTCGGGGACCTCGGGCGGGATGTGGCTGCACAGCACGTCCACCTCGCCGACCGCCTCGACCTTCGCGGCGAACTCCTCGTCGCTGATCTCGTAAGGGGTCCGCATCGGCGTGCTCAAGCCGCCGCCGACGAAGCCGAAGACCCGGCCGCCGATCTCCACCCGCTGGCCGTCCAGGACGGTGACGCCGTCTCCCGCGTACTCGGGCCACAGGCGCGGGATGTCGACGTTGCCGTAGGTGGCGTACGTGGGACTGGGGAAGGCCGCGAAGAGTTCGGCGTACTGCTTGCGGACCGCGCCCTCGATGACGGACTCCCGGCTCGCGCCCGTGGCGTCGAGCTCGCCCCACAGCCGGCGGCCCAGTGCGCGGGCCTCCTCGAAGCGGCGGGCGGTGCGCAGTTCGACCAGCGCGCTCGCGTTCCCGGCGCCGAAGAGGTCGGGGAAGATGCCGCGCGAATGGTCGGCGTAGTCGAGGAAGAGAACCAGGTCACCGAGGCAGAGCAGGGCATCGGCACCGGTTCCGGCCGCCGCGAGGTCCCGGCTGTTGCCGTGTACGTCACTGACCACATGCACACGCATGGCGTCACCCTAGATCGCGCGGGCGGGCACGGGGAGGGGGCCGGTACCCCGGGTTACTTTCGGGTCACCGACCCGCTGGTCTAGTCTGCGCGGGAAAGTACTCCATGGCGTGCCCCACGGCGTGTGACGCATCGAACATCTGGCCATCCCCTCTATCCCCAACGCAATACCCATGGGTAACGTCCGGGCAGTCCAATCCCCCTTGCATCACCATGGACCGCCGTCGGTGTACACACAGCGTCGTGGCGCCGGCGCTTTTGAGGAGCAGCAGTCTTGCGCGAGTTCAGCCTTCCGGCCCTGTACGAGGTCCCCGCGGACGGCAATCTGACGGATCTCATCCGCCGAAATGCCGCGCAGCACCCGGATGTTGCCGTCATGGGACGCAAGGTGAACGGCGGGTGGCAGGACGTCACCGCCGCCACCTTCCTCGCCGAGGTCCGCGCCGCTGCCAAAGGTCTGATCGCTTCGGGCGTGCGGCCCGGCGACCGGGTCGGCCTGATGTCGCGCACCCGCTACGAGTGGACGCTGCTGGACTTCGCCATCTGGAGCGCGGGAGCCGTCACCGTCCCCGTGTACGAGACCAGTTCGGCCGAACAGATCCAGTGGATCCTCGGCGACTCCGGCGCGGTGGCCTGCCTGGTGGAGTCCCCCACCCACGAGGCGACCGTCGAATCGGTCCGCGACCGGCTGCCGGAGCTGGAGAACATCTGGCAGATCGAGCGGGACGCCATCGCGCGGCTGCGGGCCGCGGGCGCCGGCGTCTCCGATGAGGAGGTGGACGCGCGCAGCGCGCTCGCCGACGCGGACTCGCCGGCCACCATCGTCTACACCTCCGGCACCACCGGCCGCCCCAAGGGCTGTGTGCTCAGCCACCGCAGCTTCTTCGCCGAGTGCGGCAACATCGTCGAACGGCTGCGGCCGCTGTTCCGCACCGGCGACTCCTCGGTGCTGCTCTTCCTCCCCATCGCGCACGTCTTCGGCCGGCTGGTGCAGGTCGCCGCGGTGATGGCGCCCATCAAGCTGGGCCACGCTCCCGACATCAAGAACCTCACCGACGACCTCGCCTCGTTCCGGCCGACGCTGGTCCTGGGCGTGCCCCGGGTCTTCGAGAAGGTCTACAACTCGGCGCGGGCCAAGGCGCAGGCCGACGGCAAGGGCAAGATCTTCGACAAGGCGGCGGACATCGCCATCGCCTACAGCCGCGCGCTGGACACCCCCCAGGGCCCGGCGCTCGGGCTGAAGCTGAAGTACAAGGTCTTCGACCGGCTGGTCTTCAGCAAGCTGCGCGCCGTCCTCGGCGGCCGCGCCACCCACGCCATCTCCGGCGGCGCCCCGCTCGGTGAACGCCTCGGCCACTTCTACCGCGGCATCGGCTTCACCGCCCTCGAGGGCTACGGCCTGACGGAGTCCTGTGCGGCGACCGCCTTCAACCCCTGGGACCGGCAGAAGATCGGCACCGTGGGCCAGCCACTGCCCGGTTCGGTGGTACGGATCGCCGACGACGGCGAGGTGCTGCTGCACGGCGAGCACCTGTTCACCGAGTACTGGAACAACCCGTCGGCCACCAAGGAGGCGCTGTCCGACGGCTGGTTCCACACCGGCGACCTCGGCACCCTCGACGAGGACGGCTACCTCGCCATCACCGGCCGCAAGAAGGAAATCCTGGTCACCGCGGGCGGCAAGAACGTCGCCCCCGCCGTGATCGAGGACCGTATCCGGGCGCACGCCCTGATCGCCGAGTGCATGGTCGTTGGCGACGGCCGGCCGTTCATCGGCGCACTGGTCACCCTCGACGAGGAGTTCCTGCCCCGCTGGGCCGAGGAGCACGGCCACCCCGCCGATGTGACGCCGTCTCAGATCTCCGGGGACCCGGAGCTGCTGGCCGCCGTCCAGCGCGCCGTCGACGACGGCAACGCGGCCGTCTCCAAGGCCGAGTCCGTGCGCAAGTTCCGTATCCTGCCGACCCAGTTCACCGAGGAGTCGGGCCATGTCACGCCTTCGCTGAAGCTCAAGCGGAACGTGGTGGCCAAGGACTTCGCGGAGGACATCGAGGCGCTTTACCGGGCGTAGGGGCCCCGGATCAGGCCCGGGGCCGGTCCGCTGCCGCTGTGATCCGCCGTCGTGGCCGCACGCCACGGCGGCGGTTTTCCGTTGCCCGGGACGCCGCATGCCCGCGCCGTACGGGGCGGGCGGCCTGGGCGGATGCCTTCCGGGCGGCCGGTCCCCTAGAGCAGTTCCTTCAGCCGTTCCGCCAGCAGGTCCCAGCGCCACTTCTCCTCCACCCAGGCGCGGCCGCGTGCGCCCATGGTGCGGCGCAGGTCCGGGTCCTGGAGCAGGGTGACGAGGCGGTCCGCGGTGGGGGCCGGGGAGCCGCCGGGGACGACCCAGCCCGTCTCGCCGTCCAGGACGGCGTCGGGGGCGCCGCCCGAGTCGCCCGCCACCACGGGGAGTCCGGTGGCGGAGGCCTCCAGGTAGACGATGCCCAGGCCCTCGACGTCCAGCCCGCCGCGGCGGGTGCGGCAGGGCATCGCGAAGACGTCGCCGGCGCCGAAGTGGGCCGGCAGCTCCTCCCAGGGGACGGGGCCGGTGAAGCGCACCGCGTCCCCGACGCCCTTCTCCCGGGCCAGCGCGTGCAGTTCCTTCTCGTACGGGCCGCCGCCGACGATCAGCAGGACGGCATCGGGCACCGCGGAGAGGACCGCAGGCATCGCCTCGATCAGGGTGTCCTGGCCCTTGCGCGGGACGAGCCGCGAGACGCAGACCACCACCGGCCGGCCGGTGAGCCCGAGTGCGGCCCGTACGGCGTCGCCTCCCGAGCCGGGGTGGAAGGTCTTCTCGTCCACGCCGGGCGGGAGTTGGACCATCCGCCGCGCGGCCTGCGGGGTGAGCGCACCGGCGATGCGCGAGCGGGTGTACTCGCCGAGGTAGGTGAGCGTGTCGGTGCCCTCGCCGATCCGGCGCAGCAGCTGCCGGGCGGCCGGCAGCTGCGCCCAGCCCGCCTCGTGGCCGTGCGTGGTGGCCACGATGCGGCGGGCACCGGCCGAGCGGAGCGCCGGCGCCATCAGCCCGAGCGGCGCCGCCGCGCCGAACCACACCGAGGAACAGCCGTGTTCGCGCAGCAGCCCGGTGGCCCGGCGGGTCACCCGCGGGGTGGGCAGCAGCATCGTCGTACGGTCGCGCACCACCGGGAACGGCTGCTCGGCGTCGAAGGCGGCGGTGGCCGCAAGGCCCTCGGCGCCGCGCTTCCAGGTCGAGGCGTAGACGACGACCTGGGAGGGGTCCAGACGCAGCGCCATGCTGTGCAGGAAGGCCTGGATGCCGCCGGGCCGGGGCGGGAAGTCGTTCGTGACGATCAAGGTCTTGTGCACGATGGTCTCTCGGCGGTGGTCTCGGCGGTCGGTCGCGGCGGTCGGTCGCGGCGGTTTCGGCCCGACAGTACCGGTCGGCGCCGGGCCGGGGGCGGCCCGCCCCACCACGCCCCTTCTCGTCTACGGTCGTGACCGGCCACTACCGGCATCATGCAGAGGGCACGAGCGGTCCGCGGTGCACCGGGCACCGGGTCCGCGGGGCCGCGGGCGGCGCCGGAGGGCCACGGCCGAGGAGCGATGAGGTGACGATGAGCAGCATCAGCAGAGCGCGCGGGGTGTGGCTCCCGGTCGCGGCCTGGACCGTGACCCGGGCCGTGATCCTGCTCTGCGTCCTGAGGGTGCTGGTGCTGCCGGGGCCGGATGTCTCCACCGATGTCTCGGTGATCTATCAGAACTGGTCCGAGGTCCTGAAGACCGGCACCTTCCCGCTGGCCGATGTGACCTGGCAGTACCCGCCGGCCGCGGCGCTGGCGATCCTCTCCCCCGGTCTGCTGCCGTTCCTGGACTACGTCCCCGCGTTCTACACCCTGATCCTGCTCACGGACGCGGCGGCGCTGGTGCTCTTCCTGCGGGCCGGCCGGCGCCCCGGCCACCGCCCGGCGGGGGCCTGGGTGTGGATCGCGGGCGTGGCGCTGCTGGGACCGACCGCCTACGCCCGCTACGACCTGATGGTCACCGCCGTCGCCGTCGCCGCGCTGTTCGCGGCCGCCCGCCGGCCACGGGTGGCGGGCGCCCTGGTCGCCTTCGGTGCGCTGCTGAAGGTCTGGCCGGTGCTGCTGCTGACGGGGGCGGCGGTGCGCGGGCGCCGGGCCCGCGCCCTGTGGTGGAGCGCGGCCGGCACCGCGGCCGGACTGACCCTGTGCTTCGTGGCCGCCGCACCGGGCGCGCTGGCCTTCCTCACCTTCCAGCGCGACCGCGGGACGGAGGTCGAATCGCTCGGCGCGCTGGTCTTCCACATCGCCCGGCAGTACGGGTGGGACGGGCAGGTGCTGCTGCATTACGGCTCGCTGGAATTCCTCGGGCCGGGCGTCCCGCTCGTCAGCACCGTGGCACTCACCCTGAGCCTCGCCGCCGTGGGCTGGCTGTTCCTGTGGCGGCTGCGCGCCGGGGAGCCGGGCCCCACGACTCTGTGCGACGCCGCCTTCACCGCCACCCTGCTGTTCACGACCACCAGCCGCGTGATCAGCCCGCAGTACATGCTCTGGCTGGTGGGGCTCGCCGCGGTGTGTGTGACGGTCCGGGCGGGCCGGCAGACGCTGCCGGCCGTGCTGGTCCTGCTGGCCACCGGGCTCACCCAGCTGGAGTTCCCCGTCTGGTTCGCGCACATCGTGGCGAGCGATCTGCCGGCCGTGGTGCTGCTGGCCGTGCGCAACGGTCTGCTGGTCGCCGCGTCGCTGCTCGCCTGCCGCCGGCTGTGGGTCGCGACGCGGGACGGCGGGGCCGGGCGTACGGCGCCGCCGGACGTGGTGCGCGCACGCCGGCCGGCCGGCGAGACCACCGCCGCTCCCCCACGGCTCACGGGCTCCGCGCAGCGGACGCAGACCCCGGCGGACGGATCGCCGGCACCGGGACGCTGAGCCCGGCGGGCGCCCTCACCGCCGCAACTGTGCCCTCACATAGGCCCGCCACAGCCGGGTGAACTCCGCGATACCGATGCCCAGTTGGGAACGCAGGGCGCGGTCCGTCCGGTCGGCGCGGACCGGCGGCCGGTGTCCGGGGCCGGCGGCCCGTGCGGCCGTGGGGGAGCCCGCGGCGGCCGCCGTGGCCGCCGTGGCCGCCTCCATCGGTGCCCCCGCGCTCCCCGACGAGACACCGAGCGCGCTCTGGCCCGCCGCCCGGTAGAAGGCGACCAGTCGGTCCTCGCCCCACTTGCCGGCGATCATCCGGCAGGCCAGCCAGCTGCCCTCGTAGGCCTTGGCCAGCCGGTCGGCGCCTGCCTTGAAGCCGAAGTCCGCGTCGGTCGGCAGGCGGGCGGGGACCGTGCCCCGGGCGACGGCACGGGTCAGTTCGGGGGCGGTGGCGGCGGGCTTGCGGTGGCTGCCCCGGTAGGCGACCCAGTCGGCGAAGCCCTCCGAGAGCCACAGCGGAGTCGCCGTCGTGGTGGCCGTGCGGGTGGCGACATGGGTGGTCTCGTGCGTGAGGACCACCGTGCGGCCCAGGTCGTTGAGTTCTTCGTAGGCTTCGGGGTTGACGATCACGCGGTCCGCGGGCGCGGGGGTGGAGACCCCCGCCTCCCCCGTGGTGACCGCCGCGATCCCCGCATAGCCGGACGCGTCGTCGCTGCCCATCAGCTGCGCCATCCGCTCAACCGAATCCGGCGCCTCCACCACGACCTTCCGCGACCACTTCCCCTTCCAGACGGCCGACACCGCGGGCACCGCCCGGTCCACCCGGTGCGCCAGGTCCTTCAGCCGCGCCAGGTGCGCGGCGTCGCCCAGGACCAGGCTGTACCGGCCGCGGACCAGCCGCACCGGGCCCTGGTCCCACAGCTGGCGGGTGCCGCTCTTGCCCGCCGCCGCGCCGTCGGTGTCGGAGGAGATCAGCCAGCGCCCGTCCCGCCGGGTCAGGGTGAGGTACTGGACGGCGTGCACCGGCGAGGTGTCATAGCCCCGGAAGCGGTAGCGCAGCTGCACCTTCGCCGCCAGGCGCGCGTCGGTCTCGCCGGCCGCGAGCGGGAAGGCGCCGGTGGCGTCGAGCTCGTAGTGCCACTCGGCCAGCGGCACGCCCGCGAGGTGGGCGAACATCGCGCGCTGGCGGTCCCGGTAGCCGGTGGCCCGCGGGTCGACGGTGGCCAGGAAGCCCGCCGCGTCCCGGTGCTGGACGGCCCGCGCACGGGTGTCGAGCATCCGCTGGACGTCCGGGTAGCGGGCCGGGGTGGAGTTCGTGGGCGCACAGCCGGTCAGCGGGACGAGCAGCGCGAGGAGCAGGGCGGCACAGCCCGCCGCCCCGGCCCGCGGCAGCCGTCGCCTTGCCCACTGGTGTGACATGCGGACGATCGTAGATCCGGCCCGGCCGGGGCAAAAACGCTGCGCCCCGCCTCAGGGCCTGGTGACGGCGGAGATCGGCATCATCCCGACGGGGTCGTAGCGGACCCGTGCGCCGGGATAGGGCGCGTGGACCACGTGGCCGTTGCCGACGTACATCCCGACATGGCTGCCGTCCGAACGGTAGATGACCAGGTCACCGGGCTGCGCCTGACTCAGGGGCACTTGCCGGCCGGCGCCGCGCTGCGCCTGTGAGGTACGCGGGAGGGAGACGCCGGCCCGCCCGTAGGCCCATTGGGTGAGTCCGGAGCAGTCGAAGGCCGAGGGGCCGTTGCCGCCCCACGCGTAGGGTCGGCCGACCGCGGCCCGCACCGCGGCGACGGCCGCCGCGGCCCGCCCGGAGGCCGGTACGGCCCCCCGCAGGTCCGGGACCGCCTCGTGGCGCCCGTCGCTCCGCGAAGCCCGTGCGTAGGCCGCCCTGGCGTCCTTGGGCAGCGCGTTCAGCAGCCGCCGCGCCGTGGCCAGCTTGTGCTGGACGTCCTTCTTGTGGCGCACGACCTCCTTGCGTCCGGCCTCCAGCTCCGCCAGCTTGCGTACGGTCTCCCTGCGCTGCTGCTCCAGGGAGCGCTGTGCGGCCCGCAGCCCGCGCAGCTCGCGGGCCTGGCCCGCGCCCAGCCGGTCGAGGGCGGAGGCCTTCTCCAGGTAGGTGTCGGGGCGTTCGGAGAGCATCAGCCGGATGGTGGGGTCCATCCCGCCGGCCCGGTACTGGGCGGCCGCGAGCGCGCCCAGCCTGCCGCGCAGCCGGTTGACCCGCTCCTGGGCGCGGGCGGTGCGGTCCTGGAGTGCCGCCACCTGGCGGCGCAGCTTCTTGGTCCGGGCGTCCGCGCCGTTGAACTTCTCGGTGGCCCGCTCCGCCTGTTCGTAGAGACGGTCGACCCGCGAGGCCGCCGCGTCGCGGGCGGCGGTGCGGCCGGCGGGGTCGGCAACGGCCTGCGGTGCCGACAGCCCGGCGGCCGCGGCCGTCAGGGCGGCCGACACCACGGTGACCGAGGCGAGGGTGGTCCGGCCTTGCTGCGAGGTACGGCGGTGGGACGCCACGAGAGCCGAACTCCTTCCGACGGGGGTACCCCCTGCTTGAGCGCAGCCGAGCCCGGGGCAAGCCCCTGCCGCCCCGGGAGGACGGCCGGTGAACCGGAAGCTGCGAGGGCAGACAGTACGGCGCCGGTGCGATCCGGCCAAAGCCGCCCTTTCGCCCGCAAAAAGCCGCCCCGCCGGTGACTGTGCAGGTCACCGGCGGGGCGGTAAGTCAGCGGCCGAAGCCGCAATTCGCCCGTTCGGGCGGCAGGTTGAGCGGTTTGTGAGGCTTTTCAGATCCGGACGCGTCAGGCCCGGACGTGTCAGACCCGGACGCCGAACGCGAACTCCATGTTGCTCATGGGCTCGTAGCGCACGGAGGCGCCGGGCTTGGGTGCGTGCAGCACCTGGCCGTTGCCCGCGTAGAGGCCGATGTGGTGCAGGTCGCTGTAGAAGAGCACCAGATCGCCGGGCTTGAGGTCGCTCTGCGAGGCGATCCGGGTACCGGCGTTGGCCTGGGCCTGCGAGGTACGCGGCAGCGACTGGCCGGCCTGCTGGTACGCCCAGGAGGTCAGACCCGAGCAGTCGAAGGACGACGGGCCGGTGGCGCCCCAGACGTACGGCGAACCTATCTTGGACTGGGCGGCGGCGAGGGCGGCCGCACCGCGCTGCGAGGCCGGCACGTCATCGCCGAGGTTAACCCGCGAGTTGCTGCGGTTGGCGCGGTTCTCCTCGGCCTGCATGGCCGCCCGCTCCTTGGCCGTCATCTTGTTGAGCAGCTGCTGCGCCTCGGCCAGCTTGCCCTTGATCTCGTCCTTCTTGTCACCGAGCGCCTTACGGGTCTCGGAGAGGTCCTTGATCTTGGCCGAGGCCTCCGCGCGCTCCTGGGCGAGCCGGCGCTGCTTGTCCGCGACGGTCTTGAGCTGATCGGCCTGCTTGCCGCTCAACTGGTCGAGCGTGGCGGCCTTTTCGAGGTAGGTGTCCGGGTCGCCGGAGAGGAACAGCTGGACCGAGGGGTCGATGCTGCCGCTGCGGTACTGGCCGGAGGCAACGGCACCGAGGCCCTTGCGCATCTGGTTCAGCTCACCCTGGCCGCGGGCGACCTTGTCCTGGAGGTCGTCGACCTCTTTCTGGAGCTTGTCCTGCTGCTCCTTGACCCCGTCGTACTTCTCGGTGGCCTGCTCGGCCTCGTTGTACAGCTTGTCGACCTCGGACTTGACGTCCTTCTTCGACTGGTGAGGGTCGGCCTGGGCGGCCTGGGACGAAAGGGCGACGGCCGCCGCGGCGGTGGCGGTGAGCACGGTCACGCGAGTACGGCTCGGCTGCTTGGGTCGACGGTGGGACGCCACGGGGGCGAGCTCCTTCTTCCTCCAGCCGCCTACCGGGAAGTGGGGGGGGTGAGACCCCGGCTCCGCGTGAACGCCGCGGACTCGGCGGTACCTTCACGGTTCATCCCGGTTGGATGATCGGATTCATGAAGGTTCGGGCCCTGACCTTAGTAACCGAGCTGTGATCGCTTCAAATCCTCAGGGAAAAATTCTGCGCCACCAGCCCCATCCTTTACCAACATCGCACAGGCAGTGAGCGCCAATTGACACTCAGAGACGGATCGTCGGCGTTTTCCGGTGTTCCGGCCGCCGGAGCGGGCAGCCTGTCAGGTCCGGGCAAGTCGTTTGAGGAGCAGGGCCGATGCCACCGGCCGGGCCCCGGCCTTCGCCACTCCGTCGGCCACTTCCCGGTCCGTGGAGACCACGACGACCGGACGGCCGGGCGGTTCGGCCCGAACCAGCTGACGAATCAACTCATCGGCCGTTACGCCCGGTTTGCTGAACAGGACCCGGACTCCGCGTGGTGGCGCGAGCAGCACCGGCGCCGCGAGCTCCGCACCGTCGAAGACACAGGTCATCTCCGCGCCGGTCTGCGCCGCCAGCACCGCGAGGCCGCCCAGCAGCCGCAGCCGCTGCTTGTCGAGCGGCATGGTCGGATAGCCGGTTTTGGTGACGTTGTAGCCATCCACCACCAAATGCGCCTGCGGCAGCGCCAGAAGCTGGTCGAGCAGCGCCGGGTCCATCTCCGACAGCGCCCGCGTCGCGATGTCCTTGGGCGTCATCCGCCCCGGCGCGACCGCCTCGACGGTGTCCGCCGGATGGACGCTGGCGGGCGGCAGGGCCAGCTCGCGGCGCAGCCCCTGCGCCGCGTCCAGGACCGTGTCCAGCAGCAGCCGCAGCCGCATGTCCTCGACGCTGCGGCCCTCGCGGGCGGAGCGCCGGCTGGTCTCCAACGCCGTCTCCGCCTCGGCGATCCGGGCCTTGAGCCGGCGCACCTCGCTGTCCGCCGCGGCCTTCTCCGTGGCCGCCCGGTCCCGTACGTCCGTCACGGCGGCCTCGGCCTTGCGCACCGCGGCCTCACCGCGCTTGACGTCGCTCAGCGCGCTGCGCAGCTTGCGCCGCAGGGACTCGTTCTCCTTGCGGGCCGCGTCCAGGTCCACCCGGATCCGGTCGGCCTCCGTACGGGCCTCGCCGCGCGCCTGCGCCAGCTCCTCGCGCAGCCGGGCCAGCTCGCGTTCGGCCTCCTCGCCGGCCCGCTCGGCGCGCGCCCGCTGCGCCTCCTCACCGGCCGCCGCGACGAGCTTGACCCAGCCCTCGGGGCGCAGCACATAGGCGGCCGCCGCCACATCGAGCGGATCCGCGGCCGCCGGCGGGGTGCCGTGCTCCAGCGCCTCGGCCAGCTCCGACTGCGCCTCGCGCAGCTTGCCCGCGATCCGCTGCCGGAAGACCGCGTCGCTCTCCAGCGCCGCGGCCATCGCGTTTCCGGCGAATTTGGCCCGACGGGTCGGGGTGAACCGGGCATACTGCCGCAGCGGGGGCGGGAGTTCGGCGAGGGTCAGCGCGCCGAACGACTCCGCGGTGAGCGCCACGACCCGGCGCCGTACGCCCTCGGGCAGCGGACGGTCGAGCACGTCGTCCGCCGCACTCTCGGGTGCGTCGTCACGCCGACCCCCCGGCTCCCCTTCTGGACGGTCCACCACGGCTGCCTCGCTCCGATCTCAGGCGTTCGCGCCCGGACGGTCGACCAGCTCGATCTGGTCGACCGCGTTGCACCAGCGGCAGCGCACGGACTCGATGCTCTCACTGAGGACCTCGCGCTCCTCCACCGTCGGCGCCCCGGCCAGGTCCAGGTGGACGTACTCCACGACCTTGGAACGGCGCGTCACGTCGAACCGCGTGAGGTTGCCGCACAGCGTGCAGCGCCACCGGGTCCCGTCCGTCGGCAGGGGAACAGCCATCGTGTCGTCCTCTTTCGTGCTCATCGGTGTCGTGCTGCTGCGCGGTTCACGCGGTGCGCCGTCGGATCGCGGAAGTACGCAAAGTACTGCCTGTAACCCTACGGCCTGATGGGGGGCCGGTGCGGGCCCGCCCAGGTGCCGGGATGCGGCGAGGCACTCTGTCCCGATTGCCCGCATTGGGCCATGATCACCTCATGACGGCGCCGGCCCCCTCACCCCGTTCACCCCGCTCGTCCGGTCTCCTCCCCCGCCCTCCGCACCCCACCCGGTCGCTGGCCGCGGTGTTCTCGCGGATGACGAATGTGCTGATCGGCCTGTGCTGCGCGGTCTTCGTGCTCGGCCCCGCCTCCGGCCTGAACCGGATATACGGCACCGGCGAGGCCCTGCTCAAGGCCCAGACCGCCTATTTCGAGCGGTGGGGCGTGATCCCGCTGGAGCTGTGGAGCGGTTCGCTGCGCGCGCTGGTCACCCCGCTCACCGCGTTATTCGTGCACGGCAGCTGGCTGCACCTGCTCGGCAACGTGCTGTTCCTGTACGTCTTCGGCGCCATGACCGAGGCACGTATGGGCAGGCTGCCGTTCACCGCCTTCTACCTCATCATCGGCTACCTGGCGCTGCTCGGCTACGCGGCCGCGCACGCCACCTCGGGGCAGACCCTGGTGGGCGCCTCCGGCTCGATCTCCGGCGTCCTCGGCGCCTTCCTCTTCCTGTTCCCCACGGCCCGGGTCACCAGCCTCTTCCCGTTCCTCTTCTTCCTGCCGCTGCGCTTCCCCGCCTGGATCGTGCTGCTGTTCTGGTTCTTCCTGCAGTGGCAGGCCGCACAGGACGACCCCCGCGGTCCCGGCGTCGCCTACCTCGCCCACGTCATCGGCTTCACGCTCGGCTTCCTGTACGCCTGGGCCCGCTACCGGAGGGATAGTGTGGGGGCCACCGGCGGAGATGACCGGGCGACCGAGGGAGAGAGCCAGCCGTGATCACGTCGATCGTGCTCATCAAGACCAACGTGGACCAGATCCCGGAGATCGCCGAGAAGATCGCCGCGCTGGAAGGGGTCAGCGAGGTCTACTCGGTCACCGGCGCCCACGACCTGATCGCGATGGTGCGGGTCGCCGCCCACGACGACCTCGCGGACGTCATCCCCGGCCGCATCAGCAAGGTCCCCGGCGTCGCCTCCACCGAGACGCACATCGCGTTCCGCACGTATTCGCAGCATGACCTCGAGGCCGCGTTTGCGATTGGGCTCGACGCGTAGGCGCTGCGCTTAGCTTGCGCCCCACGTTTTTGGCTTTCCCGCCGTGGTGGTTTCTCGCCGTTGCGCGTTGCGGCGCGGCGCACGTTGTCGGCTGACCCGCCGCGGGGCTACTCGCCGTTCCGCCTGCGGCGGGCTGGTGCCGCTGCGCTGGCTGTTCGGCTGCGGGACCGGCCCTCCGGACTCCGTCCTGCGGTCCGGCCCCTCCCGTTGGGGGTGGAAGAAGACCGGTGGGGGCGGGCCTCATCCCTCGACTGCACGCAGACGACCGCCGGTGCCCGCCCCCACCGGCCTGTTCCCACCCACTCACGGGAGGGGCCGCGCCGCAGGACGAAGTCCGGAGGAGCGGCACCGCACCCGACAACCCACGCCCGCCGCAGGCGCAACGGCGAGACGAAACACGGCGGGAAAGCCGACAACGTGCGGCGCGCCGCAACGCGCAACGGCGACAGACCACCACGGCGGGAAAGACAAAAACGTGGGCCCGAAGCAAAGCGCAGCGGAACGTGGGAATCAACCCGCGCTACGCGCGGGAACGCAACGGCCGTCCTCAGTGCGGTAGTTCCAGGTGGCGCCGTCCGTCACCAGTTCCTTGACCGCTCGGAGAAAGCGGTCAACATGCTCATCCGGCGTGCCAACGCCAAAGCTGACGCGGATGGCGTTCAGCGAGCGCTCGCCGGGGGCTGCCTCCGGGGCGCCGCACTCCCCGGGGTCCTGCGGCTCGCTGCCCAGCAGGGTCCGTACGAGCGGGTGGGCGCAGAACAGGCCGTCGCGGACGCCGATGCCGTACTCCGCCGAGAGTGCCGCGGCGAAGTGCGAGCTGTTCCAGCCCTCGACGACGAAGGAGAAGACGCCCACCCGTGCCGCGTCCTCGCCGAAGAGGGAGAGCACGTTGACCTCGGGCACCTCGGCCAGGCCGGCGCGGAGGCGGGCGATCAGCTCCTGTTCGCGGGCGACCAGGCCGTCGAAGCCGGCCTCGGTCAGGGCCTGGCAGGCCGAGGCGATGGCGTAGGCGCCGATGACGTTGGGCGAACCGGCCTCGTGCCGGGCGGCGGTGGTGTGCCACTCGACGTCGACTCCGCCGTCCGTGCGCCGGGAGACCTTGCGGCTGGCGCCGCCGCCGGCCAGATACGGTGCGGCGGCCTGCAGCCAGTCCGCGCGGCCGGCCAGGACACCGGCGCCGAAGGGCGCGTACAGCTTGTGCCCGGAGAAGGCGACCCAGTCGACGTCCAGCTCCGCGATGTTCACGGGGTGGTGCGGGACGAGCTGCGCCGCGTCCAGCACGATGCGCGCGCCGTGCGCATGCGCGGCGGCCGCCAGCTCCCGCACCGGCCACAGCTCACCGGTCACGTTGGACGCACCGGTCACACAGACCAGCGCCGGGCCGTAGGGGTCGCGCTCGGCCAGCGCCTTCTCCAGGGTGTCCACCGCCTGCCGCGGGGTGCGCGGCGCGTTGAGGTAGGTCACCGCGACATCCGGGCGCTGCTCCCAGGGCAGCAGCGAGGCGTGGTGCTCGGTCTCGAAGACGAAGACCCGGGTGGCCTGCGGGAGGACGGAGGCGAGCAGGTTGAGGGAGTCCGTGGTCGAGCGCGTGAAGACCACCTGGTCTTCGGCTCCACAGCCCAAAAACTCCGCGATGGTCCGGCGGCTGTTCTCGAAGAGGTCGGTGGAGAGCTGCGAGAGGTACCCGGCGCCGCGGTGCACGCTGCCGTAGTAGGGGGCGTAGGCCGCCACGTCGTCCCAGACCCGCTGCAGGGCGGGGGCGCTGGCGGCGTAGTCCAGCGCGGCGTAGTCGACCTCGCCGCCGGTCACCAGCGGGACGCGGACGTCCCGGCCGAGGACGGGCAGCGGGGCACAGACGGAGCGGTTGGCGGCAACGGCGGAAACGGACATGGCGAACTCCCGTAAGAGGCAGGTGAATTCGCTGCGGGGCGGAGCGCGTCGGGTGTGCGCACAGCGCACGGCAGGGCGCCGCAGCGGAAAGGAAAAAGGGATGCGGAAAAGGGGCCGTCGAGCCCTATCGCATTCGCTGATTCACGGAAGTTCTCCCTCGGGGACCAGGATCCCTGGCGAGGGATCCGCGCTTGCCGCAGACCTCGCTGCCTACGGCCTGGTCATCACCCGGGGCACCCCGCCACGGAAGGAGGGTTGCCGGACAGCGGGCCGGGGCCTGCATCGCTGTCACTCGTGACCTGCGCAGAATCATGCCATACGGGCAACATCACGCAAGCCCCGGTCCGTATACCGGACCGGGGCTTGCGTCACACGCTGCGTCACCGGGCGCTCAGGTGTTGCTGGCGGTCACCCAGCGCTCCAGGGCCTGCCGGGCCGCCCCCGAGTCGATCGCGGCGGCGGCCCTGTCGATACCGGCCCGGAGCTGCTGGGCCAGCGGGGCGTCGGAGGGCTCCAGCGCGACCAGCGCCGCCGCGGAGTTCAGCAGCACCGCATCGCGCACCGGACCGGTCTCCCCGTCCAGCAGCCGGCGGGCCACCTCCGCGTTGTACGACGCGTCGGCGCCGCGCAGCGCCTCCACCGGCACCAGGTCGATGCCCACGTCGCGCGGGTCGAAGGCCTCCTCGCGCACCGTGCCGTCCCGGACGATCCAGACCCGGGAGGTCGCGGTGGTGGTCAGCTCGTCCAGGCCGTCGTCGCCGCGGAAGACCAGCGCCGACGAGCCGCGCTCGGCGAGCACTCCGGCGAGGATCGGCGCCATCCGGGCGTCCGCGACGCCGGTCGCCTGGGCGCGGACCTTCGCGGGGTTGGTCAGCGGGCCCAGCACGTTGAACGTCGTCCGGATGCCGAGCTGGCCCCGGGCGTTGGCGACGTGCCGCAGCGAGGGGTGGAACTTCACCGCGAAGCAGAAGGTGATGCCCGCTTCCCGGGCGACCTCGGTGACCCGCTGGGGGGTGAGGTCGAGGTTGACGCCGAGCTTTTCCAGCACGTCGGAGGCGCCGCTGGCCGAGGACGCCGCGCGGTTGCCGTGCTTGACGACCTTGGCGCCGGTGCCGGCCACCACGATCGAGGACATCGTGGAGATGTTGACCGTCTTGGCGCCGTCGCCGCCGGTGCCGACGATGTCCACGCTCGGTCCCGGCACCTCGATCAGCCGGGCGTGCTCGTACATGGCCCGGACGAGCCCGGAGATCTCGGCGACGGTCTCGCCCTTGGCCCGCAGCGCCACCGCGAAGCCGGCGATCTGCGCGTCGCCGGCCTCGCCCCGCATGATCCGGTCCATCGCCCATGCGGTGTCCTCCGCGGCGAGGTCCCGGCCGTCGAGCAGGGCGTTGAGGATGCCCGGCCAGGTGTGGGCCGCCACGCTGTCGCCGCCGAGGGGGGTCGCAACGTTCATGGTCCACACTCCTGATTTGTCTCCTGCTTGTGCGTTCACCCTATCGAGCCGCCGGGCAGGCCGGAGGGCCCCGTCCGATTGGGGTCTCCCCTGCTCCTTAAGAGCTTGGGGAACGGACGGGGCCCTCTGGGTGGCGTGGTGCGCTATGAGGCGCCGCGGTGATCAGTGGTGGCCGTGGCCGCTGGTGATCTCCTTGTACTCCTCGACCGTGGGCTTGGCGATGACGCTGTCCTCGCCGTAGTAGCTCTTGGAGAGCTTGGCCCGCAGCTTCTGCGAGCGCGACACCTTGCGTGCCACACCGTTCTCGTCGACCTCGGGGCCGAGCTCGATCGGGGCGGGCTGCTCGTGCTGGGTGAGCACGTGCAGCTGCTCCTGGTCGAGCGGCTCGTGGACCTCGATGAACTCACCGTGCGGCAGGCGCTTGATGATGCCGGACTCGCGGCCGTGCAGCACCTTGTCCTTGTCGCGGCGCTGCAGACCCAGGCAGATCCGCTTGGTGGCGATGAAGGCCAGCACCGGTCCGACGAAGAACGCGATCCGGACGAACCAGGTGATCGAGTTGATCGACAGGTGGAAGTGGGTGGCCCACAGGTCGTTGCCGCCACCGATCAGCATCACGAAGTACGCGACCAGCCAGGCGACACCGAAGCCGGTACGGGTCGGGACGTTGCGCGGGCGGTCCAGGATGTGGTGCTCGCGCTTGTCGCCGCGGACCCAGGACTCGACGAACGGGTAGACCGCGATCGCGACCAGTACCAGCGGGAAGATCAGGATCGGGACCAGCACGCCCAGGTTGAGGGTGTGGCCCCAGAAGTTCCACTCCCAGCCCGGCATGACACGCACCAGACCCTCGGCGAAGCCCATGTACCAGTCGGGCTGGGCGCCGGTGGACACCTGGTCGGGGCGGTACGGGCCGATGGCCCACACCGGGTTGATGCTGGCGATCGCGGCGATGGCGGCGATCACACCGAAGACCAGGAAGAAGAAGCCTCCGGCCTTGGCCATGTAGACCGGCAGCAGCGGCATGCCCACGACGTTGTTGTTGGTCTTGCCGGCACCCGGGAACTGGGTGTGCTTGTGGTAGAAGACCAGGATCAGGTGCGCCACCAGCAGGCCGAGCATGATGCCCGGCAGCAGCAGGACGTGCACCGTGAAGAACCGCGGGATGATGTCGTGCCCCGGGAACTCCCCGCCGAAGATGAAGAACTGCAGGTACGAGCCGACCAGCGGCATCGCCAGGATGACGCCCTCGATGAACCGCACACCGGTGCCGGAGAGCAGGTCGTCGGGGAGCGAGTAGCCGGTGAAGCCGGTGAACATGCCCAGCACGAACAGCAGGAAGCCGAACAGCCAGTTGACCTCGCGCGGCTTGCGGAAGGCGCCGGTGAAGAACACCCGCATCATGTGGACCATCATCGCGGCCAGGAAGACCAGCGCGGCCCAGTGGTGGATCTGCCGGATGAGCAGGCCGCCGCGCACGTCGAAGCTGATGTCCAGCGTCGACTCGAAGGCCTGGGTCATCCGGATTCCCTGCATGGGCACATAGGAACCGTGATAGGTCACCTCGGCCATGCTCGGGTGGAAGAACAGCGTCAGGTAGACACCGGTCAGGATGATGATGATGAAGCTGTAGAGCGCGACCTCACCCAGCATGAAGGACCAGTGGTCCGGGAAGATCTTGCGCATGTTGGACTTGGCGAGGCTGTAGATGCCCAGCCGTCCGTCCGCCCAGTCCGCGATCCGCTCGCCCCGTGGCGCCGGGCCACGGCGTGTGCTGGTCGCGGTTGTCTCGTTACTCATCCGCGCTCCCAGAAGCTCGGGCCGACGGGCTCCTCGAAGCCGCTTGCGGCCTCCAGGAAGCCGTCCTTCTCCGTGATGTGCAGCTGCGGCAGGGCGTGTCCGGCCGGACCGAAGATCACCCGACCACCGTCAGAGAGGTCGAACGTCGACTGGTGGCACGGGCAGAGCACGTGGTGCGTCTGCTGCTCGTACAGGCTGATCGGGCAACCCACGTGGGTGCAGATCTTCGAGTACGCCACGATGCCCTCGTGCGACCAGGAGAGTTCGTGCTTGTCCTTGATGTCCTGCGGCTGGATCCGCACGAGCATCAGGGCGTCCTTGGCGATCTTCTCGGCGAACTCCTCGTCGTTCTCCTCCAGGCCCTCGGGCTTGGCGAACGTCAGGGAGCCGACCGCGATGTCCTCGGGACGCAGCGGGAGGTTGGTGGACTGGTTGACGAGCCGGACGCCCTTCTTCCAGTTCGTGGTGCGCAGCTTGTTCCCGGGCAGCGGGCCGAGGTCGCGCAGCAGGACGACGCCGGAGAGCGGCACCAGGGCCAGCGCACCGAACATCGTGTTGCGGACCAGCTTGCGGCGGCCGATCTGCGACTCCTTGGCACCCGCCGCGAAGTCCGCCATGACCTTGGCCTTGACCTCGGGGGCGGCCTCGATCGGGTGACGCTCGTCGGCGACCTCCTCGTCCGACATCAGCGTGCGGGCCCAGTGGACCGCACCGGCGCCGATGCAGAAGAGCGCCGCGCCGAGGGTCAGACCGAGCGCGAAGTTCAGCGCGCTGATGTGACCGATCGGCCAGATGTAGACGATCTTGTCGATCGGGATCGCCACATAGGAGGCGATGAAGGCGACCGTCGCCACCATCGACACCACGAAGAGCAGCGCGACGGTGCGCTCGGAGCGCTTGGCGGCCCGCTCGTCGATGTCCTGGGCGCGGTGCTCGTGGGGCGGCAGGCCCGGGTCGGCGAACGGGTTCTCCGCCGTGGCCACCGCACCTTCGTGAGCCGTCTCCCGCTCAGTGGGAAGGGTTTCTTCTGGCACGTCTTCGTGTCGTCCAGTCTCGCTCATGACTTCTTGGCCTTCGTAGTCCGGGCTGCGACCCAGATGGCGACCGCGATCAGCGCGCCCAGGCCGAAGATGTAGCCGAAGAGACCCTCACTGACCGGACCGAGACCGCCGAGGTCAAGGCCGCCGGGGCTCTCGGATTCATCGCCGTTGACGGCGCCGAGGTACGCGATGATGTCCTTCTTGTTCTCCTTCGACAGCGAGCCGTCGCCGAAGGAGGGCATGTTCTGCGGGCCGGTCTCCATGGCCTCGTAGATGTGCTTCGGGTCCACGCCTTCGAGCGTCGGTGCGAACTTGCCGTCGGTCAGGGCGCCGCCCTTACCGGTGAAGTTGTGGCACTGCGCACAGTTGGTGCGGAACAGCTCGCCGCCCTTGCCGATGTCGGCACCGTCGGCGCTGTACTGCTCCTTGGAGGGCACGCTCGGGCCGGGGCCCAGCGACGCGACGTAGGCCGCGAGCTGGTCGATCTGGGCGTTGGTGTAGATGTTCTTCTTCCGCGGCACCTGGGCGCCGGGCTGCTGGGCCGGCATCCGGCCGGTGCCCACCTGGAAGTCCACGGCTGCGGCGCCGACGCCGACCAGGCTCGGGCCGTCGGAGGTGCCCTGACCGCCGGTGCCGTGGCAGCTGGCGCAGCCCACGGCGAAGAGCTTCTTGCCCTCCTTGACGGCAAGAGACTGGGCGGTGTCATCGGCCTGAGCCTTGTCCGCCGGCGCGAACGCGGCGTACAGCCCCCCAGTGACCGCCAGCGCGAAGAGTAGGACGACGAGCGCCGCCAGCGGATGGCGCCGTCGTGCGGAGAGCTTTTTCACGGATTACCCCGGTGTCAGGATCTTCTGCGTCGATGCTTTGGCTATGTCTGTCTGATATGCGGTATCGGTCGGACCGGTTACCGGATCAGGTAGATCGTGGCGAAGAGGCCGATCCAGACGACATCGACGAAGTGCCAGTAGTAGGACACGACGATGGCCGCGGTGGCCTGCGTGTGGGTGAACCTCTTGGCCGCGTACGTCCTGCCCAGGACCAGCAGGAAGGCGATCAGGCCGCCCGTCACATGCAGTCCGTGGAAGCCGGTGGTCAGGTAGAACACCGAGCCGTACGGGCCGGACGAGAGCGACAGGCCCTCGTGCTTGACCAGCTCCGTGTACTCGAAGACCTGACCGCCGATGAAGATCGCACCCATGATGAAGGTGACCACGAACCAGGCCCGGAGCTTCTTGACGTCGCCGCGCTCGGCGGCGAATACGCCGAGCTGGCAGGTCAGAGAGCTGAGCACCAGGATCGTGGTGTTGGTCGCGGAGAACGGAAGATTCAGCGCACTGGCGGATTCCTTCCAATACGCCTCGCCGGTCACCGATCGAAGGGTGAAGTACATCGCGAAGAGGGCCGCGAAGAACATCAGCTCGGAACTCAGCCAGATGATGGTTCCGACGCTGGTGAGGTTCGGCCGATTGACCGACGGGTGCGCGTGCCCGGTTTCTACTGTCGTTGCTGTCGCCACGACCGACATTATGTCGGTCGCTTATCCCGCCCTCACTCCGGGGGGTGCCGTTCGGTGTGTCAAGGACGTATGCCCTGCTCGTAAGGCCCAATTCCGGAGGTCGCCCGAAGGGGGGAAGCGCCGGGCGGCCCGTCGCCCGCCGGCCCGTCCCGGACCGGTCCTGACGGCCCGTCGGGCAGATCTTGGATCCGTTCAACCCCTCCTGCGGACACCCGCCGCGGGAGTAGCATCCGCCCCACCCGATGCTGTGCCGCTACGAAGCGTGGAGGAACGATGCAGGCGACTGCCACGGTGCTGGTCTACAGCGACAACGCAGGCACCCGCGAGCAGGTCCGGCTGGCGGCCGGCCGGCGCCCCGCCGCCGATGTGCCGCAGATCGAGATCCTGGAGTGCGCCACCGCGCCCGCTGTCCTCACGGCCCTGGAGCAGGGCGGTATCGACGTCTGCGTGCTGGACGGCGAGACCGCGCCCGCGGGCGGGATGGGCGTCTGCCGGCAGATCAAGGACGAGATCTTCCATTGCCCGCCGGTGCTGCTGCTGATCGGCCGCCCCCAGGACGCCTGGCTGGCGACCTGGAGCCGGGCGGACGCCGCGGTGACGCATCCGCTGGACCCGGTGGCCTTCGCGGACGCCCTGGCCGGCCTGCTGCGCCGCAGGAACCTCGTACAGGCCTGAGCGGCCGCTCAGGCCGCCCCAAAGCCCGCCGGGCGGTGTCAGAACTTGGGGCGCAGCCGGGCGTTGTCCGCGGGGTCCTGGACGCGCCCGGCGGCTCCCGTGGTGGTGTCGGCCTTGTTCTTGAGCGCGCTGCCCTCGCGCCATTCCTGCCAGGGCATGTTCCAGTCACCGAAGCCGTTGTCGAACGGCGTCATGGTGTCGCCGCTGCTGTTGACGACCTTGACGATGTCACCGATGCGCACATGGTTGAAGAACCACTGGGCGTTGCTGGTGGACATGCCCGTACAGCCGTGGCTGACGTTCGCCGCGCCCTGCGATCCGACGGACCAGGGTGCGGCGTGGACGTACTCCCCGCTCCAGGTCACCCGGGTGGCCCAGTGGACCGGCAGGTCGTAGGAGTCCCCGCTGCCGGCGGCGATGCCGACCGTCGAGCTGCGCATCCGTACGAAGCTCTCCTTGCCCAGGACGACCTTGACACCGTTGCGGGTGGAGAAGCCGGGCTTGCCGGTGGTGACGGGGATGGTGTTGATCGACTCACCGTTGCGCAGCACCGTCATCCGGTGGGCCGCCGCGTCGGTGATGGCCTCCACGCGGTCGCCGGTGGTGAGCTTCACGGGCTTGGACGGGCCGCCGTAGAGCCCCTTGGCGACCTTCAGGCCCGCCAGGTTGCTGTGCACCGAGATGGTGGCGTGCGCGGGCCAGTACTCCTTGGGGCGGAAGTGCAGCTTCTTGTCGTCCACCCAGTGCCAGGAGCCCTGCACCCGCGGCATGGAGTCGACCTTCAGGGCGCTCTCGACGACGGCCCGCGCCTGGGGGTCCTTGACCGGCTGGCTCAGCTCGGCGGTGACCGGCTGGCCGACGCCGTACTCCCCCTCCTTCGGGCCGAAGGTGGCGGTCAACTGGCCGTCGGCGCCGCGGGTGTTGACCACGAGCGTCTTACGGCCGGGTGAACCGTCCTCCTCCTCGGTGCTCACCCGCACCGTGTAGCGGCTGCCGGCGGCCAGCGGCGCCGTGGTGCGCCAGTGCCTGCCGTCGGCGCTCAGCTCGCCGCGTACGAAGCGTCCTGTGGTGTCGGTGGCGGTCACATCGGTGATCCGCGCGTCGTCGCCCTTGACGGACACCTCGAGCGGCTTGTCGGGGTCCGCTTTCTGGGTGCCGCCCGGGGGGTTGGCCGTGATCTGGCCGGCCGCGTCGTAGGGAGTGCCGGAGAGCGCTTCCGAATCCGAGCCCCCGCACGCGGTGGCGCTCACCGCAAGGGGCACGAGCAGGAGGCCGCAGCTCAGCACCGTCCGGGTTCGAGGTCTGTGACTCATGCCCCAAAAATATGAAGAATCACCTGTCCCAGCGCGCTGGAGGAGTGCAAACGGGTCTGCTCCCGGCCGCCAAACGAGGCGGGCCCGGACACCTGTTGAGGTGTCCGGGCCCGCCGTGGCGTCCTGCGCCGTGGTTACTGCGTGCGGTTCTCGCCGCGGTAGTACTCGAAGACCCAGCCGAAGAGGCCGACGAGGATCACCGGAGCCGAGAAGTACATCAGCCACCAGCCGAAGACCACGCCCAGGAAGGCGAGCGCGCCACCGACGGCCAGGGACAGCGGCTGCCAGCTGTGCGGGCTGAAGAAGCCCAGCTCACCGGCGTCGTCCGAGACCTCGGCGTTCTCGTTGTCCTGGGCACCCGCGTCGACCCGCCGGGCCGTGAAGGCCAGGTAGTAGCCCACCATGATGCACAGGCCGAAGGCGAGGAACAGTGCGGTGGTACCCGCGGGCTCCTTCGACCAGACGCCATAGACGATCGCCATGGCGAGGACGAAGACGGAGAGCCAGATGAACATCTTGCCCTGGATCTTCACTTGCCCGCCTCCTTGCCGCCGGCGAGGGCCTTGTCATCCTCGGAGGCGCGGCCGTTGTGCAGCGCGTCGAGGGCTGCGATCTCCGGGTGGTGCAGGTCGAACGCCGGGGATTCGGAGCGAATGCGCGGCAGGGTGAGGAAGTTGTGCCGCGGCGGCGGGCAGGACGTCGCCCACTCCAGCGAGCGGCCGTAGCCCCACGGGTCGTCGACCTCGATCTTCTCGCCGTACTTCGCCGTCTTCCAGACGTTGTAGAGGAACGGCAGGATCGACAGGCCCAGCAGGAACGAGCTGATCGTCGAGATGGTGTTCAGCGTCGTGTAGCCGTCGGCCGCGAGGTAGTCCGCGTAACGCCGCGGCATGCCCTCGGCGCCCAGCCAGTGCTGGACGAGGAAGGTGCCGTGGAAGCCCACGAACAGCGTCCAGAAGGTGATCTTGCCCAGCCGCTCGTCCAGCATCTTGCCGGTGAACTTCGGCCACCAGAAGTGGAAGCCGGCGAACATCGCGAAGACGACCGTGCCGAACACCACGTAGTGGAAGTGCGCCACCACGAAGTACGAGTCCGAGACGTGGAAGTCCATCGGCGGCGACGCCAGGATGACACCGGTCAGACCACCGAAGGTGAAGGTGATCAGGAAGCCGATCGTCCACAGCATCGGCGTCTCGAAGGACAGCGAGCCCTTCCACATCGTGCCGATCCAGTTGAAGAACTTCACACCGGTCGGCACCGCGATCAGGAACGTCATGAACGAGAAGAACGGCAACAGCACACCGCCCGTCACATACATGTGGTGCGCCCACACCGTGACCGACAGACCGGCAATCGACACCGTCGCCGCAATCAGACCCATGTAACCGAACATCGGCTTCCGGGAGAACACCGGAATGACCTCGGAAATGATCCCGAAGAACGGCAAGGCGATGATGTACACCTCTGGATGGCCGAAGAACCAGAAGAGATGCTGCCAGAGCAATGCCCCGCCATTTGCGGCATCGAAGACATGCGCCCCGAATTTACGGTCCGCCTCCAGCGCGAACAGCGCCGCCGCCAGCACCGGGAAGGCCAGCAGGACCAGCACACCGGTCAGCAGCACATTCCAGGTGAAGATCGGCATCCGGAACATCGTCATGCCGGGAGCCCGCATGCAGATGATCGTCGTGATGAAGTTGACCGAACCGAGGATCGTGCCGAAGCCCGAGAAGGCCAGACCCATGATCCACATGTCCGCGCCGACGCCCGGCGAACGCACCGCGTCCGAGAGCGGCGAGTACGCGAACCAGCCGAAGTCCGCCGCACCCTGCGGGGTGAGGAAGCCGGCCACCGCGATCAGCGAGCCGAAGAGGTACAGCCAGTAGGCGAACATGTTCAGCCGCGGGAACGCCACGTCGGGCGCGCCGATCTGCAGCGGCATGATCCAGTTCGCGAAGCCGGCGAACAGCGGCGTCGCGAACATCAGCAGCATGATCGTGCCGTGCATCGTGAACGCCTGGTTGAACTGCTCGTTCGACATGATCTGCGTGCCGGGACGGGCGAGCTCGGCGCGCATCAGCAGCGCCATCAGTCCGCCGACGCAGAAGAACGCGAACGACGTGACCAGGTACATCGTGCCGATGGTCTTGTGGTCAGTGGTCGTCAGCCACTTCACCACGGCGATGCCGGGTTGCTTCTTGCGTACGGGCGGTGCTGCCGGAGCCGTATCGGCGGCGGCACCCTGAGGTTCGTTGAGGATGCTCACTGGTTCTTGGTCTCCGCATTCCTGGCGTGATCCGTCTGCTTGATGCCCGACGGCAGGTATCCGGTCTGGCCCTTCTTCGCCAGGTCCTTCAGGTGTTCCCGGTAACGCTCGGGGGAGACGACCTTGACGTTGAAGAGCATCCGGGAGTGGTCGACTCCGCAGAGCTCGGCGCACTTGCCCATGAAGGTGCCCTCCTTGTTGGGGGTCACCTCGAAGACGTTGGTGTGGCCCGGGATGACGTCCTGCTTCATCAGGAAGGGCACCACCCAGAAGGAGTGGATGACGTCACGGGAGGTCAGCACGAACTGGACGGTCTCGCCCTTCGGCAGCCACAGGGTCGGGCCCGGGTTGCCGGTCTGCGGGTTGCGCTCGCCCGGGGTGCCCGCGTCGTAGACGCCGTCGGCACCGGCCGGAGCGCCCTTCTTCCACTTGGGCGGGACCGCGTCCAGAGCGGGGGAGTTGATGTTCGAGGTGGACTTCTTGCCGTCCACGTTCTCGAGGTAGTTGAACGCCCAGCTCCACTGGAAGCCGACCACGTTGACGATGTGGTCGGGCTTCTTGGAGGTCTTGAGGATTGCGCTCTCATCACGCGCGGTGAAGTAGAACAGCACCGCGATGATGATGAACGGGACGATCGTGTACAACGCCTCGATCGGCATGTTGTACCGCGTCTGCGGGGGGACCTCCACCTTGGACCTGCTGCGGCGGTGGAAGATCACGCTCCAGATGATCAGGCCCCAGACCAGCACGCCCGTTGCGAGGGCGGCGGCCCAGGAGCCCTGCCAAAGAGAGAGGATCCGCGGCGCCTCGTCGGTGACGGGCGTTGGCATGCCGAGGCGGGGGAAGTCCTTATATGTGCAACCAGTCGCGGTCGCCAGGACCAGGCCCGCAGCAAGCACCTGCGGCAGCTTCCGCCGCATCGGGCGCCGCGACGAGCGGTCGGAGCCGTTGGGACTCACGTAGCGCCTTCCCGAGAGTCTCGCCCGCGCGGTCGGCTGCGGCCTTACTCGCTGGTCGGTCGCCGCCCTGCGTCGGGCAGGGGTTTGGATGTTTATGCGGGCCAAACCTTACTGGACGCTATTTGGGGTCGCGCGGGGAGGGTGCCCAACGCGCCGCGGCGCACCCCTAAGGGGTGGCCAGGGCTTCCGGGAGGCGCCCGCCGGGCCCCCGGATTCCCGCCGAATACCCGCTTCCACCAGGCATCTGACGCCGTGCCCGGACGGACTCCGGCACCGCTGGCCGGGGCCTTCCCCGGAGTGTCCCCCTGGGCTTTCCCCTGGACGCCGACCGGGGCGCTCCCGCCCGCCGGCCGCCCCCGGGAGCCGCGCGGCGCCGCACGGCGGGGCCGGGCCGTCCCCGGTCGCGAGCGGGAGGACTAACGTCTCGTACGTGCCCTATTTCGACGCGGCGTCGGCCGCCCCCCTGCATCCGGTCGCCCGCGAGGCCCTGCTCGCCTCGCTCGACGAGGGCTGGGCCGACCCGGCCCGCCTCTACCGGGAGGGGCGGCGCGCCCGGCTGCTGCTGGACGCCGCCCGGGAGGCCGCGGCCGAGGCCGTGGGCTGTCGCCCCGACGAATTGGTTTTCACCCCTTCGGGGACGCAGGCGGTGCACACGGGAATCTCCGGGGCGCTGGCGGCCCGCCGGCGGGCCGGCCGACGGCTGCTGTACTCCGCCGTGGAGCACTCCTGTGTCCTGCACGCCGCCGAGGTCCACGAGGCAGCCGGCGGCAGCCGCACGGAGCTGGCCGTCGACCGTACCGGCCGGGTGGCACCCGGCGAGGTGGCCGCCGCGCTCGGCCCGGACACCGCGCTGGTCGCTCTGCAGTCCGCCAACCACGAGGTGGGAACCGCACAGCCGGTCGAGGAGGTGGCCGCGCTCTGCCGGGAGGCGGCCGTCCCCCTCCTGGTGGACGCCGCGCAGTCACTGCCGTGGGGGCCGGTGCCCGGCGCCTGGTCGCTGCTGACGGCGAGTGCCCACAAATGGGGCGGGCCGCCCGGCGTGGGGCTGCTCGCGGTCCGCAAGGGGACCCGGTTCGCGCCCCAGGGGCCGCGGGACGAGCGGGAGTCGGGCCGCAGCGCGGGCTTCGAGAACATCCCCGCCGTCGTGGCCGCGGCGGCGTCCCTGCGGGCGCTGCGCGCGGGGACGGAGACCGGGGACGAGGCGGCGCGGCTGCGGCGACTGGTGGACCGGATCAGGACACGGGTGCCTCAGCTGGTCCCGGACGTGGAGGTGGTCGGCGATCCGGTGCGCCGCCTCCCCCATCTCGTCACCTTCTCCTGTCTCTATGTCGACGGAGAGGCCCTGCTGCACGAGCTCGACCGGGCGGGCTTCTCGGTGTCGTCCGGGTCGTCGTGCACGTCCAGCACCCTGACGCCGAGCCATGTGCTGCGGGCGATGGGCGTGCTGTCCGAGGGGAATGTACGGGTCTCGCTGCCGTACGGCACGGCCGAGGCGGACGTGGAGCGCTTCTTGGAGGTGCTGCCGCGGGTGGTGCGCGCGGTGCGGGAGCGGCTGGGCGTCCCGGCGGCGGGGGCCGGGGAAGCCGCGGAGGCCGCCGCGCCCGGGGATGCCTCCGAGCCCGCCGAAGCCGCCGAGCCCGCCGGGCTGGTCGTCGACTCGCTGGGCAAGCGCTGCCCCGTCCCGGTCATCGAGCTGGCGAAGGTGATCGGCGAGGTCCCGGTCGGCGGGACGGTGACGGTGCTCTCCGACGACGAGGCCGCCCGGCAGGACATCCCCGCCTGGTGCACCATGCGCGACCAGGAGTACGTGGGCGAGCGGGCGGCCGAGCGCGGCGCCGCGTACGTCGTGCGGCGCCGCGCCTGAAACCGGGCAGATCAGGCCAGGTGCTGCTGGACCTCGGCCGCGGCCTCGTGGCCGTAGGCCTTGGTGAAGCGGTCCATGAAGTGGCTGCGGTGCAGCTCGTACTCCTGGGTGCCGACGGTCTCGATGACCAGCGTCGCCAGCATGCAGCCGACCTGGGCGGCGCGCTCCAGGCCGACGCCCCAGGCCAGACCGGACAGGAAACCGGCCCGGAAGGCGTCGCCGACGCCGGTGGGGTCGGCCTTGGCATTCTCCTCCGGGACGCCGACCTCGATGGTGGGCTCGCCGACCCGCTCGATGCGGACTCCGTTGGCGCCGAGGGTGGTGACGCGGGTGCCGACCTTGGCCAGGATCTCCTCGTCACTCCAGCCGGTCTTGGATTCGATCAGGCCCTTCTCGTACTCGTTGGAGAAGAGGTAGGCCGCGTCCGCCAGGAGGGTGCGGATGGCGTCGCCGTCCATCCGGGCGATCTGCTGGGAGAAGTCGGCGCCGAAGGGGATACCGCGGCTGCGGCACTCCTCGGTGTGCCGGATCATCGCCTCGGGGTCGTCCGCGCCGATCACGACGAGGTCCAGGCCGCCGACCCGCTCGGCCACGTGCTGCAGCTCGATCAGCCGGGCCTCGCTCATCGCGCCGGTGTAGAAGGAGCCGATCTGGTTGTGGTCGGCGTCGGTGGTGCACACGAAGCGCGCGGTGTGCAGCACCTCGGAGATGCGGACGGAGCGGGTGTCGACGCCGTGGCGGTCGAGCCAGGCGCGGTACTCCTCGAAGTCGTTGCCGGCGGCACCGACCAGGATCGGCTCGGTGCCGAGCTGGCCCATGCCGAAGCAGATGTTGGCGGCGACGCCGCCGCGGCGGACGTCGAGCTGGTCGACCAGGAACGAGAGGGAGACCGTATGCAGCTGGTCGGCGACCAACTGATCGGCGAAACGGCCGGGGAAGGTCATCAGGTGGTCGGTGGCGATGGAGCCGGTGACTGCGATACGCACGACGGGTCTGCTCCTGCGGAAGGCGTAGGGGCGGGCTGACGTGGAGCCACGCTACCCGCCGGGGTCGCGTGCCACCCGGTCATCCCGGACACTTGGAATGGCTGAAACTACCCAATAGTAGGTCTTTCTCGTCGCTATATGGCTGCGTACGGTGCCCCTATGACCAAACCTGTGAAAGCCGTCACACCGCGTGAGGGCGTCTCGCCCACCGCGCAGGACCCCGAATCGCTCGACGAGCTGCGCGGCGACTGCGCACGGATGGCGGACCGGTGGCCGACCGGACGGCGGTCCGCGCCCGCGCCGGGGCGCGCCGCGGATCTGCACGGCGTCGAGGTTCCCTCCCGCTCGGCCGCACTCGTGGACGGAATGTCCGAGTACGGCGACTGAAATGTCCGGGTACGGCGGCTGACCGGCCGCCCGGCCGGAACCGTATCCACCCCCGCTCCGTCCCATCGACGTCACCTCACGGAGGATGGCACGTCAGATGTTCAGCGGAGCCGAAGGAGCGATGCGGTGAACACCGAGGGCACCACCGACACCCCGAGCCCCAAGGAGCGCAGGCGGCGCACCCCCATGGTGGTCGCCTCGATGGCCGCGGCGGTACTTCTCGCCGGGGGCGGCGCGGCGTACTGGGTCTCGTCCGCGTCCAGCAGCGAGGGCGCGGGTTCAGCGGCCAAGGGCGACCCGCCACCGCTGGCGCTCGACGGCTACACCGGCGGCGGTTCGATCGCGGCCGGCGAGCCCAATCCCCAGGGCGCGAAGTACCGGGCGGTGAAGAAGCTGCCCGGCGGTCCGGCGTCCGCGCCGGTGTATCGCCCCAAGGGCGAGATCAGCCGCGAGTCGGTGGAACGGCTGGCGAAGGCGCTGGACGTGTCCGGAAAGGTGCGCTCGGAGGGCACCTCCTGGAAGGTCGGCGGGCTGACGCGGGACGCCCGCAGCCCCGTCCTGGAGGTGAAGAAGTCCGGCTCGGGCGCCTGGACGTACTCGCAGTACGGCACGCCGGGCGGCACGAACTGCGCCCTGCCCGCTTCCCCGAAGGGCGGCAAGGGCGGCCAGGACCAGGCCGACGGCGCGGCGCCGTCCGGCCGGCCCGGCTGCCCTTCGTACCGCGGCGGCGGGGACGTCACGACCGAGGACGACAGCAAGGGCGCGGTGTCGCCGGAGAAGGCCGAGAAGGCCGTGCGGCCGGTGCTGAAGGCGCTCGGCCAGGAGAACGCCCGGCTCGACGCGGGCGGGCTCTCCGGCGCGGTGCGGATCGTCAGCGCGAATCCGGTGCTCGGCGGGCTGCCGACGTACGGCTGGCAGAGCGATCTCCAGGTCGGCTCGGACGGCCAGGTCGTCGGCGGCAGCGGCCAGTTGGCGAACCCGGCCAAGGGCGCGGTCTATCCGGTGCTGAACGCCGACAGGACGCTGGACCGGCTGAACGAGGGCGAGGGCCGCACGCCGGCCGGCTGCCCCTCGACGCCCGGTGACAAGGGCGGCAAGGACGACAAGGGGGGCAAGGGCGGCGGGATAGCGCCGTGCGAGCCGGATCCGACGAAGGCGCAGCAGCCGTCGGAGGTGACCGGCGCCGTCTTCGGCCTCTCGGTGCAGTACGTGGACGGCGGGCAGGCGCTGGTGCCGTCGTGGCTGTACAAGGTGCGCCAGCCGGGCACCGGCCCCGGCCCGGACGCCACCTCGACGATCGCGCACCCGGCGGTGAACCCGAAGTACCTGGCCCACCGGGGCGGCGGGTCGCCGAGCGCGACGAAGCCGTCCGGCAAGCCCGGGGCGATGGCCCTGGAGTCGTACGACGTGGGCGACGGCGGCAAGAAGCTGACGGTGCACTTCTGGGGCGGGGTGTGCAGCACCTACTCGGTGAGCGCCGAGGAATCCGGTGCAGCCGTGAAGACCAAGGTCACCGGCAAGGACAAGAAGCCGGGCCAGGTCTGCGTGAAGATCGCCAAGGAGTTCACCAAGACCGTGACGCTGCAGAAGCCGCTGGACGGCCGGAAGGTGGTCGATGTGTCGACCGGGAAGTCCGTGCCCAAGCGGTAAGTCCGTACCCAAGCGGTGAGTCCGCGCCCGCGCGGTGAGTCCGTGCCCGAGCGGTGACCGGACGCGGTGCGGCCGGCCGCGGCGGAGGCGGGAAAACGAAAGGCGGCGCTCCCCCACTCGGGGGGGCGCCGCCTTTCGACGAGCTGCCGTGCTCCTCGGCCGGGGCCCGTACTCCTTGGCCGGAGTCCGTGCTCTTCAGCCGGAGCCCGCACTCCTCAGCTGAAGGAGTCGCCGCAGGCGCAGGAGCCGGTGGCGTTCGGGTTGTCGATCGTGAAGCCCTGCTTCTCGATGGTGTCGACGAAGTCGATGGAGGCACCGCCCAGGTAGGGGGCGCTCATCCGGTCGGTGACGACCTTGACACCGTCGAAGTCCTTGACGACATCGCCGTCGAGCGAACGCTCGTCGAAGAAGAGCTGGTAGCGCAGACCGGAGCAGCCGCCGGGCTGAACGGCCACCCGCAGCGCGAGGTCGTCCCGGCCTTCCTGCTCCAGCAGGCTCTTGACCTTCGACGCGGCCGCGTCGGACAGGATGATGCCGTCGCTGACGGTGGTCTCGTCCTGAACGCTCATCTACATCTCTCCCGGGTTGTACGGACCGCTTGTCATCGGATGCAACCAGCTGCAACCGGCGACGTCCCGGATTAATTCCGGCTGGGCGCGAATTGCCGAGAAGCCGGTTTCCGGACGCCGTCCGGATGAGCCTCTCGCCTTGTTCTCTCCTCATGCTCGCACACCGGCCGCCGGGAACACGTGGCCGACCGCACACGGCGGAGGCCGGGGGTGCTGATGCGTCACATCGACACGATGGCCATCGTCAAAGTGACGTGAAGCGGCTATGATAGATAGCGTCATATAGACGAAAAGGCTCCCGGTGGCCCCACCGGCTCCCACGGATGCGGCTGCGCCGCGCTCATCGAAGAGCTCATCGAAGAAAAGAGAGGGTGCGTGTTGTGACCACCGCCCAGCCCCTGGACGTCCAGCCGACCCCGCTGGCCCTGCTCCTCCTCGGCCGTGAGGCCGACCCGAAGAGCGAGCGCGGTGTGGAGTGCCCCGGCGATCTGCCGGCCCCGTCGGACCCCGACCTCGTCGAGCGCGCCCGCGCGGCCAAGGCGAAGCTCGGGGACAAGGTCTTCGTCCTCGGGCACCACTACCAGCGCGACGAGGTCATCGAGTTCGCCGATGTGACCGGCGACTCCTTCAAGCTCGCGCGGGACGCCGCCGCCCGGCCGGACGCCGAGTACATCGTCTTCTGCGGTGTGCACTTCATGGCGGAGTCCGCGGACATCCTCACCGGCGACGACCAGCAGGTCATCCTCCCCGACCTCGCCGCCGGCTGCTCGATGGCCGACATGGCCACCGCCGAGCAGGTCGCCGAGTGCTGGGATGTGCTCACCGAGGCAGGTATCGCCGAGCAGGTCGTCCCCGTCTCGTACATGAACTCCTCGGCCGACATCAAGGCCTTCACCGGCAAGCACGGTGGCACGATCTGTACGTCCTCCAACGCCAAGCGGGCACTGGACTGGGCGTTCGAACAGGGCGAGCCCGGTGCGACGAAGGTGCTGTTCCTGCCCGACCAGCACCTGGGCCGCAACACCGCCGTCCGCGACATGGGCCTGTCCCTGGACGACTGCGTGGTCTACAACCCGCACAAGCCGAACGGCGGCCTGACCACCGAGGAGCTGCGGGCCGCCAAGATGATCCTGTGGCGCGGGCACTGCTCGGTGCACGGGCGGTTCTCGCTGGACTCGGTGAACGATGTGCGGGAGCGCATCCCCGGCGTGAACGTCCTGGTCCACCCCGAGTGCAAGCACGAGGTCGTGGCGGCGGCGGACTACGTCGGCTCGACGGAGTACATCATCAAGGCCCTGGAGGCCGCCCCGCGCGGCTCGAAGTGGGCCATCGGCACCGAGCTCAACCTGGTCCGCCGGTTGGCCAACCGCTTCGCCGCGGAGGACAAGGAGATCGTCTTCCTCGACAAGACGGTCTGCTTCTGCTCGACGATGAACCGCATCGACCTCCCGCACCTGGTGTGGGCCCTGGAGTCGCTGGCCGCGGGGAAGGTCGTCAACCGTATTCAGGTCGACGACGAGACCGAGAGCTTTGCGAAGCTGGCTCTTGAGCGGATGCTGGCGTTGCCGTAGCGCTTGCGGTGCGGGTGCGTTTTCGGCTTTCCCGCCGTGGGGGCTTCTCGCCGTGGCGCCTGCGGCGGGCCGGGTCCGCTGCGCGGGGCTGGGGTGCGGTGACGGGCCTCCGGGGCAGGGTGTCCGGACTGCTTCGCTTTACGTCCGGACACCCTGCCCCTCCGGCCCGCCCCCTCCCGTGGGGGAGTAAGTGACGGTGGGTGGGGGCGGGCCATTGGTGCCACTTGGTGGCTGGGTGGCTACTCCAGGGTCCAGCGGACCTTGTCGCCGCCCTTGATGGCGGTGTGGCAGGGGCCCTTCTTGATCTTTTCCTCGTTCACGTACGCGTTCCACTTCTTCTTGCCCTCGGCGACGTCGCCGTGGATCTCGGTGACGACGAAATCCTGGGCTTTGGTGTCCCAGCGCGCCTTGACGCCGCCGAGGCCGTACTGTTCGTCGGCGTCGACCAGGGCCGTGAGGGGCGTGGGCGAGAGGCCGTCGGCGGCGCAGTAGAAACCGCCCAGGAGTGTGCGCGGTCCCGTGATGACGAGTCCCACGCTCGCGGTGTAGGGGCCGCCGGTGACGCCGACGCGGACCCGGACGTCTCCCGGGGAAGCGAGGGCGGGCGGTGGCACCGCGAGAGCCAGGGCGAGGCCCAGCCCGAGCGCGATGACGGGGGTGGCCCTGCGGGCCAGCGCGGACGGCACGGTTGCTCACCTTTCGTCGGTCCAGCTCCACCCGCCACGAAACCACCGGCCTCCGGGGTCGGCGAGAGATGCACCGCCAAATGCGTGCCCTGCCGCCCCGTGTGCCGCCAATTGCGTGTACCGTCCGGCCCTCAGACGGATCGTCACGGACCGCTCTGGAGATAGATCTGCTGCCGGCAGGCCCGGCAGCAGGTCCGGCCCTCGCACAATCTGGTCTCGCCGTGGTCGCACGGCTCCGGCAGGCGGTCGCCCCGGCTGACGGCGATCCGTAATACGTCCCGCAGCGCCTGGTGGAGTGCGGCGGCCGTCCGGCACAGCTCCGGGGTATCAGTGCCCCGTACGGCGGGCAGGGGCCCGGTCTCGTCCAGCAGGGCCTCGGCGGCGGCGATCAGGTCGTCCTCGGCCTGGTCGGCCAGCAGGGACAGGGGGCTGTCGGGGTTATCCGTGCTCAGGTAGCACGGGCCACCGTCCGGCCTGGTCCACGGCAGCAGCCGCGGAGGCGAACACCGTGACGGCGAACTCTCGTACATATGACTCGCTTCCTTCACATCGACCCTTCTCACTACCGTGTGTATCGCCATCGCCACACTGTGGGACATGGCCTCAACGCAGGTGTCTCGTCCGCCTGTTGAGCTGGGACGACCGAGAGCTGACGGATATGAAGTTCACGTCGAAGGAACTGACCCCGTACCTGTCCGCACGCCACTTTTTCGGAGCCGAACAGCGCCGCCACCGCGAGCGCGCGAAGCTGTCGCTGGTGCAGTTGGCGGAGATCGTCAACTTCGGCAAGAGCACACTGGCGCGCGTCGAGGCGGCGGAGCTGATGCCACCCCCGGAACTACCCGCCGCACTCGATGCGGCATTCGGCACGGAGGAGCACTTCCACGGCCTGTACCAGCTCGCGAAGAGAGAGGCGCATCCGGATCAGTACCGGCGCTTCATGGACTTCGAGGCACGTGCCGAGGTGATCGAGGTCTTTGAACCGCAGGCCGTGCCTGGGCTGTTGCAGACCATGGAGTACGCCCGCGACTCTCTGGGCTGCCAGGAGGACTTGACCAAGGAACAGGTCGAAGAGCGTGTCAACGCCCGGATGTCCCGTCAGGAGCGTCTGCACTCGGCCGCCCGGCCATACCGATGGGTGATCATCGACGAGGCTGTGCTCCGGCGGCACGCGGGCGGCAGGGAGTGCATGCACAAACAACTGGCTCGACTGCTCGAACAGGTGGATACTCCCGACAGTAAGGTGCAGGTCATGCCGTTCAGCGCGGGTCCGTACCCGCTGATGGGCGGCGCCCTGAATCTGCTGACGCTTCCCGACGGCTCCACCATGGCCTACGAAGAGGGCATCGAGGCCGCGCATCTCCACGAGGGTCCGGAAGCCGTAAAGAAGTGGCGGCGCCGGTACGAGGTGCTGCGTGCAAATGCCCTCTCGCTGGCGGAGTCGGCAGACCTGATCCGAAAGGCAATGGAGGACTACAAGCCATGCGACACACAACCGAGTTGAGCGCGGCTCGCTGGCGCAAAAGCAGCTACAGCAACACCAACGGCGGGAGCTGCGTCGAGATCGCCGAGGGCTTCCCCGGCCTGGTGCCCATACGGGACAGCAAGAACCCGCACGGACCCGCGCTCCTCATCCCCCACGCGGCCTGGGGCACCTTCGTGGAATCCCTCAAGGACCAGGACTAGAGACGCGGTTCGGGCCGTCCCGGCGCGCTGCCGGGACGGGGCCGGTCACAGCGACACGCGCTGCCCCTCGGCGGTGACGGTGATGCGGTAGCGGTCGCGGGGCGGGCTGCCCTGGGAGTGCCAGGTGCGGTAGGCGGATTCGGCCTCGTCCCACAGGCGGCGGGGGCCGTGTTGTTCGATGTCGTACGCCGTGCGGCCGGGGACGTATTCGGCGGTGGCCCATGAGGTGCGGGCGTCGTCGAAGAGCCAGTACGTGGCCTCGTCGCTGCCGTCGTCGGCGTGGCACAGCAGGGGCCAGGCGTCGCGTACCCGGAGGCCGACGGCGAAGCGGGCGTGGGAGTCGTACTCCAGTACCCGGGGGTCGAGCGTGGTCGTGGAGTGGTCGCCCTCCTCGCCGTGGTACCAGTCGCGGATGCGGCCGTAGGAGCGGCGCTGCTGGCGGGCCCACATGAAGGCCGGGCGGCCGGAGAAGCCGCCGGTGGCCCGGCCGTCGCGGACGGTCAGGGTGGCGAACGAGTAGGAGTGGAACGACGAGCCCCACGGGGTGAGGATCGTGCCGCCCGGTGCGGTCTGTTCCACCCAGGCGTAGGGGATGTCGCGGACCGTGCAGGTCGCGATGATCCGGTCGAAGGGGGCCCGCGCGGGGACGCCCGCCAGGCCGTCGCCGCACTCCGTGTGGGGGTGCAGGCCCGCCCGGGCGAGGTTGTCCCGGGCGATGTCGTGCAGGGCCTTGTCGGTCTCGATCGTGGTCGTACGGTCCCCGCCGAGGCGGTGGGCGAGCCAGGCGGCGTAGTAGCCGGTGCCGGTGCCGACCTCCAGGACCGCGTCGCCGTCCCGGACGACCGCGGCCATCGCCAGCATGAGGGAGGGCATGGAGGTCGAGCAGGTGGGGAAGGCCACCTCGCCCGCCGCGCGCCGGCCGTCGTTGTGCTGGGTGATCAGGGGCAGGTCGGCGTAGACCATCCGGCGCCACTCGGCCTCGTCCGCGGAGCGGGAGACCGTGCGGTCGGCCACCTCGAAGGTGTCCGGGACGAAGTGCGCGCGGTCGACGGCGGCGACCGTCGGGGCCCATTCCGGGGGCAACTCGCCCTTGTTGTGCAGGATTTCCACCAGCCGGCCCGGCGAGGACACGGCGCCGCCCCTACTTCTTCTTCGGCGGGTCGGTCACCGGTTTGGTCCACCGGCCGTCGGATTCCTTCGGGCTCTGCTGCCAGTCGCCGTCCGCGCCGCCCTTGCCGTCACCGTGCTTTCCCACTGTGGTCCCCCTTCGTCGGCGAGTGGTGCCGGGGCGGCCCCGGGCCGCCCCGTGAGCGGATGCCCAGCACGATGCCCCCGCAAGCACCTGCTCACGGGGGCATCGTTTCTTCACCGGGCTCCGCCGGTCAGGCCGGCGTCACACGCTCGCCGGCTCCGGTGTGCGGTCGCTCTCCTCGGGCCGCGAGCCGTCCACGGCGGACCGCTTCGCGGCCTTCTTCTGCGCCCGGCGCTCCTTGCGGAGCTCGATCATCGCGTAGAGCGTCGGGACGAGGAGGAGGGTGAGCAGGGTGGAGGTGATCAGGCCGCCTATGACGACCACGGCGAGCGGCTGGGAGATGAAGCCGCCGTCACCGGTGATGGACAGCGCCATCGGGAGCAGCGCCATGATCGTGGCCAGTGCCGTCATCAGGATCGGGCGCAGCCGGTGGCGGCCGCCCTCGATGACGGCTTCGACGACGCCGTGACCCTGCGCCCGGTACTGGTTGATCAGGTCGATCAGCACGATGGCGTTGGTGACCACGATGCCGATCAGCATCAGCATGCCGATCATCGCCGGGACGCCCAGCGGGGTGCCGGTGGCGACCAGCAGGCCGATCGCGCCGGTCGCCGCGAAGGGGATCGAGACGAGCAGGATGATCGGCTGGATCATCGAGCGGAAGGTGGCCACCAGGAGCATGAAGACGATGGCGATGGCCGCCAGCATCGCCAGGCCGAGCGAGGAGAACGCGTCGGACTGGTCCTGGGAGACGCCGCCGATGGTCGCGGTGGCGCCGTCCGGCAGCTTCAGCGCGTCGATCTTCTGCTTCAGCTGGGCGCTGACCGCGCCGGTGTTGTCGCCGGTCGGCTTGGCGGTGATGGTCGCCGAGCGGGCGCCGTCGATCCGGGTCATCTGGACCGGGCCGGGGACGGTCCGCACGGTGGCGAGGGTGCTGAGCTTCGCCGGGCCGGACGGGGTCGGGACGGTCAGGTTCTTCAGCTCGTCCTCGGTGGTGGCCGGGTGGGCCGACTTGAGGACGATGTCCCGCTCGGTGTCGCCGAGGACGGCCTTGCCGCTGGTGGTGCCGCGGACCGCCTGGGTCACCGCCGCGCCGAGCGAGGCCTGGTCGTAACCGGCCGCGGCCGCCTTGGCGTTGGGCTTCACGGAGATCCGGGGGACGCTCTGGGAGAGGTCGCTCTGGACGTCGGTGACGTCGTCGAGGCCGGCGACGGTCTTGCGGACCTGCTCGCCGGCCGTCTTCAGGACACCGGCGTCGCCGGCCTTGACGACCACGCTCAGGTCCTGGCTGCCGAAGCCGCCGCCGGTGCTGAAGCTGGTGTCGCCGATGGACTTGCCGAGCTTGTCGAGGTCGGCGCGGAGCGCGTCGGTGACCTTGTCGGAGTCCGCGGAGTCCGTCAGCTTGAGCTGGTAGGAGGCCTGGTTGGCACCGGTGCCGCCGCCGAAGGCCGCCATGAAGCCGGAGGAGCCGACGGTGACCTGGTAATTGGCGATGTCGTCGTTCGCCGCGAGCACCTTCTCGACCCGCTCGGCCTGCTTGTCGGCCGCGCCCAGGCTGGTGCCGGGCTTGAGTTCCTGCTTGAGGGTGAGGGTGTCCTGGGCGCCCTGGTCGAGGAAGTTGGTCTTGAGCAGGGGGACCATGGCGAAAGTGCTGAGGAGGACCACCACGGCGATGACCAGGCTGGTGAGCCGGCGGCGGGTGGCGAACCGCAGGACCGGGACGTAGAAGCGCTGGAGGGGGCTCTTGGCCTCCTTCTCCTCGGCCGCCCGGCGCAGGTCGTCCACCGTGGTGCCCTCGGGGATTTGCGGGGCCCGCAGGAACCAGTAGGACAGCACCGGGACGACGGTCAGGGAGACGATCAGGGAGGAGAGCAGGGCGACGGTCACCGTCACCGAGAAGGAGCCGAACAGGGCGCCGACCATGCCGCCGACCACACCGATCGGGAGGAAGACCGCGACCGTGGTGAGGGTGGAGGAGGTGACCGCTCCGGAGACCTCCTTGACGGCGCTCAGGATGGCCTCGCGGCGCTCCTCGCCGTAGCCCAGGTGCCGCTTGATGTTCTCCAGGACGACGATGGAGTCGTCCACGACGCGGCCGATCGCGATGGTCAGCGCGCCGAGGGTGAGCATGTTGAGGGAGAGGTCGCCGGTCCACAGCACGATCAGGGTGATGACGACCGAGAGCGGGATGGAGACCGCGGTCACCAGCGTGGAGCGCAGGCTGAGCAGGAAGACCAGGATGACGATGACCGCCATGGCGAGGCCGAGCAGGCCCTCGGTGGTCAGCGAGTCGATCGACTTGGAGACCTGCGGGCCCTGGTCGGAGGCGACCGTGACGTGTGCGCCCTTGCCCAGGTCCTGACGGATCGTGGAGAGCTTGTCCTTGACGGCGTCGGAGATGGCGACCGCGCTGCCGTCCTTGTCCATCGTCACGTTCACGGCGAGGCTGGGCTTGCCGTTGGTGCGGGTCAGGGACGTCGGAGTGGCCTGCTCCTCCTTGACGGTGGCGACATCGCCGAGGCGGACCGCGCCGCCCGGCCCCCCGCCCGCGGACGGACCGCTGCCGGCGGAGGGTGCACCGCCGGCGGACGCACCCTCGCCCGAGGAGGCACCGGCGCCGGCGGACGCGCCACCGCCCGCCGACGGGGCGAGCCGCAGGTCCTTGATCTGCGCGACGGAGGTGAAGCCGGCGCCGACCTGGACGGTCTTGCTCCTGCCGTCCTCGGAGAACGAGCCGGCGGGCACCGACGTCCCGCCGTTCTGCAGCGCCTGGCCCAGCGACTGGGCGCTCAGCCCGGCGGCGGCGAGCTTCTTGTCGTCGGGGGTGACCGCGACGATCCGGTCCTGGACGCCGTCCACGCTGACCTGGCTGACGCCGTCGATGTTCTTGAGGTCCGGCACCACGCTGCGGTTGAGCTGGTCGGCCAGCGTCTGCTGGTCCTTGGAGTCCGAGGAGACGGCCAGGACCACGGTGGGGATGTCGTCGGTCGAACCGGACACCACCTGCGGGTCGACGTCCTTCGGCAGCTTCGCGCGGGCGCGGTTCACGGCCTGCTGGACATCGGCGACCAGGCGCTTGGAGTCGTTGCCGTAGTCGAACTGCGCCATGATGACGCCCGAGCCCTCGCTCGACGTCGAGGTGACGGACTTGATGCCGTCGACGCCCTGGACGCCGTCCTCGAGGGGTTCGATGACCTGCTTCTCGACGACGTCCGGGGAGGCGCCCTGGTAGGGGGCCAGCACGGACACCATCGGGAGTTCGATGGACGGCAGGAGCTGCTGCTTGAGCTGCGGGATCGCGATGGCGCCGAAGGCGATCGCCACGATCGACATCAGCGCTATCAGGCCCCGTTGTACGAGGCTGAGTCGGGACAGCCAGGACATGGGTGGGGTCTCTCTTCTGTTCTGAAACGGTCGGCGGGGCCTTTCCCGGGCCCACTTACACCTTCCGCCATGCCCTGGCCGGTTTTCCTCGCTCGCAGGTCGGTTTCCGGCCGCTGCCCGTACCGCGTTGGGAGTACGGGCCCCTCCCCCTTCACTGCACCCGTGGGCGTACGAGTCCGGACTCGTAGGCGATGACCACCAGCTGGGCCCGGTCGCGGGCGCCCAGCTTGGCCATCGCGCGGTTCACATGCGTCTTGACGGTGAGCGGGCTGACCGCCAGCTGCTCGGCGATCTCGTCGTTGGACAGCCCGCCCGCCACCAGGGTCAGCACCTCGCGCTCGCGGCCGGTCAGCGTCGCCAGCCGCTCGGTGCCGCGGCCGCCGGGCCCGCCGTCCCCCGTACTGCCGCCCTGCGCGAGGAACTTGGCGATCAGTCCCTTGGTCGCGACGGGCGACAGCAGCGCCTCGCCGGCCGCCGCGATCCGGATCGCGCCCAGCATCTCGTCCGGCTCGGCGCCCTTGCCCAGGAAGCCGCTGGCGCCGGCCCGCAGCGACTGCACCACATAGTCGTCGACCTCGAAGGTCGTCAGGATGACCACCCGGACACCGGTGAGCTCCGGGTCCTCGCTGATCATGCGGGTGGCCGCCAGGCCGTCCACCCCGGGCATCCGGATGTCCATCAGGACGACGTCGGGGCGCTGCGCCCGGGTCAGCTCGTACGCCTGGGCACCGTCGGAGGCCTCCGCCACCACTTCCATGTCCGGCTCGGAGTCGACCAGCACCTTGAAGGCGCTGCGCAGCAGCGCCTGGTCGTCGGCGAGCAACACCTTGATCGTCATATCGACTCCCCCGTACGGACGGTCTGCAATGGAAGGGTGACCCGCACCTGGAAGCCGCCGGCCGCGCGCGGGCCGGTCACGACAGTGCCGCGCAGCGCGAAGACCCGCTCGCGCATCCCGATCAGGCCGTGGCCGCCGCTCCTGTCCTCCGCTTCGCCGGGCCCGCCCGGCTCCACGGGCGGCCGGTCGCCGCCCTTCTGCCGCGGGATGCCGGCCCGGCCCGCGCCGTCGTCCAGGACGGTCACGGTCAGCGCGGTCTCGGAGTGCAGGATCCGCACCGTGGCGCGGGCCCCCTCGCCGGCGTGCTTGTGGACGTTGGTGAGCGCTTCCTGGACCACGCGGTAGGCGGTGAGGTCGACGGAGGCCGGCAGGGGGCGGGGCTCGTGCGGGATCTCCAGATCGACGGGGATCCCGGCGCGGACGAACCCGTCGACGAGCTGGTCGAGGACGCCGAGGCCGGGCGCGGGCTCGGTCGGCGCCTTGGGGTCGTCGGACTGCCGCAACAGGCCGACCGTGGCGCGCAGTTCCTCCAGCGCCGAGCGGGACGCCTCGCGGACGTGCGCCAGCGCCTCTTTGGCCTGGTCGGGGCGGTTGTCCATGACATGCGAGGCGACCCCGGCCTGGACGTTGACCAGGGCGATGTGGTGGGCGACGACATCGTGCAGCTCACGGGCGATGCGCAGGCGCTCCTCGGCGACCCGGCGCCGGGCCTCCTCCTCGCGGGTGCGCTCGGCGCGTTCGGCGCGCTCGCGGATGGCGTCGACGACGGCCCGGCGGCTGCGGACCGCGTCGCCGGCCGCCGCGGCCATGCCCGTCCAGGCGAAGATCGCGATGTTCTCCTGTGCGTACCAGGGGCGGGGTCCGCAGAGCATCGCGGCGGCCGTCAGGACGACGACGGTCAGCGCGCCGACCCGCCAGGTGGTGGGCCGGTCGGTGCGCGAGGCCAGGCTGTAGAGGGCGATCACCGCGGCGGCGGCCACGGGGGCGCGCGGGTCGCTGGAGCGCGCGAGCAGTTCGACGATGGTGCAGACGCCGGTGACGGCCAGGACCGTACGGGGCAGCCGGCGGCGCAGGACCAGGGCGGCGCAGGCCAGCGCGGCGAAGGCCACGGTCGTGGCGGAGAGGTGGTGAGCGCCGAACCGCGGACCGTTCGGTCCGTGCGGGCCGACCACCGCGCCGCACAGGATGCACGCGAAGACCGCCACCGCCAGGACCGTGTCGAAGGCGAACGGGTGGGCCCGCTGCCACGGGAAGCGGCCGGCGCGGGGCGTGTCCGGGCGGGGATCGAGGTGGCTCACAAGAGCAAACGGTAGCGCCCCGGTCCGCCGAGGGACCGGGGCGCCGTGCGCTGGAGTGGAGTGCCCGGACCGGGGCCGGACCGAGCCGGGCCGGGACCGGACCGGGGTTCAGCCCGGAATGAGGCCGTCGTCGCTGAGCATGTCCCGGACCTCTTCGAGAGAGGCGTCGGCGGACGGCAGGATGAGTTCGGACGGTTCGAGGGCATCGTCGGGAAGCGGCGTACCGAGCCGGCGGACCGCGTCCAGCAGGGCATCGAGAGTGCGCTGGAAACCTGCTTCGTCGTTGCTCTCCATCTCGGCCAGCAGCTCATCGTCCAGTCGGTTGAGCTCGGTGAAGTGGGCATCGTCCAGCTTCACCTGGCCCTCCCCCATGATCCGTACGATCACGACGGTCTCCCTTGGTCCGGTCCGACGATCTCCGGCGAGGCTATCCGCCGCCGGCCGTCACTGCTTGTCGAAACGCGGCCGGTCCTGCTGCGGGGCGGACCGGTCCCCGCCGTTCTGGCCGCCCTCGATGGCCTGCTGGCCGGACGAGCCGCCCGCGAGCTCGGCCTTCATCCGCTGCAGCTCCAGCTCGACGTCGCTGCCGCCGGAGAGCCGGTCCAGCTCGGCGGTGATGTCGTCCTTGGCCATACCGGTCGGGTCGTCCAGGGCGCCGGAGGCCATCAGCTCGTCCAGGGCACCGGCCCTGGCCTGCAGCTGTGCGGTCTTGTCCTCCGCACGCTGAATGGCCATGCCGACGTCGCCCATCTCCTCGGAGATGCCGGAGAAGGCCTCGCCGATCCGGGTCTGGGCCTGGGCGGCCGTGTAGGTGGCCTTGATCGTCTCCTTCTTCGTACGGAAGGCGTCGACCTTGGCCTGCAGCCGCTGCGCCGCGAGCGTGAGCTTTTCCTCCTCGCCCTGCAGCGTCTGGTGCTGCGTCTCCAGGTCGGTGACCTGCTGCTGCAGCGCGCTGCGCCGGCTCAGCGCCTCGCGGGCCAGGTCCTCGCGGCCGAGCGCCAGCGCCTTGCGGCCCTGGTCCTCCAGCTTGGACGACTGGCCCTGGAGCTGGTTGAGCTGCAGCTCCAGGCGCTTGCGGGAGGTCGCCACGTCGGCGACGCCGCGGCGCACCTTCTGCAGCAGCTCCAGCTGCTTCTGGTACGAGTAGTCGAGGGTTTCGCGCGGGTCTTCGGCCCGGTCCAGGGCCTTGTTGGCCTTCGCGCGGAAGATCATCCCCATCCGCTTCATGACACCATCGCTCATGGGCCTCGCGCGCCCCCTTCTGGCCGAGTCACCTCGGGCTTAGGCTCCAGCACATCTACAGACCCCACAGTACGGGCCCTGGTTCCATTACCGCACTGTTCGCGCCCGGATGCGCTCCTCCTCCAGGACGATCGGTACGCGTTCTTCTCCCGCGCAAGGAGTAGGGAGAGTCGGGACAACCGGCACGATGTCCGCTCTGTCCCGGTAGTGCATGGGTTCCGGCCTGGTCGGACGCCGGCTTCCGGGAGCGCCGTTGCCGGATCGTGCCCGTCGGACCGTGGCTCACCCGCGGCGAGCACGTACCCTTGGGTGTTGTGTTCCGAAGCCGTTCGAAGGATGAGCAGGCCGCGACCGCCAAGGTGACCGCGGACCAGCCCCAGCAGCCCCGCGATCCGCAGGCCCCCAAGGGCCGCCCGACGCCCAAACGCAGCGAAGCCCAGACGCAGCGCCGCTCCCGTGCGCATACGCCCACGAACCGCAAGGACGCGGCGAAGGCCCAGCGCGAGGCCCGCCGCGTCGACATGGCCCGCCAGCGCGAGGCGATGGCCAGCGGCGACGAGCGGTATCTGCCGGTGCGCGACAAGGGTCCCGTGCGCCGCTTCGCGCGCGACTACGTCGACTCCCGCTGGTGCGTCGCCGAGTTCTTCCTGCCGATGGCCGTGGTGATCCTGGTGCTCACCATGATCCGGGTGCCGTCGATCCAGAGCATCGCGCTGCTGCTGTGGCTCGTGATCATCGTGCTGATCGTGCTCGACTCGGTGATGATCTGGTTCCGTCTGGGCAAGCGGCTGCAGGAGCGCTTCCCGAACGAGAACCTCAAGGGCGTGAAGGCGTACGCGGTGATGCGGACGCTGCAGATGCGGCGACTGCGGCTGCCGAAGCCGCAGGTGAAGCGGGGGCAGCGGCCTTAAGGGCGTCGTACGCGGTGGCTGGGGACGTCCCCTGTTCCGCCGGACCCTCGCCGTTGTGGTCGCGCGCCGTCGCGGCGGGACTGATGTGGATGCTTGGCCGGGCCCGTGCGGGCCCGGCCAAGCATCGTTTGCGGCCGGCCGGGCCCCGCCGCGTCGTCGGGGCTCAGCCCTCCGCGGCCGCGTGCAGGCTCATCGGGCCCGCGTAGATCTCGGTGTCGTCCTCGAAGAGCCTGACCTGGTCGACGCCGCCTTCGAGGAGGGCCTTCCACTCCTCGCCGATCCAGGACTCCGCGTCGCCCTGGGTGGTGAACTCCTCCGGTTGCACGGCCGGCGCCGTCTCCGAACCGTCGGCCTTCTCGAACCGCCACGTCCACGCCATGTGCGCCTCCTGGATCCCACCGAGTACGAATCTGTGCCACCGCGGGCGCGTCCTGACGCACCCCCGGTGCCGTGCTTCCGTGCTGATCGGCAGCCTAACGGCCGTGTCGAGTCCGCCCCCGCCGCGCCCGCCCGCCGCGGACGCGGGAAACTCGGCGGTGTGGATGTGACTCTCCTTGGCACCGGGGCCCCGCAGGGGCTGCCGCGCCCCACCTGCCCGTGTGCCGCCTGTGCGACCGCCGTCGGCGACGAGGCGCGGGCGGCGACCGCGCTGCTCGTCGACGGCGCGCTGATGATCGACCTGACGCCCGGCCCGGCCTTCGCGGCCGCCCGTGCCGGGCAGTCCCTGGCGGGCGTCCGGCAGGTGCTGCTCTCCCATCCCCACGACGGCCCGGCGCTGGAGGTGCCGGCCGGGATGCCGCAGCCGGGGCGGGTCGCGGACGGGCGGGAGCTGGCGCTGCTCGACGGGCACCGAGTACGCGCCGTCGCGGTGGACATCCCCGGTACCGGCTACGAGATCTCCGGCGCGGACGGCGAGCGGCTGCTGTATCTGCCGCCGGGCGCGGCGCCGGCCGGACTGGGCAACGGGAACGGCCGGGCGGCGGGCGGCGGTGCGGAGGGCACCGGCGGCGCCGGGCCCTACGACCTGGTGCTGCTCGACGTGGTGAAGCGGCCCGATGCGCTGGCCAGGCTGCGGGCGAGCGGCGCGGTCGACGCGGCGACGGACGTGGTGGCGGTGCACCTCGACCACGGTGTGCCGCCGGGGCCCGAACTGCACCGCAGGCTCGCGGCGGTGGGGGCCCGCGCGGTGGCGGACGGCAGCACGCTGGTGGTCGGCGAGTTTCACGCGGTGCCGGATCTGCCGCGGCGGACCCTGGTGCTGGGCGGGGCGCGCAGCGGCAAGTCGGTGGAGGCGGAGCGGCGGCTCGCGGCCTTCCCCGAGGTGGTGTACGTGGCCACCGGGGGGACCCGGGACGGCGACCAGGACTGGGCGCAGCGGGTCGCGCTGCACCGTGAGCGGCGCCCCGGCAGCTGGCGCACCGTCGAGACCTGCGATCTGCTGCCGCTGCTGGGGGCCGGGCCGGACACGGAGGCCGCCGGGGCGGGGGCGGAAGCCGCCGGGCCGGGCCGGGAGGGTGGCGTGCCGGGCGCGGAGGACGGTGGGCCCGGTGCGGGCCCCGGCCCCGGTACCGGTCGCCCGGCCGGGACCTCGCCGCTGCTGATCGACTGTCTGGCGCTGTGGCTGACGCATGTCATGGACGACGTCGGGGCGTGGGACGACGCGACCTGGGAGGCCGGCGGCCGGGAGGCGCTGCGGAAGCGGACCGATGCGCTGGTGGCGGCGCTGCGCGAGACGCGCAGGCCGGTGGTGGCGGTGAGCAACGAGGTCGGGTCCGGGGTCGTCCCGGCGACCCCGGCGGGCCGTCGGTTCCGTGACGAACTGGGGCGGCTGAACGCCGCGTTCGCCGCGGAGTGCGAGCAGGTGCTGCTGGTCGTCGCGGGGCAGGCGCTTGCGCTGCGTGGATGACACGGGCCCGGCGCGGCCCGTGTCCGCTTGCCCGGGGGCGCGGCGCCGGGTGCTCTTGACCCGTGACCGAATCCGAGCGGACCGAATCCGAAGCGCCGGCCGGGTGGGCGGCGGGGCCCGTGCGGGAACCCCGGGGGCGCGGGCGGCTTTTCGACGCGGCCGTGCGCGCCTATCTGGAGCGGCATCCGGAGGCGACGGTGGTCGCGCTCGGCGAGGGGCTGGGCACCGGTTTCTGGCGGCTGGACAACGGGCGGCTGACCTGGCTGACGGTGGTGCCCCCGAAGACCGCGGCGGCCCGCCGGATGCTGCTCCCGGACGGCGCGCGGCGGCGGACCGTGGCCCGTGCGGTGACCGATCACGCCTGGCTGGACGCGGTGCCGGAGCCGTGGCGCGGGGTCGTCGTCACGGCTCCCGGGGTGCTGATGCGGCTGCCGCCGCCCGCGGTGCGCGCGCTGCTGGTGGCGTGCGCGGAGCGGTTTCCCGGCGGTGTGCTGGTGTTTGACGCGCTGCCAGGGCGGGCGACCGCGCTGGCGCGGCGGGCCGCCGCGGCCGGCGGCCGGTGGCCGGCCCCGCGCTGGGGGCTGGACCGTGCCCAACTGCCGCGGGTGGCCTGCCTGCACCCGGGCATCGTCGCGGTGCGCGAACTCGGTCCGGTGCCGGCCGTGCCGGGCGGCGCGGCCGCGGGCGGCCTGTGGTCCCGGCTGGTGTGGCGCGGCCGCCGCGTGCCGGTGCTGCGCGCGCTGACGCCGCTGGTGTGCGAGGTCCGGTTCGCTTCGGCCACCTCACCCCGGGCCGTTCCCCCCGGTGCGCTTCGTCAGCGGTGAGTTGACGGTAATCTGCGCCCAATGAGCGCCTTGAACCTCGACGACTTCGCCCACCTGATCGAGCGCCCCGATGGCGGGGCACGCCGTGACGCCGAGGAGCGGCGGGCCCGGCTGGCCGTGCCGCCGGGTGCGCTCGGCCGCCTGGACGAGCTGGGCGAGTGGCTGGCCGCCGCGCAGCAGCAGGTGCCGGTGCGGCCCGTCGAGCGGCCGCGGGTGCTGCTGTTCGCGGGCGATCACGGGGTGGCCGAGCTGGGGGTGTCGGCCCGGCCGGCCGGCGGCACCAGGGATCTCGTACGGGCCGTGCTGGACGGGGCGAGCCCGGCCGCGGTGCTGGCCCGGGGCGCCGGGGCGCAGCTGCGGGTGGTGGATCTGGCGGTGGACTGCGACCCGCAGGAGCTGCCGGAGGACGTCACCCGCCACCGGGTGCGGCGCGGTTCGGGACGGATCGACATCGAGGACGCGCTGACGGCCGAGGAGGCGGAGGCGGCGTTCCGGGCCGGGACGGCGGTCGCGGACGAGGAGGCGGACGCGGGCACCGACCTGGTGGTGCTGGGCGATCTGAGCGTCGGCGGGACGACCGCGGCGAGCACGCTGATCGCCGCGCTGTGCGGTACGGACGCCTCGGTGGTCACCGGGCGGGGCGGCGCCCCCATCGACGATCTGGCCTGGATGCGCAAGTGCGCGGCGATCCGCGACGCGCTGCGGCGGGCCCGTCCGGTGCTCGGCGACCAGCTGGAGCTGCTGGCCACGGTCGGCGGCGCGGATCTGACCGCGATGACCGGCTTCCTGCTGCAGAGCGCGGTGCGCCGTACCCCGGTGATCCTGGACGGGGTGGTCTCGGCGGCCTGTGCGCTGGTGGCGCAGCGGGTGGCATTCCGGGCACCGGACTGGTGGGTGGCCGGGCAGGCGAGCGGGGAGCCGGCCCAGGCGAAGGCGCTGGACCGGATCGCACTCAACCCTCTGCTCGACCACGGCGTCACTGCTGGAGAGGGAACCGGGGCGCTGCTGGCCCTGCCATTGGTACGGGCGGCCGCGGCCCTGGCGGCAGAGCTGCCCGTACGCGACTGACCCGGCGCCGGCCCACCCCGGCCGGCCGCCGCGGGAAGCGAGCGGACGAGCGCCCGGCCCGGGCGCTCATCACGCCATGCCCGTGCCGGACCGCCGGCGGCTCCCCATAAGATCGCGCTTTACACGTTTTATGGGAGACATCGCTTTGAGTCCGGACGAAGACCGCCCTCGCGGCACGTGGTCACGGCGTGGTGCCGCATTCGGCATCTGGTATCTGCGCACGGTCACCTTCATCAATCTGCTGAGCGCGGTATGGGTGTCGTTCGGCAATGACATCCGCCGGCACAACATCGCGGAATTCTTTACTCCGTATCTGCTGACGGCGGGTTTCGCCTCCGGTGCCTTCTCGCTCTTCCTGTCGGTGACCCTGCGGCGGCGCAAGCGGGCGGCCTGGATTTTGAATCTGCTGCTGTCCGGGCTGCTGGCGGTGCTCTTCGGATACGGGATGGTGGTGGCCCCGGAGTTCCGCGGGCATGCGCAGAACTGGGTGTCGCTGGGGGTGACCGTACTGTTCGCCGCGGCGCTGGTGGTGGGGCGCCGCGAGTTCTCCGCCAAGGGCGACCGCGCGAACCCGAAGCTGGCGGCGACGGTCGCGGCCGGCGGTCTGCTGGTCGCCTCGCTGCTGGCGGCCCTGCTGGTGACCGTCACCAACACCGCGGGGGACGGCGCCTCGACGTGGGTGCAGCGCTGGCGCTACGGCCTGATGCGGCTGGTGTCGCTGGTCGCCGACGACCGTGCCTTCCCGGGGATCGCCACCCCGAACTGGGTCAACGTCACGATCAATGTGCTCAGCACGCTGCTGCTGGTCGCGGTCCTGTGGGCGGCGTTCCGGTCCGTCCGCAGCACCGAGGCGATCACCGAGGACGACGAGGAGCGGCTGCGTGCGCTCCTCGCGCGGCACGGCGACCGTGACTCGCTGGGCTACTTCGCGCTGCGCCGCGACAAGAGCGTGCTGTTCTCCCCCAGCGGCAAGGCCGCGGTCACCTACCGCGTCGTGGGCGGGGTGTCGCTGGCCTCCGGCGATCCGCTGGGGGACCCCGAGGCCTGGCCCGGGGCGATCGAGGTGTGGCTGGCCGAGGCCCGGGAGCACGGCTGGGCGCCCGCGGTGATGGGCGCGAGCGAGGAGGGCGGCACGATCTACGCCCGGCACGGTCTGGACGCGCTGGAGCTGGGCGACGAAGCGATCGTGGACACCGCGGAGTTCACCCTCGGCGGCCGCGCGATGCGGACCGTACGGCAGGCCTACCACCGCGTCGAGCGGGCCGGCTACACCGTCCGTATCCGGCGTCACGAGGACATCCCGGCCGAGGAGATGTCGGAGCTGCTGCGGCTGGCCGACGACTGGCGGGACGGGGAGACCGAGCGCGGTTTCTCGATGGCGCTGGGCCGGCTCGGCGATCCGGGAGACGGGCGCTGCGTGATGCTCGAATGCCGCGACGGCGGCGCGGGGGAGGAAACGGGCGAGCTGCGGGCGCTGCTCAGCTTTGTGCCCTGGGGCGAAAAGGGCCTTTCGCTGGACCTGATGCGGCGGGACCGGAACTCCGAGAACGGTCTGATGGAGTTCATGGTGCTGGAGTTGATCCAGCGGGCGAAGGAGGTGGAGGTCACTCAGCTCTCGCTGAACTTCGCGATGTTCCGTTCCGTCTTCGAACGTGGATCGCGGCTCGGCGCGGGCCCGGTGCTGCGCCTGTGGCGCTCACTGCTCAGCTTCTTCTCCCGGTGGTGGCAGATCGAATCGCTCTATCGCGCCAATGCGAAATACCGGCCGATCTGGGAGCCGCGGTACATGCTCTTCGAAAAGAGCACCGATCTGCTGCGGATCGGAATCGCCGCCGGCCGCGCGGAAGGCTTTCTGGAAGCCCCCGGTCTGCCCAAGTGGCTGAACCGCACGCACCTGGAACATGCGAGGTGAGCGCGGCCGGTGCGGGGCAGCAGGGCGGGCCGGTGCCGGGGCCGCGGGAGGGCCCCACTCCGGGGCGGCCGGAGCTGTCCGCCCTGGCCCGCGCCGCGCGCCGCGAGTGGGGCCCGCTCCTGCGGACGGTGCGGTCCTCGCTGGTCACGGCGAAGCTGCGGGCCATTCCGCTGACGCTCACCGCGGTGTGCCTGACCCTGGTCTTCCAGTTCGTGCAGAACCAGGCCTGGGGCTATCAAACGGTCCAGGACATCGGCTCCGTACAGGCCTGGGAGCACCTGTGGGTGGCGTTGCTGCGCACCCCCCTGTCGCTGTTCGTCCCGGCGCTGGACCTTCCGGTGTGGGGGGCGCTGGCGCAGATCCTGGTGGTCTTCGGGATCGCGGAGATCTGTGTGGGCCGGCGGCAGACGCTGCTGATCGCCTATGTCGCCACGCTCGCCGGGACGATGTACGCGCGGATCGGCATCTGGCTCGGCCCGGTGAGCCCGCTCGGGCTGCCCGACTCGGACAAGTTCGTCATCGACACCGGGCCGTCGGCGGCCGTGGTGGGGCTGGCGGTGTTCGTGTGCTGGCGCTACCGCGCATGGTTCACCTGTGCCGCGGTCGCCGTGGCGATGGTCGTCGAGGTGGTGTCCATCAAGAACAACCTGGCGGGCAAGGAGCATGTCGCGGCGGTGCTGGCGGTGCTCGTGGTGTGCGCGCTGTGGGAGCTGGGGCGCCCGCGCGGGCCGGGGGAGGCACCGCGGGTCAGCGGCTGGGGGCGCCCCCGATGACGTGCTCGACCTTGCGGCGCAGGGCCGACCAGCGGCGGTCGTGACGGTGGGCGCGGGCCCGGGCGCGGGCCCGCGCCTTCGGGCGGCGGCGGTAGAAGCGCCTGGCCCAGGGCGAGTTGGGGCGGGCCAGCCGGGCCGCGCCGAAGAGCGCGACGAACGGCACGAAGACCCCGATGACCGCGATCCGGCCCTTGCCCTTGGTGAGCGCGACGAGCGCGAAGAGGAAGTTGACGGCCACGGTCCGCACGACCGTGAAGCGGTCGGTGCTCTCCTGCGGGCCGATCTCGTTGACGCCGAACGGCAGGAAGCCGGCGAGGGTCAGGGCCACCAGGGCGACGGTGAGGATGACGATCTCGACGCTCTTGGTCCCCTCCTCACTCCAGTACACGTCGTCGAGGTGGAGGATCAGCGCGAACTCGTCGAGGACGAGGCCCACGCCGATGCCGAAGAGCACCGCGGCGACCCCGGAACCGAAGCCGCGCCGGCCGCCCGCGAGGGCGATGAACCCGCCGAGGACCAGCAGGATCACGCCGGGCACCACGTGATGGACGTGCACACCGCCGGGGGTGAGGTTGCGGAACGGCCCCTTGCCCGCGCGGATGAGCCGGGTGACGGCCCGGGTCACCAGGAAGGTCAGCACGAAGGAGGCGAGGGCGAGCAGCAGCGGCAGCTTCCCCGGCTCGACGATATTGCGGTACCACCAGTGGCCCATCCCACACGCTCCCCATTTGTCGGGTAGGGACACTTCACCACCCTGCGGGCCGGTTTGACGGGTGACGGTCCGTACCGGCGGCCGGACGCGGCAGGCGCCCGGATAGCCTGCCGCGGTGACCGACACCCCCGCTCCCCCGGCCCCCCTCGACGCCCTGCGCTTCGCGTTCGGGACGCTGACCGTGCTGCCGGTGCGCCTCACCCGCTGGGACCGGGAGGCGGCGCGCGGCGGCATGCTCTGCGCGCCGCTGGCCGGACTGGTGGCCGGGCTGTGCGCGGCCGCGCTCGGCGCGGCGCTGCTGCTGCTCGGCGGCGGTCCGCTGCTCGCCGCGGTCGCCACCACCGTGGTGCCCGCCGTCCTGACCCGCGGGCTGCACCTGGACGGACTCGCCGACACCGCCGACGGGCTGGGCAGCGGCAAGCCCGCCGACGAGGCGCTGCGCATCATGAAGCAGTCCGACATCGGCCCGTTCGGGGTCATCACGCTGCTGTTCGCCCTGCTGGCCCAGGTGGCCGCGCTGGCGGCGCTGTACGCGGACGGCTGGGCACGCGGCGCCGTCGCGGCGGCCGTCGGTGCGGTCACCGCGCGCTGCGCGCTGACCCTCGCCTCCCGTGCGGGGGTGCCGGCCGCCCGTCCGGAAGGGCTCGGCGCGGCGGTCGCGGGCACCGTCCCGGTGCGGGCGGCGCTGCTGTGCGCGGGGGCGGTGGTGGCCGGATGCGCGGCGGCCGGCGCCGCGTTCGGTGCGTACGGCGCGCTGCACGCCGGGCTCGCGGCGCTGCTCGGGCTCGGGCTGGGCGAGCTGCTGCTGCGGCACTGCCGGCGGCGGCTGGGCGGGGTGACCGGCGATGTGTTCGGGGCGCTCGCGGAGAGCGCGGGGCTCACGGCAGTGGTGGCGCTGGCTCTCGGGTAGCTCGCGGGCCCCTCCCGGGCGCGTCTCCCGTATCCCTCAACTCACCGACAAAGAAGGGCAGTTCACCCCGCATACCAGTAACTCCCCCGGCCCCGTTATGTGCCGGTGTGGTATCGGACGGGCCTTGTGGCGCCGCCGAGCGTAGGCTCGGCCGCAGCAGCGCGCTGCGCGCAGACGGATTCCCCGGACGGAACAGGACCTTCATCACCGTGACTGCACTGACCCTCAGTACTTCTTCCGCCGCAACGGTGCGTGCGGATGCCGTCGTCGTCGGCGTGGCCAAGGGCGCCAAGGGCGTCGTGGTGGCCCCCGGCGCGGAGGCCGTGGACAAGGCCTTCGGCGGCAAGCTCGCCGCTGTGCTGGAGACCCTCGGCGCAAGTGGTGCCGAGGGCGAGGTGACCAAGCTGCCCGCCGCCGACGGCCTCAAGGCGCCGGTCGTGCTGGCGGCCGGCCTCGGCGAGGCGCCGGGCAAGGACGACGGCTACGGGACCGAGGCGCTGCGGCGCGCCGCGGGCAGCGCCGCCCGCGCCCTGACCGGCACCAAGAAGGCCGCCTTCGCGCTGCCCCTCGAGGACGCCGAGGCGGCCGCCGCAGTGAGCGAGGGCGCGCTGCTCGGCACGTACACCTTCACCGCCTACCGCAGCAACGGCAATGGGCCCAACGCCAAGGGCGGCAAGAAGAACGACGCCAAGTCGGCGCCGCTCGCGGAGGTCGCGCTCCTGGGCGGCAAGCCGCGTGACAAGGAGTTCAAGGCCGCCGCCGAGCGCGCCCAGGCGCTGGCCGCGGAGATCAACCGCGCCCGCGACCTGATCAACATGCCGCCCAACGACCTCGACCCGAAGTCCTTCGCGGCCGAGGCGCAGGCCGCGGCCAAGGAGTTCGGCCTCAAGGTCGAGGTGCTGGACGAGAAGGCGCTCAAGAAGGGCGGCTACGGCGGCCTGCTGGGCGTCGGCCAGGGCGCGGAGACCCCGCCGCGGCTGGTGCGGATCGCGCACACGCACCCCAAGGCGGACAAGACCCTGGCCCTGGTCGGCAAGGGCATCACCTACGACTCGGGCGGTATCTCGCTCAAGCCGGCCGGCCACAACGAGACCATGAAGTGCGACATGAGCGGCGCCGCCGCGGTGTTCGCCGCCGTCGTGGCCGCCGCCAGGCTGGGCCTGCAGGTGAACGTCACCGGCTGGCTCGCGCTCGCCGAGAACATGCCGTCCGGCTCCGCCACCCGTCCCGGTGACGTGCTGACCATGTACAGCGGCAAGACCGTCGAGGTGCTGAACACCGACGCCGAGGGCCGCCTGGTGCTGGCCGACGCGCTCACCCGCGCCTCGGAGGAGAACCCTGACGCGATCGTGGACGTCGCCACCCTGACCGGCGCGATGGTGCTGGCGCTGGGCAACCGCACCTTCGGGATCATGGCCAACGACGACGCGTTCCGTACCTCGATCCACGAGATCGCGGAGGAGGTCGGCGAGCAGTCCTGGCCCATGCCGATGCCGTCCGAGCTGCGCAAGGGCATGGACTCCCCGGTTGCCGACATCGCCAACATGGGTGAGCGGATGGGCAGCGGACTGGTCGCCGGGCTCTTCCTCAAGGAGTTCATCGGCGAGGGCATCACCTGGGCCCACCTGGACATCGCGGGCCCGGCGTTCCACGAGGGCGCGCCGTGGGGCTACACCCCCAAGGGCGGCACGGGATCCGCGGTGCGCACCCTGGTGCGGCTGGCGGAGCGCACCGCCGCGGGCGACCTGGGCTGACGGCCGGCCCGGGGAGTTTCCTCCCCCTTGCCCGTCATTTCCGTACGGCCCCGGGCATACCACCCGGGGCCGTAGGCGCGTCCGCGTCCCGTGTTCGCCCTCAACGAAATCCGTACGCCAGTACGCGCCGGTAACCCTTACGGGGCGGCTGATCGTCCGCCCTGAGACCGGCCCGCCGTCCCGGCTTCGTGGAACAAGTGCGAAGATGGGTTCTCGGCAGGACAGGGCCCCCCTTACCCAGGGCCGAAGTAAAAGCGGCCGAACCACAGCCGCCGCCCGGTCATCGGAGACCGGCTCCGGCGTACCCATGCATGGAGGACGTGACGTGGCGAACGACGCCAGCACCGTTTTCGACCTAGTGATCCTCGGAGGCGGTAGCGGTGGTTACGCCGCTGCCCTGCGCGGGGCGCAGCTGGGCCTGGACGTCGCCCTGATCGAGAAGGGCAAGGTCGGCGGTACCTGCCTGCACAACGGCTGCATCCCCACCAAGGCTCTGCTGCACGCCGGTGAGATCGCCGACCAGGCTCGCGAGAGTGAGCAGTTCGGTGTCAAGGCCACCTTCGAGGGCATCGACATCAAGGCGGTCCACAAGTACAAGGACGAGGTCATCTCGGGCCTGTACAAGGGCCTGCAGGGCCTGATCGCCTCCCGCAAGGTGACCTACATCGAGGGCGAGGGCCGGCTGTCCTCCCCGACCTCCGTCGATGTGAACGGCCAGCGTGTCCAGGGCCGCCACGTCCTGCTGGCGACCGGCTCCGTGCCGAAGTCGCTGCCGGGCCTGGAGATCGACGGCAACCGCATCATCTCCTCGGACCACGCGCTCACCCTGGACCGCGTGCCGAAGTCCGCGATCGTGCTGGGCGGCGGCGTCATCGGCGTCGAGTTCGCCTCCGCGTGGAATTCCTTCGGCACCGACGTGACCATCATCGAGGGCCTCAAGCACCTCGTCCCGGTCGAGGACGAGAACAGCTCCAAGCTGCTGGAGCGGGCCTTCCGCAAGCGCGGCATCAAGTTCAACCTCGGCACCTTCTTCGACAAGGCCGAGTACACCGCCGACGGCGTGCAGGTCACCCTCGCCGACGGCAAGACCTTCGAGGCCGAGGTGCTGCTGGTCGCGATCGGCCGCGGGCCGGTCTCGGCGGGCCTGGGCTACGAGGAGCAGGGCGTCGCGATGGACCGCGGCTACGTCCTCGTCGACGAGTACATGCAGACCAACGTGCCGACCATCTCGGCCGTCGGTGACCTCGTTCCCACCCTCCAGCTCGCCCACGTCGGCTTCGCCGAGGGCATGCTGGTGGCGGAGCGGCTGGCCGGTCAGAAGACCGTGCCGATCGACTACGACGGCGTGCCGCGCGTCACGTACTGCCACCCCGAGGTCGCTTCGGTGGGCATCACCGAGGCCAAGGCCAAGGAGCTGTACGGCGCCGACAAGGTCGTCGCTCTCAAGTACAACCTCGCGGGCAACGGCAAGAGCAAGATCCTGAAGACCACGGGCGAGATCAAGCTCGTCCAGGTCAAGGACGGTGCCGTGGTCGGCGTCCACATGGTCGGTGACCGTATGGGCGAGCAGGTCGGTGAGGCCCAGCTGGTCTACAACTGGGAGGCCCTGCCGGCCGAGGTTGCGCAGCTCGTGCACGCGCACCCGACGCAGAACGAGGCCCTCGGCGAGGCCCACCTGGCCCTGGCCGGCAAGCCTCTCCACTCCCACGACTGACCCCAGTCCCGGGCGCGACCACATCCGCACCACACTTGTAAGGAGCAACTGAAACCATGGCGGTTTCCGTAACCCTGCCGGCGCTCGGCGAGAGCGTCACCGAGGGCACCGTCACTCGCTGGCTCAAGGCCGAGGGTGAGCGCGTCGAGGCCGACGAGCCGCTGCTCGAGGTGTCGACCGACAAGGTCGACACCGAGATCCCCGCCCCGGCCGCCGGTGTCCTGTCCGCCATCAAGGTGGCCGAGGACGAGACCGTGGAGGTCGGCGCCGAGCTGGCCCTCATCGACGACGGCAGCGGTGCGCCCGCGGCCGAGGCGGCTCCGGCCGCCGCCGAGGCGCCCGCGGCCGAGCCGCAGCCCGAGCCCGCCGCGGCTCCTGCTGCCGAGGCCCCCGCTGAGGCCCCCGCCGCTGCCCCCGCGGGCGGCGCCGAGGGCACGGACGTCGTCCTCCCCGCGCTCGGCGAGAGCGTCACCGAGGGCACCGTCACCCGCTGGCTGAAGGAGGTCGGCGAGGAGGTCTCGGCCGACGAGCCGCTGCTGGAGGTCTCGACCGACAAGGTCGACACCGAGATCCCCGCCCCGACGTCCGGCACCCTGCTGGAGATCGTCGTCGGTGAGGACGAGACCGCCGAGGTCGGCGCCAAGCTCGCCGTCATCGGTGCCGCCGGTGCCGCTCCGGCCGCCGCCCCGGCCCCGGCCGCGCCTGCCCCGGCCGCCGCTCCGGAGCCCACCCCGGCACCGGCCCCCGCACCGGCTCCGGCGCCCGCTCCGGCCGCTGCCGCCCCGGCACCCGCCCCGGCTCCGGCTCCGGCGGCTCCCGCCCCGGCACCGGCCCCGGCCGCCCCGGCCGCCAAGCCGGCCGCTGCCCCCGCTCCGGCCCCGGCCGCCGGTGAGGGCGCCTACGTCACCCCGCTGGTGCGCAAGCTCGCCGCGGAGAACGGCGTCGACCTGTCCACGGTCAAGGGCACCGGCGTCGGTGGCCGGGTCCGCAAGCAGGACGTCATCGCCGCCGCCGAGGCCGCCAAGGCCGCCGCGCCGGCTCCGGCCGCCGCCCCGGCCGCCGCCTCCAAGGCCCCGGTCATCGAGGCGTCCCCGCTGCGCGGCCAGACCGTCAAGATGCCGCGGATGCGCAAGGTCATCGGCGACAACATGATGAAGGCCCTGCACGGCCAGGCGCAGCTGACCTCCGTGGTCGAGGTGGACATCACCGCGATCATGCGGATGCGCAACAAGGCCAAGGACGCGTTCGCGCAGCGTGAGGGCGTCAAGCTCTCCCCGATGCCGTTCTTCGTCAAGGCCGCGGTCCAGGCGCTGAAGGCCCACCCGGTCGTCAACGCCCGGATCAACGAGGACGAGGGCACCATCACCTACTTCGACACCGAGAACGTCGGTATCGCGGTGGACGCGGAGAAGGGCCTGATGACCCCGGTCATCAAGGACGCCGGTGACCTCAACATCGCCGGTATCGCCCGCAAGACGGCGGACCTGGCGGGCAAGGTCCGCGCGAACAAGATCACGCCGGACGAGCTGTCCGGTGCGACCTTCACCATCAGCAACACCGGTTCGCGCGGCGCCCTGTTCGACACCGTCATCGTGCCCCCGAACCAGGTCGGCATCCTGGGCATCGGTGCGACCGTCAAGCGCCCGGTGGTCATCAACCACCCGGACCTCGGCGAGACCATCGCGGTGCGCGACATGACCTACCTGGCGCTCTCCTACGACCACCGTCTGGTGGACGGCGCGGACGCCGCCCGCTACCTGACCACGGTCAAGCAGATCCTGGAGGCCGCCGAGTTCGAGACCGAGATCGGTCTCTGATTCCGGCAGTCACGCCATAGGTGTGCAACAGGGGTCGGCCCCGGCTCGTACGAGCCGGGGCCGGCCCCTTTGCGCACCCGTGAGCATCTTTGCGCCGGGCCTTCCGGCCGTCCCGGATAATGGCCCCCTCGTCACCACGCGCTCTGAAGGAGCACCTCATGACCCCGCCCGTCGTCCATTCGCTGCGCGAGCAGATCCGCGAGCACATCCTCGAGGGGATCGTCAGCGGCCGCTGGCAGCCGGGCGAGCGGATCGTGGAGCGGCGGATCGCGGTGGAGCTGGAGGTCAGCCAGACGCCCGTACGGGAGGCGCTGCGGGAGCTGGAGTCGCTGCAGCTGATCGAGTCGGCACCGAACAAGGGCGTACGGGTACGGAATCTGACCGCGGACGACCTCAAGGAGAGCTATCCGGTGCGGGCCGGACTGGAGCAGGTGGCCGCCGAACTCGCCGCCGGGCGACTGGCCGAGGACACCGTGGCGCTGGAGCGCGAGGTAGCGGCGCTGCGCGAGGCGGAGCTGGCCGGTGACGGGGAGGCGCAGGTGCGGCACACGGTGGCCTTCCACCGGGAGATCGTGGGAGCCGCCGGGAACGCCGTGCTGCTGCACACCTGGGAGTCGCTGGGCATCGAGGTCTGGACGACGCTGTCGATCCGCTGGTTCAGCCCGGAGCCGCGCTCGCACGCCCAGGACCACCAGGAGATCGTGGACGCGTTCCGGCGGCGCGACCCGAAGATCGGCGCCTTGCTCAAGTCACACGTGCTGAGCTGCGCGCCTCGGGTCTGAGGAGGCCTCGGGAGGGGCCCGGCGAACCCTCCCCCGCCTGGCACGCGGTGCCCAAAATTGCGGCACCCCGTGCCGACCTGCGGTTATTCGTCCGGAGACCGTTGATCGATCATCGATCAGAGGCGTATCGTCTCCCGTCGGGGCGCGACAACCCTGCCTGCCGATCTCGTAGGGGGTGTCGTCAAGGCCGCGGTCCACCCTGAAGGACGCGGCCGGTCACGACGGCACCCCCGAGCTACCTCCCGTCCGGAAAGGGGCCACCCATGCCCGATCCCGTGCGCCTGCCGTACAGCCAGCTCGACCAGCTCCCGGACCGCGACCCCGAGGAGACCGCCGAGTGGCGCGAGTCGCTTGACGCCGTCACCGAGGCAGCGGGCCCCCAGCGCGCCGCGTACCTGATGCGCCGCGCCCTGGAGCACACCGCGCGCACCGAAGGCACCGCCCTGCCGTCCCTCCTGGAGACGGACTACGTCAACACCATCCCGACCTCCGCCGAGCCCGCCTTCCCCGGCGACGAGGCGATGGAGGCCAGGATCACGGCCTGGAACCGCTGGAACGCCGCCGCGATGGTGACCCGCGGCTCCGCCCTGGGCCTCGGCGGCCACATCGCCACCTTCGCCTCCGCCGCCTGGCTCTACGAGACCGGCTTCCAGCACTTCTTCCGCGGCAAGGAAGGCGACGGGAGCGGCGACCAGCTCTACATCCAGGGCCACGCCTCCCCCGGCATCTACGCCCGCGCCTTCCTCGAAGGCCGCCTCACCGAGGACCACCTCGACCACTTCCGCCAGGAGGCCGGCGGCGAGGGCCTGCCCTCCTACCCGCACCCGCGGCGGCTGCCCTGGCTGTGGGAGTTCCCCACCGTCTCCATGGGCCTGGGCCCCCTCTCCGCCATCTACCAGGCGCGCTTCAACCGCTACCTGGAGCACCGCGGCATCAAGGACACCGCCCACTCCCACGTCTGGGCCTTCCTCGGCGACGGCGAGATGGACGAGCCCGAGTCGACCGCCGCACTGGCGCTCGCGGGCCGCGAGGGCCTGGACAACCTGACCTTCGTCATCAACTGCAACCTGCAGCGCCTCGACGGCCCGGTCCGCCCCAACTTCAAGATCGTGCAGGAGCTGGAGGCCCAGTTCCGCGCGGCCGGCTGGAACGTCGTCAAGTCGCTGTGGGGCCAGGCCTGGGACGAGATCTTCGCGCTCGACACCGACGGCGCGCTGATCCGCCGCCTCGGCGAGACCCCCGACGCGCAGTTCCAGACGTACGCCACCCGCGACGCCGCCTACCTGCGCGAGCACTTCTTCGGCGCGAACGAGTCCCTGCGGGCCCTCGCCGCCACGCTCTCCGACGCCAAGCTGCTGGAGCTGTTCCAGACCTCCCGGGCCGGCCACGAGCCGCGCAAGGTGTACGCCGCCTACAAGGCCGCCGTCGAACACCAGGGCGCGCCGACCGTCATCCTGGCGCAGACCGTCAAGGGCTACACCCTCGGCGCGGGCTTCGAGTCCCGCAACGCCAACCACCAGATGAAGAAGCTCACCATGGCGGAGTTCCGCACCATGCGTGACGTCCTCGAACTCCCCATCCCGGACAGCGCGCTGGAGGGCGACCAGGTGCCGTACTGGCGCCCGGCCGACGACTCCCCCGAGATGGTCTACCTGCGCGAGCGCCGCGCCGCCCTCGACGGCCCGGCCCCCGCCGCAAGGTCGTCGCCAAGCCGCTGCCGATGCCCGCCGACAAGGCCTTCGACGCCCTGAAGAAGGGCTCCGGCAGCCAGGAGATCGCCACCACCATGGCGTTCGTCCGGCTGGTCAAGGACCTGATGCGGGACAAGGAGACCGGCAAGCGCTGGGTCCCGATCGTTCCCGACGAGGCCCGCACCTTCGGTATGGAATCGCTCTTCCCGACCGCCGGCCTCTACTCCCCCAAGGGCGCGACCTACGACCCGGTCGACCGTGACCAGCTCCTTTGGTACAAGGAAGCCAAGGACGGCCAGATCCTCAACGAGGGCATCACCGAGGCCGGTTCGCTCGCCGACTTCACCGCCGCCGCGACGTCGTACGCGACGCACGGCGAGCCGATGATCCCCTTCTACATCTTCTACTCGATGTTCGGCTGGCAGCGCACCGCCGACCAGTTCTGGGCGCTGGCCGACCAGTTGGGCCGCGGCTTCGTCATCGGCGCCACCGCGGGCCGTACGACGATGACCGGCGAGGGCCTTCAGCACGCCGACGGCCACTCCCACCTGATCGCCTCCACCAACCCGGCGGCGCTCTCCTACGACCCGGCCTTCGCCTACGAGGTCGCGGTCATCGTCAAGGAGGGCCTGCGCCGGATGTACGGCCCGGACGCCGAGGACGTCTTCTACTACCTCACGGTCTACAACGAGACCAAGGTCCAGCCGGCCATGCCCGAGGGCGTCGAGGAGGGCATCCTCAAGGGCCTGTACCGCTTCAACGAGGGCACCAGGCCCGAGGCCGACAGCCCGCAGCTGCAGCTCCTCGCGTCCGGTACCGCCATCCACTGGGCCCTGGAGGCGCAGCGGCTGCTGGCCGACGACTGGGGCGTGGCGGCGGACGTCTGGTCGGCGCCGTCCTGGACGGAGCTGCGCCGCGACGCCCTGGAGTGCGATGCCGCCCGGCTGGAGGGCGAGGACCGTATCCCGTACGTCACCCGTGCGCTGGCCGGCGCCCCCGGCCCGGTCGTCGCGGTGAGCGACTGGATGAGGGCGGTCCCCGACCAGATCGCCCCTGGGTCGAGCAGGACTGGACCTCCATCGGCACCGACGGCTTCGGCCTGTCCGACACCCGCGAGGCGGCCCGCCGCCACTTCGGCGTCGACCCGCAGTCGGTGGTCGTCCAGGCGCTCGCCGCCCTCGCCCGTCGCGGCCAGGTCAAGCCGGAGGCGGTCAAGGAGGCCAGGGAGCGCTACGGCCTGTGAGCCACGGGCCGCCGCCACATTGCGGCCCGTGCCTCGTCGGCGGCCCCGGGCCCGCACCGGGCGCCGCCCGCCCTCTGGGGCACCCCCAACTCCCGTGTGGAGGCCACCTTCCCGCGCCCGGGGCCTCCACACGGGAACCCACCACCGGCCCGGCCGACCACGCCCTGACTACGGCCGGGCCGGGCTGTCTTTGTGTCTGCGGCCGGGGCCGGGCGCGGGGTCGCTTCGCGCTTGGGCTCGGCGCGCGGGTTGCGTGTGGCTGACGCCGGGGGCGTATTCGCTTGGCTGCGTGGGCTGGGTGCGGGTTGCGTGTGGCTGGCGCCGTTTCGCCCATGCCTGTGGGTGGTGGGTCGGAGGGGACGCCCGGTACCCCTCCCCCAGCCTTCGGCCGGGAGGTGCCCCCACGGCCGAAGGCTGGGGGAGGGTTCCGGTGCGTCCCCTCCGGCCCCCGCGGCATCCACCAACCCCGCAAAGGCGCCAGCCCAAACGCCCCCGCACCGAACAACGGTCGGCACAACGACGGCGCCCCAAAGGGGCGCGGGGAACTGCGCGCCCAGCCACAACGCACCCGCAGCGCCAGACAACGACCCGCATCATGGACCCATGCGCGCTGCCCGCCTGATCAAAATGGTGCTCCTGCTCCAGGCCCGACCGTCGATGACGGCCGCCGAGCTGGCGCGGGAGCTAGAGGTTTCCGAGCGTACCGTCGCCCGCGACGTCCTCTCGCTCTCCGAGGCCGGCGTGCCCGTCTACGCGGACCGCGGCCGAGCCGGCGGCTACCGCCTCATAGGCGGCTACCGCACGCGGCTCACCGGCCTCGGCCGCAGCGAGGCGGAAGCCCTCTTCCTGTCCGGCGTGCCCTCCGCCCTGCGTGAGATGGGCCTTGCCGACGCCGCGTCCGCCGCCCGGCTGAAGGTCTCCGCCGCCCTGCTGCCCGAGCTGCGGGACGCCGCGACCGGCGCCGCCCAGCGCTTTCACCTCGACGCACCGGGGTGGTATCAGGAGCCCGAGACGCCCGCCCTGCTGCCCGAGATCGCCGACGCGGTCTGGGACGACCGCCGGATCACCGCCCGCTACCTCCGCAAGGACACCGAGGTGGAACGGGAGTTGGAGCCCTACGGCCTGGTGCTGAAGGCGGGCGTCTGGTATCTGGCGGCGCGTACGCAGGGCGACTACCGCGTCTACCGTGTCGACCGGTTCACCACCGTGGCGACCGCCGGGAACGGCAACACCTCCAGGGCCGACACCGCCGACGACGCCCACAACACCGACAACGCCGGCGGGCGATTCACCCGTGATGTTTCCTTCGACCTCCCGGAGTTCTGGGCACAGCGGGCGGCCCAGTTCGCCCGGTCGATCCTGCGCGAGGAGGTGGTACTGCGGCTGTCCCCGCGCGGTGTCAGCCAGCTGCCCTACGTCACCGAACGCGCCGCGGCCCGCGAGGCGATCGCGCGGGCACAGACCGCGGACGGTCCCGACGAGCACGGCCGGCTGACCGTGACACTCGCCGTGGAGTCCGCCGAGGTCGCCTACGCCCAGTTGCTGGCGCTCGGCCCGGAGGGCGACATCCTCGCGCCCCCCGAGCTGCGCGAGCGCTTCGCCTCGGCAGCCCGCCGGATGGCCGCGCTGTATCCGGAGGGGGCCGCGGCAGGAGCCGGACCGGCCGCGGACCGACCGGACGCGGACCGACCAGGCGCGGACGGACCGGACCACAGCGGCCCGTGATCCGCCGGAGGCGCGGGCGCGGGCGCGGGCGGGCGCCCCTACCGAAACCGGCCCGCGTCAGCGGCAGTCGTCAGCAGTACCCGTCAGCGGTAGTCCTCCGCACCGCCCTCCTTCCCGCCGAAGACGACCTCCTCGAAGTAACCGAAGCAGTCGGGCCGCGAGCCATCCGTGTCGGTGAAGTCGTACTCCTTCGCCAGCTGCCCGCTGGAGAGCGACCGGCCGCTCCAGCGCTCCTTGGCCGGGTCGGCGGCGAGCGCCCGTAGACCGCGGGCGATCAGGGCCGGCGATTCGGCGATGGCGAAGTGCGGCTCCTCGGCCACCGCGTCGCGCCAGTTCTCCTCCGTCACCCCGAAGTGGTCGAGCATCTCCTCGGAGCGGAGGAAGCCGGGGGTGAGCGAGACCGCCGTGCCCCCGTGTTCCTTCAGTTCGGCGGCGAGCCCGAAGGCGATGCGGTGCGGCGCGTTCTTGGTGAGGTCGAAGCAGAGGTTGCCCCGGTAGGCGCGGTTGAAGGCGGCGGTGCCGTCGGTGACCTCGACCACCAGACCGCCGGGCCGCCTGATCAGCAGGGGCAGGGCGTAATGGCTGGTGATGACGTGGGTGTCGATGCCCAGGCGGAACATCCGCAGCCCGTTCTCCAGGTCGAGGTCCCACAGCTTGGTGTCGAACTCGATCAGCCGGTCGCCGCCCCAGACGCTGTTGACCAGTACGTCCAGTCGCCCCTGTTCCCGGTCGATGCGCTCGGTCAGCGCCTTGACCTGCGCGGGGTCCAGGTGATCGGTCGGTACGGCGATCCCGGTGCCGCCCGCCGCGCTCACCAGCTCCGCGGTCTGCTCGATCGTCTCCGTGGGCCGGCCGACCTCGCTGACCCGTTCCCTGGTCGTCCGGCCCGTCACATACACCAGGGCGCCGGCCCGCCCCAGCTCGACCGCCATCGCCCGCCCGGCCCCGCGGGTCGCCCCGGCCACCAGCGCCACCCGTCCCGCCAGTTCCCGCTGTCCCGTCATGTACGCCACTCCTCGCTGTCAGGTGCCTCGCATCCGTACACGGCGACCGTGGCAGCGATACCCGACATCTTCTGTCAGGATTCCTCGGCCACCCGTCCGGATTCACCGGCCGCCGTACAGCGCCCCGCCCTCGCCTACGGACGGAGTGCGCGCACCGTCCCCCCGCTCCGCAGCCGTCCGACGACCTCGTCGGGGGCGTTCTGCCCGGCGGGCGCGGCGAGCGTGTTCGTGTGGGCGAAGACCCGTACCCCGCCGGTGGCGTCGATGCCGCCGATCCCTTGGCTGCCGGCCGCGAGCAGATACCACGTGCCGGACTGCGCCCGCCAGTGGACGTTCCCGACCACGGGGGCTCCGAAGGGGCTGCAGGCGGCGGTGTTCCGGGCCCGTCCGGCGATCCGGCCGGGCTCGGCCGGGCGTGTGGCGGGCGGCAGGAAGTGCAGAGTCACGCTGCCGGGTCCGCGCCAGGTGTCGGCACGGCTGCACACCCAGGTCGCGCTGCCGCCGCCCTCCGGGAGCCGCTGGCCGGCGAACGCCCAGTTGTCGACGGACCGTACGCCGGCGCCCCGCAGCGACCCGAGCGCGCAGGCCGTACGGGCCCAGCCCTGCAGGGCCGGGGTGCCGGTCGCCTCGCCCGCCCGGGCGGCCGGTGCGCCGCCGGGTGGCACGGAGGTGAGGTGGACGGGGACCAGGTCGTTGAGGTCGGTCAGCAGGAAGGGAGGGTTCACGCCGGTGCCCGCGATCCGGGTCGAGGGCCGGAACTGGGCCGCCGGCCAGTGCCCGCAGCCGGTGCCCCCCTCGGGCGGTACCGGGATGCGGTCGGTGACCCCGTCCGGGGTGACGTGCAGTCCGTGCACCGGGGCGGCCGGTGCCAGCAGGTCGCGGACGCCGACGTCGGAGACCCACGGCGCCAGCAGATAACGCATCCAGCCGTTGCCGCGGCCGATCACCAGGGCGGCGCCGGTGGTCAGATCCGCGTCGTCGACCCGTGCGAAGTGCAGCGTGGGCGTGGCGCCTTCGGGCTCGGCGTAGCGCACCAGCCGCTCGCCGTCGTAGAAGACCACGACCGTCACGGCGTCGATCTGGCCCGCGTACAGCAGCTGCGGCGGGTGGTCGGGCGGCCGGGTGGAGGTGCCCGCGGACGTCATGATCCGGGCGTCGGCGGGTGGCGCCGCCCAGACCCGCAGCGCCCGCCCCAGCAGCTCCCGGTCGCCGGCCTGCCGGCCGCGGACGGGCCAGGCGGTGAAGTCCACCCGGGAGGTGTCCGTCCACGCCTCGTTGGGGGTGCGCAGCAGCCGGCCCGGGTCCAGCGCCTGCTCCGCCGTGGTCGGTGGGCGCCCCCTCCGGTCGCCGTCGCCGCTCGACAGCCCGGCCACCGCGCTGCCGACCGCCAGTACGGCCACCAGCGCGATCGCCGCCCGTACCCGCTGCCGGCGGCGCAGCAGGTCGGTCGGCCGGGTCTGCACCGTGCACGGGTCGAACTCCGCCGAGTTCAGCAGTGCCGCGGCGCCCGTCTCCGTCTCCCGGTCCAGCTGCGCCGCCGCGCGTCGTGCCGCATCGGGGTCCTCGACCCCGGCCCGTGCCAGCACGCCGCGTGCGGCGTCCTCGTCCAGCCCTTCCAGATGCCACAGCCCGAGGGCGGCACGTACCGGCGCCGGCACCGCGGACAGCGCCTGGTCCAGGGCGAGTCCTTCGGCGCCGCCGACCCGCGGGAAGAGCCGCAGGCCCCAGACCTGGGGCAGGGCCGCCGGTCCCCGAAGGGGCCGTCCCTCGTACGCCAGCGCCAGCCGCAGGGCCCGCAGCCGCACCACGTCGTAGCCCGGTTCGGCCGCCGGGCCGCGCTGGGCCGGCAGTCCGCTGTCCGGCCGGCGCAGCCGCGCCCGCGGCAGCGCCCGCTGGACCAGGCCGTGTGCGGTCAGGACCCGGCGGTGGCGGCCCGTCGACGGGGACAGGACGAGGTAGGTGAGGCGGACGAGCCGTGGATAGTGCTCGACGAGGGCCGCCTCGGCCCGTTCGACGTCGGCCCGGGTGCGTTCGTCCATGGGCATGGCCTGGAACAGCCCTTCGCGAAATGGTGGATATGCCGTCGTTCGGTCGTTGCACGCCGTCCAACGAGTGATTCTTGGGACGGTCACACGGCGGGCCGGCCCGGTGAGCGAACCCGGTCCGAACACCCCGTCACCGCCGCGCCCGCCACGTCACCGATCCGGATAACGCCCCGTCGCATCCGGGGTACTCCGCATGCGACGGGCGCCGGCAGGGCAGATGCTGGAGCGGTGATGGACGAGACGGAGTTCTGGGAACTGATCGACGGTTCCCGCGAGGCCGCCGCGGGCGACCCGGAGGAGCAGGCCGACGCGCTGGTCGAGCGGCTCCTCGGGCTCGACCCGGATGCCGTCGTGGACTTCGCCCGCCACTTCGAGGCCCGCTACAACCGGGCGTACTCCTGGGATCTGTGGGCCGCGGCCTCGGTGCTGCTCGGCGGCGCCGGTGACGACGCCTTCGACTACTTCCGCTGCTGGCTGATCGCCCAGGGCCGGGAGGTCTTCGAGGGCGCGCTGCACGACCCCGACCAGCTCGCCGAGCTGCTGGACGACTTCGACGAGGCGGTGGACGGCGACGCCGAGGAGCTGGGCTATGCGGCCGACGAGGCGTACGAGCAGCTGACCGGCGGGGTGATGCCGGACCTGGGGCTGCCCCCGCCGCCCCGCGAACCGGTCGGCACGTACCTGGACTTCGACGACGACCGGACCATGGCGGAGCGCTTCCCCACCCTCTGGGACCGTTTCAGGCCGTAGCCACGGGGCCGTTCGCACCGGGGCGCGGCGGGCCGGGCCCACGGGGTGCCACCGCCGGTCCGTCGCTGCGGGCAGTATGGCCTCATGCGGATCGCGATCACCGGCTCGACCGGACTCATCGGCACGGCGCTCGTACGGTCTCTGAGGGCTGGGGGCACCTCCCGGGCCGAAGGCCCAGGGGGAGGCCATGACGTCGTGCGGCTCGTACGGCGCGCGCCCAGGGCCGCCGACGAGGTGCGCTGGGACCCCGGGCGCCAGGAGGTCGACACGGCCGGGCTGGCCGGCTGCGAGGCCGTCGTCCACCTGGCCGGCGCCGGGGTCGGCGACCACCGGTGGACGGCCGCCTACAAGCAGGAGATCCGCGACAGCCGGGTCCTGGGCACCCGGGCCCTCGCCTCGGCCCTCGCCGCCATGGACACCCCGCCGCGCGTCTTGGTGTGCGGCAGCGCGATCGGCTACTACGGCGACACCGGCGACCGGCGGACGGACGAGAGCGCGCCGGCCGGCCGCGGGTTCCTGCCGGAGGTCTGCGTGGCCTGGGAGGACGCCGCGAAGCCGGCCCAGGACGCGGGCATCCGTACCGTCTTCGCCCGCACCGGTCTGGTCGTGGCACGCTCCGGCGGCGCCTGGGGCCGGCTCTTCCCCGTCTTCCGGCTCGGTCTGGGCGGCCGGCTCGGCGACGGCAGCCAGTACTGGAGCTTCATCTCCCTGGAGGACCACATCCGGGCGCTCCGCCACCTCATCGACACCGAGGACCTGGCCGGTCCGGTCAACCTCACGGCCCCGGAGCCGGTCACCAACCGTGAGGTCACCGCCGTGATGGGCCATGTCCTGGGCCGGCCCACGCTCTTCACCGTGCCGGCGCCGGTCCTGCGGGCCGCCCTGGGCGAGTTCGCGGACGATGTGCTGGGCAGTCAGCGGGTCATTCCGCGGCGGCTGCTGGACTCCGGGTTCACGTTCGCCCATCCGCGCATCATCGAGGCGGTCCGGGCCGCGTAGCGTTCCGGGCCGCGCAGCGGCTGGGTCGCGCAGCCGTCCGCGGCGGGGGCATTCGCGTCCTGCGGTCATCCGCACCGCGAAGTCGTCCGCGTCACACCGTCGTCCGGGCGGCATAGCCGCGGGGCCACACGGGAAGCTTTGGCCAAGGGGCGCGTCGACGCGCCCCTTGGACGCCCCCTCGAACGCACCGCCGCCTCCTGCCGACCTCGCACGCCTCATCTCGGTATCCCCCATGGCGGCACCGGGCACGACAGGGGCGCGCCGCCGTTGGGACCGACCTCGGGAGGGGCATGTGCTGCGTACCGCATCGGCCGTGGACGTCGTCATCGTGGGGGCCGGTCCGGCCGGACTCGCCGCCGCCCGTCATCTGACCGGGGCGGGGGTGTCCGTCACGGTCCTGGAGGCCGCGCCACGGATCGGCGGCCGGTCCGCCACCGACCACCTCGACGGCTTCCGGCTGGACCGCTACGGCCGGCCGCTGGCCGTCTCCGCCGCAGAGCTGTGCCGTACCCCGGGCCTCGGCGAACTGACGCTCCGTCCGTTCGCGCCCGGTCTGAGCCTCCATAACGGGCAGCGGGCACAGCGCGTCAGCGCGCCCCGGAGCGCGAAGGCTGCGCTGTCCGCGGCCCGCGCCCTCTCGCGCGCCGACCGCCGCACGGAACGCCGGACGGAGCGTCAGACCGTCCGCCTCACCGATCGGCGGACCGCGCCACCCCCGGACGGCCGCCCGGTCCGCCGTATCGACCGCCGGACGGACCGCCGCGCCGCCGACACCGCCGCCGCTTCCCCCGCCTTCGCCCCGCACGCCCCGCCCGCCGACCGTCCGATCCACGACGCCCTGGCGAGCCGTCCCGCCTTCCCGCACCGCGGTCATGACGCGCTCCTGCGGCCGCTGCTGACCGCGCTGCTGTGCGATCCAAAGCTGCGCGGCTCCAGCCGGGGCGCGGCGGCGGCGCTGCGCGCCTACGCCCAGGGCCGGCTGTGGCTGCCGGCCGGCGGCGCCGCGGCCGTCCCCGACCTGCTCGCCGCCGCTCTGCCGCCCGGCACGGTCCGCACGTCCGTGCAGGTCACCGCCGTCTCCACCACCGGCGTCAGCACCGCGGAGCACGGTCGTATCCCCTGCCGGGCGGTACTGGTGGCCACCGGCGCGCGGGAGGCGGCCGAGCTGTTGCCGGGGCTGCGGGTGCCGGCCTTCCACCCGGTCGCCGTCCTGCACCACACCGCGGCGGACGGGGGCCGCGGCGCGCCGTTGCGTGACACGGCCCTGATCCTCCCGACGGACGGTCCGGTCGCCTACAGCTACGCCGCCGGCGCCATCGACCCCTCCCGTACGCCGCCGGGCCGGTCGCTGATCACCACGACCGTGCTCGGCGCCGCCGCGATGCTGCCGCTGTCCGTACTGGACAAGACGGTCCGCCCCCAGCTCGACCGGATCTACGGTGCGCGCACCGACGACTGGCAGCTGCTGACCGCCCATCACGACCCGTATGCGGTCCCCGCGATGCCGGCGCCGCACGACCCGGAGCGGCCGGTGCGGGTGCTCTCCGGCCTGTATGTGTGCGGCGATCACCGTGACACCAGCACGCTCCAGGGCGCGCTGAACTCGGGCCGCCGGGCCGCCCGCGCGCTCCTCCAGGACTTCGGGCTGCCGGCCTTCACCACGGAACCGGACGCCCTGCCCACGGCGGCCTGAACCGGGCGGCCGGGCCCGCCCTCACCCAGGCGGCCGGGCGGCCGGGCCCGCCCTCACCCCAGCGCCGCCACCCGTTCGCGATATCCCCGTACCGCCGCAGCGTCCCGGTAGGGCTCCAGGCGGCGCTCGAACTCCCTGACGTACTCATGGGCCCGTACGGAGCGCATCTCGGAGGCCTGGAGCGCCGCCTCGGCACCCAGCGTGCAGGCCTGCTCCAGTTCGCCCAGGCCCAGCCGCGCGGTCGCCAGCACCACCCGGCAGAAAAGCCTGCTGCGGGCGAATCCGGCCGCGCGCAGCTGGAGGGAGCGCTCGGCGTGCTGGGAGGCGGCGCGGTACTGCTGGAGGTCGCGGTGGCAGTGCGCCAGTTCGTCGGCGAGCTGCGCCTCGTCGTAGAAGCGCGCCCAGTACGGGGTGTCGTCATTGGGGCGGACGGCCTCCAGCGCCCGTTCGGCACGGGCCAGCGCCGTGGTGCAGGCCCGGACCTCGCCCAGGACGCCGTGGCCGCGGGCCTCCGCGGAGTGCAGCAGCGCCTGCACGGCGGGCGGCGCGCTGCCGCCGATGCCCTGCTGGGCGACCCGCGCCAGCTGCACGGCTTCCCTGCCGTGCCCCAGGTAGACGGCCTGCCTGCTCATCGTCACCAGGACGTAGGACCCGTACGCCCGGTCCCCGGCGGCCTGGGCCAGCCGCAGGGCCTGGACGAAGTACCGCTGGGCCAGCCCATGGGCCGCGATGTCGTACGAGGTCCAGCCGGCCAGCCGGGTCAGATCGGCGGCGGCGGCGAAGAGCCGGCGGCCGGTGGCCTCGCCGTAGCTGCCGCGGAGCATCGGCTCGGCCTCGTGCTCCAGATAGCGCACCAGGGCCTGGCGGGCGTGGCCGCCGCCGTAGGCGTGGTCCAGCGCCCGGAACAGCTCGCCGACCGAGCGCAGCGCCGCGATGTCGCCGGAGGTGACCTTGGAGCCCTGGGTGCGGTCGACGCGGTCGGTGCGGCGTTGCCGGGGCACGGTGACCCGGCCCTGTGCGGGTACCCGGCCCGCGCCGTCGCCGTTGGTCTCGCCGCGGGCGACCCGTTCGTCGGCGCGGCCGATCAGCCAGTCCCGGCTGGGCACCACGAGCCCGGCCGGGGTGAAGGCGATCTTGCGGAGCTCGGCGTGGCTGCCGGAGTCCTTGCGCCACAGGCCGCTGACGATGTCCACCGCCTCGCTGGGACTCGCGGCGAATTCCAGCCCGGCGTACACCGGCGCACAGGCGTCCAGGCCGAGGTCCTGGGCGGACAGCCGGCGCCCCAGCCGGCGGGTGAACACCTCCGCGATCAGGGCGGGGGTGGTGCCTCTGGGCTGCTGGCCGCGCAGCCAGCGGGTCACCGACGTCTTGTCGTACCGCAGATCGAGGCCGTGCTCGATGCCGAGCTGATCCACCCGTCTGGCCAGCCCGGCATTGGAGAATCCCGCCTCGGCGATGAGCGCGGCGAGCTGGCGGTTGGGGGTGTGGTGCGGGGGTCGTTCCGTCATCAGCTTTACCGGTCTCCTGCCTTCCGGGCCGCTGCCGGGTTCGGCGGACCCTGTCCGGCATGCTCATTCGCCCTTGTGGAACGGCGTGAATGTAACGGCCTTCGGCGCCCCGATCACCGCCTCCTTCCCGCGTTCATCCGATCGTGTGAGCAGGGGCGGGAGGGGCGGACACCGGCCGCCTGCGGGGACCGGGAGGGGCGGCCGTACAGTGGCATGGGCGCGAAGTGGCATCAACGTTGCAGCAAAGTGCAACAGAGGTTCGAAGAGGAGCTGCCGTGACTGCGATCTCTCGGGGGGAGACCCCCGTACCCGAGGGGCTGCGCTTTGTGCATCTGGGCTTCGGCGCCGACGCCGTCGAGTACACCTCGGCATGGCAGGAGCAGCGCCGGGTGCACGCCGCCCGGTTCGCCGACGAGCTGCCCGACACCTGCCTGCTGCTGGAGCACCAGGCCGTCTACACCGCGGGACGCCGTACGGCCGACGAGGAGCGTCCGCTGGACGGGACACCGGTCGTCGACGTGGACCGCGGCGGGAAGATCACCTGGCACGGGCCCGGCCAGCTGGTGGGCTACCCCATCCAGAAGCTGCCGCGCCCGGTGGACGTCGTGGCCCATGTCCGCCGCCTGGAGGAGGCGCTGATCCGGGTCTGCGCCGAGTTCGGCGTGGAGGGCACCCGGATCGAGGGCCGCAGCGGGGTGTGGGTCCTGGGCGACCCCGTCGAGGAGCGGGCGGCCCTGGGCGGGCTGAACCTCGACTTCGACCCGCGGCTGACGGACGAGCTGTTCGACCCGCGGCTCAGCGGGCCGGAGTACGCACCGTCCAACGCCGGCCAGCGCCGCGAGGACCGCAAGCTCGCCGCGATCGGCATCCGCGTCGCCAAGGGCGTCACGATGCACGGCTTCGCGCTGAACGTGAATCCGGACAACACCTCGTTCGACAAGATCGTGCCGTGCGGCATCCGGGACGCCGGCGTCGCCTCGCTCGCGGGCGAGCTGGGCCGCGAGATCACCATCGCCGAGGTACTGCCCGTCGCCGAGAAACATCTGCGGGACGTCCTGGAGGGCGCCGAACTGCTCCCCCGCGCGGTCTGACCGCACGGTCGCCGGCCCGGCCGTACGGGGCCGGACGGCCGCCCGGCCGGCACCCTCTCCGGGGCCGCCGGGAATGCCACCCCGCCATACGGGGTTGCTCCGCACGTAAAGACGTGCGAATCAACGGGCGTACCCTGGTGTACGCCGAAGAAACGAATGCTGCGTAAGCAGGAAGGGGCGCCGGTCGTGTCCGCAGTCGCACCCGACGGACGCAAGATGCTGCGCCTGGAGGTCCGGAACAGCCAGACCCCCATCGAGCGCAAGCCCGAGTGGATCAAGACCCGGGCGAAGATGGGTCCCGAGTACAACCACCTCCAGGGCCTGGTCAAGAGCGAGGGTCTGCACACGGTCTGCCAGGAGGCGGGCTGTCCCAACATCTTCGAATGCTGGGAGGACCGCGAGGCGACCTTCCTCATCGGCGGTGACCAGTGCACCCGCCGCTGCGACTTCTGCCAGATCGACACCGGCAAGCCGCAGGAGCTGGACCGCGACGAGCCCCGCCGGGTCGCCGAGTCCGTGCAGACCATGGGCCTGAAGTACGCCACGATCACCGGCGTCGCGCGCGACGACCTGGACGACGGCGGCGCCTGGCTCTACGCCGAGACCGTCCGGCAGATCCACGCCGCGATGCCCGACACCGGCGTCGAGCTGCTGATCCCCGACTTCAACGCGGTCCCCGAGCAGCTGGCCGAGGTCTTCTCCTCCCGCCCCCAGGTCCTGGCGCACAACGTCGAGACCGTCCCGCGCATCTTCAAGCGGATCCGCCCCGGCTTCCGCTACGAGCGCTCGCTGGAGGTCATCTCCAAGTCCCGCGAGGCCGGTCTGGTGACCAAGTCCAACCTGATCCTGGGCATGGGCGAGGAGCGCGAGGAGATCAGCCAGGCGCTGCAGGACCTGTACGACGCGGGCTGCGAGCTGATCACGATCACCCAGTACCTGCGCCCCTCCGTGCGCCACCACCCCATCGAGCGCTGGGTCAAGCCCGCCGAGTTCGTGGAGCTCCAGGAGGAGGCCGAGGAGATCGGCTACGCCGGCGTGATGTCCGGCCCGCTGGTCCGCTCCTCCTACCGCGCCGGCCGCCTCTACCAGCAGGCCATGGAGCGGCGCGAGGCCGAGGCGTCCAGTCAGGCGGTTTGACTTCCCCGGCGCGCCGTCTTGTGAATCGTGGCACATGCTGGGGACGCGGCCCGCACTCCTCCTTCCGGGGGGCGTGGGGGCCGCGTCAACGTTTCATCGGTGTTTGACCGGCAGGTCATCCGTTGGTAACACCTTTCCGTGACGATGGATGCACGTACCGCTCCCGCACCTACTCCTGCTTCTCCGAACGAATCAGAGGGAGTCACCCACCATGCAGGCCGCGCCGCTCCGCGCCAATCCCGCCCTCCCCATCCCTTCGGTCACCGGTGCGCTGCGCGCCGTCGAGGCCGTTCTGATGCGCGGCGGACAGCGCACCGCCCGTCGTAACGCCTGGACATCGGTCCTGGAGGACCGTCGCCGCGCCAAGGACCGTCACGAGGCCGGGTACGTACTGGAGGCCGCGGCGACCCAGCGCCCGCACGCCACGTAGACTGCGCTGTATGGCGAGGAAGGTAAATGCTGAGGGCGCTGCCGGCGCTGCCGGCGCTGAGAACACCGGGCGGCTGAAGCAGATCGCCCTGACCTACAAGATGACCCGTCGGGTCGACTCCAAGGTCGGTCTAGTCGTCGCTGGTGTAGGCATCGTCGTATTCGGCGTTCTCCTTGCCGTCGGCTTCGCGATCGGCCACGAAATCTACGCGGGGATCCTGGGCTTCGTCCTGGCCTTCCTCGCCATGGCGATCGTCTTCGGACGGCGCGCCGAGCGGGCTGCCTTCGGGCAGATGGAAGGCCAGCCCGGCGCGGCGGCCGCCGTGCTGGACAACGTCGGCCGCGGCTGGACGGTGACCCCCGCGGTGGCCATGAACCGCAGCCAGGACGTGGTCCACCGCGCCGTCGGCAAGGCCGGGATCGTGCTGGTCGGCGAGGGCAACCCGAACCGGCTGCGCGGCCTGCTGGCCGCCGAGAAGAAGCGGATGGCGCGCACCGTCGCCGACGCCCCGGTCCACGACATCATCGTGGGCGACGGCGAGGGCCAGGTGCCGCTGAAGAAGATCCGTACGACGCTGCTGAAGCTGCCGCGCGTGCTCCCCGGCGCCCAGGTCACCGCCGTCAACGACCGGCTCAAGGCGCTGGGCGACCTGATGAGCAACATGCCGGTTCCGAAGGGCCCGATGCCGAAGGGCATGCGCATGCCCAAGGGCGGCGGCAAGACCCGCTGACCGTGACGGCCGGCCGCACCCTCGTCCGGCCGACGGACCCGACACTCTGACCGAACGATGACGCCCCGGGGCTTGTGACTCCGGGGCGTTTCGTCGTGTGTGTGGGGGGTGGGGTGTATGTGGGGGGTGTATGTGGGGCGGGCGGACGGAAGCGCCGTATACGGGGAGGGACAGGGGGCGTACAGGCTCAGGTGCCGCCGGGGGCCGTCGGGGTGCCGTCCAGGGCTCGCCCCGGGCTCAGATCCGGACCTGCACGGCGCGCGAGAGGCGATCGTGCAGCCCCCGCCCGTCCCGGTCCCAGACCACGGCCGGGATGACCACGACGAGCAGCACCGTGCGGAGCACGACCCGCGGCAGCGAAATCCGGCCACCGCCCTCGGCGACCACCCGCAGGCCCAGCAGCCGCTTGCCCGGCGTGAATCCGACCGTGCCCACCGTCAGCACGCTGAGCACCGCGAAGACCAGCAGCGCCCAGTTGCTCGCCGACTGGGCCTTGCCGCCGCTGAGCAGGCCGTAGGCGATGAGCATGCACAGCGCCCAGTCGAGGAAGAGCGCGGCGAAGCGGCGCCCGGGGCGCGCGATCGAGCCCGGCCCCGTCTCCGGCAGCCCGAGCTGCTGCCCGCGGTACCCGAACTCGACACCCATGTCCTCGGCTGCCGCGCGGGGCCCGGAGATCCACGATCCGATTGCTTGCCTGTTGTCCACCCGACCACGGTACTGCGACCGCATACATTCACAGCGCCCAGGTCCGGTGCACGGCGGCTCGGGTCCGCCCTCCGGGCCGGGCCACGGGGGCGTGCCGCCAAGGGCGGAACGACTCGGCACGGCGCCGCAACGAACGACCGCCGCCCCGGGCTAAAATGCCCCTTTATGGGTCACACTGGTGAATAAAGGCAGGCGTGCGCCGGTTAACCTCGGCGAAACAAATGGGTCATGCTTGGGAAATCCCGCCTGCCTATGGTCGGGCAACGCGCCACCGCACATGGTCGCGTTCCGAGTAGCAATCCCGCGTCCGCCGACCGGTGACCGGGCTAGGAGGAGTTGGATGTTCCAGAACGCCGACGAGGCCAAGAAGTTCATCGCCGACGAGGACGTGAAGTTCATCGACGTCCGGTTCTGCGACCTGCCCGGTGTGATGCAGCACTTCACCATCCCGGCGAAGGCGTTCGACCCCGCCGAGGAACTCGCCTTCGACGGTTCCTCGATCCGCGGCTTCCAGGCCATCCACGAGTCGGACATGGCGCTGCGCGCGGACCTGTCGACGGCTCGGGTGGACCCGTTCCGCCGCGACAAGACCGTCAACATCAACTTCTTCATCCACGACCCGATCACCGGCGAGCAGTACAGCCGTGACCCGCGGAACATCGCCAAGAAGGCCGAGGCCTACCTCGCCTCGACCGGCATCGCCGACACCGCGTTCTTCGGCCCCGAGGCCGAGTTTTACGTGTTCGACAGCGTGCGCTTCGAGACCGGCGCGAACCAGTCCTTCTACCACATCGACTCCGAGGCGGGCGCCTGGAACACCGGGTCGGAGGAGAACAACCGCGGCTACAAGGTCCGCTACAAGGGCGGCTACTTCCCGGCCCCGCCGGTCGACCACTTCGCCGACCTGCGTGCCGAGATCTCCCTGGAGCTGGACGCGGCCGGCCTGCAGGTCGAGCGCCAGCACCACGAGGTCGGCACCGCCGGCCAGGCGGAGATCAACTACAAGTTCAACACGCTGCTCGCCGCCGCCGACGACCTGATGCTCTTCAAGTACATCGTGAAGAACGTCGCCTGGCGCAACGGCAAGACCGCGACCTTCATGCCCAAGCCGATCTTCGGTGACAACGGCTCCGGCATGCACGTCCACCAGTCGCTGTGGCAGGGCGGCAGCCCGCTCTTCTACGACGAGCAGGGCTACGCGGGCCTCTCGGACACCGCCCGCTACTACATCGGCGGCATCCTCAAGCACGCCCCGTCGCTGCTGGCCTTCACCAACCCGACGGTGAACTCCTACCACCGCCTGGTCCCCGGCTTCGAGGCCCCGGTCAACCTGGTCTACTCGCAGCGCAACCGCTCCGCGGCCATGCGTATCCCGATCACGGGCTCGAACCCCAAGGCCAAGCGCGTCGAGTTCCGCGCCCCGGACCCGTCCTCGAACCCGTACCTCGCCTTCTCCGCTCTCCTCCTCGCGGGCCTGGACGGCGTCAAGAACAAGATCGAGCCGGCCGAGCCGATCGACAAGGACCTCTACGAGCTCGCCCCCGAGGAGCACGCGGGCGTCCCCCAGGTCCCCACCTCCCTCCCGGCCGTCCTCGACGCCCTCGAGGCCGACAACGAGTACCTCCAGCAGGGCGGCGTCTTCACCTCCGACCTGATCGAAACCTGGATCGACTACAAGCGCACCAACGAAATCGCCCCGATCCAGCTGCGGCCGCACCCGCACGAGTTCGAGCTTTACTTCGACATCTAAAAAGTAGAGCTCGAACTCGGCAAGCCGACGGAAAAGCTCAGAGCGGTTGCCTCCACCCAGGTGGAGGCAACCGCTCGTTGTCTGTCATAGGCATCCATAGCCCAGCTGGATTCGCTGAGTTCGTCCTGGTGTAGGTCAGCGCGTTCCGAAATGGCGGCCGGCGCCTGGCAGAATCGCTCTCTCGCTACCGACCGGGGCGGTCTCGGGGTGGCCTGCCGATGTTGGCCGGCATCGTCGCGCACAGGCTCAGGTTCCGGCTGAAGACCCATGAAGATGAGCTTGGAGACCAGCAGTACGACCTCCCACTCCTCCTAGCGCAAAGTCGGGCAACTCTCCTGCACCTGGGGCGGAAGGTCGCTCTGGTCTGCGTACAAGAGCACGTCCGGCAGCTCTACGTCATAGTCCGCAAGCCGAAGACCGAGGCTTCGCCCCCAGGGGTGGCCCTCAGCGCCAACGGTGACCAGTTCGACACACGAGCGCTCGCCCAGCGCCTCCGAAGCCAGTTCGCGCAGCGCGGTGGTGACTGCCGTACTGAGGCAGGCCTCATCTACGTCGCCCCTTTCGCCGACACACAGCAGGGCCTCGCGCAGGCGTCCGCGCGGCGATGACGGATTCATCGTCTCCTTCTACGGCCGCCGCCTGAGTCGAGCGGCTGGACGGTCGTCTTCTCCACGTACTTGTTGAACTCATCGATCTTGTCAGCCGGTAGCGCATAGCGGCCTGGCTCGTTGGTCGGCTTGACCAGACCGGCAAGGTCAACCCCGGCACGCTGACGCGAAGCGTCAGGTCAGTGTGCTCTGGGCTTCCACAAACGATCCTCTCCACCGTGAGCTCTTCCCCGAAGATCTAAATATTGCCCGCTGGTCACCGCGATGAAGATGATCACGCGACAGGGCAGGCGGTCCTTCGGTGGGCGCCGCGCGGGCAGTCCCCCCTCCCGCCCCCTTCGAGGCAGACTGGGCATATGCCTGAATTGCCGGAAGTTGAATCGCTGGCCCGGTTTTTGGAGGAGCGGCTGGTCGGGCGGGGAGTGGGGCGGGTGTATGCGGTGGCCGTGCATGCGCTCAAGACATACGATCCGCCGCTGGAGGCGCTCGAAGGCGGCCGGGTCGAGGGGGTGGCGCGGCACGGGAAGTTTCTGGATCTGCGGGTCGGGGAGCTGCACCTGGTCATGCACCTTGCCCGGGCTGGGTGGGTGCGGTGGAGGGACCGGCTGCCGGAGGTGCCGCCGCGGCCCGGGAAGGGGCCGCTGGCGCTGCGGGTGCGGCTCGCGGAGCCCGCGGACGGGGCGGGGTTCGACGTGACCGAGGCCGGGACTCAGAAGCATCTGGCGGTGTATGTGGTGCGGGATCCGCAGGAGGTGGCGGGGATCGCGCGACTGGGGCCGGATCCGCTGGCGGAGGGCTTCACCCTGGAGGCCTTCGCAGGGCTGCTGGCGGGGGAAAACCGGCAGATCAAGGGGGTACTGCGGGACCAGAGCGTGATCGCCGGGATCGGGAACGCCTACTCGGACGAGATTCTGCACGTGGCGCGGATGTCGCCGTTCAAGCTGGCCGCCAAGCTCTCCGGGGAGGAGGTGGCGCGGGTCCATGAGGCGATCGGCAGCACGCTCGGGGAGGCGGTCGGGCGGTCGCGTGGGCTGGCGCTCAAGGATCTCAAGGCGGAGAAGAAGAGCGGGCTGCGGGTGCACGGGCGGAAGGGGGAGCCCTGTCCGGTGTGCGGGGACACGATCCGCGAGGTGTCGTTCAGTGACTCGTCGATGCAGTACTGCCCTCACTGTCAGACCGGGGGCAAGGTTCTTGCGGACCGGCGGATGTCCCGGTTGCTGAAGTAGGCGGGGCGCATGCTGGGGCCCGCTCCCCGCCACCGGACCGCGGCCCGGTGGCGGGGGCTGAATCAGGCCCCGCCCTCCCCCGTGGACAGCAGTTCCCGGAGTTCCGCCACCGCCTCGCGGAGCCGGTCGGCGAAGGTGTGCATCTGGTCGGCCACGGCCAGTGGCGTGCTCAGGTAGAGGTGGAAACGGTCGGGCAGGAGGACGTAGGCGACGCCGATGCAGCGGCTGCTGGTGGAGCCGAAGCCGAAGTACTGGATGTTGGCGGACGGGGCCGAGCTGGTGCTCAGGTAGTCGTCGCGCATCGTCAGCCAGCCGGGCGTGCGGTAGAGGGCGGGCTGCTCGGTCACGCCGAGTTCCGTGCCGCGGCGGCGCTGGATCAGTTCCAGCTCCCACAGGTGCTGCTCGGGTGCGTCGCCGGCCTGGCACTCCTTGGCGCGGGCGACGTGCTTGGCGGCGGCGGCGCGGAAGGCGGCCCGTCGGGTGTCCGCGTCGGCCGCCGGGTCCTCCATCGCGGCGACGAACGCCTGGATCTCCGGGGTGACCACCCGCATCGCCTCGGTGCGGCCGTGCCGCCACTGGCGGGTGGCGATCGACTCGTAGGTGGCGCCGAGGTGCCCCTTGGCGCGCTGGTGGGCGAGTTGGTAGGCGAGCTGGACGAAGGCGTCCGGCGAGGAGCCGAGGGCCTTGGCGGTGGTGCTGCCGAAGTCGTCGAAGGAGACGGTCCGGGTCGCGGTGCTCTCCCCGTAGGCCGCGAACGCCTCGGCGGCGGAGCGCACCTGAGAGCGGAGGGCGTCGTCCAGTTCGAAGACGACCGGTTCCACGGAGGGGAGCCCCTGGGGGCGGGCTCCGGAGCGGCGGGAGTGTTCCTCGGCGGGGGTGCTGAGCAGGGCGTCGGTGAAGCTGAGGATGGTGGTGCCGTCCAGCTCACAGTGCTCGACGTTGATGCCCGCCCGGCCGTCCGCGAAGACGATCAGGGAGACGGCCTTGTCGAACCAGCGGTTGCCGCGGTCGCCGTACAGCAGCTGGTCGCAGGCCTGCTGGGTGTCCTCGGGGGCGAAGTCCTCCAGGCAGACGCAGAACAGGGCGGTCTCGATGTCGTCGAGGGCGTCCGCGTTGCGGGGGTGGACGGCGCGCAGGGACTCCCGGGCCGCGGCCCACTCGGCGCGGGCCATGGTGGTGAGGTGGCCCACCGAGGTGCCCTCGGGGGCCGGTTCGGCGCCGGCCTTCTGCACGGCGCGCAGGCCCGCTTCGAGGTCGTCGAGGCTGTGCGGGACGCCGTCGGCGCCGAGCACCTCCATCCGGAACATGTTGCCGCGGAAGAACACCACGATGTGCCGGGCGCGGGAGGGGCCCGGCCAGGCGTCGGTGTAGGGGCTGCGGACGGTGTCCTGCTGGGCGCCGGGGATGCGGGTGGCGGAGAACAGGTACTTGTTCTGGATCATCGACTGGGGTACGCCGCGCTGCACCACGGGAGGAATGAGTTCCGCATCGAGCTGCCGCTTGTGGTCGACGGCCCCGGCGATGAGACCGGCGGCCCGCTCCACCTGCGACGGCTGGGGTACGGCGTCCTGGAAGAGGAAGAAGAAGTTGGCGTTGAGCGCGATCCGGTCGCGGCGGCCCAGGTAGCGGTAGGGCCAGAAGGTGTCGAGCCAGCTGTGGACGCCCTCGGTGGCGTCGTACTCCTCCAGCGCCGCGTGCAGTGCCCGGCCGGGGCCGCCGGGCCGGAGGAAGGCGGCCACCTCCGCCTCGGTCGCCGCCAGCTCGTCGGCGGTCAGCAGCGGTGCGCACCAGGCGAGGAACCGCTCGGCGCTGGCCTCCAGCGTGGGCAGGGGCACCCGCGGCAGGCTGTCCTCGTGGGCGAAAGTCGTCATGACTGCGGGCCTTTCCTGACGGGTGTTCAATTCTGCTCTCTCGATTCCGGTCGTGGGGACCTGTGGGCCTGTGATGTCACTCGTCCATGGTCGCGCCGTCACCCACCGTGCCCACCACTGCGGGGAGTGCGGGGCGGGCGGCGTCGCACGGCGACGGCGTGTCCTCGCCGGCCGGCCGCTAATCCAGCAGCTGGTCACCCCGTACGGCCCGGCCCTCGGCCGCCAGATGCTCGGGCAGCACCCGGCCGAAGAGCTGCCGGGTGCGGGCCACGCTCCCGATGACACCGGGGCGCTCGCTGTAGGCGAAGATCGCGGAGTGGCGCGCGAGTTCGCCGCGCACCGGGCTCACCCGGTGCAGCGAGTAGCGGCCCTTGAACAGCTGGAGGTCGCCGGGGTGCAGCGGGAGGCGCCGGGTCAGCCGCTCGCCCCGGCCGTCCAGGACGTCGCGGACGTCGTCGAAGTGCTCGTCCTGGGCGGACCTGATGTTCGGGCAGTACTCGAAGACGCCGCCGTCCTGTGCCTGGCGGGTGAGCAGGCTGACCGTGAACTCGTTGGTGTCGAAGTGCCAGGGGTGCTCCATGCCCGGCGCGACGACGTTGAGGACCAACCCGGAGAGCGGGTCCGCCAGCTCGTGCAGCCGGGGCAGTCCGAAGCAGCGGGCGATGAAGTCCTGGAACGCGGTGTGGGCGTAGAGGCTGCCGATGAGGGAGGTCGCGGGGACGCGGTCGCGGGGGACGAACGCATTGCCGCGCTGGAAGGTCCGGCGGCCGGGGTGGTCCTCGGGCAGCTCCTGGTCCACCGCGATGTTGTAGACGTTGACGGTCTCGACGTCGTAGTGCGCGTGGGGCGCGAGGGCCGCGCACTCCTGTTCCAGCGCCTCGCGGAGCGACGGACGGATGAAGTCCGGCAGCACGGTGCAGCCGGACGCCGCGAGGTCGCGCCGGGCACGGGCGATCACGGCCCGCCCTTCGGCGCTGTCGAGCTGCGACAGGGGGTACCGGGCGGTGTCGACCACCTGGTCGGGCGTGATGGCTTGCACAGTGCTCATGCGACCCTCTCCACGTACGGGCAGACCGTCCTGAGCCGGATGCACGCCGCTGACCCGCGGCCCCGCCCCGGACGCCCCCACCAGGCGATCCGTGCGGTCCGCGCGCCGTTTGGCCCGCACCTTCGGCTCTTCGGCAACTCCATTGAGGAGTAGCACAGTTGAAGTTCCCACAGGGCCCCTGTGTTGTCTGTGATACGTCACACTGCGCCGATGCGGCCGGTGCGCGCGGTGAGGAGCGCGACGAGGAGTGCGGTGCGGAGTGCGGCGAGGAGGGGCGGCGCGAAGGGGCGCCGGGGGGCGCACGTGGGCTCGTCGGCGTCGCCTGCATCACGTTTTATGCAACTTGTTGCATAAGGTTCTCGGCTGGTCTACAACTGCTGTCACGACCACCGCGCCAGGAGGCACCCCATGAGTCCGTACCCGCACCTGATGAGCCCGCTCGACCTCGGGTTCACGACCCTTCCCAACCGGGTGCTGATGGGGTCGATGCACATCGGCCTGGAGGAGGCCGAGAACGGCTTCGACCGGATGGCCGCCTTCTACGCCGCCCGCGCGCGCGGCGGCGTCGGCCTGATGGTGACCGGCGGTATCGCGCCGAACGAGGCGGGACGGCCCTATGACGGCGGGGCCAAGCTCACCACCGAGGAGGAGGCGGCGCAGCACCGGACCGTGACCGATGCGGTGCACGCCGCGGGCGGCCGGATCGCGATGCAGATCCTGCACTTCGGGCGGTACGCGTACCACGCCGATCTGGTGGCCCCCAGCGCGCTCCAGGCGCCCATCAGCCCCTTTGCGCCCCATGCGCTCACCGACGACGAGGTCGAGCAGACCATCGAGGACTATGTGCGGGCGGCGGAGCTGGCCAAGTCCGCCGGCTACGACGGTGTCGAGATCATGGGCTCCGAGGGCTATCTGATCAACGAGTTCATCGTGGGCGCGACCAATCAGCGCACGGACCGGTGGGGCGGCTCGTACGAGAACCGGGTGCGCTTCCCGCTGGAGATCGTCCGCCGTACCCGCGAACGGGTCGGCACGGACTTCATCCTGATCTACCGGCTCTCGATGCTGGACCTCGTTCCGGGCGGCTCGACGCTGGAGGAGGTGGTGACGCTCGCCAAGGAGATCGAGGCGGCCGGCGCCACCATCATCAACACCGGTATCGGCTGGCACGAGGCCCGGATCCCCACCATCGTGACCTCGGTACCGCGCGGCGCCTACACCTGGGTGACCAAGCGGCTGATGGGCTCGGTCACCATCCCCCTGGTGACCAGCAACCGCATCAACACGCCCGAGGTGGCGGAGGAGCTGCTGGCCGACGGGCGGGCCGACATGGTGTCGCTGGCCCGGCCCTTCCTCGCCGACCCGGACTTCGTCGCCAAGGCGAAGGACGGCCGGTCCGGGGAGATCAACACCTGCATCGGCTGCAACCAGGCCTGCCTCGACCACACCTTCAGCGGGAAGATCACGTCCTGTCTGGTCAATCCGCGGGCGTGCCACGAGACCGAGCTGGTCCTCTCCCCGACCCGGCGGCGCAAGCGCCTCGCGGTGGTCGGCGCCGGGCCCGCCGGGCTCGCCTGTGCCGTGTCCGCCGCCGAACGCGGGCACGAGGTCACGCTGTTCGACGCCGCGGACGAGATCGGCGGGCAGCTGAACCTCGCCAAGCGGGTGCCGGGCAAGGAGGAGTTCGAGGAGACCCTGCGCTACTTCCGTACGCAGCTGGTGCGGCAGGGGGTGGAGGTCCGGCTGAACACCCCCGTGACGGCCGGGGACCTCGGCGGGTACGACGAGGTCGTGGTGGCCACCGGGGTCACCCCGCGCACCCCGGAGATCAAGGGCGTCGACCATCCGAGCGTCGTCAGCTACCTCGATGTGCTGCGCGGCGGCGCGCAGGTCGGCGAGCGGGTGGCGATCCTCGGGGCCGGGGGCATCGGCTTCGATGTCGCGGAGTTCCTGACCGATGCCGGCGACGCGGCGAGCCAGGACCCGGAGACGTACTTCCGCTCCTGGGGCGTCGACACGACGTACGGCGAGCGCGGCGGGCTGCGGGCGCCCGAGCGTCCCAAGGCCCCGCGCAAGGTGCATCTGCTGCAGCGCAAGACGTCGAAGGTCGGCGCCGGCCTCGGCAAGACGACCGGCTGGATCCACCGTGCGGAGCTGCGGCACCGGGGCGTGACCACGGTCGCCGGGGCGGCGTACGACCGGATCGACGACGAGGGCCTGCACTTCACCGTCGACGGTACGGCCGGCACCCTTCCCGTGGACACCGTCGTGCTGTGCACCGGGCAGGAGCCGCGCCGGGACCTGTACGAGGAGCTGCGGGCCGAGGGGCGCGCGGTGCACCTGATCGGCGGTGCGGACGTCGCCGCGGAGCTGGACGCCAAGCGCGCCATCGCACAGGGAACGGAGCTGGCGGCGGCGCTGTGACCTGCCGCCGGCTGCCTAGGATGGCGGCATGTCACTCCCGCACGCCATCCTCACCGCCCTGCTGGAGAAGCCGTCGTCGGGGCTGGCGCTGACCCGCAGGTTCGACCGGTCGATCGGCTACTTCTGGTCGGCCACGCATCAGCAGATCTACCGGGAGCTGGGGAAGCTGGAGCAGGCCGGGTTCATCCGGGCGCTGCCGAGCGCGCAGCCGTCCCGCGGGCAGAAGAAGGAGTTCGAGGTACTGCCCGCGGGACGGACCGAGCTGACCCGCTGGGCCGGCGGCGAGCAGGACCCCAAGCCCATCCGGGACGCGCTGCTGCTGCGGCTGCGGGCTTCGGCGGTGGTGGGGCGGGCCGGGCTCGACGAGGAACTGCGGCGGCATCTGACGCTGCACCGGCGGCAGTTGGCGGAGTACCAGGAGATCGAGGACCGCGATTTCGGGGCCGCGGCGGATCCGGAGGACCGGCTGCGGCGCCTGGTGCTGCGGGCCGGGATCGGCCTGGAGACCTTCTGGGTCCAGTGGCTGGAGGAGGCGTTGGCGGAGGTCACGGAGCTGGATGCCGCCGGGGAGGACCGGAGCGGGGGGCCGGCGGACGGCGGCCCGGCCGGGTGAGCCGTGCCCGTACGGCAGGGGCGGCCGCCCCGGGGAAGTCCCGGGGGCGGCCGCCCTGTTGTGTTGCTGTGGGTGTGCCGGCCGGCCGTCAGCAGTGGTCGTAGAGGAGGGCGCGCACCAGACGGCAGGTCGTCTCGGACGGGGCGTGGACCCCGATCTCGGCCGCGGTGCTGCGGATCTTGCGGTTGTGGGCCTGCTCGGGGCGGTAGACGCCGGTGTCGAGCAGGGCTATGGCGAGCCGCATGGCCTTCAGGCGGCGGTTGTGCGATTCGTACCGTTCGCGCGGCCATCCGGCGGGCAGCGGCTTCTTGGGCAGTGGGTGGGCCGGGAGAGGCTTCGTCATGAGTGTGGCAGCGGCCATCGGCGACCTCCTGGAGCGTGGATGAACCCTCACTGACTGGTTCCCATTCTACTGCCGGGCACTGACAAAAGCCCCTGGCCAGGGGGGATTTGGCGGCCGGAGCGAGCCTTGCGGGGCCCCGCGGAAGAGCCCCGCGGAAGGGCCTTCCGCGGGAGCCTTCCGGAGGGCCGTTCGTCAGGCCGTCGCGGCCGTGGCGGCCGTGGCGCGCAGCAGCGCCTTGTCCGGCTTGCCCACGGGGGTGAGGGGGAGGGTGTCGAGGACGCGGACGGCGGCCGGGGCGTACAGGGTGCCCTTGTGCTCGGTGACGAAGGCCCGCAGGGCGTCGGCGTCCACCCGGTGGCCCGGGGCGGGGACGACCGCGGCGTGCACCTCCTCGGCCTCGTCCGCCCCGCGCACCCCGTAGACGGCGCAGTGGGCGATCGCGGGATGGGTGTGCAGCAGGTCTTCGATCTCCGCCGGGTGGACGTGCCCGCCCACGACGATGATCAGGTCCTTGACCCGGTCGACGAGGTAGAGGCGCCCCTCCTCGTCCAGCACGCCGACATCGCCGGTGCGCAGCCAGCCGTCGGCCCCCAGGACCTGCGCCGTCTCGTCGGGCTGCTTCCAGTAGCCGTTCATCACCGCGGCGGAGCGCACATGGACCTCGCCCCGCTCCCCCGCCGGCAGGTCCCGCCCGTCCGCGTCGCGCACGGCGAGCGTCACTCCGGGCAGGGCGCGGCCGACGGTGATCCGTCCGCCGGGGCCGGTGCGGAGGTGGTCCTCCGGGCGGGCCTCGGTGATCGACATCGCCTCGGCCTGGCCGTACATCCCGAACAGGACCGGGCCGAAGGCCTCGGCGGCCTGTGCCAGCCGGGTGGGTGAGGCCGCACAGCCGCCGTAGGAGATGCGGGTGAGGGAGCTGAGGTCGGTGGTGCGGAGGGTGGGGTCGTCGAGGAGCCGGTAGAGGAGCGGGGGCAGCAGCCAGAGGTGGGTGATGCGGTGGCGGGCAACGGCGGCCAGTACGGCGGTGGGGTCGAAGGCGCGGTGCAGCACGACGGTGCCGCCGGCCACGAGCGCGGCATCGGCCAGGATGCCCGCGAGGTGGGCGAGCGGGGTGCAGGCCAGGAAGCGCGGCGGATCGCCGGCGGTCTCCATGCGCTGCTGGATCACCATCCGGGCATACGGGGCGTGTCTCATCCGGACGCCCTTGGGGATGCCGGTCGTGCCACCGGTGTGCCGGATGCACCAGTCCTCCTCGGGGCGTGCCGCGCTCGGCACCTCGGGGGTGGCGGGCAGCGCGGCAGCGGCGGCGAGCAGGTCGGGGACCGGGCCGGTGCCCGGATCGGCGCCCGGACCGGCGGTGTCCGGAGCGGTCGTGTCCTCCCCCAGGGTCATGACCTCAGGGACCGGGCCCCGGAGGTGGTGGAGCAGCGTGCGCGCGGTGTCGTGGAGGGCCGGGTCGACCAGGAGCAGGGTGGTGTCCACGCCGGCGGCGATCCGGGCCAGGGTCTCGGCGGCCATGCCGTCGTAGAGGAAGACCACCCGGGCGCCGAGGAGGCTCGCGGCGTAGCGGGCGGCCAGCGCCTCGGGGCGGTTGCCGCTGAGGAGGCAGACGGTCTGGCCGGGGCCGGTGCCGTGGGCGGCGAGCACCGCCGCCATGCGGTGGACGGTGGCGTGCAGGGCGCCGGCGGTGATCTCCTCGCCGTCCTCCCCCACGGTCACCGCGGTGCGGGAGGGGTCACGGGCGAGGGCGGCGAGGAGAGCGTCGGCGTAACTGGTGAAGCCGGTGGCGGGTGTCATGGCGGTGGGTCCCTTGGTCCGGTGACGGGGTGTGTGAGGAAGCGGTCACGCCTTGACGCTACGGACGTTCACTGATGCCCTCCACGACCAATTCCGCCATGTGGTCATGGCCCGTGAGGCATGACACAGGTCATGACTCGTCAGCTGCGACTCGTGGTCATGGCCTGTCAGGTACGAGAGGCGGGAGGGTTTCCTCCGCCGCGGCCAGGATTTCGGTGACCCGGAGGCCGAAGTGGAGGTCGCAGGCGTTGGGCAGACCGGTCTCGACGGCGGCCAGCAGGGCGTCGACCGCGTGGCGGTAGGCCACTTCGGGGCCGTCCTGGCGTCGGGGCAGGGAGGTGATGCCGGCGGTGCCGCGGAGGGTGATCTCGACGCCGGACGCCGCGGCGGGCGCGGTCAGGCCGAGCGTCGCCGAACTGGCCGCGCCACTGCTGTGCCGCATCGCCAGCAGCACGGCATCGGCGGGGCCGCGGGTCGCGGTGACCGTTTCCGCGTCGCCGAGGACCGGCAGGAGCACCGACAGCGCATGCGGGCCGACGTCCCACAGCCCGCCCTTCTCCCGGCGCCAGGACGAGTCGGAGTACGGGCTGGAGCTGTCGTCGGCGAAGACCGAGCCGAGCCAGTCGGCATGGGCGGTGAACCAGCCGCCGGCCGCGGCCTGGGCCGCGATCCACTCCCCTTCCTGCGCCCCGAAGCGCGCCGTGAAGAAGACCACCGAGGCGATACCCGCCCGGTCGGCGGCCGCGACGAGGGCGCGCGCCTCGGGCACGGCGGTGGCCACCGGCTTGTCCAGGAGGAGATGGCAGCCGGCCCCGGCGGCGCGGAGCGCCAACGCGGCCTGGACGGACGGCGGCAGGGCGATCGCGACGGCGTCGCAGGCCTCGAACAGCTCGTCGGGGCTCTCGTACGGGCGGGTGCGGTGGACCTGGGCCAGCGCGGCGGCGGCCGCCGCCCTGCGCCCCCAGATGCCGGTGAGCTCGACGCCCGGGTGGGCGGCGAGGGCAGGGGCGTGGACGCGCCGCGCCCAGGGGCCGGTGCCGAGGAGTCCGATGCGCGGGGTCGTCATGGGGGCAGTGTCTCGCGGGGTGCGGGGCGCCCGAGCGCACGCCGCACGGGCGTCCTGAGGCCTGCGCCATATGGGAATGATGCGAAGACACCCACATCGAGGCCTGGAATCCCAGGCCTACTGGACAGAATTCCTTGGAAACGGCCGGATGTCCGGCTCGGTAACCTGTGGTTCACAAACGGGCAACGGACGAGAAATGGCGCGTTGCGAGAGTGCGGAGGTACGCCCGCACCGTACCCGCACCGACCGTGAAGAGGACCCCGTGAGCATCAAGGCCGAATACATCTGGATCGACGGCACGCAGCCGACCGCCAAGCTCCGCTCCAAGACCAGGATCCTGTCCGACGGCAGCCGGCTTCCGCGGTGGGGCTTCGACGGTTCCAGCACCAACCAGGCCGAAGGCCACGCCTCGGACCTCGTACTGGAGCCGGTGTTCAGCTGCCCGGACCCGATCCGCGGCGGTGACCACCTGCTGGTGCTGTGCGAGGTGCTGCACACCGACCTCACTCCGCACCCCTCCAACACGCGGGCGCTGCTGCGCCCGGTCGCGGAGCGGTTCGCCGGCCAGGAGCCGATCTTCGGCATCGAGCAGGAGTACACCTTCCTCAAGGGGGACCGTCCGCTCGGCTTCCCTGAGGGCGGCGGCTACCCGGCCCCGCAGGCCGACTACTACTGCGGTGTGGGCGCCGACGCGATCTTCGGCCGGGAGATCGTCGAGAAGCACCTCGACCTGTGCCTGGCGGCCGGTCTGGGCCTGTCCGGCATCAACGCCGAGGTCATGCCCGGCCAGTGGGAGTTCCAGGTCGGCGCGCTGCCGCCGCTGGAGGTCTCGGACCACATGTGGGTGGCGCGCTGGCTGCTGCACCGGGTGGCGGAGGAGTTCGGCGTCACCGCGTCGCTGGACGCCAAGCCGGCCAAGGGCGACTGGAACGGCGCGGGCGCGCACACCAACTTCTCCACCCGCGCGATGCGGGAGGGCTACGACCCGATCATCACCGCCTGCGAGGCGCTGGGCCAGGACGACAAGCCGCTGGAGCACGTCCGCCAGTACGGCACCGGCATCGAGGACCGGCTGACCGGCGCGCACGAGACCGCCCCCTGGGACGCGTACTCCTACGGCGCCTCCGATCGCGGCGCCTCGGTGCGCATCCCCTGGCAGGTCGAGGTCGAGAAGAAGGGCTACATCGAGGACCGGCGCCCGAACGCCAACGTCGACCCGTATGTGGTCACCCGGCTGATGGTGGACACCTGCTGCACGGAGCTGGCGCGGCGCGAGCAGATCTGACGCCTGCGGGAGCGTGGGCGAGGGCGAGGGGCCGGACCACTGCGGACACTGGGGGGACCCACGGTGTCCGGTGTGGTCCGGCCCCTCGGCCCGTCCCGCTGTCCCGCGCGCACGTGGGTGCGTGCGGTCGGTGGCCGTACGGTCGCGTAGCGGTGTGGCCGCGTGGTCGTATGGTCGCGCGAGGAGCAGATCGGGGGCCGATTGTCAGTGGCGGCTGGCAGGCTGGGGTCATGCTTGAGATCAGCGTCAAGACCGAGTCCGGCCCGGACCGATCACGCCCCGGCGAAGCCGAACTCACGGAGCTGCTGCGGCGGATCGGCGCCGACGACGACCATTTCGTGGTCGTCGAGCGGTGCCCCGAGGAGGCCCAGGCATTCGTACAGGCCTGGCGGGACGACGACGGGCCGTTCACGGTCGAGTACCGCGACGGCGCGCCGGAGCGGCACTTCCGCGCGGAGAGCGGCGACGCCGAGCGGGTCGTGGAGGTCTTCCTGGACTGGGCGCGCGGCGGGGAGGCCTGGCGTACGGCGCTCGACTGGCAGGGGGCGGACCTGTACTCCACCCCCGGTCTGGCTCCGGAAACCCGCGCCGTCGCCGAGCAGCGGGCGCGTCAGCAGATCCATGGCGGTTTCCGGAATTTCCATGAGGTCGCCCAGGGCGTCTGCGAGGCCTTCGGCCCCGAGGACCCGCCGGTCTCACTGGACGACGCACGCCGGATCGTCGGCGGCCTGTGGGAGGAACGGCTCGCCGAACAGGCCGAATGGCCCGAGGTGACCGACGCCGACCGGGTGGCGCGGGCCTTCGAGGCCCTGGGCGCCCAGGGGCTGACCGCCCGGATGAACTACAGCTGTTGCAGCAACTGCGCGATGGGCGAGATAGCCCACGAACGCGCCGAAGGGGACCGGGGCTTCGTCTTCTTCCACTTCCAGGACACCGAGGCGGCAGCGGAAGGCCATGGGCTGGCCGTGCGCTACGGCGCCTATGCGGAGGCCGGCGAGGCCTCCGCCGAGGAGCGCACCGCGGTCGGGCGGACGGTGGTGGCGGCGCTCACCGGGGCGGGCCTGCCGGCTCAGTGGGACGGCTCCCCGGACCGGGTCATCGAGGTCGCCCCGCTGGACTGGCGCAAGCGGCTGCCGAGTACGGGAACGACGGGCATGGGAGCCTGAGATGCCGACGGCCGCATCGCGGAGGGCGTCCCGTGGTCTCCTGTCCGGAGGTCCCGTGCCGGGTGGCCCTGTGCCGGGTGGTCCTGTGCCGGGTGGCCCCGTGTCCGCTGGTCCCGTGTCACGGGCGGCGTCGCGCGTCCTGACGACCGCCCGCCTTTCTCGTGGTCTGCCGGTCGCCGTCCCCTGGGCCGCGCCGCTCTATGTCGGTGCCGTACAGCTCGGTGCGTACGCCACCGCGCGGCTCCCCGGCCACCGGCGCACGGAACTGCTGCGTGCGCACTCCACCAATGTCGCCAATCTGCGGGCCGGAAAGTGGCAGACGCTGGTCACCAGTGCGGTGTTCGTGGAGGAGCCGCTGCCGGTGGCCTACGGCGCCGCGCTGCTCGCCGCTCTCGGCACGGCCGAGGCGCGCTGGGGCCCCTGGCGCACGGCAGGGGTGTTCGCGGCCGGTCATGTGGGGGCCAGTCTGCTGGTCTACGCGGCCTTGCGCGGCCGGTTCCCGGGCAGTGCTCCCGCTGCTCCGGCTGCTCCCGGCACTCCCCCAACCGACCCCGGAGCCCGCGCCGTTCACGCCCCCGAGGCCACGGTCGATGGCCCGCCGGACGCGACCGCGCGGGCCATCGACGTCGGAGCCAGCTACGGCTTCAACGCCACGGTGGGCGCCCTCGCCGCCACCGTCCCGCACCGTGGCGTGCGCACCGCGGCAACGGCCGGTCTGCTGGCGCTGGGGACCTGGCCCGTGCTGCGCCGCCGACGGACGTTCACCGACGCCGGACATCTGGCGGCGCTCGCGCTCGGGGTGGCGACGGGGACGGGGATGCGGGCCGTAAAGGGGAGACGGACGGGAGGGGGCTGAGGCGGGCGCGGAGCGCTCCCGGTCCCGGTCCCGGCGCCTGCGTGGCCGGTGTGCGGCAAATCCCGTCACAGGGCCCGCCGCACGAGGGACAGATCACCGGCCGTCTGGTTCAATAGGCCCATGGCCAGCCTCATCGACACCGCGACAGGTCGCAGCGACCTCGAGCCTTTCTGGCCGTCCCGGCAGGCGCACGCATTCGACCGTCTGTGTTGCCGCGCGCACTGAGCGCGGGCCCGCACACCCCTCGTCGACGCCGTTGACCGGCGTTTTACGCCCTGCCCGCGCGCATGACGTCCCCGACGCCCCTCTGCGCGAAAGAGCTGACTTCCGATGACGAACCTCCGTACCCTGACCGCCGGTTCCGCCACGGCTCCCCTCCCCGCCCACCCCGCCTCGCACCCCCCGCATCCCCCGCGCCACCGGCTGCGCGCCGTGGCGCCGGACGAGGCCCACGCGTCGCCCGCCACGCCCCCGGGCGAAGGCGCCCCGCCCCTCGGTGTCCCCTCGGTCGCCGAACTGCTGGACTCCGGCGCCACCTGGCTTCCGGCCCCGCAGCACAGCCTGCCGGCGCTTCCCGGCCGGCCGCCGATGGTCGGCTACCTCGTCCTCGTACCGGCCGAGCAGGTCGCGACCGCCCCGCCGCCGGCCACCGCCGGTCCCGGGGTGAGCGCGCCGACCGGCGACGAGACCGTGCGGATCGACCCCGAACAGCGCACCGCGCAGGTCCAGGGCCGGCCGCTGGACCTGACGTACCTCGAATTCGAGCTGCTGGCCCATCTGGTCGCGCATCCGCACCGGGTGCACACCCGCGACCACCTGGTGTCCACGGTGTGGGGCTACGGGCACGTCGGCGACGGCCGTACGGTCGATGTCCATGTCGCCCGGCTGCGGCGCAAGTTGGGCGCCGCGCACCGGTCGTCGATCGTGACGGTGCGGCGGGTCGGCTACAAGTACGTGCCGGGCATCTGAGGCCCACAGGCCTTGCGGCCGGGCGGGGGAACCGTTCCCCCGCCCGGCCTCACAGCGCGCGTATCCGGGGCCCGCACCGCTTCGGTGCGGGCCGTTCCCCGTCCCGTGGTGCGGACCGGCGGTGCAAAGCGCCCACGCAGCCCGCCACCACCAGGCCGGTCCCGGAGGCCAGCAGCATCCCCTCGGCCGGGGAATCGGTGAGCGCCGTACCGCCCAGGCCGCCGAGCGCCGCGCTGCCCACCGCCCAGATGCCCGCGCCCACCGCGTCCAGCGCGACGAAGCGGCGCAACGGGAAGCGGACGCTCCCGGTGGACAGGGCGGCGATCACCCGGCCGCCGGGCAGGAAGCGGCCGGCGATGATGAGCAGGGCGGCGTGCCGCTCGACCCGTGCGCGGGCCCTGGAGTGCCGGGCCCGGCCGCGCTCCCCCCGCAGCAGCCGGGCGACCGCTCGCGGGCCCGCGTACCGTCCCACGGCATAGCCGAGGCAGTCACCGGCCAGTGCCCCGGCCGCCGCCACACCCGCCAGCAGGGCGAGCAGCGGCAGGTCGGGGCCGATGAGCACGGCGACCAGGACGACGGTGGTCTCGCTCGGCATGAACGGCAGCAGTGCGTCGAGTCCGGACACCAACAGGATGACCAGCCACAGCCAGGGCGAGCCCAGCATGCCCTGCAGGGGCTCGGTGAGCTGGTCCAGCTGCTCAAACACGGGCCGGAGTCTCCGGTGTGCCGGGCCCCGCCGGTACCGCAACCTCCGGCACGGGGAACTCCGGCACGGGGAACGCCGGCACCGCCACCGCGACCGGCTCCGGTACTGTCACCACGCCCGGCTGCGGCCGGCCGCCGAGCACCGCGCGCGCCGCCCGGTCCGCCAGCTCCCGCCGGTCCCAGAACCCGTCCGCCGCGTTCAGCACCGGATGTGCCGTGACGCGAACGGTCAGCGCCCGGGCGGCGAGCACCCGGCGCAGCGAGGCGGCAAAGGTGTCCTCGCCGCAGAACGCGGCCACCGTGCTGGGCAGGCCCTGCTGGGTGTAGTGGAGGGTCACCGGGCGGACCGGCGCGCCCGCGTCGAGGGCGGCCTGGAAGGTGGCCCGGCGGAAGCTGCCCCGGTCGGCGGTGCACCAGGTGGTGGCCTGCGGGAAGACCGCCACCGACCGCCCGGAGCCCAGCAGTTCGGACACCTCCCGGACGGTGTGGCGCAGCCGGCGGGGGCTCGTACGGTCGATGAAGTGCGTACCGGCTCTGCGGGCCAGGCCGCCGACGACCGGCCAGGTGCCGACCTCGCGCTTGGCGAGCAGGGTGACCGGTTCGACGGCCAGCAGGGCGAGGATGTCGAGCCAGGAGATGTGGTTGATGACGATGAGGGTGCCGGGACCGAGGCCGGAGCCGTCGCCGGCACCGTCGCGGCCACCCGCCGTGAGCGCGGCCGCGCCCTCGACGCGGACTCCGAGCGCATCGAGCAGCGAAGCGGCGTGAGCCCGCAGCCGTACCGGATCGGCCATCCGCTCACCGTCCGTCAGCGCCCGCCGTACCCCGCGGGCGAACGCGGCGCCGCGCCGGGCGATGCGGGTCGCCGGTACACGCGGCAGGGCGTGCGCGGCGCAGTCCGGAGTGCAGTCGGACCACACGTCCCAGGGGCCGTTCACCGCGCGCCCAGGAAGTAGCGGCGGTAGCGGTCGCCGAGCCGTTCCATGTCCAGGACGACGAAGAAGTCGGCGACGTCGAACTCGGGGTCGTGGGCGGGCTCGCCGCAGATGAAGGCGCCGATGCGCAGATAGCCGCGGAGCAGCGGCGGCAGCTGGGCCAGGGTGGGGCGGGCGGGGACGGGGACGGTGGGGTGCCAGGGGTGGTGCGGGGTGACCTGCAGCCCGTGCGGGGCGGCGTAGCGGGTGCGGCCCAGCCCCCAGGCGTGGGCGGCCGCGATACCGCCGTCGGCGAGCGGAACGGAGGCGCAGCCGGCGAGGTAGCGGTGGCCGGAGAGCAGGGTGTAGCGGGCGAGCGCGGCCCACATCTGGGTCATGACGGCGCCGCTGCGGTGGTCGGGATGGACACAGGAGCGGCCGGCCTCGATGAGGGAGGGGCGCAGCTCAGCCAGCGCGCCGAGGTCGAATTCGCCGTCGGAGTAGAGCCGCGGGCTGCGGCCGGGCGGCAGCAGCCGGTAGGTGCCGACGACGTCGCCGGTGGCGGTGTGGGTGACGACGAGGTGGTCGGCGAGGTCGTCGACGGCGTCGATGTCGTGGCCGGGCAGCGGAGAGTGCAGGGTCGCGCCCATCTCGCCGGCGAAGACCTGGTGGCGCAGCCGCTGCGCGGCTCGGATCTGCTCGTGGGTGCCGGCGATCTTGGCGGTGTAGCCGGGGTCGGCGGCGGGAGCGTGACCGGCGGAGGCGGCCCCCGTGAGGGCGGGAGCGGGTGCCGGGCCGGGAACGACCGTGGGGACGGAAGCGGTAGCGGATGCGGAAGAGGAAGCGGTGCGTCGAACGGCAGCGGACGCGGTCGATGCCATGCTCATGAGAGCCCTCCGTGGGGAGTGGGGAGGCTGTGCGAGTCGACGGACGGTGAGTCAGCGGGGCCGGCGGGCCGTACGGAGCGAGCAGCCGGTGCACTGCTCGGCTGCTCCGGCGCCCCGCGGTGGTCCGGATCCGCCCTGGGTACGGGCGTAACCCGATGACCTGGCCCTTCTCTACGCGGCAGACTGTTCCCGGGCCCGCCGGCCGGGCGCGTGAAGCCCAGGGAGCGAACGGGTGAGGGTCCGCGGAACACTGGTCGCCGCGCTCCGGAGCCGGGGGCGCGTGGCCCCGGCGAGCCGATCGCGCAGCCCGGTGTGTCCGGGTCCCGTCGCCTACCGTCTTGGACTGAGGCCGGGCGCCCGTTAGCGTGCCACGCGCACGGAGACTGTTTGTTACCACCGAGCAGTGGGAGCACACATGAGCCGACCGTCACGACGCGCACTGTTGGGAACCGCCGGAGCGATCGGGGCCGGGGCGGCGCTCGGCGGGGCCGCTCCCGCCGCCGCCGCGGCCTCCGGGCGGCTGGCCCGCCGCACGGAGCGGGCACCGGCGGACGAGACCGGAGCCGCGTATGACACCGCACCGGCGCGGGCGGCACTGACCCGGCTGCTGCCCCGGCACGCCGACCAGTTCCAGCTGGTGCCGCTCGCCCGCGGCGGCGGCACCGACCGCTTCCGGGTGGACGGCCGGGCGGGCCGGATCACGGTCTCCGGGACCACCCCCGCCGTCCTGCTGACCGGCGTCCACTGGTACCTCAAATACACCTGCCGGGCCCATGTGTCCTGGGCCGGCGACCAGGTGGAGCTCCCCGGCCGGCTGCCCGCCCCGGCCTCGCCGGCCGAGCGGTCCACCGCGCTGCGCCACCGCTTCGCCCTCAACGACACCCACGACGGCTACACCGCCCCGTACGCCGACTGGCCGCACTGGGAGCGGCTGATCGATGTGCTGGCACTGCACGGCGTCAACGAGGTGCTGGTCACCCCGGGCGCCGAGGCCGTCTACCACCGGCTGCTCACCGACTCCGGCTACTCCGACGCCGAGGCCCGCGCCTGGCTCCCCGCGCCCTCGCACCAGCCGTGGTGGCTGCTGCAGAACATGAGCGGCTACGGCGGCCCGCTCAGCCGCGAGCTGATCGACAAGCGCGCCGAGCTGGGCCGCCGGATCACCGGCCGGCTGCGCGAGCTCGGCATGCACCCCGTCCTCCCTGGCTACTTCGGCACCGTCCCGGACGGTTTCGCCGCCCGCAACCCCGGCGCGCGCACCGTCCCGCAGGGCACCTGGTCCGGCCTCAAACGCCCCGACTGGCTCGACCCGCGCACCGACGCGTTCGCCGCTGCCGCCGCCTCCTTCTACCGCCATCAGCACCAACTCCTCGGCCCCGCCGACCACTTCAAGATGGATCTGCTGCACGAGGGCGGCGACCCCGGCGACGTGCCCGTGCCGGACGCCGCCCGCGCCGTCGAGAAGGCACTGCGCACCGCCCACCCCGATGCCACCTGGGTGATCCTGGGCTGGCAGGGCAATCCCCGGCGCGATCTGCTGGACGCCGTCGACCACGACCGGATGCTGATCGTGGACGGCCTCAGCGACCTGGACACCGTCACCGACCGGGAGCGGGACTGGGGCGGGGTGCCGTACGCCTTCGGCTCGATCCCCAACTTCGGCGGCCGCACCACCCTCGGCGCCAAGACCCACATCTGGGCCGAGCGCTTCACCGCCTGGCGCGACAAGCCGGGCAGCAAGCTCGCCGGGACCGCGTACATGCCGGAGGCCGCCGAACGCGACCCGGCCGCGTTCGAGCTGTTTTGCGAACTGGCCTGGCGGGAGCGCCCGGTGGACCGCGCCGCCTGGTTCGACGGCTATGCCGACCTGCGCTACGGCGCCCGCGACGACGGGGCCCGCGCCGCATATGCCGCACTGCGCACCAGCGCGTACGAGATCTCCAGCAAGGACGGCCGGCCGCACGACTCGGTCTTCGCCGCCCGCCCCTCGCTGGCCGCCCGCTCCGGCACGGTCTACGCCACCCACACCCCGGCCTTCGACCCGGCGGCGTTCGACACCGCCTTCGCCGCGCTGCTGACGGTCCGCCCCGCGCTGCGCGGCAGCGACGCCTACCGCCACGATCTGACGGACGCCGCCCGGCAGGCCCTCGCCAACCGGTCCTGGCAGCTGATCGGGCAGCTCCAGGAGGCCTACCGGCGCAAGGACCGTACGACCTTCCGTGCGCTGTCGGAGCTGTGGCTGCGGCTGATGCGGCTGTGCGACGAGGTCACCGGGGCGCACCGGCTGTTCCTGCTCGGGCCCTGGCTGGCACAGGCGAAGGCCATGGCGACCGGCGCCGAGGAGCAGGCGCGGCTGGAGCACAGCGCCCGTGCACTGCTCACCACCTGGGCGGACCGGGCCACCGCCGACGGCGGTTCGCTGGCCAACTACGCCAACCGCGACTGGCACGGCCTGATCCGCGAGGTCCATCTCCCGCAGTGGCAGGCGTACTTGGACGAACTGGCCGACGCGCTGGCCGCGGACCGGCCGCCGAAGACCTTCGACTGGTACTCCCTGGAAGAGCCCTGGACCCGCGCGCGCACCGCCCATCCGCTGCGCCCGACGACCGATGCGTACCGCACCGCGCGGCGGGTCCACGACACCCTCGCCAAGGCCCCCTACCAGGGCACCGTCACGGTCACCGCCGACCCGTCCGGGCTGCCGCCGGGCGGCCGGGCCACCGTCACCGCGGCGCTGCGCAACGTCAACGGGCTGCGCGCGACCGGCCGGGTGGACTTCGCCCTGAGCGGCGTCGACGCCACCGCCTCGGGCCCGGCGTCGCTGCCGTCGCTCCCGCCCGGCGGCACCGGCCGCGCCCGCTGGCAGGTCACCGCCCCCGCCGGTCCCCTGAACACCCCCCTGCACCCGCTCCCCTACGACCTCACCGTCGACTACGGCCCGAAGGGCGAGCCACGGGTCCGCGCGGCGCGGCACGGCACCCTGTACGTGGCGGGGCCGCTGGACGACGACCTGCGGACCGTCACCACCAATGCGGCGGTTTTCGGCCAGTTGGGCGACCGGCTGGCCGTCAACGGCGGGGGCGCCGACCTGTGGAAGGCCACCGCCGAGTTCGGCGCGGTCTACCGGCCGGGCGCGCTCACCGCGGGCGGCTCGGTCACCGTCGAGGTGACCTCCCAGGACCCGACCGGCCCCTGGGCCCGCGCCGGCCTCGTCGTCCGCAACCGCCTCGCCGCACTCTCCTCACCCTCCGCACCTTCCACCCCGGGCGCCCCCTCAGCCGCAGACGCCGCGGACGCCCTCGGCTTCCTCAACCTCTCCGTGACCCCCGCCAACGGCGTCGTGCTCTCCTACGACGCGAACGGCGACGGCACCCTGGACACCTACCGGCGGCTCACCGGCATCACCGCGCCCGTCCTGCTCCGCCTCACCCGCGGGAAGGACGCCGGGGCCGCGGGCACCTACACCGGCTCCTGCTCCACCGACGACGGCGCGACCTGGCGCGAGATCGCCACCGTCACCGTCCCCGGGGCCGCCGCCCGGCAGGACACCGGTCTGCACCAGTGTGCCGCCAACTCCGCGACGGGGGACCGCGGGACGGCGGAATTCCGCCGCTGGAAGCTCGCCTGAGCGCCGCGTACCCTGACCGGGAACGCACCACGAGCGAGGGGATCACGGTATGAGTGCCGCAGCTGAGAAGGAGTGGCTCTACGCCCTCGACATTTCCGACGCCACCTGGCAGCGCGCCCCCGGAGACGCCGAGGAGGCCGTGGAGATCGCCTTCCTGGAGCGGGGCGCGGTGGCCATGCGCAACTCCACGGACCCCGATGTGGTACTGCGCTACACCGAAGGGGAGTGGCGGGCATTCGTCCTCGGCGCGCGGGACGGCGAGTTCGACCTGCAGCGCTGACGTCCGGCCCACAGCACGCAAGCCGGCCCGTCCGGCAGTCACGGCGGCCACCGCGGTCCACCCACCGCGGTGGCCGCGGCCGTGTGCGCGTCACCCGTCGGGGCGCCCGGGAGGGCCGGTGACCATCACAGGAATCACTCGTTTCACCGAACGTGAAGCAGCAGCAAGCGACACCCCAGCGTCCGGACCGCACCTCCCCCGGCAGCCTTGAGGACATCGGTGACGTCATCGACGTCGAGCAGGCCGAGGCGGCGCTGGTCGAGCACTACCCGCGGCTGGTCCGGCTGGCCTACCTCGTCCTGCCGCCGGGCCCCAGCCGCGGCCGGCGGGTGCTGGCCGCCCATGCCGTCGTACAGCGGACCCTGCCGCGCCAGCGCAGCTCCACCCGCGGCCTGGGACTGCCCGCCCAGCGCGCCGGCGCGGACGCGGCGATCGACCCCGGCTATGCCTTCGTCCGGCTGCGGGTCCTGCGGGCCGCCCTGGCCGCCGGCCGCTCGCGCCGGTGGCTGCCGGTGCCGCCACACCCGTTCCCCCAGGTCTGGGGCCTGCGGCTGTTCCCGCGCTCCGGCGGGGCCGATGAACTCGCGCTGGACCAGGCGCTGTCGGCGCTGTCCGGCCCGGGGCGGGCCGCGTTCGTGCTGCGCGATCTGGAGCGGCTGAGCGCGCCCGAGACGCGCCGGGTGCTGGAGGCCGCCGGGGTGGCGCACCCCCGTGCGGCGCTGGACGAGGCGGAGCGGGCCACGACGCCGGCCGGCAGCCGGGACCGGTCGCTGCTGGAGTCACCGGAGTTCGATCCGTGCGCGCTGCAGGCCAGGCCCACGGACCTGATCCGGCGGCGGCAGCACGGCCGGGCGGTGCTGACCGCCGGAGTGGCGGTGCTGGTGTGCGGGGCGCTGCTGGGGATGCCGGGCGACGGCTGGGGCCCGGACGGCGCCGCCGCCCCGCCGTACGCACGCAACGCGGCCTCCGAAGCGGCCCTGGACCCCGGAAAGCTCGCGGTGACCTCCGCGACCGCCTGGAAGAACGCCGCCCGGCAGGACTTCTCCGCCTGGCCCGCCCGCGGCGACCGGATCCACGACAAGGCGCTGCTACGGCGGGCGCTGGCCGTGTGGGCCAGGCCCGGTGCCGGGGTGCCGGTCTCGGCGACGCCCGGCACCCCGACCGGACCGGCCGCCGGCCCGGCCCAACTGCTCTTCGCGGGCGTGGTGGACCACGTCGTGGTGGTGCTCCTGCACGACGGGCTGCGGGTGGTGCGCTACGCGGAGGCGGCGGACGGCGAGGGGCAGAGCGACGGCACCGGCGCGGCGATGGACTTCGCGCGGACCGACGGCGCGGCGGCGGATTCGGCGAGCGCGCTGGTGGTGAGCCGTACGCAGGGAAACGTCCGCTATCTGACCGCGCCCTGGGTGACGTCGGCGCGGCTGGTGGACCTGGTCACGCCGGACGCGCCGGGCAGCCGCTTGCGGATCAGGCCCGACGGCACCACCGATCCCGTGCCCACACCGCGGCCCGCGGCGGCGACCTGCACGACCTGGCCGGCGCTGCGGATGGGCGGCCGTCTGTTCACCGACCTCGGTGAACTCACCCCGGCCCGCCTGACGTACGGCACCCCCCGCAAGCCGGGCGAGGTGACCGCGCCGCGCGCCAGGACGGCCTGGGCGCGCACCGCCTGCCAGCTCGCCGCGGTACGCGGCCAGGGCGTCCGAGCGGTGAACGCCTGGGAGTTCGCCCGCCAGCCGCTGCCCGGGAGCGCGGGCAGCGCGGCCTGGCTGTGCACCCGCGCCGAGACCTGGCGCGGTCCGGGCAGCCGGACGATGGCCCAGATCCAGACACCGGCAGCCGGCGGCCGCCACTACCCGCCCGGCACGGTGGCCGCCCGCGCCGAGGGCGGTACGGCCTGCGGCCCCCGGGCACCACGGGCCCTGGCCGGAGTGCTGTGGAAGTCCGCCACCGGCCAGTGGTGGCTCCTGGCCGCGGGCAGCAAAAAAGTCACCTCGATCACCACCACCGGCGACGTCCACGGCCAGGCCCCCGGCCGCCTGCTGACCCTCCCGGCGAAGTCGGGCGACCGGGCAGAGCTGAAGGGGCACCTGGCGAACGGGAAGGCGGTGGGGGCGGTGGGTTAGGGGGCTTGGCCCACAGCCCCCGGAGCGCCCCCTCGGTCTCTGTGCGGATCAGGGACGAGTCGCCACCAACAGGTCCACCACATAGGCCTCTTGCACCGTCGCGTCGGGGAACATCTCGTGCAGCCGCCTGCGCTCCTCGCGGAGGAAGGCCCGCCTGTCGTCCTCGGCAAGGACCAGGAACGCCGAGCGGCTGGTGATGTTGGCGAGGTGCGTGTCCAGTGGGACTCTGCGGCTCCACGGCACCTGGCGGCGCGCGGCCCGGAGCCCCGACAGACCCGCGAGCCGGATGGCGTCGCTGTCGTCGGGACGCGTCCGGGAAGTCGGCGTCACTCCGCAGTGGCGCGCGATCCGCTCGTGCTGTTCACGGATCCAGGGCACGTCAAAGGCGGTGGTGTTCCACCAGACCGCGAGCGCACCGCCCGGCCGCAGGACCCGCAGCGCCTCCGGGACGGAGCGGGCGGTGTCGGTCCACTGCCAGGACTGTGCGTAGGTGATGAGGTCGTGGGAGGCGTCCGCGAGCGGGAGGGCATTGCCGTCACCCCTCACGACCGGTACGTCCGGGAGCCCGCGGCGGAACCGGGCGGCCATGGCCTCGCCCGGCTCCACACCGATCACGTCGGCACCGCGCGCACGCAGCAGCGCGGTGGCGATTCCGGTGCCCGCGCCGACATCGGCGACCCGGGCACCCGCCAGGGGCCGGCACATGACCTGTGCGACGAAATCGAAGAGCGCGGGCGGATACGAAGGGCGGCCGGCCGCGTACTGGTCAGCGGCCGCGTTGAACGCGTGAGCGCGTGAGTCGGCGGTCATCCTCACATCCTCGTCCCTCCGCTCCGCCCGCGCCGAGACCCGGCGCGGTCCGGGCCGCCGGACGATGACTCAGATCCGGACACGGGCAGCCGCCCGTCCTCACCGCATCCTCAAGCCGCGTCCTCGGGGCGTGCCGTGAGGACGCGGATGATCAGGTCGGTGAGGGTGGCCCGCTCCTCGGCGTCGAGCGTGGTGAACCATTGCTGCTCGCGGCGGGACTGCTCGGCGAACGCCTCCTGGACGGCTTCCGCGCCCGCGGCGGTGAGGCCGATGGCGATCGCGCGACCGTCGTCGGGGAGTCGTCGGCGCTCCACCAGGCCGTCCCGTTCGAGGGTGTTGACGGCGTTGGTGACCGACGAACGGGACATCGCCGAGATCTCGGCAAGCCTGGCGGGCTGGGTGGGGCCCAGCAGCCACAGTTTGAACATCAGCCGGAAGCCCGGGAGCGTCCAGCCGCGCGGGCGGTGGATGTGGCTCTCCAGGTCGGCGATGACCAGGTAGGAAAGGTGCAGCAGGTGGTAGGCGAGCGAGAAGGCTTCCGGGTCGGCCGGTGACGGCATGCCCGCAAGCCGGTCGCGCGCGTAGGCGGCGTAGCTGAGATCTGGTCGTTCCACGGGACAGAGTCTTGCGCATCGCGGCCCTGCCGAGAGATTGTTATGGCCGTAACAATCTCCAACGACCCGGAGGATGCTGTGCGGATCACCATCGCTGGAGGCGGTATCGGCGGTCTCGCCACCGCGCTCAGCCTGCATGCGGCCGGATTCGACGACGTGGTCGTACACGAGGCAGCCGAGGTGATCCGTCCGCTCGGCGTCGGGATCAACCTCCTTCCGCACGCGGTAAGGGAGCTGACCGAGCTCGGTCTGGCCGACCGGCTGGCCGCGATCGCCGTCCCCACGGCCGAGTTGGCCTACTACAACCGGTACGGCCAGGCGATCTGGTCCGAACCGCGCGGGCTCGGCGCCGGCTACCGGTGGCCGCAGTACTCGGCGCACCGGGGCAGGCTGCAAATGCTGCTGCTGGACGCCGTCCGCGAACGCCTCGGTGCGCACGCGGTCCGGACCGGGAGCCGGATCACCGGCCTGCGCCACGCTTCCGATCTGCTCGTCGGCGCCGACGGGATCCACTCGGCCGTCAGGGCCGCGCTCTTCCCCGGCGAAGGGGCACCGCCGTGGAACGGGCTCGTGCTGTGGCGGGGCACGACCCGTGCCGAGCCGTTCCTGACCGGCCGGTCCATGATCATGGCCGGCGACGGCTCGCAGAAGTTCGTCGCCTACCCGATCGGGGACGGAGGGCTGATCAACTGGATCGCCGAGCGGCCGCTGGGCGACGAACCGCTTGAACGGGGAAACTGGAATCGCCCCGCGGACCCGGCCACGGTCGCCGAGCACTTCGCCGACTGGAAGTTCGACTGGCTCGACGTGCCCGGAATCATCACGGGAGCCGAGGCGGCCTTCGAGTACCCGATGGTGGACCGCGATCCCCTGCCCTGCTGGACCAGGGACGACGTCGTCCTGCTGGGCGACGCCGCGCATGCCATGTACCCCGTCGGGTCCAATGGGGCGTCCCAGGCGATCATCGACGCCCGGGTGCTCGCCCACTCGCTCGTCACGACCGGCTCCGCCGCCGCGTACGAGGACATCCGCAGGCCGGCCACGACCGCGCTGCAGCTCGCCAACCGGCGCCAGGGGCCCGAGATCGTCATGCGGCTCGCCCACGAACGGGCTCCCGGCGGCTTCGACGACATCGAACAGGTCGTCCCGCTCGCGGAACGAGCGGAGATCGCCGCTTCGTACAAGCGCACTGCGGGCTTCGATCCGGACCTGCTGAACGAGCGCGCGTCCTGGGCTGTGCGGTGACGCTGCGCTTGGCTGTCTTCCCACGTTTTTCGCCCCGCGCAGCGGCAACGCCCGCCGCTGGGGCCACCTCCCACGCCCTTCAGGCAGGGGGGGAGCAACGGCGGGCGCACCGCGCAGCGGGCGGCAAACGGCGAGCAACCACTACGGCGGGAAGGCCGAAAACGTGGGCCGGGGCCACGCGCAGCCGAGCCTCAGCCGCGGCGGAAGACCGCCACCGTCCGGGCCGGGACGGTGAAGGTACCCGACGGCCGTGCGTACGACGCGGTGGCGGTGGTCGGGTCCGCACCGTGGGCCTGGACGGGGTGCAGGGCGTAACGCTCGCCGGCGAGGGCGTGGAGGGTCTGGTTCTGGCGGTGCGGGGTGGCGTTGAGGACGACGACGAGGTTGCCGAGGCGCATGGTGATCACCCCGGGGGTCTCTTCCTTTCCGGAGAGCGGAAAGGACAGCGCCGACTGGACCCGGGCGGTGGTCGGCAGGCCGAAGGCCGGTTCCGTGGCGTGGATGCGCAGCAGGTCACGGTAGGCGGCGGAGGCATGGTCGATCGCGGCACAGCCGGGGCGGAGTGCGGGGTCGGCGAGGAGGGGCCGGGCGTAGGACCACTTGTCCTTGTTGTCGGCGGCCGGGGGCAGTCCGCGGCCGAAGCCGTTGCCGTCGGCGCACTTCCAGTGCAGGGCGTTGAACCAGTCGCCGCTGTCGAAGGAGTTGCGGTCCAGGGACTTGGAGCGGAGGAGGTCGGAGCCGGCCTGGGAGAGCGCCGGGCCCTGCGAGAGGGCGGCGGTGGCGAGGGCGAGTACCTGCATACGGGAGCGGTCGGCGGGGCCGGTGTGCTGCGGGAGTTTGTAGGCGAGGGCGTCGTAGAGGGTTTCGTTGTCGTGGGCGTCGGCGTAGGCGAGAGCGTCGCCGGGGGCGGCGGCGTAGCCGGCCGGGGCGCCGTTGTAGTCGACCTGCGAGCCCTTGACGCGGTGGCCGGTGGTGTCGGTGAAGGTGTAGTCGGCGAGGTTGCCGGTGAGGCCGACCTTGATGAGGTCCTGGTAGTGGAGGAGCCGGGCGCGCTGCTCGGCGGGACTCCCGTTCCTCTTCGAGGAGTTGGGGTCGGTGTAGAGGCCCGAGGCGAAGCCCTGGACGCGAGGGTCGGTGTCGAAGGGGCCGCCGCCGCGTACCGCGTCGCGGGCCCGGTCGCTGAAGGTCGCGATGCCGGTCCCGGCCATATTCCGCTGGGTGGCCTGGACGAAGCGGGCGTCGTTCGCGGCCTCGCCGAAGTTCCAGCCCTCGCCGTAGAGAATGATCTTCTTGCCGTCGACGCCGTCCTTCTCGGTGGTCAGCGCGTCGAGGGCCTTCCTGACGGCCAGGATGTTGGCCTTGGGGTGGTGGCCCATGAGGTCGAAGCGGAAGCCGTCGACCTTGTACTCCTTGGCCCAGGTGACGACGGAGTCGACGACGAGCTTGCCCATCATGGTGTGTTCGGGCGCGGTGCCCGAGCAGCAGGTGGAGGTGGCGACGCCGCCGTCGTCCATGAGCCGCTGGTAGTAGCCGGGGACGATGCGGTCCAGTACGGAGTGCGGGTCCTGGCCGCTCGCTGCGGTGTGGTTGTAGACGACGTCCATGACGGTGCGCAGCCCGGCGCCGTTGAGCCCCTGGACCATGCGGCGGAACTCGACGGTGCGGGCGGTGCCCTCGGGGTCGGAGGCGTAGGACCCTTCCGGGACGGTGTAGTGGAGCGGGTCGTAGCCCCAGTTGTAGGCGTCGCGGCCGGCCGTCTTGGTGACGCAGTCCTGCTGGCGGTCGGAGTCGGGGGCGTAGGAGGCGAGGTCGCAGCCGGGGCGGGCCTGGTCGGCGCGCCGCTCGGGCGTGGTGGCGAAGTCGAAGGCCGGCAGGAGGTGGACGTAGGAGGTGCCGGACCGGGCGAGGGAGGCCAGGTGCCGCATGCCGTCCGAGCGGCGGTCGGTGAAGGCGAGGTACCGACCGGGGTGGCGGGAGGTGCGGTCCTCGACGGAGAAGTCGCGGATCTGCAGTTCCTGGATGCGGGCGCGGCGCAGCGGCACCGCGGCGGGCTTCGTCAGCCGTGACCAGCCGTGCGGGGCGAGGTCCGGGGCGTCGAGGTCGGTGACCAGGCTGCGGGCCGAGTCGGCGGTCAGCGCGGCGGAGTAGGGGTCGGTGACCTTGTTGGTGACGGTCTTGCCGACGGTGGGCGCCCAGACCGTGACGAGGTAGCGGTACGGCTTTCCGGCCCAGTCGCGGGTACCGGTGGCGCGCCAGATGCCGGTGGTGTCCTCGCGTCGCATCGGGACCCTGCGGCCGTCGAGTTCGAGGGCGACGGTGCGGGCGGTGGGCGCCCAGACGGAGAGGGTGGGGCGGCCGTGGTGGAAGACCGGGCCCAGGGTGGCGTGTTGGGCGCGGGCGCCGTAGAGGTCGTCGAGGACGCCGGGTATCTGGACCCCGGTGGTGGTGCGCTTGCCGTCGGCCGTGCGCTGGGTGGCGAGGAGTCTGCCGCGGAGGGCGCCACGGGCGAGTTGGCGGTCGCGGGGGTCGACGGTGAAGGCCGGGTAGCCCGTCAGATGCGGATAGGCGAGCCGTTCGGACGGGCTGAGGGCGCCGGGTGTGAGCCGTATCCGCTTGCCGTGCGCCCCGAACTCCAGCTGAGAGGTGGTGTGTTCCGCGCCCTTCCAGACGACGGTGTCGCGGTCGATCCATTGGGCCAGGGCCTGGTCCGCGCGGGGCGGAGCGGCCGCCTGTGCCGGCTGCTGCGGGACCGAGGCCGGCAGGACCGCCGCGCCGAGGGACAGAACGAGGGCGGCGGCCCGACGCCGACGGAACCGACGGATGGTGGAGGACATGGGTCATGGTTCTATCCGCGCCGATTCCTCGATGCAAGGCCTTACGCAAGACATTGCAAGGGTGTTACGTTCCTTCCCGTAACAGTCGGTCCGGCCGGCCGGAGACCCGTCTCCACGGGCCCAACGCGCCCGGCCGCCCGGACCGGCCCCCAACACAGAAGCCCGGACCGCCCCCGCACGGGGCCGGCGAGGGGACACTCCCCAGAGCCCCCCGCCAACACCCGGTCGCGCTCGGACACCGTGTCGGGTACAGAAAGGCCCTTGGCGTGTACTACGAGACGCTTGTTGCCTTGCACGGAGTACTCGACCGGTACCCGTGGACGTCGCACCTCACCTGCGGGGACACCGGTAGCGAACTGTACGACCTCGCCATGCGCAGATCGGAGGCCTACGGCTGGTACTCCACCGGCGGTTGGACCTACAAGTACGAGGGGTGGAGCGAGGCCCGCATCGTCCAGGACCCGGGACGCTGGGCCGACTGCCTGGCCGGCGGGGACTGGACACCGGACGGGCAGGTCCGGGAGCTGGCCTGGATGTCGGCGGACATCCCGGACGACGTCCGGGAGCCGCGGCTCCCGGTCCTTCACATCGCACGCATCCTGTCGGACGCGGTGCACCGGCTCGGGCGCGTCCGGTTCACCGGGCTGCATGCCGTCCTCCCGCTGCATGAGCTCGTCGGCGATGCCTCCGACGCCCTGGAGGCGATGCGGAAGTGGTTCGCTCTCGCCGACCCGTCCGCGTCGGCGCCGGTGAGCGTCACCGCCGCCACCGGCCCCGCCGGGTGGGGCAAGGAGACGGCCGTGTGCGACGCCGTCAGAGAGCGACTCGGTGACCTCGCGGACGTCGACGTCGCCGCTGGACAGCTCGACCTGTCCGGCATGGCGGACGTGGACGGCGAGCACGGCTACAACAAGGGGCGTGAGCGGGGCGTGCTGCGGTTCGCGTGCCGTGCGCCGGAGTGGTCACCGGATGTCGCTGTGTGGCTGGTCGAGGTCGTGGGCGAAGCGCTCCGCGCACTCGAATGCGCGGAGCAGGTGGTGGTGACCGCCTCGCTGGCGTCCCGGCCCGACACCCGCCCCTGAGCGGCCGACCGGCTCGCCTCTGTTCTGTGTCACCGCTGCGATACCGCTCGGCTGACCGGCCAGGCGGCCGACGCCCGGTAGCCGGGGCGCCGGCCGCGCCCGGTCTCAGAATGACCAAGTGGTGTACCACGTCGCTTGGCTGGTGGGATGGGTCAGGTCGGTGGTGACTCCGCTGAGGCGGCCGTCGGAGCCGCGGGAGCCGATGTAGCGACCCTTCGCGCCGTCGCTCCAGGAGATGACGAAGGAGAGGTACGTTCCGTCCACGAAGCCCTCGATGGTGCCCGTCGTCGTACTTCCCGATCTGGCTATGCCGGTGAGTCTCCCCTGGGCGTCCTGGGTCACGGAGAGCGTGGCGTTGGACGAGTTGCTCTGATAGATGGTCCAGATGCCCCCGACGTTGAAACCGGCGGACGCCTTGGTCATCGGCGCCACGGAGGACCGGTGACCCGCGGCCTGGGCGGCGGGGGCGAGGGTGATGCCACCGAGGGCGACGGCGAGGGCCACGGCGGTCGTGGCGAATTTGGCGCGCATGAGGGTTCCTTCCCATAAAGGCGATTTAAGCGGCATGGCCGCTCATGCGAAGCCATGAGCCTCGCAGTAGCGGCCGTTCCGTCACAGGCGAGAACCGGTCACACGCAAAGGCATGGTGCGTACGCCAATTTCGCCCGGTGTGCCACGTTTCCGCTGCTTTGCATGAGCCAGCGGGACGCCCCCTCCCCTGATACGTCCAAACCGTGCGCGGCTTCGGCTACCGGTTCGGCCCGCCGCGCCCCGTCCTGGCCGATGCCGTGGGCATTCCCGGCGCTAGAGGTCCAGTTCGGCGCGGATGGTCTTGCCGACGGGGGGCCGGTCGAGGACGCCCCAACGGGTCGCGAGCGCGGTCACGAGGACCAGCCCACGTTGATGCCGGTGATTCCGGAGACGAACGGCGGGTTGCCGGACCGTGTGAGGGTCGGCTGCAAGGTCAGGGGGAGGCGCTGGGTCGGCGCCCACCGTCGCGTCCGCCCCGGACTCCACCACCCAGAACCGGACCTTCGCCCCCGCGTGGCCGGTTCGCTCCAGAGCGACCGACACCTCCAGCTCGATCGTCCCCAACTCGAAGCGCAGCTCCGCACCCTCCGCCGCGGCAACCGCCTGCTCCAGCTCCTCCCGCAAATCTCCGATCACACTGGCCAGCTCGATCACTCCACGCCCCTGCACCCCGGGCTCACCACCGGCCACCGGTCAGTCAGCGAGGACTTTAGACCCGTGATGCGGGAACTGATGGCCTATCGCCACCAATCCCCCTTGGAATCCATCATCCAGGCGTCCTCCGCTGGGAATTCGATCAAGATATGCGAGGAGGCGATCGAAGATCTCGTCGGCGCTCTTCGTCCAGGTGAAGGGGGAGGGTTCTCGTCAGCTCACCACCTCAAGTTTGGCTGGTCCAGTCGCGACTCCCACGGATTCCACGAACTTGATCATCTTCAAGTGGTAGGTGCTCTTGCTCGGGTCAGGAAACCGGACGTTGTGCCGGTAGTAGCGATGGAAGGCGATAATGCACGCCGCGTGCTCGATCTCCAGGGGCAATGCGGCCGCATCTGCCTCCGAAAGGGGCGCAAGAGCCTGATACCCCGTCACCAGAGCACTCAGCCGTTCGGGCACCAGGACGTCGTCCTCCGCCGCCAGTCCGACCGCGGCCATGCCGAGATCCAGCAGGGGATCGTCAAGCGAGACCGTTTCCCAGTCCAGTACGGACAGCGCCCCATCGTCACGCACGATCACGTTGTCGGCGAAAAGGTCCCCGTGCGCGACCTTCCGAGGACGCTCGCTGTCGGCTTCGGCGCTGCGAACCCGCTCCAGGCGTGCGGCGAGCCACGCCGCAAACTCCCGGTCGGCGAACTGCGGAATCACGTTCAACTGCTCAGCCGAAAGGCGGCGCGTCCCGAGTGGAAGGTCGCCGAGCCCTTCCGACTCCGGCTTCAGGGCATGCAGTTGCGCAAGGATGCGCCCCGCCTCGGGCAGCAATGGAATCGGAAGCGGCTGGCGCACCTCCCCCTGGATCCACTTCTTGAGGATGACCGGGCGGTCGTCGTCGAAGGTGGTGATCAGCGCTCCGTCGAGGGCGGGAACAACCTCGGTCGTCGGCACGCCCAGCCGATACACGGCCTGCGTGTACGTCGCCAGGCTCTGGGCGCTCACGATGTCGTGGTTGTCGAGGATGGTCAGCGTGAAGTCGCCGGATGGACTGGACACGTGGAAGCTGGAGTTCGCCGCGCCGCCCTTGAGGGGTTCCACTTGCGGGTCCTGCAGCCCGTAGCGCTCAGACACAGCGGGCAGGTCGATCTGGTCCAGCTTGGTGTACGTGGCCACGCGGCTCAGTCTCCTCTGTGTGCGGCGGCCTCTCGGCGCCGGTCATCGACAATCGCGGCCCAGCGTGCCCGTACGCGGCTTCGCTCGTCCACCCACTCGGCGCGCGGCAGATCTGCGGGCGGTTCTTCGCCCGCCATCAGGTACGACAGTTCGGCCAGGTAGGCGAATTCCTCGCCCCGTACACACTCGTGCAGCCTTGCACGCGCCTCGTCGCGCATGGCCGACTCGCCCAGCACCGCGGCATGGAGACAGACTGCGAAGCGCACATACGCGACAGACGAGGTGAGTCCCGCCTCACGCGCCTCCTCGATGACTGCCTCGGCGCGGGCCGGCAGATCGGTGCTGACACCCGCATCCTGCACGAGCGATGCGATCTTCGTCTGAAGCTCCGCCCATCGGATCGACACCGTGCCCAGGGCATCCTGCGCCCGCGCGATCTCCTCCCTGGCGCGAGGACGGTCCCGGAACGCGGCGGCGAAGGCCAGGCATGCCTGTGACAGCGCGGCCTCGCCCGGCTGGCCGAACCGCAGTGCTTCGTCCCGGTTGACCGCGTACGAGGAACAGGCCAGCGCCATGTTCCCCTGGGTCCACCAAAGGTCGCCGAGCGCCCGGTCCCTGCGGCCCTCCACCCCAAGGGCCGCGGCCGCGGCATGCACCTGGGGGAACCGGCCCACGCGGCGCGCGAGATGTACCAGGCCACGGGCCGCAGTGGGGGCAAGTCGCCCGCCGGCGTCGACGACATGCCGCATCCCGTCCAGCGAGGCCGCGAAGTTCCCGAGATCGCGGTCGCACTCCGCAAGGAAGTAACGCGGCAGCTCCACCAGCGAGTCGGGCAACTGCCCGGAGGCCAGCACCTCGCGCAATTGCTCGGCGGTTTCACTCCGGTGACGCCGCTGCCGCCGCGCGATCACGGACAACGTGACGGCCAGTGCTTCCGCCGCGCTGCCGGTCCGGGCGTGGTGGCTCGCTTGCGCCGTCGGCGCCGGCAGTTCGATGGGCTCCCACACGAAGTCGTCGACGTAGCGGAACGCCGCGTCCTGCAGCCATCCGAGCTCCAGCCCGTAATCGCGGGCCAGCGTCAATCCCTGCCGCAGGGCGGCGACCAGACGCCTTCGGTCTCCGTCCGCCTCACGTTCCAAGGCATCGAGCGTACGTTGAGCAGCCCGCCGCCAGTCCGCCGGGCTCCAGCGGTCCTCGCTCGTCGAGTCCGCCTCCCGCATGGCGTCGCGTACGAGATTGTGCAGCCGGTAGGGCCAAGGGGCGCCTGGATCCAGATCCACGAAGGGACGCTCGACCAGTTCCAGCGCAGGGGCATCATGATCGAGTCCGGCACCGGCCGCGGCCAACTCGACCGAGAACGAGTCAAGCAGGCTCACCGCCCTCAGAACCTGCCGCACGCTCGGCGTGAGATCCCGGAAGGTCCGCGCCACGAGCGCCGGGAAGTCCAGATTGAACTCGCTCGCCACCGGGGCCCGGCCGTTCTTGCGGTACATGTCCAAGAAGCGCATCACCGCGAGGTCCAGGTACAGCGGCAGTCCGTGCGAGTTGGCGGTGATCAGGTGCCGCGCACTGTCATCCATCAGCGGCTGGCTGCCGACTGTCAGCCGCTCGCAAAGGTACCTCTCGCAGTCCTCCGCGGAGAGGTACCCCACGGTGTGCTGGCGCGGTTCCTCCACCGCTCCGCCGACGAGCAGCGGCCAGAAATCCGGCCCCGCCCAGTCCAGTTGCCCCTCCAGTTCCGCATCGTCCCACTGCAGACGGTTGCGACCGGTGATGACGAAGAGGGCGTTCGGCATCAGCCACGCCACCCGCTGGATCAGCCGCTCAAGGTCGCGGTGCACGCGATCCCCGACATCCTCGAAGGTGTCCAGCAGGACGACAAGCGTGGCCCGGCGCTTGGCAGAGACCCGGCTGAGGTCCCAGGCGAGCAGATGCGCGTAGTAGCTGAGTGCTTCCACGTCCGGTTCAGCTTCGAGCAGATCGGCCAAACGGCGGCACTCGGCAAGCGAGCGGACCTGGTGACGCCGGTCCCGCAAGGCACGGACAAGCGACCGAAGCCCCTTTCCGACGAGCGCGCCCGCGGTTCCGGGCAAGGACGCCGCCTGCGCGACGTCCGACAGCACCGACTGCATCTGCCCGGACAGTGACAGCGACCCCGGAAACCGGCTGAACCATGTGCGGCGCCGCAGATACTCCTCAAGCGGCTCTCCGGGATGGTTCCGCTCCCAGTAGCGCTGGAACGCAAGGTCGAAGGCCGGCATCGGCTCCCCCAGCTCGACCACCGCGAGCCGCAAGGCAAGCATCAGGGACTCGAAGTCACTGCCGGAATCACGCGACAGGTCGATGCGCACCGGGGCCACCCGCCCCACTCCGGGGTCCAGCGCAGGCCAGTCGGCGCGGCGTGCTTCGCCGTCCACCAGATGCTCGGCGACGCCCCGCGACAGCGTGGACTTGCCGATGCCGCCGACCCCGTAGAAGACGAGTACATTGCGCCGCGGGGTCTCCAGATCCTCGACATCGAACCCGGCTTCGCGCACCCGTTGGGTATGACGAACGAGGCTCTCCACCACCGTGGCCCACTCGTCACGTCGGTCGGCGAAGTAGTCAACGGCTTTCAGCTCACGATCATTCGACCGGAATAACGCGCGAAGATCCGACCTGGACACCTGGGCAACCTCCGACTGGCTGACTGGAACAGCCAGCCCAGCAGTCGTTTGACGGCCCGTCAAGCGCCGGTCACTCTGCGGACAGAGTAGGCCCAGGTGCGGTCGACATCTTCCAGATCCAGAGCCCGGAGACGCTACAGGTCCAGTTCGGCGCGGACCGTCTTGCCCACCGGAACCCGCTCGACGATCTCCCAGCGGTCGGCGAGCGCGGCCACCAGCGGGAGACCGCGCCCCGTTTCGCAGTCCGGGGGCGGAAGCGTGAGCGCGTCGGGGGACGGTGGGCGCTTCTCCGTGCGGGTGTCGGCGACCTCGACCCGAAGGGTGGCGGGGCGTGCGGCGGCAGCGCCGGGGTGGGCGCAGGACAGGATTGCGAGGCGCAGTTCGAAGTCCCGTCCGGGGACCCGGCCGTGCGTCACGGCGTTCGCGGCGAGTTCGGCGACGATCACGGCAACGGTGTCGGACAGCTCACTGCCGTAGGGGAAGCCCCACTGATCGAGCCGGTGGACGGCAAGGCGGCGGGCGAGACGGGCACCGAGGCGGGTCGCGCTGAAGCGCATCGTGAACACACGTACGGTGACGGGGGCTTGGGGAGCCCGGGAGGTTGCTTGGACTGACATGCGCCCTACGGTGGCGCCCGTACAGCGGCCGTGGCCAGGGTTTCCGCCCCTACAGAGCTCGTACGCAGCGTCAGCGTACGAGTACAAAGGGTAGACATCGGCGATGACGGACCGTACCCATGGACGAGTTGTGCGCGTGGCACGACAGACGCATGGGAGGTGGCCGGTATGGCCGGCAAAGCGGGCACCAGCGAGCCCGAAACCACCGACAGCCTCAGGGCCTTCGGAGCCGTGGTGAAGGCGTTCCGGAAGCGGGCGAAGCTGACGCAGGAGGGACTGGCGCGGCGGGTGGGATTCTCCGCCGGGACCATCGCCTCGATCGAGCAGGGGCGCAGGCTCCCGCCACCGGAGTTCATCGAGCGGGCCGAACGGGTGCTGGACTCGTTCGGGGTACTGCGGGCGATGGCGGCGCAGTTGGCCCGGCAGCCGGGATTAGCCGCGTGGTTCCGGCAGTGGGCCCGGCTGGAGGAGCAGGCGATCAGTCTGTACACGTACGAATGCCGGTTGATGCCGGGACTGTTGCAGACGGAGGCGTACGCGCGGGAGCTGTTCGAGCACCGCATTCCGCTGCTGACCGATGAGGAGACCGAGACCAAGGTGACCGCCCGGCTGGACCGGCAGAAGCTGCTGCGGGACCGGCCGAACACCGCGTTCAGTTTCATCGTCGACGAGCATGTCTTTCTGCGGCGGACCGGTGGGCCGGACGTGGCCCGGGAGCTCCTTGACCATGTGCTGGAGACCGTCCAGCGCCTCCGGAATGTCGAGCTGCAAGTCATGCCGTTGGCGAGGGGAGTTCATGCCGGGATGGACGGTCCGCTGCAGCTTCTGGAGACGTCGAACAACCGGTGGTACGCCTACTGCGAGGGACAACGAAGCGGCCAACTCATCCCTGACTCAAAGAGCATCAGCACACTGCACATGCGCTATGCGAAACTGCGTTCGCAGGCCCTCACGCCGGAGGACTCCCGGAGCCTGCTGACGCAGATGCGAGGAGCGCTATGAGCAGCACCGAACTGGCCTGGTTCAAGAGCAGCTACAGCGGCAGCGACGGCGACAGCTGCGTGGAGGTCGCCCTCTCCTGGTACAAGTCCAGCTACAGCGGCGACTCTGGCGACGACTGCGTCGAGATCGCCGCCTGCCCCGCCACCGTCCACATCCGCGACTCCAAGGACAAGGCCGGCCCGCAGCTCGCCGTGCCGAGCGGTGCCTGGGCGGAGTTCGTGTCGTACGCCGTGACGACTTCTGCCTGACGCCTCGCCAGGTCGGTGTCCCCCGGCGCTTCACGCCCCTCGGCCGCACCGCTCCGGGCCGCACTAGGCTGATCCCCGACCACGCCAACAAGCAGGCGACAAACGGGGGACCCGCATACGCAGTGCTGCGGGCGGCGGCCGGCCCCGGGTGGTCAGCCGATCTTGACGTACCTGATGGAGACCAATGGCCACCAGGTGCCGCTGGCCTCCGAGGTCTCCCCGGGGGCGACGGCCGAGCCGTCTCCCTGGCAGTTGTCCGTGGTGTACCAGGTCACCTTCTTGTCGGTGTGATTGGTGATCGTCTTGTAGCCCCGCGAGCCCGCCGGCGAGCTCTTGGCGAGCTTGTAGCAGTTCCCGTTCTTGGGGTTGGTCAGCGTCCGCTCACCGTTCCCGGAGAATTCGAGCGTGCCGGTCGCGGCGTTTGCGGCACCCGTTCCCAGTATCAGTAGGGAAGCGGCCATGGCACCCATGGCCAGAGTGCGTCCCGCGTTCCTGCGCATCTTCACGTCGTTCTCTTCCTTCCGGAATGACAACTCGTCCGGGAAGGGACGCTACGCACCGGCGTTATTTTTCACCTATTGACCGCTGTTCACGGGTTATTGGCGCTTCAAGAGCAGCTACAACGCGGACTCGGGCGACAGCGGTGTGGCGGTCGCCCTCTCCCTGGACGGCCGTCGGCCCGTCATGGTCCCGACGGTTCGGTGCCTGTGAGGATAGGCGTCATGAACATGTGGATTCTTGCGGTCACGCTGGTGAAGATGGCCATCGGACGGCCGGCTCACAAGCGCTATCCCGGCGTCCTGACCGGCCATCAAAAGTGGATCGTCTCGCTCGATGCGATACTCGCGGAGCGCAGTTGGGGCCATCGCCATCTTGCGCTCTATCCGTTGAAGCGGATCAACCCCCTGCAATCCCGTGTGAGTCTGAAGACCAGCTGGGGTGTCACCTCGCCCGAGAGTTTCCACTCGACCCTGCAGTGGCTGGCCACCGAGGGCCACCGGATGCAGATGGCTCCGGCGCTCGGGCGCCCGCCGGTGGCGTGGGACTTCGGCCGTTACGTCTGGATCGTCCGCGCGGGGTTCGCCGCCGGGTACGTCGACGAACCGGGTGCCTGGCAGTTGCTGGGCAATGCCGTGGCGCCCGTGGCCCAGACCTACCGGTCCTGGCAGCAGTTCGCCGACGACTTCGTGGCCGGGCGGGAGCTGTGGATGCGCTCGGCGGGCAGCGAATGGTCCGGAACGCAGGAGGACACCGTCAGCGCGGTGCGAAGCCTGCTGGATCCCGCGAACGGTGAAAGCCCCTGGCAGCAGGTGCCGTGGGAGACCATCTACCAGGTCGATCAGCAGATCGGCCGACACTGACGGAAGCTTCGGACCTCACTTCCGCGCCGCCCCCGTCGACCCCCGCACCACCAGTTCCGGCTGGAAGACGAACTCGGTGCGGCGGGGCGGTTCGCGGCGGCCCGCCGCCCGTTCGTGGATCTCCTCGATCAGGGCGCCGACCGCGGCCGTCGCCATGGCCTGGACCGGCTGGCGGACGGTGGTCAGGGGCGGGTCGGTGAAGGCGATGAGCTGGGAGTCGTCGAAGCCGACGACCGAGAGGTCCGCCGGGACGGCCAGGCCGCGCTGGCGGGCCGCGCGGACCACGCCGAGCGCCATCAGGTCGCTGCCGCAGACGATGCCGGTGCAGCCCTGGTCGTCGAGGAGTGCGGCGGCGGCCGCGTGGCCGCCCTCGACGCTGAACAGGGTGTGCCGGACGCGCCGTTCGGCCTGCCCCCTCGACAGGCCGAACGAGTCCAACAGCGCCGCCGCGAAGCCCTCGGCCTTGCGGCGGGAGGGCACATAGCGGGCCGGGCCGACGGCCAGCCCGATCCGCTCGTGTCCCAGCTCGGCCAGGTGGCGCACGGCCATCCGGGCCGCCGCGCCGTCGTCGGGTGAGACGAACGGCGCGTCGATGTGCTCGTTGTAGCCGTTGATGAGGACGTAGGGGACGCCCCGGGCGGCCAGGCGGGCGTAGCGGGACGGGTCGGCGCGGGTGTCGGCGTGCAGTCCGGAGAGGAAGACGATGCCGGTGACGCCGCGCTCCTCCAGTTGCTCGACGAGTTCGTCCTCGGTGGCACCGCCGGGCATCTGGGTGCAGAGGACCGGGGTGTAGCCGTGGCCCGCCAGTGACTGCTCGATGATCTGGGCGAAGGCCGGGAAGATCGGGTTGGTCAGTTCGGGGATGACCAGGCCGACCAGCCCGGCGCTGCGTCGCCGCAGCCGGACCGGGCGCTCGTAGCCGAGGACGTCGAGCGCGGCGAGCACCCGCCGTCGGGTGCCCGCCGCGACGCCCGCCTTGCCGTTCATGACCCGGCTGACGGTCGCCTCGCTGACCTGCGCCTGGGCGGCGATATCGGACAGCCGGGGGGTGGCCGGGGCGCCGGTGGGATCGGACAGGGTCATTCCTCCCACCAGATGGTGGTATCGGCGGACAGGATGAAGTCGCCCTCAGGCACGTCCAGTGGGCGGGAGGAGAGCAGCACGCGGCCCGGGACGGCCAGGCGGACCGGAGCCTCCGTCGTGTTGACCGTGCAGACCAGGCCGCCGGGGCGGCGGAACGCCAGGACGCCGTCGGGGGCGTCCAGCCACTCGACCGCGTCGCCCGCGCCGAGGCCGGGGTGGGCGCGGCGCAGGGTCAGGGCGGTGCGGTAGAGCTCCAGGGTGGAGACGGGGTCACCGGTCTGGGCCGCGACGGTGAGGCCGCCCCAGTCGGCGGGCTGCGGCAGCCAGCTGCCGCCGTCGCCGAAGCCGTAAGGGGCCGCGTCGCCGCTCCACGGGAGCGGGACCCGGCAGCCGTCGCGCAGGCCGTCCTGTCCGGTGTCCCGGAAGAAGGAGGGGTCCTGGCGGACCTCGTCGGGCAGGTCGGTGACCTCGGGCAGGCCCAGCTCCTCGCCCTGGTAGAGGTAGGCGGAGCCGGGCAGGGCCAGCATCAGGAGGGTGGCGGCGCGGGCGCGGGCGAGGCTGCCGCCGAGGCGGGTGGTGTGGCGTACGACGTCATGGTTGGACAGCACCCAGGTGGTGGGGGCCGCCACCGGGCGCATGGCGTCGAGGGAGGAGTCGATCGCCTCGCGGAGGGCGGCCGCGTCCCATTCCGCGTTCAGGTAATGGAAGTTGAAGGCCTGGTGGAGCTCGTCGGGGCGAAGGTAGAGGGCGGTGCGGTCGGCGGTGGGGGTCCAGGCCTCGGCGACCGCGATCCGTTCGCCGGAGTACTCGTCGAGGACGGTGCGCCAGGAGCGGTAGATGTCGTGGACGCCGTCCTGGTCGAAGAACGGCAGGACCTGGTTGCCCAGCAGTTTCAGCTGTTCGCCGTGGCCCATGTCGGGCAGGCCGGGGGCCTTGACCAGACCGTGGGCCACGTCGACCCGGAAGCCGTCCACGCCCAGGTCGAGCCAGAAGCGGAGGATGGAGCGGAACTCGTCCTGGACTGCGGGGTGGTCCCAGTTGAAGTCGGGCTGTTCGGGGGCGAAGAGGTGGAGGTACCACTCGCCGTCGGGGACCCGGGTCCAGGCCGGGCCGCCGAACAGGGACTCCCAGTCGTTGGGCGGCTCCTCGCCGTTCTCGCCGCGCCCCTTGCGGAAGTGGAAGCGCTCGCGCAGTACCGAGCCGGGGCCCTCCGCCAGTCCGCGGCGGAACCATTCGTGCTGGTCGGAGCAGTGGTTGGGGACGAGGTCGACGATGATGCGCAGGCCCAGGGCGTGGGCGTCGGCGATGACGGCCTCGGCGTCGGCCAGGGTGCCGAACATCGGGTCGATGGTGCGGTAGTCGGCGACGTCGTAACCGGCGTCGGCCTGCGGGGAGGCGTAGAAGGGGCTGAGCCAGACGGCGTCCACGCCCAGGTCGCGCAGGTACGGCAGCCGGCTGCGGATGCCCGGCAGGTCCCCCATGCCGTCGCCGTTGCCGTCGGCGAAGCTGCGCGGATAGACCTGGTAGATCACCGCGTGGCGCCACCAGTCGGTGGCGGGAGTGGTGGTGTGCTGTGAAGTCATGTCAACCCTTGGTGGTGCCGGCGGTCAGTCCGGCGACGAGGTGGCGCTGGGCGAAGGCGAAGACGAGGGCGGCCGGCACGGCGATGATCACGGCGGCGGCGGTCATCGAACCCCAGTCGTTGGTGTACTGGTTGACGAAGGTCTGCAGGCCGCCGGCGAGCGTCAGGTTCTCCTCGCCGGTCATGAAGGCGGAGGCGTAGGCGACCTCGGCCCAGGCGGTGACGAAGGTGTAGAAGCCGGTGACGGCCAGGCCCGGTCTGGCGAGCGGCAGGACCAGACGCCAGAAGGTGCCGAAGGGGTTGAGGCCGTCGACCCGTCCGGACTCGTCGATCTCCACCGGGATGGTGTCGAAGAAGCCCTTCATCATCCAGGCGCAGAAGGGGACGGCGATGGTCAGGTAGGTGATGACCAGGCCGGCCGGCTGGTTGAGCAGGCCCAGGCTCGCCAGCAGGTTGTACAGCGGCACGATCAGCACCGCGACCGGGAACATCTGGGTGATCAGCAGCAGCCACATCAGCGGGCGCATCCCGGGGAAGCGGAAGCGGCTGACGGCGTAGCCGGTGGTGGCGGCGATGAAGACGCCCAGGACGGTGGTCAGCCCGACGATGATCACGGAGTTCTTGAACCAGGTCAGGAACTCGGTACCGGCCAGGACGTGGGTGTAGTTGGCGAGGGTGAAGTGGGTGACGATGCTGGTGGAGAAGGCGTCGTTGGTGGGTTTGAAGGACGTCACCAGCAGCCAGAGCGGCGGGAAGACGGCCACGATCGCGGCGATGATCAGCGTCGTGTGCAGGGCGATCGAGGCCCGACGGGACCGCTGGTGGCGCCCCCGGGGCGCGGGCCGGTGCGGGGCGCGCGTCCGGGTCGCGGAGGCACGGTTGCTCCGTGTACGGGTCAGGGTCATAGTCACCACACCTCTCCCTGCTTGCGCAGCGCCCGGCGGTAGACCACCGCGACGACCGAGAGCAGGACCAGGATCAGGACGCCCCAGGCCGCGGACTCGGAGAAGTTGCGGGGGCTGTCGAGGAAGGAGAGCCGGTAGGCGTAGGTCACCAGGATCTCGGTGGCGTCGCCGGGGCCGCCCCGGGTCAGCAGGAAGATCACCGGGAACATGTTGAAGGTCCAGATGGTGGAGAGCAGGATCACCGTGCTGCTGACGGCGCGCAGGCCGGGGACGGTGATGTGGCAAAACCGCTGCCAGGCGCCCGCGCCGTCCATCTCGGCGGCCTCGTAGAGCTCGCCGGGTATGGACTGCAGTCCGCCGAGCAGCGCGACGAGCATGAAGGGCACGCCCAGCCAGACGTTGACGGCGATGACCGAGAGCTTGGCCCAGGTCGGGTCGTTGAGCCACGGGACCGCGTCGATACCGCCGCCGGCCAGCAGCTTGTTGAGGATGCCGTTCTTCTCGTTGTAGAGCATCCGCCAGGTGAAGACCGAGATGAAGGCGGGGATGGCCCACGGCAGGATCAGCGCGAGCCGGTAGAAGGTGCGGCCGCGCAGCGTGCGGTTGAGCATGTTCGCCAGGGCGAGACCGGTCAGGAAGGTCAGCGAGACGCAGCCGACGGTCCACAGGACGGTCCAGCCGAGGCGGTCCCAGAAGACGCCGTCACTCAGCACGGCCTTGTAGTTGTCCAGACCGGTGAACTTGTAGGTGGCGGGGAGGTGGTTGACGCCGATGTTCCGTTCGACGTTGGCCTCGTTGGCGTCGGTGAGCGAGAGGAAGACGCCGCGCACCAGCGGATAGCCGATGATCACCCCGATGACGAGCACCACCGGGGCGACCATCGTCCATGCGTACCAGTGGGTGCCCAGCGCCCGGCGCACCCGTACGGCGAAGGTCACTTGTAGTCCTTGAGCAGCTTCCGGTAGGCGTCGCCGGCCGCCTTGGCGGCCTGCTCGGGCGAGGAGGCGCCGGTGAGCACCTTGTTCATCTGCACCTTGATGGGCTCGAAGAGCGAGTTGCCCTCGGCGATCCAGGGGCGCTGGACGGCTCCGTCGACGGCGGGCTTGAAGAACTGGACCATCTCGTTGTTCTTGACGGCCGGCACCTCGTACACGGACTTGCGGGTGGGCAGCAGGCTCAGCTTCTCGTTGGTCTGCTGCTGGACCTTGGCCGAGCTCATGTACTTGACGAAGGCGTAGGAGGCCTGGAGGTTCTTGCTGCCGGCGTAGACGGAGAGGTTCCAGCCGCCCTGCGGGGAGCCCTGGGCGGTGCTGCCGGCGGGCACGGGGGCGACGCCGAGGTTGTCCTTGTTCGCCGGGCCCGTGAAGGCCTTGCCGGCGCGGGCGCCCTCGATGTCCCAGGGGCCGTCGACGGCCATCGCGACGGTGCCGTCCTTGAGGGCCTTGAGCTGGTTCTCCTGGCCGTCGGTGGCGTCGGTGACGGCGGCCTTGGAGTCGACCAGAGCCTTGATCGTCTTGAACGCCTTGACGCCGGCACCGTCGTCGATCTCCACGACCTTGTCGCGGGCGTTCACCATGTCGCCGCCCTCGCCGTAGAGGTAGGGCAGGAACCAGTAGGGGTCGTCGCCGCGCAGGTAGAGGGCGGTGGCGCCGGTCTTCGCCTTGATCTTCTTGGCGGCGGTGGCCAGTTCGGCGAAGGTCTTGGGCACCTCGACGCCGGCGTCCTTGAGGAGCTTCTTGTTGTAGAAGAGGCCCAGGGTGTCGATGACCTGGGGTGCGGCGTAGGTCTTGCCCTTGAACTTGGTGGAGCCGACGGCCTGCGGGAGGTAGTCGTCGGTCTTGTCGAGGGCGGGGGTGCCGTCGAGGGGCGCGAGGTAGCCGAGGCCCGCGAAGTCGGCGACCCAGGCGACCTCGGTGCGCATCACGTCGGGGGCGCCGGAGTTGCCGCCGGCCGCGTTCTTGAACTTGGCGTTGGCGTCGCCGAACGGCACGTTCACATACGTGACGTGGACCTTCGGGTGCTCCTTCTGGAAACCTTCGGCAAGCTTGCGGTACGTCGCCTTCTCGGCGTCGTTGGAGGTGTCCCAGAAGGTAACGGTTCCGGACAGTTCACCCCCGCTGCTGCCGCCGCTGCCGCCGTCACCTCCGCCGCACGCCGTTGCCGCCAGCGCCAGGCCCGCTACCAGCGCGGTGGCGGTTGCGCCCCGTATGCCACGCCGCATGTGAACTCCTTAGGGAAATGCCTCAGATGGCGGTCAGGAACGTAACAGCGCGGAAAACAAACCGAAAGACCTTGCGGCAATTTTCTGCAAGACTGCGGGAACGAACTGCAACGAGATGGCTGGAACGGGACCCTCGGGGCACTCCCGGCACCGTCACCCCGCGCCCCGCCGAGCGTTTATCCGGTGAAGGCACCGACGCCTCTTGACCTCGACAGGGACGGCAGATGACCCAGGAGCTCACTTCCCCCAGCCCCGCCCCCCAGGCCCCCGGACCGGGCCGAGGTCCCGGATGGTGGCGCGACGCCGTCATCTACCAGGTCTACGTCCGCTCCTTCGCCGACAGCGACGGCGACGGCATCGGCGATCTGCGCGGAATCCGCGAGCGGCTGCCGTACCTCAAGGACCTGGGGGTGGACGCCGTCTGGCTCACCCCCTTCTACGCCTCGCCCCAGGCCGACGGCGGCTACGACGTCGCCGACTACCGCACCGTCGACCCGCTGTTCGGCACCCTCCAGGACGCCGGCGAACTCCTGCGTGACGCCCATGACCTGGGCCTCCGGGTGATCGTCGACATCGTCCCCAACCACACCTCCGACCGGCACCCGTGGTTCACGGACCCGGAGCTCGCCCGGCAGCGCTACCTCTTCCGCCCCGGCCGGGGCGAGGGCGGCGAACTCCCGCCCAACGACTGGGAGTCGGTCTTCGGCGGCCCGGCGTGGACCCGCACCGACCGGGGGGACTGGTACCTGCACCTCTTCGCCCCCGAGCAGCCCGACCTGAACTGGGAGAACCCGGAGGTGCACGCCGAATTCGAGGCCATCATGCGCTTCTGGCTCGACCTCGGGGTGGACGGCTTCCGGGTCGATGTCGCACACGGCATGATCAAGGCCCCCGGCCTGCCGGACATCGGCCACGGCGCCCAGGCCCAGCTCATCGGCAGCCAGGTCCTGCCGTTCTTCGACCAGGACGGCGTGCACGCCATCCACCGCGCCTGGCGCCGGCTGCTGGACGGCTACGGCGACGCCCGCGGCAGGCAGGTCATCGGCGTCGCCGAGGCCTGGGCCCCCACCCCGGAACGCCTCGCCCTGTACGTACGCCCCGACGAGCTCCACCAGGCCTTCAACTTCCAGTTCCTGAACGCTGCTTGGCAGGCGGACGCCCTCCGCGCGGTGATCGACGCCTCCCTCGCCGCCACCGCCTCCGTCGGCGCCCCCACCACCTGGGTACTGTCCAACCACGACGTCGTACGCCACACCACCCGCCTCGGCGGCAGCCTCGCCCGCGCCCGCGCCGCCACCCTCCTGATGCTGGCCCTGCCCGGCTCCGCCTACCTCTACCAGGGCGAGGAGCTGGGCCTGCCCGAGGTCACCGACCTGCCCGACGAGGTCCGCCAGGACCCGGCGTTCTTCCGCGGCGGCCGGGCGACCGGCGCGGCAGGACCCGGCACCGACACCGAGTCCGCCCCGGACGGTGTCGCCTCCACCAGCGGCCAGGACGGCTTCCGCGACGGCTGCCGGGTGCCGCTGCCCTGGTCCGGCGAGGCGCCGCCGTACGGCTTCGGGCCCGGCGGCAGCTGGCTGCCGCAGCCCGCCGACTGGGCCGGCCTCACCGTCGCGGCCCAGACCGGCGACCCCGCCTCCACCCTGGAGCTCTACCGCACCGCCCTCGATCTGCGGCGCCGGCTGCCGGGACTGGGCGACGGGGCGATGAGCTGGGCGCCCGCCCCCGACGGGGTGCTCGCCTTCACCCGCCCCGGCGTGCTGTGCACCATCAACACCCTGGGGCACGACATCGAACTCCCCACCCCCGGAACACCGCTGCTCTCCAGCGCCCCGGTGACCGTCGACGGCGCCGCCGCCCGCCTCCCCGGGGACAGCTGCACCTGGTGGGCAATCTGACAGCAGACCGGTACAGTCCCACCCATGACCGCCCGGCTCTCCGATATCGCAGCACAGGCGGGTGTCAGCGAGGCCACCGTCAGCCGGGTTCTCAACGGGAAACCCGGTGTCTCCGCCACCACCCGCCAGTCCGTGCTCGCCGCCCTCGACGTGCTGGGTTACGAGCGCCCGGTGCGGCTGCGGCAGCGCAGCGCGGGGCTGGTCGGGCTGATCACACCGGAGCTGGAGAACCCGATCTTCCCGGCGTTTGCGCAGGTCATCGGACAGGCGCTGACCCGCCAGGGCTATACCCCGGTCCTCGCGACCCAGACGCCGGGGGGCTCCACCGAGGACGAGCTGACCGAGATGCTGGTCGACCGCGGGGTGGCCGGCATCATCTTCGTCTCCGGGCTGCACGCCGACACCTCCGCCGATATGCAGCGCTACGAGCAGCTGCGCGGCCAGGGCGTGCCGTTCGTCCTCATCAACGGCTTCTCCGACAAGGTGCAGGCGCCCTTCGTCTCCCCCGACGACCGGGCCGCGGTGGATCTGGCCGTCACCCACCTCAGCGCGCTCGGCCACCGGCGGATCGGGCTGGCGCTCGGTCCCAAGCGGTTCGTGCCCGTGCAGCGCAAGATCGAGGGCTTCGTACGCGCCATGCAGGAGCGGCTGCAGACCGGCCCGGCCGAGACGGAGCCGTTCATCCAGCACTCCCTCTACACCCTGGAGGGCGGCCAGGCCGCGGCGGGCGCGCTGATCGAGCGGGGCGCCACGGCCCTCGTCTGCGCCAGCGACATGATGGCGCTCGGCGCGATCCGGGCGGCCCGGCAGCGCGGGCTCGACGTCCCGCGCGACATCTCCGTGGTCGGCTTCGACGACTCCCCGCTCATCGCCTTCACCGATCCGCCGCTGACCACCATCCGGCAACCCGTCACGGCCATGGGGCAGGCGGCGGTGCGCGCCCTGCTGGAGGAGATCGGCGGCACCCCGGCCCCGCACAGCGAGTTCGTCTTCCACCCCGAGCTGGTGGTACGCGGTTCGACCGCCTCGGCCCCGAAACCGGCCCGGCTCCCGAATCCGCTGCGGACTCCCTGAGGGCTGCCTGAGGGCTGCTTCCCCCAGAATTACGGGGGTCGCGCGTCCCTCTTGAGACCGATATGCGGCTTCGAATACCCGACCGAAGGATGATCGCCGGTACGCCCCTTTCTGGCAGACTGTCTGCCTATGGGTGAAGCGAATACGAGGACGCTGGACGGCCTGCCGACCACCCCGCCACCCAAGGGGGAACGCGCGGACCACCCCGTGGCCGAGAGGCGGATGGCCCGTCTGCGTGCTCCTCGCACCCCCCGGCTCCGGTTCGAGATCCTGCTGATCGCGGTCAGTTACTGGACCTACTCGCTGATCCGCAACGCGGTGCCCGAACAGAAGGCCAAGGCCCTGAGGAACGCCGACTGGATCTGGCAGGCGGAGCACTCCCTCGGCATCGCCGTCGAGCACACCGTCAACCACGCCGTGAACTCCGTGACATGGCTGATCGTCACGATGAACTACTACTACGCGACGCTGCACTTCATCGTGACGATCGGGGTGCTGGTCTGGCTCTACCGCTGGCACCCCGGCCGCTACGCCGCCGCCCGGCTGGCACTCTTCGCCACCACCGGCATCGCCCTGATCGGCTACTACTTCTACCCGTTGGCGCCACCGAGGCTGATGCCGGACGGCGGCTTCATCGACACCCTCGTCAACCACGGAACCTGGGGCTCCCTGGCGTCCGGCAACCTCGCCTCGATGTCCAACCAGTACGCCGCGATGCCGTCCATGCACATCGGCTGGTCCCTGTGGTGCGGCATCACCATCGCCCTGCTGGCCAGGCCCCTGTGGTGCCGCGCCCTCGGCCTCCTCTACCCCGCCACGACCCTCCTGGTCATCGTCTCCACCGCCAACCACTTCTGGCTGGACGCGATGGGGGGCGTGCTGTGCCTCGCCTTCGGGTTCGTGGTGGCGTGTGTGTGGTACGGCAAGCTGCCGCATCGGCTGTCGCGTGTGTCGCCCGTGACGGCGTGAGCCGGGCCGGCCGCTCGCACCGCGCGGCCACCGGGTCAGTCCCGGACGACGCCGTCAGCAGCGGGCGGCCGCCTTTTGGCCTCCGTGTGGTACCACTCGATGAGGTGAGTACGGAACAGCATGGCAGCGAATTCCGGGTCCCAGTCCGCGCTCAGATCGGGCACCACGTTCTGGTTCCGCTCAAAGACCACCCCGGGGCGGCTCGCCATGGAGAAGGCGACAGTTACCCAGATCCCCTTCTCTCTCCGGTCGACCCTCATGTCCCGTAAGGAACCCTGATCCTCTTCCGAGGCCAGGCTCTCCGGCAGGGAAAGCTCCAGGGATCGCTGAAATCGCCCGAACCACTGGCTCACATGTGAGCCGCCACGCGGCGTGTGCTCCATGCCCCCTCCTCTCGGTCCTGTCGTTCAAGGGACGCGGTGATGATGCCGTGGGGCCGGCCGCCACGATGCCCCCACGTTCACTTTCGGGAGGCGACGGGCCCACAGCCCCGCGCAGCGGGCGTGAAACGGCGAACAACCCCCACGGCGGGGCGGCCGACAACGTGGGAGGCGACTACGCCCCGTAAAACAGCTGCTCCACGACGCCCCGCGCCCGCCTCGTCACGCGGCGGTAGTCGTCGATCATCTCGCCGATGTGGCCCTCCTCGTAGCCGAGGTAGCGGCCCACGGCTGCCACCTCGCGGCCGTCGACGGGGAACGTATCGCCGGGGCGGCCGCGGACGACCATGACGGCGTTGCGTACCCGGGCCGCCAAGACCCAGGCCTCGTCGAGAGTCTGGGCGTCCTCGGTGTCGATCAGCCCGGCGGCGTGCGCGGCCGCCAGCGCCTCGCGGGTGCGGGTGGTGCGGAGGCCGGGGACCTCCCAGCCGTGCTGCATCTGCAGGAGTTGGACCGTCCATTCGACGTCGCTGAGGCCGCCGCGGCCGAGCTTGGCGTGGGTGGTGGGGTCGGCGCCGCGGGGCAGCCGCTCGGCCTCCATCCGGGCCTTGAGCTTGCGGATCTCGCGGACCGCGTCGTCGCCCAGGCCCTCGGCCGGATAGCGCAGCGGGTCGATCAGCTCGATGAACCGCTCCCCCAGTTCGACGTCGCCCGCGACCGGTTCGGCGCGCAGCAGGGCCTGCGACTCCCACACCAGCGACCAGCGCCGGTAGTAGGCGGCGTACGAGGCGAGGGTCCGTACGAGCGGGCCCGACCGGCCCTCCGGGCGCAGGTCCGCGTCGATGGGCAACGGCGGGTCGGAGGAGGGGAGTTCGAGCAGCCGGCGCATCTCGTTGGCGACGGCGTGGGCGGCCTTGGCGGCCTCCTGTTCGTCGGCGCCCTCGCGCGGCTCGTGGACGAAGAGGACATCGGCGTCCGAGCCGTAGCTCAGCTCACGGCCGCCGAAGCGGCCCATGCCGATCACGGCGAAGCGGGTGGGCAGGGTGTCGCCCCACTGCTGGCGGACCGCGGCGCGCAGGGCGCCGGCGAGGGTGGCGGCGTTGAGGTCGGAGACCGCGGAGCCGACGGCGTCGACGGAGCGGCCGTGGTCGGTGTCCGCCGGGCTGAACTCGGTGCCGTACGCGCCGATGACGTCCGCGGCGGCCGTGCGGAACAGCTCTCTGCGGCGCACTCCGCGGGCCGCCGCGACCGCCGCTTCCGCGCCGTCCGCACGGCCGACGGCGGCCAGCACCTCCTGCTCCAGCGCGGCCCGGCCGCGTGGCTGCAGCCCGTCGGGGGCACCGAGCAGCGCGACCGCCTCGGGGGCGCGCAGCAGCAGGTCGGGGGCGAGCCGGCCGGCGGACAGCACCCGGGCGAGGTTTTCGGCGGCCGCGCCCTCGTCGCGCAGCAGCCGCAGGTACCAGGGCGTCTTGCCGAGCGCGTCGGAGACCTTGCGGAAGTTGAGGAGTCCGGCGTCCGGGTCGGCGGAGTCCGCGAACCAGGCCAGCAGCACCGGCAGCAGTGTCCGCTGGATGGCGGCCTTGCGGGTCACGCCGGACGCCAGCGCCTCCAGATGCCGCAGCGCGGCCACCGGGTCGGCGTAGCCGAGCGCTTCGAGGCGGTGGCCGGCGGCCCGGGCGGAGAGCCGGGTCTCGCCGGGCTCCAGGGTGGCGACGGCATCGAGCAGCGGACGGTAGAAGAGCTTTTCATGCAGCCGGCGCACTTCCCGGGCGTGCCACTTCCACTCCTTGCGGAGGGTGTCGACCGGTTCGGTCCGCAGGCCCAGCGAGCGTGCCAGGCGCCGCTGTTCGCCCTCGTCCTCGGGCATCAGATGGGTACGGCGCATCCGGAAGAGCTGGATGCGGTGCTCCAGCGTGCGCAGGAAGCGGTAGGCGGCGTCCAGGGCCGCGGCGTCCTGGCGTCCGACGTAGCCGCCGGCGGCCAGTGCCGCGAGGGCGTCGAGGGTGGTGGCGCTGCGCAGGGTGGCATCGCTGCGGCCGTGCACCAACTGCAGGAGCTGGACGGCGAATTCGACGTCGCGCAGGCCGCCGGGGCCGAGCTTGAGCTCCCGTTCGACCTGGGCGGCGGGGATGTTCTCGACGACCCGGCGACGCATCTGGCGCACATCGGCGACGAAGTTCTCCCGCTCGGCGACCTCCCACACCATCGGCGCCAGCGCGTCCACGTACTCCTGGCCCAGCTGCAGGTCACCGGCCATCGGGCGGGCCTTGAGCAGCGCCTGGAACTCCCAGGTCTTGGCCCAGCGCTGGTAGTAGGCGAGATGGCTGGAGAGGGTGCGCACCAGCGGTCCGTTGCGGCCCTCGGGGCGCAGATTGGCGTCCACCGGCCAGATCGTGCCCTCGGCGGTGTTGTCCGAGCACAGCCGCATCATGCGGGCGGCGAGCCGGGTCGCGGCCTGCAGCGCCTGGGCCTCGTCCACGCCCTCCTTGGCCTCGGCGACGAAGATGACATCGACGTCCGAGACGTAGTTCAGCTCCCGGCCGCCGCATTTGCCCATGCCGATGACGGCCAGCCGGCACACCGCGGCGTCGCCGGGCGCCTCCTCGTAGCTGACCTCCAGGGCGGCCCGGACCGTGGCGGTGGCCAGGTCCGCCAGCTCGGCCGCGGCCTCGGCGACATCGGTCGTGCCACAGACGTCGCGGGCGGCGATGCCCAGCAGGGAGCGGCGGTAGGCGGTGCGCAGCGCGTCGGCGCGGGGCCGTTCGGCGTTCTCTCCGCCCCAGATCCCCTCGGCGAGCGCCAGCTCGAACTCGGGGTGGTGGGGTGCAGGTCGACCGACTCGTAGGTGACCAGCGACTGCCAGTCGCGCGGGTGCCGGACGAGATGGTCGGCAAGCGCCTCGGAGGCGCCCAGCACCCCCAGCAGCCGGTCGCGCAGCGGTTTCGCCGCGACGATGGTGCTCAGCAGCGTCTGCTGCTCGTCCCCTTCCTGCGCCTCCACCAGCCGGACCAGGCTGTGCAGTGCCAGGTCCGGGTCGGCGGTGGCGCCCAGGGCTTCGAGCAGCACCGAGTCATCACGTACGGAGGCGAGTTCGGGGGCGTCCAGCAGCTCCCCCGCCGCCGAGGGGTCGGTGAAACCGTGCCTCAGCAGCCGGGTGTAGGTGCTGCTCCGCCGGCCCTGCGGAGCGGGAAGTGCCATGGGTGCAGCCTCTCGGTGGCGCGGTGGCTCAGAGCACGGGCAGCATCTTGCGCAGCTCGAAGGCGGTGACCTCGGAGCGGTACTCCTCCCACTCCTGCTTCTTGTTGCGCAGGAAGAAGTCGAAGACGTGCTCGCCCAGGGTCTCGGCGACCAGTTCGCTGCGCTCCATCAGCTCGATGGCCTCGCCGAGGTTCTGCGGCAGCGGCTCGATGCCCATCGCCCGGCGCTCGGAGTCGGACAGCGCCCAGACGTCGTCATCGGCGCCGGCCGGCAGCTCGTAGCCTTCCTCGATGCCCTTGAGACCGGCCGCGAGCAGCACCGCGTACGTCAGATACGGGTTCGCGCCGGAGTCGATCGAGCGGACCTCGACCCGGGTCGAGCCCATCTTGCCGGGCTTGTACATCGGCACGCGGATCAGCGCGGAGCGGTTGTTGTGGCCCCAGCAGATGTACGAGGGGGCCTCGCCGCCGGCGCCCGCGGTGCGGTTGGCGCCGCCCCAGATGCGCTTGTAGGAGTTGACCCACTGGTTGGTGACGGCGGAGATCTCCCCGGCGTGCTTGAGCAGGCCGGCGATGAACGAGCGCCCGACCTTGGAGAGTTGGTACTCCGAGCCGGACTCGTGGAAGGCGTTGCGGTCGCCCTCGAAGAGGGAGAGGTGGGTGTGCATGCCCGAGCCCGGATATTCGGAGAACGGCTTGGGCATGAACGTCGCCTGGACGCCCTGCTCCAGGGCCACCTGCTTCATGACCAGCCGGAACGTCATGATGTTGTCGGCGGTCGAGAGGGCGTCGGCGTAGCGCAGGTCGATCTCCTGCTGGCCGGGGGCGCCCTCGTGGTGGCTGAACTCCACCGAGATGCCCATCGACTCCAGCATCGTGATCGCCTGCCGGCGGAAGTCCATGCCGACGTTCTGCGGGGTGTGGTCGAAGTAGCCCGAGGAGTCGCCGGGGGTCGGCCGCTGGCCGTCCACGGGCTTGTCCTTGAGCAGGAAGAACTCGATCTCCGGGTGGGTGTAGAAGGTGAACCCGAGGTCGGAGGTCTTGGCCAGGATGCGCTTGAGGACGTAGCGCGGGTCCGCGTAGGAGGGGGAGCCGTCCGGCATCAGGATGTCGCAGAACATCCGGGCGGTGCCGGGGGCCTCGGCGCGCCAGGGCAGGATCTGGAAGGTGCCGGGGTCCGGCTTGGCGATCATGTCGGACTCGTACACCCGGGCGAACCCTTCGATGGCCGAGCCGTCGAAGCCGATGCCCTCGTCGAAGGCCTGCTCCAGCTCCGCGGGAGCCACCGCCACGGACTTGAGGAAACCGAGGACATCGGTGAACCACAGCCGTACGAAGCGGATGTCGCGCTCCTCGAGCGTGCGGAGCACAAACTCCTGCTGCTTGTCCATGGGTCACCAATCCTTGCAGGTCAATCGGCCTGTCCACACGCGCCGGATCACGCGACGTGGCACACCAGTATCACGTGAGGGGGTTACCGTCACATTACGCACCCTTGGCCTGAATCAGAACCGCTGTCCCGTAACCCTCACCCCGCATCCTTCCCGCGGCGAGCGGGCTCAGCGCAGCGGACGGGGGCAAACGGGGGGCTTGGCGGAGTCTTGAAGCGGGCCTGAGCGGTCCTTGACCCGGCGTTGAAGGCTCCGTTCCCTGCCCTTCCCACGCTGATCAGCGGTCGGACCCCGCGGCGGAGAACCCTCCGGCCCAGGCGGTGTCTCCCCGATCATGTCGGGCTCGCGGGACCTGGACGGCGCCGCCGTGCCCCGCCGGAGCGCTCCGGCTCACCCGCCGGACCGCGCAACGGCACTCCGTACGGCGGGCCACCGCGAGACCCATACCCCTCGGGGTTAGATTGCGTCAAGCGGACCTCCTCCCGCGTCCGCCGGTTCGCCGCCCGTCGAGAGGTCCGCGATGCAGGAACAGGGCAAGACCGCCGCGTGGTGCGGCCGTCTGCTGCTGTTCACCGCGGTACCTGCCGCCCTCGCCACCCCCGTCCGGACGCCCGGACACCCCGGCCCCGGCGCCCCGGCCGGGTGGCGGGAGCCCGGCCGGTGCCCGGCAGCGCGCACCGGCCCGCCGCGCGGCCGCTGGCCGATATCCGGACCGCCGCGCCCCCCACTCCCCGCCTGACCGTCGGTACCGCGCGTGCAGGAGCGCGCCCCGCCGCCGACGCCCACCGGAGCCCGCGGCAGTGCCCTCACCCCGCCCAGATCACCACCGACATCGTCTCGAGGTGTTCCTCCCATGCGTACGCACTCCCGCCGCGCCCTGCTCGGCGCAGGTCTCGCCGCCGCCGGCAGCGGCCTGCTGTCCGCCTGCGCCACCGGCAAGACCGGCGCCGGCCCGCACTCCGGTATGGACGGCATGAACGGCACCGTCCCTTCCGCCCGTCCGGACGGCCGCCCCCCGTCCGGCTATGTGTCCCCCGACGGCCCGGAGGTCGCCGAGGCCGAGCGCAGGCGGGGTGCGGGCCCCGTGCGCCGCTTCGCGCTGACCGCCGGGGTCAGCCGGTTCGACCTGGGCGGCCGTACCGTCGAGACCTGGGCGTACGGCGATGCACTGCCCGGCAAGATCATGCGCGTCACCTCGGGCGAGCGGATCGCGCTGGCCCTCACCAACGACCTCCCGCAGCCCACGACGCTGCACTGGCACGGGCTGACGGTGCGCAACGACATGGACGGGGTACCCGGACTGACCCAGCGGTCCATCAAGCCCGGCGCCACGTTCGACTACCACTTCGCGGTCACCACCCCCGGCACCCACTGGGTGCATCCGCACTACGGTCTCCAGTTGGACCGCGGGCTGTACGCGCCGCTGATCGTCGACGACCCCAGGGAACCGCTCTCCTATGACAAGGAGTGGATCGTCCTGCTGGACGACTGGGTCGACGGAGTCGACGGCAGCACACCCGAGAACGTGCTCAAGCAGTTGCACGGGGGCGAGGACCGCGGGCCCATGAGCCATGGCGAGATGGGTTCGGGCCACGCACGGGACAGCGGTCGTGGCGCCCACACCATGCGCGGAGCGGCCGTCCCCTCCGACGGCCCGTCGCGTCTCCTCAAGGGCGCCCGGAGCAGGCTGCTCGGCCACGACGCGGGGGATGTGGACCACCCCTACCACCTCGTCAACGGCCGCACCGCCAAGGACCCGCGGACCTTCCGCGCCAGGCCCGGCGACCGCATCCGGATCCGCTTCATCAACGCGGGCAGCGAGACCGCCTACCGCGTCGCACTCGGCGACCACCGGATGACCGTGACGCACACCGACGGCCTGCCGGTCGAGCACGCCGAGACCGATGCGCTGCTCATCGGGATGGCCGAACGCTATGACGTCCTGGTCACGGCCCGGGACGGCGTCTTCCCGCTCACCGTGCTCGCCGAGGGCAAGGGGCGCTCCGCGCTGGGCCTGCTGCGCACCGGGAGCGGCGAGGCACCCGGCCCGTCCGCCCGGCCCAAGAGCCTGTACGGACGGATCATCACGGCGGACCGGCTCATCGCCGCCGAGTCGGTACGGTCCATGGCGCGCCGCCCCGACCGCACCCTCGAAATGACCCTCACCGGCACCATGGAGAAGTACGACTGGGCGATCAACGGGAGCCCGTACACGCCCTCCCAGCGGTATCCCGTCGAGGCCGGGGAGCGGGTCCGGATCATCTTCCGCAACCACACCAGGATGTGGCACCCGATGCATGTGCACGGCCACACCTTCACCCTGCCCAACGGCGGGCCCCGCAAGGACACCACGATCCTGCTGCCCGGCCGCAGGGTGGACGTCGATTTCCACGCCGACAACCCCGGTCTGTGGATGGTCCACTGCCACAACATCTACCACTCGGAGTCCGGGATGATGACGGTCATCGGGTACCGCAAGAAGTACCGGAATTAGCGGAAGCAGCGGCCCGGGGGTGGGGAAGGGCTTCTCCTGGTCCTTTCCCACCCCCATTGCGTCAGAAAGACGATTACACTGGCGGGGTGCCTCAACTTCGTCTCGCCCTCAACCAGACCGACAGCTGTGTCGGCGCCCTCGACCGGAACGCCGAGACGATCCTGCGCTGGACCCGGCACGCCGCCGACCAGGGCGCGCACCTCGTCGCCTTCCCCGAGATGGCGCTGACCGGCTATCCCGTCGAGGACCTGGCGCTGCGCCCCTCGTTCGTCGAGGCGAGCCGCGAGGCGCTGCGGACGCTGGCCGGCCGGCTGGCGTCGCAGGGCATGGGCGACCTCCCGGTGATCGTCGGCTACCTCGACCGCGGCGCACAGGCCAAGCCGCGCTACGGCCGGCCCGCGGGCGCCCCGCAGAACGCCGCCGCCGTGCTGTACCGCGGCGAGGTCGCGCTGTCGTTCGCCAAGCACCACCTTCCCAACTACGGCGTCTTCGACGAGTTCCGCTACTTCGTCCCCGGCGACACCCTGCCCGTCGTGCGGGTGCACGGGGTGGATATCGCGCTCGCCATCTGCGAGGACCTGTGGCAGGACGGCGGACGGGTGCCGGCGGCGCGCAGCGCGGGCGCCGGGCTCCTGGTGTCGGTCAACGCCTCGCCCTACGAGCGGGACAAGGACGACACCCGGCTGGAGCTGGTCCGCAAGCGGGCCCAGGAGGCCGGCTGCACCACCGCCTACCTGGCGATGATCGGCGGGCAGGACGAGCTGGTCTTCGACGGCGACTCGATCGTCGTCGACAGGCACGGCACCGTGATCGCGCGGGCGCCGCAGTTCGCGGAGGGCTGTGTGCTGGTCGACCTGGACCTGCCCGCGGCGGCGCCGGTGCCCCCGTCGGGCGTGCTGGACGACGGGCTGCGCGTCGACCACCGCGTCCTGTCGCCCGACCCGCTGCCGCCCTACCCGCCCGAGACGCCCGGCGGCGAGGCCGAACGCCTCACGGACCTGGAGGAGATCTACACCGCGCTGGTCGTCGGCCTGCGCGCCTACGCCGCCAAGAACGGCTTCGGCAGCGTGGCGCTCGGCCTCTCCGGCGGCATCGACTCGGCGCTGGTCGCCACGCTCGCCTGCGACGCCCTGGGGGCGGAGCACGTGCACGCCGTGGCGATGCCCTCCCGCTACTCGTCGGAGCACTCCCTCACCGACGCCGCCGAACTCGCGAGCCGTACGGGCCTGGCCTTCCGCACGGTGCCGATCGGCCCGATGTTCGACGCCTATATGGCGGCGCTGCCGCTGACCGGGCTGGCCGAGGAGAATCTGCAGTCGCGGCTGCGGGGCACCACCTTGATGGCCCTCTCCAACCAGGAAGGCCACCTGGTCCTCGCCCCCGGCAACAAGTCCGAGCTGGCCTGCGGCTATTCGACCCTCTACGGCGACTCGGTGGGCGGTTACGGCCCGATCAAGGACGTCTACAAGTCGGTCGTCTACCAGCTGGCCCGCTGGCGCAACCAGGCCGCCGCCGACCGCGGCCGGATCCCGCCGATCCCGGAGAACACCCTCACCAAGCCCCCGAGCGCCGAACTGCGCCCCGGCCAGGTCGACACCGACTCGCTGCCCGACTACGACATCCTGGACCGCATCCTGGAGCTGTACGTCGACCACGACCGCGGCCGGGAGGACATCGTCGCCCAGGGCTTCGACGAGGCCCTGGTGACGCGGGTCCTGCGGATGGTCGACCACGCCGAGTACAAGCGCCGCCAGTACCCGCCGGGCCCCAAGATCTCCGCGAAGGGCTTCGGCAAGGACCGGCGGCTGCCGATCACCAACCACTGGCGGGAGGGGAGCTGACGGGGCGCCGGCTTCCGGGCGGCGGGGCCTGCACGGCCGGGCGGGACGTCCGGCCGGACAGGGCGTGGGCGGTCAGCCGGCCTGGCCCTCGGCCGCGACCGGCGCACCCGCGGCCGGCCCGGCCTCCCTCTCACCGCTGCGGGTCTCGCCACCGTGGGTCTCGCCGCTGCGGGCCACGATCCGTGAGGCGTCGTGAGCACCACGGTCCAGGAGACCGGCCACGACGGCGACGGCCAGGCCCAGGGCGGCCAGCACCGCGCCGACCAGGGTCGGGGAGGTCCAGCCCCAGCCTGCCGCCAGGGCCAGGCCGCCGACCCAGGCGCCACCGGCGTTGGCGAGGTTGAAGGCGGACTGGTTGGAGGCGGCGGCCAGCGTCGGGGCCTGCTGGGCCTTGTGCATGACCAGCATCTGCAGGGGCGTGGTGGTCAGGAAGCCGACCGCGCCGATGAGGACCACCGTCACCAGCGCCGCCCACTTCACCTGGGCGGTGAAGTGGAAGGCCGTCAGGACGAGGGCCAGGGCGGCCAGCGAGCCGTAGAGGGTCGGGCGCAGGGCCCGGTCGGTGAGCGGGCCCGCGGCGAGCGCGCCGAGGGTCATCCCGATACCGAAGAGGGCGAGGACCAGCGGCACGGAGCCCGCGGCGAAGCCGGTGACCTCGGTCATCATCGACGCGAGGTAGCTGTAGACGGCGAAGATCCCGGCGAAGCCGAAGACGGTGGTGAGCAGGCCGAGCAGCACCTGGCGGTTGCCCAGCGCCCGCAGCTCGCTGACCAGGCCGGTGCGCTCCTCGGCCGGCAGCGGGGGGATCAGCCGGGCCAGGGAGGCCATGGCGGCCAGCCCGATGGCGGCCACGACGAGGAAGGTGGCGCGCCAGCCGAGCTGCTGGCCCAGCAGGGTGGCCGCGGGGACGCCGATGATGTTGGCGACGGTCAGGCCGAGGAACATCGTGGCGACCGCACGGGCCTGGCGGCCCTCGCGCACCAGCCGGGCGGCGACCACCGCGCCGACGCCGAAGAACGCACCGTGCGGGAGCCCGGCCAGCAGCCGGCCGGCGATCAGCAGCCCGAAGGTGGGAGCCAGGGCGGAGGCGAGGTTGCCGACCGTGAAGACCGCCATCAGGCCCACCAGCATCCGCTTGCGCGGGATACGGGAGCCGAGGGCGGTCAGGAGCGGGGCGCCGATGACGACGCCGAGGGCATAGGCGGAGACGAGGTAGCCGGCGGTGGGCACGGAGGTGCCCAGATCGTCCGCGACGTCGGGCAGCAGGCCCATCATCACGAATTCCGTGGTGCCGATGCCAAAAGCTGAGACCGCGAGGGCGAGCAGAGCCAAGGGCATGAAAGACCTTTCGGGGTTGTGCGTGCGGCGGGCACGCAGCGCGCGGACCGTACGTACTTAAGTTCCCTTACGGAACAAAGTCTCTCAGGCGCAGTATTCCCACAGGGGAACGGGGCGTGACGAACCCGCGTCGGATCCCCGTCGGCAGTCCGACCCGGTCACCGCCGGCAACCCGTCCCCGGTCACCGCCGGCAACCCGCGGTCACCCTCGGCAGTGCGTCCGTGCGCCGGTCAGATCTTCACCGTCGCCGCGACCGGAAGGTGGTCGCTGCCGGTCTCGGGCATCACCCAGGCCTTGACCGGGTCCATCCCCTTCATCATGATCTGGTCGATTCGGGCCATCGGGAACGCGGCCGGCCAGCTGAAGCCGAAGCCGTCGCCCGCCGCGCCCTGGGCGGAGCGCATCTGGGAGGTGACCGGGGCCAGCGAGCGGTCGTTCATGGTGCCGTTGAGGTCGCCGAGCAGCATGACCTTCTTCTCCGGGTCGGCGGCGATCGCCTCACCGAGCGCCGCGGCGCTGCCGTCGCGCTGGCCTGCGGTGAAGCCCGCCTCGACCTTGACGCGTACCGACGGCAGATGCGCGACGTAGACGGCGAACTTCTGGCCGTCGGCCGCGGTGACGGTGGCCCGCAGCGCGCGGGTCCAGCCCATCTTGATGTCCACCGGCTTCGTCTCGGACAGCGGGCGTTTGCTCCACAGCCCGACGGTGCCCTCGACCGTGTGGTACGGATACGCCTTCGCCAGCCCCTGCCGGTAGACGGGCAGGGCGTCGCCGGTCAGCTCCTCCAGGGCCACCACATCGGCGTCGGAGGCCACGATGTCCCGCGCGGTGGACGCCGGGTCGGGGTTGTCGGCATTGACGTTGTGGGTGGCGACCGTGAGATTGCCGCCGTTGCCGGCCTTGTCGGTGATCTGCCCGCCGAAGAGGCTGATCCAGGCGAACACCGGCAGCACCAGCGCCACCAGCGCGGTCGCCGAGCGGCGCAGCACCGCGACGACGAGCAGCAGCGGGATGCACAGCCCCAGCCACGGCAGGAAGGTCTCCAGCAGACTGCCCAGGTTCCCCACGGTGTTGGGGATCTGGGAGTGCAGCATCATCAGCAGGCCCACCAGGACCGCGAGCACCGCGAGCACGAGGCCGCGCCGCCACATGCCCTCGGGACGCCACCAGCTCCGCAGGCGCTCGGCCCGGGAACCGGCCTCCCCGGGGTTGCGCCCCTGTCCCGGTTCCGTCATGTATGCCTGCGCCATGTAGCTGTCCTCACTGCGTTGCCTCGCCGCGCCTGACCTGTGGTCCCCGACCCTAGGCGATGGTCCGTAATGCGCTTTCTTAGAAGTGAGGACGGCATGGTGGCGGGTCGGGGTTCCGGTACCGGGATTCGTGACAACGGCTGTGACAGAACAGGCATGCGCCGGTCATACGGGGCCGTGTGCACACGGCGTGCCGGGGCGGGCGTCCTTGACTCCAAGGCCCTTGCCGTGCCGCGGAGTTCGGCCCGCCGCGGTATCCGCCGCCCTCGTATCCGGCACCGCATTCTCCGCCGTCCTCGTATCCGCCACCGTCACCTCCACCATCGTCACCTCCGGTGCCGTCGCCTCCGGTGCCGCCGGCCGTACGCCCTCCAGGACCATGTCGACGATGTCCGCCGGAAGGCTCTCGGGCAGTTCCTGCCACTCGTGGAGGAGGGCGCGGGCCAGCAGCGGCCCGACGAAGAGGTCGGCGACGGTCTCCAGGTCCCGGTCGGTGCGGATCTCGCCGTTCGCCACCCCGCGCCGGAGCACCCCGAGCAGCGCCTCGCGGCGGGCCCGTACGACGGTGTCGTGATATTCCGCCCACAGCTCGGGCTGTGCCCGGACGTGGCTGACGAGGGTACGCAGCAGCGCGGAGCTGCGCTTGCCCAGGCCGCGGCGGCGCAGGAACTCCAGCAGCGAGACCAGGTCGTCGCGCACCGAGGTGCCGTCCAGGAGCGGGCCCGGGACGTCCAGGGACCGCATGACGTCGAGCATCAGCGCGCTCTTCCCCGGCCAGCGGCGGTAGACCGTGGCCTTGCCGACGCCTGCCTCGCGGGCGATGCGCTCCATGGACAGCTCACCTATGGAGGCCCCGTCCTCGATCAGGCGCAGCACGGCCTCGATGATCGCCGAGTCGGCCGCGGCGCTGCGCGGCCGGCCGCGGCGCCCGGGGGACGCCGGGCCCGGCCGCTCCCCGGCCGCCGCCCCGGAGTCCGCCGCCGCCCGGCTCATCGCTCCGCGCCCGCCTTCCGCTCTTCCTGCGGCTTGGCCGGCTGCGGCACCGGTGCCCTCTTGCCCGGCAGGAAGGCCGCGGCCACGACGAGCCCCAGCAGCGCGATGGCGGCCGAGCCGAGCGCGGTGATGTGCATGGCGTGGATGAAGGCGTCGTCGGCCACGGCGGTCAGCCGCCGGCCCGCCGGCCCCATCCGGTCCGCGAGCCCGTGCGTCGCCTCGATGGATTCCCCGGCCGCGTGCCGGGCGGCCGGCGGTACGCCCGGCAGCCGGTCCAGGATGTCCTGCATACGGTCGCGGTAGCTCGTCGACAGCAGCGAGCCGAGGACGGCGACGCCGAGGGTGCCGCCGACCTGCCGGAAGACGTTGTTGAGCGCCGAGCCGGAGCCGGCCTTCTCCCGGGGCAGCGCCTGCATGACCGCGACGGTGGCCGGCGGCATGATGTGCGCCATCCCGGCGCCCTGCAGGAAGAACAGCGCCTCCAGGACCCAGATCGGGGTGTCGGTGTCCAGCAGCAGCATGCCCGACATGGTGGTGGCCACCACGAACATGCTGAAGGTGCACACCGCGCGGGCGCCGTACTGGTCGACGGCGAGCCGGGCCCGTGGCGCGAAGATCGTCTGGGCGGCGGCCAGCGGCAGGAACAGCATCCCGGCCTGCAGCGGGGTGTAGCCGCGCACGCTCTGGATGTAGAAGACGGTGAAGAACGCGACGCCCATCAGCGCGAAGAAGACCAGCGCGATGGCGGCGATGGCGGCCGAGAAGGCGGGGCTGCGGAAGTAGCCGATGTCGATGGACGGGTGGTCGCTGTGCTTCTGGTGCAGCACGAAGGCGACCAGCACCGCCAGGCCGCCGGCGATCGTGCCGGCCACCTGCGGGTCGGTGAAGTCGGCGAGCTGACCGCCCTTGATGATGCCGTAGACCAGCAGGACGAGTCCGACGACGGACAGCAGCACCCCGAACGGGTCCAGCCGGCCGGGGCCGGGGTCCTTGGAGTCGGGCACCAGGATCACCATCGCGATCAGCGAGACCACCACGACCGGGGCGTTGATCATGAAGACCGAGCCCCACCAGAAGTGGGCGAGCAGCAGCCCGCCGGCGATCGGGCCGACCGCGATGGCCAGCCCCACCCCGCCGGCCCAGATGCCGATCGCCCGGGGCTGCTCCTCCCGCTCGAAGACGTTCATCAGGATGGCGAGGGTGGACGGCATCACGAAGGCGCCGCCCAGCCCCATCAGCGCACGGAAGGTGATCAGCTCCGCCGGCGATCCGGACACCCCGGCGAGCACCGACCCGACGCCGAAGACGGCCAGGCCGAAGAGCAGCATCTTCTTGCGGCCCAGCCGGTCGCCGAGCAGGCCCGCGGTGAACAGCAGACCGGCGAAGACCAGCGTGTAGGAGTTGATCGCCCACTCCAGCTCGCTCTGGGTGGCGCCGAGGCCGAGCGGGGCCGGAGTCGCGATCGTCTTCATGGCGACATTGAGGATCGAGTTGTCCAGCACCACGATCAGCAGGCTGAGCATGAGGGTGGACAGGATCGCCCAGCGGCGGCGGTGGACGGGTTCCGGGATCTGTCGGGCCGGCGGAGCGCCCGGGGTGCTGGAGGAGGAGGCCATGTCCGGCACCCTAGGGTCGTTCCGATACGAGGCTGTTCCGTATCGGGAAGCCGCGCGGAGGGGCCCTTCTTCCGGGCGAAGCGGTAGTCGTCTTCCGGCCGAAGCGAGGGCGGTCGTCCGGGCGGCGAGACCGGTCGTCCGGGCCGGACAAGGGTGGCTTCCGGCCGAAGCGTGGGCGGTCACGTCCGTTCCCCTTTTCCTTTGTGCGCGGGCCGTGCCAGCATGGTCAGGAGTCCGGGGACACCGTCAGGGTGCCTCGAGATGACGAACAGGAGCCGTCACCATGACGCAGCCTTCGCCTGCCCAGAAGCCGGTTGCCAAGTCTCTGTACGGGGGCTCGGGGTCGCGCCGGATCACCGTCCGGGACATCGCCGCCGCCAAGGAGCGCGGCGAGAAGTGGCCGATGCTCACCGCCTACGACGCCATGACCGCCTCCGTCTTCGACGAGGCCGGCATCCCCGTGCTGCTCGTCGGTGACTCGATGGGCAACTGCCACCTCGGTTACGAATCCACCGTGCCGGTCACCATGGACGAGACCACCCTGCTGTCCGCGGCGGTCGTCCGGGGCACCAAGCGCGCGCTCGTCGTCGGCGATCTGCCGTTCGGCTCGTACCAGGAAGGCCCGGTGCAGGCGCTGCGCAACGCCACCCGGCTGGTGAAGGAAGCGGGCGTGGGCGCCGTCAAGCTGGAGGGCGGTGAGCGCTCCGCCGACCAGGTGGAGCTGCTGGTCTCGTCCGGCATCCCGGTGATGGCGCATGTCGGGCTGACCCCGCAGTCGGTCCACGCCTACGGGGGCTACCCCGTCCAGGGCCGCGGCGAGGAGGCGGCCCAGCAGCTGCTGCGAGACGCCAAGGCGGTGCAGGACGCCGGTGCGTTCTCGGTCGTCCTGGAGGCGGTACCCGCCGAGCTGGCGGCCGAGGTCACCCGTTCGCTCTACATCCCGACCGTCGGCATCGGCGCCGGCCCGGACTGCGACGCCCAGGTGCTGGTATGGACCGACATGGCCGGCATGACGGCCGGCCGGGTCCCGAAGTTCGTCAAGCAGTACCTGGACCTGCGGGCGCAGCTCGGCGGGGCGGCGAAGGCGTTCGCGGAGGATGTCATTGGCGGCGCGTTTCCGGCGGAGCCGCATCTCTTTCACTGAACCGTTCAGGTCGGCTGACCCGCCGTAGGGGTTTCTCGCCGTAGCTCCCCCACTGCCTAAGGGGCGTGGGAGGTGCCCCAGCGGCGGGCGGGTCCGCTGCGCGGGGCTGTGGTGGGGGGAAGCGTTGAAGGCCGGTGGGGGTGCACGTAAATGACCACGTGCGCCCCCACTCACGCTCTTCCACCCACTCACGGGAGGTGCCGCGCCGCAGGACGAAGTCCGGAGGAGCGGCACCGCACCCGACACACCACGCCCGCCGCAGGCGGAACGGTGAGAAACCACCGCGGCGGGGAGGCCGACAACGTGGGAGGCCGAAGCAAGCGCCAGGCCTTGTCGGCGACTTGTCGGCACGCTGTCGGTGGCGGCTGACACCTTGGGGACATGACGCGACAGACGATATCCACCAAGGGCGGCAACGCCGTGGAGGTGCGCGGTCTGGTCAAGCACTTCGGCGCGGTCAAGGCCGTCGACGGGGTGGACCTGGACGTGAAAGAAGGCACCGTGCTCGGCGTGCTCGGCCCCAATGGCGCCGGCAAGACGACCCTCGTGCGGTGCCTGTCCACCCTCCTCGTGCCGGATGCCGGCAGCGCCGTCGTGGCCGGCTTCGATGTGGTGCGCCAGCCCCGCGCGCTGCGCCGCACCATCGGCCTGACCGGCCAGTACGCCTCGGTCGACGAAAAGCTCTCCGGCTGGGAGAACCTCTACATGATCGGGCGGCTGCTCGATCTGTCCCGCAAGGACGCCCGCCGCCGCGCGGACGAGATGCTGGAGCGGTTCTCGCTGACCGAGGCCGCCAAGCGGGCCGCGGCCAAGTACTCCGGCGGTATGCGCCGCCGGCTCGACCTCGCCGCCTCGATGATCGGCCGGCCGGCGGTCCTCTACCTGGACGAGCCGACCACCGGTCTGGACCCCCGCACCCGCAACGAGGTGTGGCAGGAGGTCCAGCAGATGGTGCGCGAGGGTGCCACGGTGCTGCTGACCACCCAGTACATGGAAGAGGCCGAGCAGTTGGCCAACGAGCTGACGGTCATCGACCGCGGCCGGGTGATCGCCGAGGGGCAGGTGGACGAGCTCAAGGCCAAGGTCGGCGGGCGGACGCTGCAGATCCGGCCGTCGGACCCCGGCGAGCTGGACCGGACGGCCGAGGCCGTCGGCCGGGCCGGTCTGGACGGCATCGCGGGTGCCACCGCCGACCACGACGGGGGTGTGGTCAACGTGCCGATCACCAGCGACGAGCAGCTGACCGCGGTGGTCGGTGTGCTCGGCCGCGAGGGCATCGCGCTCGCCGGGATCAGCACCCATCTGCCCAGCCTGGACGAGGTGTTCCTGGCCATCACCGGCCAGAAGACCTCCGAGGCCGGGACCGGGTCCGGGGCCGGGTCCGAGGACGCCAGGGACGAGCAGTACGCGGGGGTATCGGCATGAGTACGGCAACGATGACGGCGCCACGGGTGAAGGCCGGCGCCGATGAGGGCCGGGTCGGTCTGCGGGCCAATCTGCGGCACATCGGGGCGCTGGTGCGGCGCAACGCCCTGCAGATCAAGCAGGATCCGGAGTCCATGATGGACGTCCTGCTGATGCCGATCATCTTCATCCTGCTGTTCACCTATGTCTTCGGCGGCGCGATCGCCGGCAAGGGCAACCAGCACGAATACATCCAGCGCCTGGTGCCCGGCATGATGGCGATGCTCGGCATGAACATCGCCATGGCGGTGGGCAGCGGCGTCAACGAGGACTTCCGCAAGGGCGTGATGGACCGCTTCCGGACGATGCCCATCGCCCGGTCCTCGGTCCTCATCGCCAAGATCGTCGTCGAGATCGGCCGGATGCTGATCGCCACCGCCATCCTGCTCGGCATGGGCTTCCTGCTCGGCCTGGAGATCAAGGGCAGCATGCTCGCGTTCCTCGCCGCGGTCGCGCTGTCCACCGTCTTCGGCGCCGCCCTGATGTGGATCTTCATCCTGCTGGGGCTCACCGTGAAGACCCCTCAGGCGGTCCAGGGCATGGCGATGCTGGTGCTGATGCCGCTGCAGTTCGGCTCGTCGATCTTCGCGCCGACGACCTCGATGCCCGGCTGGCTGGAGGGGTTCACCAAGGTCAACCCGCTCTCCAACCTGGCGGACGCGTCCCGTGCACTGATCAACAACCAGGGCGCCGTGGCCCATCCGGCGCTGGTCACCCTCGGCTGGGCGGTCGCCATCACGGCCGTCACCATGCCCCTCGCGGTGGCGAAGTTCCGCAAGAAGACCTGACGCGCGTCCCGCAGGGGGTTTCCCTGCGGGACGGCCCTTCGCCCGGCTCGCGTCAGATGAGGGCGGCGGCCTCTTCGAGGGAGAGGCCGCCGCCTTCGGCGTACGCCTGCGCATAGGCCGTACCGCCCACCAGCGTCCGCGCGGCCGCCTCGGTGCGGGCCCGGTCGTCGCGGATGAGCCGCGGCGGGACATGGCCGGTCGCCCGCAGCGCGTCGTACGCCCCCACCAGGCGCGCCGCGTCCCGCCCCGCGGCCTCGCCCCGTACCGCCATCAACACCCTTGCACCGGTGAGGAGTTGCACCACCGGGAGGTCCGGCGCGATCATCTGCGTCAGGGAGTCCTGCATGCGGTCCATGGCCGTCCGGAACCTCGGCAGCAGGCCCTCCTCGCGGTGACCCTCGTCCAGGTCCAGCGAGATCAGCAACGACTCCAGCATCCCGGCGAACAGGTCCGGGGCGCGCGGGGCGAAGAGCTCACGCACCACGTGCAATTCCGCCCGCGCCTCCTGGTGATCCCCCTTCAGCGTCAGCCACATCGCGAGGGTCAGCCGGGCGAACGGCTCGGTGTCCCGGCCGCTGTTGCCCTTCGCCGCCTCGGCCAGCACCTCGCGCAGCATCCGCTCGCCGGTCTCCGCCTGGCCGTCCTCGATCAGTACGGCACCCAGCCGGCAGCGCAGCAGCAGGGTCTGGCCGTGCGCCCCCAGGTTCTCGGCGTGCACCATCGCCGCCCGGTAGTCGCGCGCCGCCTGCGCGTACGCACCCCGCTTCTCATGGGTTTCGGCGCGTCCCGCCAGCGCCTCGGCCGCGCCCCATGCGTCGCCGAGCCGCAGGAAGGAGCGCAGCGCCTCGTCGGCATCGCGGGTCGCCTGCGCCAGCCCGCCGGCGCGGTCGTTGAGGATCTTCGAGCGGAACTGCAGGATGTAGGCCAGCTCCCATTCGTAGCCGAGGTCGCGGCAGGCCTGCACCGCGCCCTCGACCAGCTCGGCCAGCTCGTCGAACCGTCCGGTGATCAGCACCGCGTAGTACCACAGCGCGCCGGGCACCTTGCAGGTCTGCGGCATGCCGGTGCGGTAGACGGTGAGCATCCCGGCCAGCTCTTCCTGCATCGCCGGATCGAGCAGCGCCTCGATATCGCTGTCCCGGCTGGAGAGCGCGACCAGCCGGACCTCGCGGCGGGCCTCGAGCAGTTGCTCGAAAGCCATCGGCGGGGGTGCGTCGATGGGTCTCTCGTGCAGGTCGGGGGCCGGTTCGGCGGGCGGGGTGAAGGGGTTGGGGCCGAGCGCGGCAGCCGCCGTCGCCCAGTGGCGGGCGTCGCCGCGGTGGTCGCGCAGCGACCAGAACCACTGCAGGGACAGCACCAGGCACAGCGCCTCGTGCTCGTCCCGTGCGGCGAGGGCGCGGCGCAGCGCGGTGCGCAGGTTGTCGTGCTCCAGCTCCAGCCGCTCCATGCCCGCGCGCTGGCCGGGCCCGCGCAGCAACGGGTCGGTGGTACGGGCCAGTTCGCGGTAGGCGACGAGGTGGCGGCGCTCGGCACCGGCCCGTTCCCCGGCCTCGTCCAGCCGCTCGCCGGCGTACTCCCCCACCGTCTCCAGCAGCCGGTAGCGCATCTCTCCGCCGCCGGAGCGGCTGCCGCCCGGCGACTGGCCGGCCGGGGCCGCGACCACCAGCGATTTGTCGATCAGCGAGCCGAGCAGCCCGGCCACCTCGCGCCGGTCGACACCGTCGCCCGCGCACACCTCTTCGGCCGCGGCCAGGTCGCAGCCGCCGGCGAAGACGGACAGCCGGCGCAGCACCGCCCGTTCGGGCTCGTCGGTCAGGTCCCAGGACCAGTCCACGACCGCGCGCAGCGTCTGCTGGCGGGGCAGCACGGTCCGGCTGCCGCTGGTCAGCAGCCGGAAACGGTCGTCGAGCCGGTCGGCGAGCTGCCGCGGCGTCAGCAACCGCAGCCGGGCCGCGGCGAGTTCGATGGCCAGCGGCAGCCCGTCCAGCCGGGTGCAGATCTCGGTGCAGGCGGCGGTGGTCTCCTCGTCGGCCTCGATACGGAAGCCGGGCAGGGCGGCGGCCCCGCGGTCGGCCAGCAGCCGCAGCGCGACGGGGGCGGGCAGCGGCTCGACCGGCCGCAGCACCTCGCCCGGTACGGCCAGCGGCTCACGGCTGGTGGCCAGCACCGTCACCCCCGGGCAGTCGGCCAGCAGCCGCTCGGCGAGCTCGGCGGCGGCGCCGATCACATGCTCGCAGTTGTCGAGGACGAGCAGCATCCGGCGGCCGGCGCAGTGCTCGGCGAGCCGGCCGAGCGGGTCCAGGGCGGTCGGATCGGCGGCGGCCCGCAGTCCTTCCGCCGTGGTGCCGCGGACGACCGTCTCCCGGGCCCCGAGCGCGGTCAGTACCGCCTCGGGCACGGTCTGCGGATCGTCCACCGGTGCCAGCTCGGCCAGCCATACGCCGTGCGGCCAGGCGTCCGGCAGCGCGGCCGCGGCGGCCTCCGCGCCCTCCTGCGACAGCCGGGTCTTGCCGGCGCCGCCGGGGCCCAGCAGCGTCACCAGCCGGTGCTCGGCCAGATCGGCGCGGATCGCCGCCAGGTCGGTGTCCCGCCCGACGAAGGAGGTGAGCCGGGCACGGAGGTTGCCGGGGCGGGGGCGGGGCGGGGTGAGGTAGGGGGCGGGGACGGCCGAGGGGACGGGGGCTGTCGTGGGGGCGCCGGGGCCGGCGGGCGGGTGTGCGGTGCCGGGAGCGTGGGGGTGCGCGGGCGGCGGGGCCGTCTCCGCCGGCGGGCGGAGCAGTTCCGCGTGCAGGGCGCGCAGCTCCGGGCCCGGATCCGCGCCGAGGCGGTCGGCGAGGCCGGTGCGTATCTCCTCGTAGGCCGCCAGTGCCTGTGCCGTACGGCCCGCGGCACGCAGCGCGCGCAGCCGCAGGGCCTGGAGGGGTTCGTCCAGCGGATGGTCCTGGCACAGCGCGAGGAGGGTGGGCAGCGCGCGGTCGGCCCGGCCGAGGGCGAGGTCGGCGGCGAGGCGGGTGCGCTGGGCGTCCAGGCGGCGGCGTTCGGCGCGGGAGGCCTCGGCACCCGCGTCCGGCAGATCGGCGAGGGCCGGACCGCGCCAGAGCGCCAGGGCGTCGTCGAGCAGGGCGGCGGCGCCGGCCGGGTCCGCTGCGGTCAGCGCCCGGCCGCCCTCCGCCGCAAGCCGCTCGAAACGGTGCAGGTCGACGGCGTCGGGCTCGGCGCACAGCAGGTAGCCGCCGTCGGCCGAGGCGACCGCGGCATGCCCCAGGGCACGGCGCAGCCGGCCGACCAGCGCCTGCAGTGCCCCGCCCGCGTCGGCGGGCGGGTCCAGGCCCCAGATGTCGGAGATCAGCACGTCCGGGGAGAGTGCCCGGCCGGGGCGCAGCGCGAGGGCGGCGAGCAGCGCGCGCAGGCGTGGTCCGCCGATCGCGACGGGGGTGCCGTCGGGCCGGTCGGCCTGGGTGGTGCCGAGAATTCCGTAGCGCACCGGCCCATTGTCGTCGAAGGCCACAACTCCCCAGGCACCGAGCGTCGTTTTCGGGTGCACGGGACCTGGGCAGGGGTCCGTGCACGAGCCCGCAGGCCTTCCGCCGTGCGCCGGCCGCCGTGACGCGGTTACGGTCATGGCTGCCCACACCAGACATCCAGGAGCCTTGCACCATGACCACAGCAATCCGACGCGCCGACCGCCGTATCAGCCCGGTCTTTCTCGCGCTCGTCGCCGTCATGGCGGTGTCCGGCTGGGCGGTGTGGAGCGAAACGCTCGCGGCGAACACCGGCTTCGCGGTGTTCTTGTTCGTGGTGTCCGGCTGGGTGGTGTCGCTGTGCCTGCACGAGTACGCGCACGCCAGGACCGCGCTGCACAGCGGCGACATCTCGGTGGAGGCCAAGGGCTATCTGACGCTGAACCCGCTCAAGTACACCCATGCGCTGCTCAGCATCGTGCTGCCGGTGATCTTCGTGATCATGGGCGGGATCGGGCTGCCGGGCGGCGCGGTGTTCATCGAGCGGGGCCGGATCCAGGGGCGCTGGCGGCACAGCCTGATCTCGGCGGCCGGGCCGCTGACCAACATCGTGTTCGCTGCGGTGTGCACGGCGCCGTTCTGGCTGCACGGGCTGGACGGGGTGCCCGCCCCGTTCCGTTTCGCGCTGGCGTTCCTGGCGCTGCTGCAGGTGACCGCCGCGATCTTGAACTTTGTGCCGGTGCCGGGGCTGGACGGCTACGGGGTGATCGAGCCGTGGCTGTCGTACAAGCTGCGGCGGCAGGTGGAGCCGTTCGCGCCGTTCGGGCTGCTGGCGGTCTTCGGGCTGCTGTGGGTACCGGAGATCAACCAGGCCTTCTTCGGCCTGGTGGACATGATCCTGCACGGCCTCGGCGTCTCGTCGCTCGACAGCTACCTCGGCCAGCAGCTCTTCCGCTTCTGGCAGGGCGAGCCGCCGCTGCCGCAGGGCGGCGGTCTCTTCTGAGGACGGGGGCCCGGCCGGCCCTTTCGAGGGGCCGGGCTCGCAGGAGGGCGCGATGCGCCGGGCTCAGCCGGCCTGCTGCGCCCGCTGGAGCTTCGCCCTGCGCAGGTAGAACCACGCCATGTTGCTGGAGATGCCCGCCAGCAGGATCCAGACGATGCCGACGAAGCTGCCCTGGACGAACGCGACCACGGCCGCGGCGACGGAGAGGACGCACACGGCGACGGCCATGAGAGCGAGCCGGCGGGCCGGGCCGGACGGGGGCAAGAGGGGCATGGAAGCGGCTCCTGTCGGGAGTGGTGCGGTCCTCCCCAGTGTCCCCCATGCCCCGTGTGCGCCGGTCGGCGGTCCGGCAGCGGCCGCTGTCGCCGCGGCCGGCCGGCTCAGACGTCGGTGAGGCGCAGCCCCGCGTGTGCCTTGTAGCGCCGGTTGACCGAGATCAGGTTGGCGACCAGCGACTCGACCTGGTGGGCATTGCGCAGCCGGCCGGCGAAGACGCCCCGCATACCGGGGATACGGGCGGCCAGCGCCTGCACCAGGTCGGTATCGGCGCGGGACTCACCGAGGACCATCACGTCGGTGTCGATCCGCTCGGTCTCCGGGTCCTGCAGCAGCACCGCGGACAGGTGGTGGAAGGCGGCGGTGACCCGGGACTCGGGCAGCAGGGCCGCGGCCTGCTCGGCGGCGCTGCCCTCCTCGGGCTTGAGCGCGTAGGCGCCCTTCTTGTCGAAGCCGAGCGGGTTGACGCAGTCGATGACGAGCTTGCCGGCCAGCTCCTCGCGCAGCGCCTGAAGGGTCTTGGCGTGGCCCTCCCACGGCACGGCGACGATCACCACATCGCTGCGCCGGGCGCACACGGCGTTCTCCGCGCCCTCGATGCCCAGGCCGAGTTCACCGGCGGCGGTCTCGGCGCGCTCGGCGGCCCGGGAGCCGATGATCACCTTCTGGCCGGACCGTGCCAGCCGGTAGGCCAGGCCGCGGCCCTGGTCGCCGGTGCCGCCGAGGACGCCGACCACCAGGCCGGAGACGTCCGGGAGGTCCCAGGGGTCACGCTTGAGGGCGGCCTTCGCACGCGTCGCGGCGTTCGGGGAGAACCGGTCATCATCAGGAGTAGTCATGACAGCGATCCTGTCACGCGCCCACCACGAACCGGGCGGGCCCTCGGCACGGAACAGGTCAGGCACTCGGCGCGGAGCCGGTCAGGCACTCGGCGCGGAGCCGGTCAGGCCGTTACGGCGACCCCGTCGTGGCGTCACGGCGAACCGGTCACGCCGTCACCTCGGACCGTCACGCCTTCACGCTGCCGTCGGTCAGGCCCGTGCGCCAGTACCGCTGGAGCACCGTCATCAGCACCATCAGCGGCACCACGGACAGGAAGGCCCCGCCCACCGTGTACTGGTAGAGCACCGGTTGGCGGTCGGCGTAGCCGGTCCAGGAGGTCAGGCCGAGCTGGACCGGGTAGAGGTCGGAGTCCGAGAGCATCACCAGCGGCAGGAAGTAGTTGTTCCAGATGTGGACGAACTGGAAGAGGAAGACGGTCACCAGCGCCGGGGTCATCAGCCGCAGCGCGAGCCCGCCGAAGATCCTGGCCTCGCCCGCGCCGTCGATCCGGGCCGCTTCCAGGAGCGAGCCGGGCACCGCTGCGGCGGCGTAGATCCGGCACAGATACACGCCGAACGGGCTGACCGTGCTGGGGATCAGCACCGCCCAGTAGGTGTTGGACAGGCCCAGCGCGCTGAAGAGGAAGTAGAGCGGCAGGGCCAGCGCGGTGCCGGGGATCAGCACCCCGGCGAGCACCACGTTGAAGACCGCCTCCCGGCCGCGGAACGGGAAGGTGGCCAGCGCATAGCCGGCCGCGGCGGACAGCAGGGTGGCGCAGACCGCTCCGGTCCCGGCGTAGAAGAGGGAGTTGGCGAACCAGCGGGCGTACATGCCGTGGTCGTAGGTGAGGACGTCGACGAGGTGGTCGACGGGGTGCGGATGGCCGGAGAACCAGAAGCCGAAGGTGCCGAAGAGGTCGGCGCTGTTCTTGGTGGCGGAGACCGCCAGCCAGTAGACGGGCATCAGGAAGTAGAGCGCGGCGACGGTCAGCAGCGAGGCGGTGATGATCCGGTGGCGGACCGGGGGCGGTGTCATCCGCGCTCCCCGGTGTGCTCCCCGGCGCGCCCGCCGGCCAGCCGCAGAAAGCCGAAGGACACCGCGCACGCCACCAGCGCGAGCAGTACCGCCTCGGCCGCCGCCACCTGCTGGTTGTCGCCGACGAACGCCTCGCTGTAGGCGTGCAGGTTGGGCGTGAAGCCGGAGTCGATGGAGGAGGCCAGCGGGCGCAGCACCATGGGTTCGGCGAACAGCTGGAGGGTGCCGATGATGCTGAAGACACCGGTGAGCACGAGCGCGGGGCGGAGCAGCGGGATCTTGATGTGCCGGGCGACCTGCCAGGCGTTCGCCCCGTCGATCCGTGCCGCCTCGTACAGCTCCCCCGGTACGGCCTTGAGCTGGGCGATCAGTACCAGCATGTTGTAGCCGGTGAACTGCCAGGTGACGATGTTGGCGACGGACCACAGGACGGTGCCGCGGGAGAGGAAGTCGACGCTCCAGCCCATGGATTCGGCGATCTTCACCAGCGGGCTGATGCCCGGCACGTAGAGGAATCCCCACAGGATCGAGGCGATCACTCCCGGCACGCCGTACGGCAGGAAGAAGGCGCTGCGGAAGAACGGGACCGCGCGGGCGCTCGCGCTCTCCAGCAGCAGTGCGAGGGCGGTGGCCAGCACGGTCATCAGCGGGATCTGGACGGCGCCGAAGAGCAGCACCCGGCCGAAACCGGCCAGGAACCGGTCGTCGGAGAGGGCGTGGGCGTAGTTGGCGAGGCCGGCGAAGGCCTGGTGTGCCTGACCGCCGAGGCCGAGCGGGCCGGTGCGTTGGGTTTTCTGCAGGCTCTCGTAGAGGGCGTAGCCGATGGGGGCGAGGAAGCAGAGAGCGAAGAGGGCGAGGAACGGCAGGACGAATCCGGCGGCGGCGCGGGCGTTGCGGGCCTCGGTGCGGGTGACGCGGCGCGGGCGGCGGCCGGTGCCCCGGCGGGACGCGCCGCGGGTGACCGGGTCCGGCCGCAGCGGCGTGTCCCGGCTCACCCGCTCTCCACCTTCAGGCCCTTGCCCTTGAGGTCGGCGACGGTCTGGGCCTGCACTTTCGTCAGGACCGAGCGGAAGGAGCCGCCGTCCGCGAGCGCGTCGGTGAAGGCGTCGCCGAGCCGCTGGTAGAGGGTGTCCACCCCGGGCCCCCACCGCCAGCTGGTGTCCACATGCGCCCCGGCGGCCGCGAAGACCTTGCTGTACGCCTGGCCGCCGAAGAATTCCTTGTCGACGTCGAGATCGGTGGCGGCATAGCCCTTCTTGGCACTGGGGAAGCCGTAGCCGCCGTCGATCAGCAGCGCGATCGACTCGGGGTCGGTGTTGAGCCAGACGGCGAAGTCCAGGGCGTCCTTGGGGTAGCGGGCCTTGGCGAAGACGGCGGTGGTCGAGCCGCCCCAGTTGGCGAAGGCCTGCTCGCCCGCCTTCCACTGCGGCAGCGGCGCGGCCCGCCACGTCCCCTTGGTGCCCGGTGCGTTGCCGGCCAGCAGCGCATCGCCCCAACTGGCGCCCACCCAGGCCGGGATGGCGCCGGTCTGCAGATCCTTGTACCAGGCGTTCTGCCGGTCCGGGATGGTCTTGACGAGTTTCTGCTTGACGAGGGATTCCCAGTAGTCGGCGACCTTACGGGTGGGTTCGTCGTCGAGGTGCACGATCCAGGTGTCGCCGTGTGTCCGGTACCACCTGGCGCCCGCCTGCCAGGCGAGGCCGGCGAAGCGGTTGCCGTTGGTGGGGGCGAAGGTCTCGATCCAGGCGCCCTTCTTCCGGACGGCCTTGGCGGCGGCCTCGTACTCGTCCCAGGTCCGCGGGGTCGGCACGTCCCAGGTGTCGAAGAGGTCCTGGCGGAGGAACAGCCCCATCGGCCCGGATGCCTGGGGGATGGCGTAGATACCCTTGCCGAAGACGGACTGCTGCCACTGCCAGCCGAAGAACTCGCTCCGGTGACGGGCGGCGCCGAGCGGGGCGAGGTCGAGCAGTCCGTCGTCGAGCAGGAAGCCGGGGAGGACGGGGAATTCGATCTGGCCCAGGTCGGGCGGGTTGCCGGCCTTGATGGCGGCGTGCATCTTCGCGTATTGCTGGCCGCCCACGGCCGACACCTTCTCGACCTTGACCTGGACCTCGGGATGCTTGCGGTTCCAGAGGCCGACGGGCTTGTCGATGCCCGGCACCCAGGACCAGAAGGTCAGCTGGATCCGCTGTCCCTTCTTGCGCTCCCGGGGTGGGCTGCCGTCGCCGTCCCCGCCCTCGCCGCAGCCGGTGAGCGCCCAGCCGGCGGCGACGGCGGCCGCCCCGCCCAGGACCGTTCTGCGGTGCACGGTGCGGTTGCTCATACCGGCTCCCCCACGAGGATGCGGATGCGGATGCGGCGAAAGGTGATCGTCGAGCACGCGCTGCAGTCGCCCGCCCCGTGGAGCGGTCGGGCGCCCCCACGGGCGGGGACGTAGGATGTCCCTCGTCCTGCGGCGACCATAGGGAGTGCCCAACTTGCCGTCAAGACACCGCACATGGGGCATTCCCGTATCGGCAAAGGCACCGCCGACACGGGGTGACATCCCGGTGAACGAGGACGGCGACGCCCGCAGCGGCACCTTCACCACAGCTCTGCCGCGCCCCTGCCGCACCTCTGCCGGCCCGGCTCCCTCACCACTCCGTCAGCGGGGGCCCCTCACCGCTCCGTCAGCCGGCGCCGGATGCCGTCGAAGTGCCGGTGCATCGCCTCCACGGCGCGGTCGCCGTCGCCCGCCTCCAACGCATCGACGATCTCCTGGTGCTGGCGGTGCGTCACCTCCGGGTCGGGGCCGTCGTCGGAAAGGTCCTGCCGCACCCGGCGCAGCGCCGCCCAGAACGCGTCCAGCACCTCGCTCAGCAAGTGGTTGCCCAGCGAGCGGTACAGGGCGAGATGGAAGGCCCGGTCGGTGGCGCTCTGCACCTGCCCGCCCCGCGCCTCCTCCGCCATCCGCTGCACCAGCCCCCTGAGGACGGCAAGATCCTCGGCCGGCAGCTTCCGGGCGACGGTGTTGATCAGGCCCGCCTCCAGCGCCTCGCGGACCTCCATCAGCTCGTACAGGCTGGACTCGCCCTGGTGGTGGCGGACCGCGGCGCGGAAGGCGACGCCCTCGACGAACGGCTCCAGGGTGAGCGGGCCGACGTAGGTGCCGAAGCCGTGCCGGATCTCCACGATGCGCATCGCCTGCAGCGCCTTGAGCGCTTCGCGCACCGAGTTGCGGCTGACGTCGAGCAGGCCGACCAGCTCGGCCTCGGTGGGCAGCGGATCGCCCGGGGTCAGTCCGCGCTGCAGGATCAACTGCTTGATCTGCGCCTGCACATCCTCGGCCATCGTCCCTCGCGCCATGGAAACTCCCTCTCCCGCTCCCGCGTCTGCCATACGGCCCGCCGCCGTCCGTCGCCCGCCCCACCGGGCCGCGGTTCCTTGACCGACCGCCTGCGAACAGGTCTATTGTGCTCGACATAGGACATGGGATGTCCTATGTCGGACTCGGAGACCCCGGAGCCCCCATGGCACTGCCCGCCTCCCTGCACGGCGTCATCCCGCCGGTCTGCACCCCGCTCGGCCCGCGCGGCGAGATCGACACCGCCTCGCTGACCCGCCTGGTGCACCACCTCCTCGACGGCGGCGTCCACGGACTGTTCGCCCTCGGCTCCACCAGCGAGGCCGCCTACCTCACCGACGCCCAGCGCGGCACCGCGCTGGAGACCGTCCTCAAGGCCGCGGACGGCAGGGTCCCGGTGCTCGCCGGGGTCATCGACACCACCACCCCGCGGGTGCTCGACCACGCCCGGACCGCCGCCGCCCTCGGCGCCGACGCCCTGGTCGCCACCGCGCCCTTCTACACCCGCACCCACCCACGGGAGATCGCCGCGCACTTCCGCCACCTGCGCACGGCCGTGGACCTCCCGCTGTTCGCCTACGACATCCCCGTCGCCGTGCACAGCAAGCTGTCCCCGTCGCTGGTGCGGGAGCTGGCCGCGGACGGCACGCTCGCCGGGCTCAAGGACAGCAGCGGCGACGAGGGCTCGCTGCGCCGCCTGCTCACCGCGCTCGGCGGCCGCACCGCCCGGCACACCGGCCCCGCCCCCGGCTTCTCGGTCCTCACCGGCTCCGAACTGACCGTGGACGCCGCCCTGCTGGCGGGCGCGGACGGGGCCGTCCCCGGCATCGGCAACGTCGACCCGGCGGCCTACGTCCGCCTCTACGACGCCGCCCGGTCCGGCGACTGGGAGCGGGCGGCCGCCGAACAGGAACGCCTGGTCACCCTGTTCGCCATGGTCGACGCCGGCCCCGAGCCCGAGATGGGCCGCAGCTCCTCCGCGCTGGGTGCGTTCAAGGCGGCGCTGCACCTCCTCGGCGTGATCGACGGGGGCGCCACCGCCTTTCCGCAGCGCCCGCTGAGCGAAGAGGCCGTGGCGGAGGTGGGACGTCGGCTCACCGACGCGGGCCTGCAGCCCGTCCGGCAGGGCCCCATCCCGTACGGGTGACACCCGCGTAAACCGCCCCCGGACAGCGCCGTGCCGCGGCAGGATGCCGGGCCATGGATGCCGTACGGGTCGCCCTGCTGCGCGAAGTTCTCGCCGGGACCGAGTGGGTCCAGGCCACCCGCCGCTTCGCGGGGACGCTGCGCGGCGCCGTCACCCCGCACGGCGGAGGGCTCCTGCTGGTCGGCAGCGCCTCGTACGAGCCCTGGCACCTGGCCGCCCACCTCGACGACGAGGCCGCCTGGTCGGGCCTGCCCGAGCTGTCACCGACGCTGGTGCGCCACCGCGTCCCCGGCGGGGCGCCGGCCCATCTGGCAGTGGGCCTCGGCCGGTTGGCGGCGGCCGGACGCGGCGAGACGCTGCTGGTCGTGACGCCCGAGCAGCCGGGCGCCGGGCTGCTGGAGCGGGTGCACGACGCCCGCCGCAACGGCGCGACGGTGCTCGCCCTGGACGGCGGCGACCGCGATCTGCATGCCCTGGCGCATGACGCGCTCGCCGCACCCCCGCCCCCGCCCGACGGCACGGACGGGGCGCCGGCCGACCTCGACCTCGACACGGTCCAGCATCTGGTGAGCGCGGCCGCCGGCGAGAACAGCCTGCCCGCACCCCGCAGACACCGCCGCTTCCGCGACCGCCTGGCCCGCCTGGCGGACGGCCTGACCGCCCCGCCGCCGCCTCGCTGGTAGCCCATGAGGTCTGATGGAGCCGACCAGCAGGAGCCGGAGAAAACCCATAAATCCCCGGAAAGACCCATAAGATCCATAAAGCCCGTCAAGGCCCCTCAAGGCCCATAAGCACCGGAAAGCCTCAGGCGCGCCCGGGAGGCCGGAAGGAGGCAGGAGCCCCCGGAAGGTGTCCGGCCCTCCCCGTCACTCTCCCCCGTTCCCCCGACCCTGGCCGTCGTGCCACTTCGGGTCGGTCTCCCACTCCACATTCCGCTCGCGGGCCGTCTCCATGGCGTGCTCGGCCTCCTCGCGGGTGGGGTACGGGCCGAGGCGGTCGGCGGCGCGGCACTGGGGCCCCTCCTCGACCGTCCGGTGCTCGAGGCAGTAGAACCACTCGCCGGGCTTGCCGACCGTACGCCTCTTGAACAGCGCCATTGCCGCCTCCTGTGGATGCTCTGTGCCCCCATCCTGCCCGACGGCCCGCGGATACACTCGCTGGCATGTCTGGCCAGTCGCTTCTTGTCCCGGGGAAGATCTCCCCCACCCGCCCCGTCCCCGCCTCGATCCCGCGCCCCGAATACGTCGGGAAGGACGCACCCACCCCGTACACCGGGCCCGAGGTGCAGGACGCCGAAACGATCGAACGGATGCGGATCGCCGGCCGGATCGCCGCGCAGGCGATGGAGGAGGCCGCCAAGCTGATCGCACCCGGTGTGACGACCGATGAACTGGACCGGGTCGCCCATGAGTTCATGTGCGACCACGGTGCCTACCCGTCCACGCTCGGCTACCGCGGCTTCCCCAAGTCCCTGTGCTCCTCGCTCAACGAGGTCATCTGCCACGGCATCCCGGACTCGACCGTCCTGAAGGACGGCGACATCGTGAACCTCGACGTCACCGCGTACCTCAACGGTGTGCACGGCGACAACAACGCCACCTACCTGTGCGGCGACGTGGACGAGGAGTCCAGGCTGCTGGTCGAGCGGACCAGGGAAGCGCTCAACCGCGCGATCAAGGCCGTCAAGCCGGGCCGTCAGATCAACATCATCGGCCGGGTCATCGAGTCGTACGCCAAGCGCTTCGGCTACGGAGTGGTCCGCGACTTCACCGGTCACGGCATCAACTCCTCCTTCCACTCCGGCCTGATCGTTCCGCACTACGACAGCCCGCACCACACCACCGACATCAAGCCCGGCATGACGTTCACGATCGAGCCGATGCTGACGCTGGGGACCCACGACTACGACATGTGGGACGACGGCTGGACGGTGGTGACCAAGGACCGCAAGCGGACCGCGCAGTTCGAGCACACGCTGGTGGTCACGGACACCGGGGCGGAGATCCTCACGCTGCCCTGACGAAAGCGGCCGGAACTTTACCGACAGGGCGTCGGGAACAGGCGTAGGCTCGTTACCGACAGGACGTCGGGAACGGGTTGACTTAGGTAAGCCTAAGCAGTTGGGTGGCCCAGGGTCGGCGGCTCGGTGGAGCCGGCCTGTTCCCGTCGGCTCCCCTCGGCCCCCGGAGGTCCGTCTTGGAAGCGTCCAGCCCGACCCCGCCCGCTCCCTCCGCCCCCGGCACCCCGTTCTCGACGGTCATCCGCACCGCGTCCCACGAGCAGCACACCGAGGCCGAGAACTCCTCCTTCATGAGCGACCTGCTCGGCGGCAGGCTCGGCGTCGCCGCCTACCGGCGCTACACCGAGCAGCTGTGGTTCGTCTACCGCGCGCTGGAGGACGCCTCCGGACCGCTCGCCGACGACCCGGTGGCGGGCCCCTTCGTCCGTCCCGAGCTGGCCCGCACCGCCGCACTGGAACGCGACCTCGCCCACCTCGGCGGCCCGTCCTGGCGCACCGGCCTGGAGCCGCTGGCCGCCACCGCCGCGTATGCCGACCGGGTGGCGGCCTGCGCCCACGACTGGCCGGGCGGCTTCGTCGCCCACCACTACACCCGCTACCTCGGCGACCTCTCGGGCGGCCAGATCATCCGCGGCACGGCCGAGAAGACCTGGGGCTTCGCCCGCAAGGGCGACGGGGTGCGGTTCTACGTCTTCGAGGACATCGCCAACCCGGCCGCCTTCAAACGCGAGTACCGGGCGCTGCTGGACGCCCTGCCGGTGGACGACCTGGAGAAGCAGCGGGTGGTCGACGAGTGCAAGCGCGCCTTCCGGCTGAACAGCGCGGTCTTCCGGGAGCTGGGCGCGCAGTTCCCGTTGAGCGCGTAGCGGCCACCCCTACGGGCTCTGCCCCTGACCGCTAGCGCGCATCGGGACACACCCGTGACCGCTGGCGCGTATCGGGACGCACCCGTCCGCCGACGGCGATGGTGCCGTCCGGATACGGGTGGGTGAGGATCCGGGAGCCGGCGCCCTGCCGGATGTCGAGCGGGCGCCCCAGTTCGTGCGTCAGCAGGAGGGCGGCGGCGCCGGTGGCCTCGTCCTCGACGACAGTATCGCCGCGCCGCGGGAAGGCCCGCGCCCGGACCACGCCCGCGGCCTCGTCCTGCCAGGCCCAGGCGTAGAGCCAGCCCTCCCCCGGCGGCGGTGCGGGCAGCGCGTCGACCTCGGCCGCCGAGGCGTACCGCCGGGTGGTGCGGGCGGTCACCCACTCCGCGCGCCCGTGCACCCAGACCACGTCCCCCTCGAAGCGGACCGCGACCTCACCGGCCGCCGGGCGCAGGGTGCACGGCGGCCGCCCCAGGCTCCGCAGCAGCCAGGCCAGACCCACCAACGGGTGTCCGGCGAAGGGGAGCCGGACGCTCGGGGTATGGATGTCCACGGTGCCCCGGTCCGCGTCGTCGAGGAACACGGTTTCACTGAAGCCGAGTTCGGCCGCGAGGGCGGCCCGCTCGGCGGCGCCGGGGACGGCCGCCCCGTCGCGGACGACGCCCAGCAGATTGCCGCCGGCGCCGTCGGGCCCGCAGAACACCCGGAGCACATCGAGTTCGGTCATCCGGACAGTGAAGCGCGGGGCGGCGCGGCAGAGGCGAGCGGGGCCGCCGCCGAGAGGCCGCCGCCCGGAAAGGGGCAGCCGGCCGGCGAACTCCGCCGTCATCACCCGTCGCACAGCGTGACCTTTACCTTGACCGACGCATGACGGTTCCGTGACCAGGTGCGGACCAAGCCGTGATCCAGCCGTTGTCAATGAGAGCGGGATCACTGGACGGGGCGGGCGAAAACAGGTAAGCCTCAGATAAGTTAGGGCCGCCTTAGTGGCGAACTTCTTGACTGTTTATCGTTCGCGTAGTCCTTATCCGTTCCACCGAGCCCGCCTGGAGCCCCGCATGCGAGCCCATCGCTCCTCCGTCGCCGTCGCCCTCGCCGCGGCCACGGCCGTCACCGCCGTCGCCGGCTGCGCCGCGAAGAACGAGGGCAAGGGCGGCGGCAAGGGCGCCATCGAGGTGACCGCGACCGACTCCAGCTGCGAGCTCTCCGCCAAGGAGTTCCCCGCCGGACATGTCCGGTTCGCGGTCCAGAACAAGGGCTCCAAGGTCACCGAGGTGTACGTCTACGCGCCCGGCGACCGGATCGTGACCGAGCGGGAGAACATCGGCCCCGGCACCCACGCGGAGATCACCGCGGAGATCAAGGCCGGTGCGTACGAGGTCGCCTGCAAGCCCGGCATGAAGGGCCACGGCATCCGCCAGAAGGTGACCGCCAGTGGCAAGGGCGCGAATGCCAAGCGCGACCCCAAGCTGGATGCCGCGGTCGCGGCGTACCGCACCTACGTCCAGGAGCAGGCCGACCAGACGCTTCCGGCGGCACAGAAGTTCGCCGACGCGGTCAAGGACGGCGATGTCGAGGCCGCCAAGAAGGCCTACGCCCTCTCGCGGGTGGGCTGGGAGCGCACCGAGCCGGTCGCCGAGTCGTTCGGTGACATCGACCCCAAGGTCGATGTGCGCGCCGACGGTGTGGAGAAGGGCCAGAAGTGGACCGGCTGGCACAAGCTGGAGAAGTCCCTGTGGGAGGAGAAGAAGATCTCCGGGGACGACAAGAAGCTCGCCGATCAGCTCATCACCGACCTGAAGGACTGGCAGAAGCGGGTCGGCAAGGCCGAGATCACCCCGACCAGCATGGCCAACGGCGCCAAGGAACTGCTCGACGAGGTGGCCACCGGCAAGGTCACCGGTGAGGAAGAGCGCTACAGCCACACCGACCTGGTCGATTTCCAGGGCAATGTCGAGGGTGCCGAGAAGGCGTACGAGCTGCTGAAGCCGGTCGTCGGCAAGAACGACCCGGCGCTCGCCAAGGAGCTGGACAAGCAGTTCAAGGCGATCCACGCACTGCTCGACGACCACCGCGACAGCAAGTCCGCGGACGGCTTCGCCTCCTACGACACGGTCGGCAAGGACGACCGCAAGAAGCTCTCCGACGGCGTCAACGCGCTGGCCGAGCCGCTGTCGAAGCTGGCCGCCGCCGTCGCCACCACCAAGTAGTCCGCCGCGGGCGAGGGAGCACGATGACGCAGGAGAAGGGCATGACCGGCACGGACGGCACGAGGGCCGAGGGCCACACCACCACCGAGGACGGCACGGCCACCGCGGGCAGCACGGCAAGCGACGACGGCACGGCCGCGAGGGCCGCCGACGGGCGCGCCCCGTCCCGGCGTTCCCTGCTCGGCTGGGGAGGCGCGGGCCTGGCGCTGGGCGCGGTCGCGGCCGGCGGTACGGCGGCGGCGCTGCGCACCGGCGGCGACGCCCAGCCGGCCGGCGCGGACGCGACCTCGCGCTCCGCGATCGCCTTCCACGGCAGGCATCAGGCGGGCATCGCCAGCGCCGTCCAGGACCGGCTGCACTTCGCCTCCTTCGACGTCACCACCGACGACCGCGCCGAACTGATCGCGCTCCTCAAGGAGTGGACGAAGGCGGCGGCGCGGATGACGGCCGGGGACCCGGTCGGGGACGGCGCGGTCGGCCAGCTCGCCGAGGCCCCGCCGGACGACACCGGTGAAGCGCTCGGGCTGCCGCCGTCCCGGCTCACCCTCACCTTCGGCATCGGCCCGACGCTGTTCGAGAAGGACGGCAAGGACCGGTTCGGCATTAAGGCCCGGCGGCCCGATGCCCTGATCGATCTGCCGCAGTTCCCCGGCGACAACCTCGACAAGGCGCGCAGCAACGGCGATCTGTGCGTCCAGGCGTGTGCGGACGACCCGCAGGTGGCGGTGCACGCGATCCGCAACCTGGCCCGGATCGGCTTCGGCAAGGTCGCGATCCGCTGGTCGCAGCTGGGCTTCGGCAAGACCTCCTCGACGACGCCGGACGCGCAGACCCCGCGCAACATGTTCGGCTTCAAGGACGGCACCCACAACCTGGCGGGCACCGACACCGCGGCGCTCGACAAGCACGTCTGGGTCGCGGACGGCGAGGCGAAGGGCAAGGAGAGCTGGATGGCCGGCGGCTCCTACCTCGTCGCGCGCCGCATCCGGATGCACATCGAGACCTGGGACCGCACCTCGCGCAAGGAGCAGGAGGACATCTTCGGCCGCGACAAGGGCGAGGGCGCGCCGGTGGGCAAGAAGCACGAGCGGGACACCCCGCATCTGAAGTCGATGCTGCCGACCGCCCATGTCCGCCTCGCACACCCGGACTCCAACGGCGGGATACGCATCCTGCGCCGCGGCTACTCCTTCACCGACGGTACGGACGGCCTGGGGCGGCTGGACGCGGGACTGTTCTTCCTCGCCTACCAGCGGGACGTGCGCCATGGCTTCGTCCCCCTCCAGAAGAGGCTGGCGGCCAACGACGCGCTCAACGAATACATCCAGCACGTGGGTTCAGCGGTCTTCGCGGTGCCGCCGGGCGTCCGGAACGTGGACGACTGGTGGGGCCGGGAGCTGTTCGCCTGACGCCGTCGTCACCGCCGGCACCATCGATACCGCCGACGCCGGAAAGAAGGCCGTCGGCACCATGAAGGAAGGGAAGGAACCGACGTGTTCGGCAACTACCTGATCGGTCTGCGCGAGGGCCTGGAAGCCAGCCTCGTCGTCTGCATCCTCATCGCCTATCTGGTCAAGACCGGGCGGCGGGAGGCGCTGCGTCCGGTCTGGCTCGGGATCACGCTCGCCGTGGTGCTGTCGTTCGCGTTCGGTGCGGCGCTGCAGTTCGGGTCGCAGACCCTGACCTTCAAGGCCCAGGAGGCGCTGGGCGGTTCGCTGTCGATCATCGCGGTCGGCCTGGTGACGTGGATGGTCTTCTGGATGCGGCGCACCGCGCGGCATCTGAAGAAGGAGCTGCACGGCAAGCTGGACGCGGCGCTGCAGATGGGCACCGTGGCGCTGGTGGTCACCGCGTTCTTGTCGGTCGGCCGGGAGGGCCTGGAGACCGCGCTGTTCATCTGGACCGCAGCCCAGTCCGCCAACGACGGGGTACGGCCGCTGATCGGGGCGCTGCTGGGCCTGCTGACGGCGGTGGCGCTGGGCTGGCTGTTCTACCGCGGTGCGGTGCGGATCAACCTGGCGAAGTTCTTCACCTGGACCGGCGGCATGCTGGTGGTGGTCGCGGCGGGCGTGCTGGCGTACGGCTTCCACGATCTGCAGGAGGCGGACCTGCTGCCGGGGCTGGCCTCGCAGGCGTTCGACATCAGCGCTCAGATCCCGGCCGACAGCTGGTACGGCACCCTGCTCAAGGGCATCTTCAACTTCCAGCCGGACCCGACCGTTCTTCAGGTCACGGTGTGGGCTCTGTATCTGATCCCCACGCTCACGATCTTCTTCGCCCCCGGTAGGGTGGCGCCGAATCGTGCCACCCCGGCGGCCGCCCCGTCCGCCCCGGTCGCCCCGAAGGAGCCCGAGCCCCATGACACGCAGGTCGCCGTTCCGGGTGCCCGCAACACTGACGTCGGCAGTGGCGGCGATGGTGATAGTGAGCGGGTGCATGACGGTGCACGGCGAGAGGGTAATGCTGCCGGCGGTGTCGACGGCTGAGGGCACCAAGGCGCTCACGCACTTCACCGAGAACTTCAACAAGACCAACCGTCAGCTCGATCCGGCGCTGAACCCCTCGTTCGAGGGGGGCGCGCTGCTGGCCATCGACCAGGCAGGGGTGAAGGCGGCGCAGGCCCTGCGGCCACAGGGCAATCCGGGCTTCAGGGACCTGGCGTTCACGGATCCGCACTTCACCGTGCCCCAGCAGGCGGGCTGGCCGAAATACTTCATCGCGGACGCGGCCAGCAACCGTAAGAACGCCCGCGGCCAGAACACCCGCTGGTTCCTGGTGTTCAGCCGCAACGGCATCGACGAACAGTGGCGCGCGGTGTATCTGGCGACGTTCGCGGACAACAAGGCCCCGGAGCTGAAGACGGACAAGAAGGGCTACGCGGAGGCGGTGCCCACCGGCGCGAAGTCCGGTCTGGTGGTCGATCCGGGCAAGCTGAGCAGTACCTACGCGGACTACCTCAACACCGGCAAGGGCAGCACCTTCGCCTCCGGCCCGCAGACCGACGGCTGGCGGGCGCGGCGCGCCAAGGACGCCAACCGGGCCGGCCAGCGCATCATGTGGGAGGACTCGCCCGCGACCTACCCGCCGGTGGCGCTGCGGACGACGGACGGCGGTGCGCTGGTGTTCTTCTCGACCGTCTACCACCAGCAGCAGACGCTGTTCGCCGGGGCGACGATCTCGGTCGGGAAGCTGAAGGGCCTCATGGAGGGGCCGCCGAAGAAGACCAACCGGATGCTGTTCACCACGGTCTCCGGTCAGACGGTCAAGGTGCCCGCCAAGAGCGCCGGGGGGAAGGTCGCGGTCCTCAACCGGATCGAGGCGAAGACCGCGGTGAAGCCGCTGTAGCCGGCAGCGAAGCCGTACGTACGCGAAGGGCCGTCGGGGTGACCCGGCGGCCCTTCGGTGCGGGTGCGTGCGTACGGGGTGAGCGCAGGGGTGACGGGGCCCGCTCAGCGGCCGATCGGCCAGGCCGGCGCCTCGTGGTGGTGCGGTTCGCGGTCGTTGAACTCGGCGCAGGCGTCGGTGAGCGATTCCAGCAGCGTCAGCGGGTCGGGCAGGGCCAGCTCGGGGCCGCGCAGCCAGGTCACCGCGGGCTGCTCGCCGGGCAGCGCCGAGGGCGGCAGCAGCACATAGCTGCCGCGGCAGTGCCAGCGCAGCCCCGGGTGCTCGTCCATGGTCTCGGGGTGGCAGTCCAGCTCGCACGGCCACCACTCGTCCTCGTCGTCCGGGGTGCCGCGGGTGGCGGTGAAGAAGAGCATCCGGCCGTTGAAGCCGGCGCCGCTGAGGGTGATCGGCCCGACGTCGATACCCGCCGCGTCCAGCCGTCCCAGGGCGCTGCGGCCCGCCTCGACGGGAACGTCCAGGACATCGTGGGTGATGCCGGTGGCGGTGATGAAGTTGGCCTGCGGGAGGGTGCGGACCCAGGCGGCGACCTTGTCGCGGTCGGTGGTGGCGACGGTCTGCCAGCCGAACGAGAGGGGATGGCGGGCGGGGGTGGGACAGCCGATGCGTTCACAGGAACAGCCGTAGCCGGAGGGGTGCGCCGCCGGAGCGACCGGGAAGCCCGCGTCGGCCGCGGCCAGCAGCAGGTCCTCGCGGCTGCGCGCAGCCGCTGATCCCGTGTCCGTATCGCCGCCGTCCGATCCGCTCTTCGGCCGGCGCAGCCACTGGGAGAACCTGCTCTTGCGTTCCATCTATCCCCTCACTTCGAGCGGTGGTCTGGGATCAATGCTGCCACCATCCTGCTCCTCGGGTGACCGGTGTGGGGATCCGGGGTGAACGAAGCGCGGACCAATACCGGCAATTCAGGTCATCGACGACAGGATGCCGCCCCCGCACCCGGCCGCCCGGTGCGCTCAGCCGCGGGGGCGCAGGCCGTGCAGCACCTGGTCGACAAGGGTGTCGACAAAGTCGTAGGTCAATTCACCGGTACGCATCAGCCAGCGCTGTGAGAAGGGACTCAGCATCATCTCGGTGGCGATCCGCACATCGACGCCGTCGGCCACCTCACCCGCCTCCTGCGCCGCCCGCAGCCGGTCGGTGTAGACCTGGATGCCGGGTTCCATCAACCGCGCGACGAAGGTGCGGGACAGCTCCTCGTCGCCGGCGCCGGCGGCCGCGAGGGCGCGATAGGGGGCCTGGAACGCCGGATCGTTGAATTCGTCGACGGTGGCACGCAGCACGGACTTCAGATCCGCGGCCAGGTCACCGGTGTCCGGCAGCCCCTGCGCGGAGTAGTCGTCGACGCCGGCGGTGAAGGCGTCCAGCAGGACGGCGGCCTTGGAGGGCCACCAGCGGTAGATCGTCTGCTTGCCGACCCCGGCCCGGGAGGCGATGCCTTCGATCGTGAGCTTGTCGTAGCCCACCTCGCCGACCAGGGCGAGGGCGGCATCGAAGATCGCCTGGCGGGAGCGTTCGCTGCGGCGGGTGGAGTCGGGGGCTGGTTTGTCGGCCATGCGGCGAAGTCTAGCGAGGGGGAGGCGAGACGTATCGTCTTGACGAGACGATGCGTCTCGCGCATAGTGGAGGGGCAAGCGAGACGCTTCGTCTCGTTCGCTGCGGAGCACAAGGCTGCGGAGGAAGAGCCGCAGAAGAAAAGGCTCCGGAGGAAAGCGACGGGGAAGAGGAAGGGGAATTCCATGAGCAAGGGACATGCCGACGGGATGCTCGGGGTCGGCGGCACCCGCGCCAAACTCTCGCGCGGCGCGCTGCGCGGCGGCGGCGCCACGGACCGCGCCGGCCGGGGACGGTCCGACGCCCGGGAACGGCGCAGTGAACTGCTGCGCAAGTTCCAGGACCGGGCGCAGGGGAAGTGAACCGCGGACCACCCGAACGGGGCGTGAACCCCCGTGGGCCGGCTCAGGACCAGTCGTCGCCCCAGGAGGCGTCGCGGGCGTCGCGGTAGTGGGTGCCGTGCCGCTTGGTCACCGTGGTGCGCTGCAGACCGTCCTGCGCCGTGCACAGGTCCAGGAGGACCTGGCCCTTGCGGAGTTGGGGTTTGCGGATGATGCGGGCGGGGGCGGGGGTGGCGTCGAGGGTGGTCGCGGCCACGTAGCTGAACTTCTCGTCCTCGTACGGGAGGGAGCCGCCCTTGACCTGGCGGTGGAGGGAGGAACGGTTGACCCGGGCGGCGAAGTGGCACCAGTCCTGACCGGGGACGATCGGGCAGGTGTCGCTGTGCGGGCAGGGGGCGACGATACGCAGCCCGGCCTCGGTGAGCTGGGTGCGGGCCTCGCGGATGCGGAGGTAGCCCTCGGGGGTGCCGGGTTCGATCAGGACGACCGTGCGGGCCGCGGTGGCCGCCGCGGCGACGACGGCGTGGCGGTCCTCGGGGCGGAGCTCCCCCAGGACGTAGGAGACGGTGACCAGGTCCGTGCCGGCGGGGACCGACAGGCCCTCGCCGATGGTCGCCCGCTGCCAGGTGGTGTCGGGGAGGGTCTTGGCGGCCAGTTCCCTGCCGAGGTCGAGGGCGGGCTGTGCCCAGTCCAGGACGGTGCTGCGGGAGCCTTCCCAGGTGGCCGCGGTGGCCCAGGTGGCGGCGCCGGTGCCGCCGCCGATGTCGACGTGGGTGGCCGGGGACCAGTCCGGGACCCGGGCGGCGAACGCGGCCAGCGCCGCCCGTACCGCCTCGAAGGTGGCCGGCATGCGGTAGGCGGCGTACGCGGCCACATCCGCGCGGTCGCGCAGGACCGGGGCGTCGGTGGGGGTACGTCCCCGGTAGTTGGCGATCAGCCGCTCGACGGCCTGCGCGGCCTGTTTGGGCGGCAGGCCGTCGAGCAGGCCCGCCAGCGCGGCGCGCAGTTCCTCGTGCATGGGGGAAATTCTACGGGGGCGGGTGGGGTGCCCTGCCTGGTCGTGGGGTGCCGCGCCTGAGCACGGGACCTTGCCCGGCCCGGTGCCCCGCCCGGTCAGGTGGCGCGGGACACCGCGCGGGCCAGCCGGGTGGCGGCCGCGGCGCGCGGGGCGCTGCCGCCATTGTGGCGGCGGGGGTGGACGGTGTTGGCGAGGAGGACGAGGAACGTGTCGGTGGCCCGGTCGAGGACCAGGCTGGTGCCGGTGAAGCCGGTGTGCCCGGCCGCGCCGCGGCCCGCCAACTCGCCCATGAAGTACGGCTGGTCGACGCCGAAGCCCAGGCCCGGCGGGTCGAGGAGGGCGGCGACGGCGTCGGGGCCGAGGATCCGGGCCGTGCCGTAGGCGCCGCCGTTGAGCAGCGTGCGGCACAGCACGGCCAGGTCCTGGGCGGTGGAGAAGAGGCCCGCGTGGCCGGCCACGCCGCCCAGTGCCCAGGCGTTCTCGTCGTGCACCTCGCCGCGGACCAGGCCGCGGTCCGCCTTGGCCCAGGGCCGCCGCTGGTCCTCGGTCGCCGCCACGCCCTGCGGCGCCAGCGGGCCGTAGGTGGTGCTGGACATGTCCAGCGGGCCGGTGATGCCGTCGCGGATCAGGGCGTCGAGCCGGTGTCCGGTGCGCTGCTCCAGGAGCAGTTGGAGGGCGATGAGGTTGAGGTCGGAGTAGCGGTGTGCGGCGCCGGGGCGGCCGCTGGGGGCCGCTGCCTCGGTCCACAGGAGCGCCAGTTGGGCGGCGCGGGTCCGGTGGTCGTGGAAGGGCAGCTCGGGGGCGAGGCCGGAGGTGTGGGTGAGGAGCCGGCGGACGGTGATGCCGGGGGCGAAGGCGGGCAGATCGGCGCGGACCTCGTCGTCGAGGGCCAGCCGGCCGCGCTCGATCTGCTGGACCGCGGCGATGGCGGTGAAGAGCTTGCTGAGCGAGGCGAGGTCGAAGACGGTGCCGACCCGCATCGGCTCCCACAGGTCGCGGGGCAGATCGAGGCCGCGCTCGCGCTCGGGGTCCCAGGCCCGGTAGCGCAGCGCCCAGCCCGCGGCGGCCTCGGCGGCGACGACGGGGCCGCGGCCGGCCAGGACGACGACTCCGGGTGCCCAGGGCGGACGGCCCTCGGGCAGCGCCCGCACGCCGCGGACCAGCCGCTCCATGGAGGCGGGGTCCAGTCCCGCCCGGGACGGCGTGCCGTAGGTGAGTCTCGGTGCGTTCAGGGCCTGGTCCTCTCGCCGGCCGTGCTCCCGTTGCTCTCCCCCCTACGCTGCCACGGGCGGCACATCCCCAGGAAGCTCACGAGCGCCAATATGGCGCAGGAGAGCTGTACGAGGGCCATCGGCAGGGCCGTCCGCTCGCCCGCGATGCCCACCAGCGGCGAGGCCACCGAGCCGAGCAGGAAGGTGGAGGTGCCCAGCAGCGCGGAGGCGGAGCCGGCCGCATGCGGGGTGCGCAGCAGCGCGAGGGTGTTGGTGCTCGGCATGACCAGGCCCATCGCCGACATGAGGACGAAGAGGCCGGCCGCCACCGGGACCAGGCCGGGGCGGCCGAGGACGCCGGAGGACATCACCAGCAGCCCGGCGGCGGCGAGCGCGATCACGGCCAGTCCGGTGCCGAGCACCTTGTCGAGGCTGACCCGGCCGACCAGGACCTTGCCGTTGAACTGGCCGACGCACACCAGGCCGACCGAGTTGAGGCCGAAGAGCAGGCTGAAGGTCTGCGGGGAGGCGCCGTAGATCTCCTGGATGACGAACGGCGAGGCGGAGATGTAGGCGAAGAGGGCGGCGAAGGCGAAGGCGCCGACGAGGAGGTAGCCGGAGAAGGCGCGGTCGGCGAGCAGATCGCGCATGGTGCGCAGGGCCTGGCCGAGGCCGCCGGGGTGGCGGCGGGCGGGCGGCAGGGTCTCGTCGAGCCGGCGCCACACCAGGAGGGTGAGCGCGATCCCGACGGCGGTGAGGACGACGAACACGCCGCGCCAGTCGGTGATCCGGAGGATCTGGCCGCCGATGAGCGGGGCGACCACCGGCGCCGCTCCGGAGATCAGCATCAGGGTGGAGAAGAACCGGGCCATCGCCACGCCGTCGTACAGATCGCGGACCACCGCCCGGGCGATGACGATCCCGGCGGAGCCCGCCAGGCCCTGCAACAGGCGGCAGCCGATGAGGAGTTCGGCGGTGGGGGCGAACGCGCACAGCGCGGTCGCCAGGATGTAGACCACCATGCCGGCCAGCAGCGGCCGGCGGCGGCCCCACTTGTCGCTCATCGGGCCGACGATCATCTGGCCCAGCGCCATGCCCGCCAGGCAGGTCGTCAAGGTGAGCTGGACCGTGGCGGCCGGGCTGTGCAAAGCGGCGGTGACCTGCGGCAGGGCCGGCAGATACATGTCCATGGAGAGCGGCGGTACCGCCGTGAGGCCGCCGAGGACGAGGGTGACGAGGAGGCCGGTGCGGCGGGACGCGGGCAGCGGGACCGGTGCGCCCGGCGCTGCCGGCGCGCCCCGCTCGGCTATGGCGGGTAGGTCCGCGGAATCGGCCGCGCCGGGCTCCGTCATCGGTGTCTCCATGGGTCGTCGAGGGCGGCACCATGGTGTCATGCACAAGGCGGCTCCCGGCAGGTTCCGGACCGGTCCCTTGGACGGAAACCGGACGGGCCTTGGTCCTAGGACCAAGGCCCCGGCCGGCCCGGTCAGGCGGGCTTCAGCCCGGGATCGCCCGCCTCGGAGACGAAGGAGGCGGCGGTGCGCACCGGCGCTCCGGGGGTGGTGACGGCGGACACCGTGCGGTAGTCGCCGCGGGCGGTGTCCTGGCCGAGGGTGACGGTGACATAGCCGCGCCGGCCGTTGTAGAACTTCATGTGCGGGTTGGCGGCCAGGTACGTGGCCCAGTTGGCGGGCTTGTCCGCGCCGTCCTTGCCGCTGGCGATCGAGGTGGTGACGAACTCCACCCCGGCGGTGCGCGAGCCGGGGTCCTTGAAGTCCTTCTTGATGTCGAAGGCGTAGTGGACGTGCACATCGCCGGTGAGCACGACGAGGTTGTCCACGCCCGCCGACTCCGCGCCCGCAAGGACCCGGTCGCGGGAGGCCGCGTAGCCGTCCCAGGCGTCCATGCTCAGCTGGTAGCCGGGGCCGGTGGCGTTGCGCCGCTCGGAGAAGGTGACCTGCTGCGGCAGGACGTTCCAGCGCGCGGAGGACTGCCGCCAGCCGTCGATCAGCCAGCGCTCCTGGGCGGCGCCGGTCAGGGTGCGCGCGGGGTCCAGGGACTCGGGGCCCGGGGCGTGCCAGCCGTCGCCGTAGGCCTGGTCGGAGCGGTACTGGCGGGTGTCGAGGATGTCGAACTGGGCGAGCTGCCCGTACTGGACGCGGCGGTAGAGCCGGGCGTCGGGACCGTCGGGCCGCTGCGGGCGGCGCAACGGCTGGTTCTCCCAGTACGCCCGGTAGGCGGCGGCCCGGCGGACGAGGAACGCGGCGGGCGGGAGGTCGTCCTCGCTGATGTCGGAGGCGTAGTTGTTCTCCACCTCGTGGTCGTCCCAGGTGACGATGAAGGGGTGCGCGGCGTGCGCGGCCTGCAGGTCCGGGTCGGACTTGTACAGGGCGTAGCGCAGGCGGTAGTCCTCCAGGGTGACCGTCTCCCGGTTGAAGACCGCGGGCAGCGTGCGGTCGGTGTAGTGGCGGACGCCGCCGGCCGCGTCGACCGGGTACTCGTAGAGGTAGTCGCCGAGGTGGAAGACGACGTCGAGGTCTTCCTCGGCCAGGTGCCGGTAGGCCGTGAAGTAGCCGTCGTGGTAGGCCTGGCAGGAGACCGCGGCGAGCTTCAGCTCGGAGAGCCGGGCGGCGCGGGCGGGCGCGGTGCGGGTGCGGCCGACCGGGCTGATCCAGTTGCCGGCGCGGAAGCGGTAGTAGTAGACGCGGTCGGGTGCGAGGCCGGTGGGCTCGATGTGCACGGAGTGGTGGAACTCCGGGTGCGCCTCGGCGCGGCCCTGGCCGGCCAGCCGCTGGAAGCGCTCGTCGTAGGCGACTTCCCAGCGGACGGTGACCCTGGCGTCCGGCATGCCGTTGTCCGGCTCGTACGGGCGCGGTGCGAGCCGGGTCCACAGCACCACGGAGCCGGGCTGCGGGTCGCCGGAGGCCACGCCGAGGGTGAAGGGGTTCTCGGCGATCTTCCGCGCGTCGGCCTCGGCGGCGAAGGCGCCGGCGCCCGGGAGGTTGGTCGTGAAGGCGAGCGCGGCGGCGGCTCCGGTGACGGTGAGAAAGCGGCGGCGGCCGACATGTGCGGCGGCTGCCCGGATCTCCTGCTCGTGCGGCGCGTGGTGCGTCATCTGGCCCTCCCCTGGCGGCGGTTGTCCCAGTGATTGCAGGGCCGCGGGACGGCGCGGCGCTGTCCCGTGCACGACGCAGGCATGACAGGTGGATGAGGACCGGTCCCGCAACGGACGCCGTCGGACAATCACGGCACCCTCGGTGGCAAGGCCCTGACGGCGGGCACCCCGGCACGGCCTGCCTCCCCGGCCCTGCCCGCCGCCCCGGCACCCGCCCCGGCCGCTCCCCCGGCATCCGGCACGGCCCCCGCCGACGACCATGACGCCCTGCTGCGCCGGCTGCGCGAAGTGGGCGAGTTGCGCCGGGACGGTGTCCTCACCGAGGAGGAGTTCACCGCCGCGAAGGCCGCGGTGCTGCAGCGCTTCCACACCACGGGCTGAGGCGCGGCGGCTGCCCGTCCGCCCGCCGTACGCCGTTTACGCTGCCGCCATGGCAGAGAACACAGAGCCGGCACGGACCACGGGGACGACGCCGAGGGCACGGGCCGGGCAGGTGGGCGGCACGGCGACCGCGGACCGGCCCACGCTGCCGGCACCGACCTCGCGGGGCGGACAGCGGACGCAGACGGCACCTACGCCACAGGAGGCACGGCAGGACGGGGCACCGCACCGGAAGGTGGCCGTGGTCACCGGCGCCGGGTCCGGCATCGGACGGGCGGTCGCCCATGCGCTGATCGCCGCCCACTGGACGGTGGTCCTGGCCGGGCGGCGCGCGCAGGCACTGGCGGAGACCTCCCGGCTGGCGGGCCCGCTGGACTCCGGCGGCCCCGCGGTGCTGACGGTGCCGACCGATGTCACCCGCCCCGATGAGGTCGACGCCCTCTTCGCCACCGTCCGCGAACGCTTCGGCCGGGTCGATCTGCTCTTCAACAACGCGGGCACGTTCGGCCGGGCGGCGGCGCTGGAGGATCTGGCCTACGACGACTGGCGCGCGGTCGTCGACGTCAACCTCACCGGCTCCTTCCTCTGCGCCCAGGCCGCGTTCCGCGCCATGAAGTCCCAGGAGCCGCAGGGCGGACGCATCATCAACAACGGTTCGGTCTCCGCGCACGTCCCGCGCCCGCACTCCGTCGCGTACACCGCCACCAAGCACGCGATGACCGGCCTGACCAAGTCGCTCTCCCTGGACGGCCGTCCGTACGGCATCGCCTGCGGCCAGATCGACATCGGCAATGCGGCGACCGAGATGACCGGCCGGATGCAGACCGGCATCCTGCAGGCGAACGGCCAACTGACGGTGGAGCCCGTGATGGACGCGGCGGATGTGGCCCGCACGGTGGTGCACATGGCGGAGCTGCCGCTGACGGCCAATGTGCAGTTCGCGACGGTGATGGCGACCAACATGCCCTACATCGGGCGGGGTTGAGGGATGGACAGAGGGTGGGGCCGGGGCGAGGAAGCGGAGGCTGAAGGCGGGCCGGGGCGCCGGCCTTGAGGGCGGCGCTCGCCGCCGGGGGCCGGTCCGCCGCACCGGCCCGGCGCGTCGAATCCCCGTACGACCCCTGCCCTCCTGTCGCTTCCGGTGGCACCCTTGCCTCGGATCCGCACCACTCATCTGCCGGGGCCGCCCGCGCGCGGCCCCGATCCCCCGCGGCCGTGCGCGCCCCGGCGCGCGCGGCCCCCGCAGAAGGAGTTACGCGTGAGACGAACCGTTCGCGGCATACCGGCAGTTCACGGCATACCCGCGCCACACCGTGTACGCAGGTCCCGGGCCGCCCTCGGCACCCTGACCGCTGCCGGTACGCTGCTCGCCCTGCTGCTCCCCACCGGCTCGGCCGCCGCCACCGGGCACAGCTCCCCCTCCCACCGCTCCCCCGCCCCGCATGCCGCCGCCTTCTGGACCGCGGAGCGGATGCGCAGCGCCGTTCCCCTGGACCTCACCGCACCCGCGAAGCACGCGCGCGCCATCACGGTCCCGCGCAGCGCCCCGCTGAAGGTGGCCCCCACGCTCCCACGGCTCCCGCAGGCCCCGAAGGCGCCCTCCATCGGCCCGCTGCTCCCCGGTACGCTCCCCCAGGCCGGCGGGCCCTGGACCGGCGGCGGCGCGGTCACCAAGACCACCGGCCGGGTGTTCTTCACCTACCAGGGCCGCACCGCAGCCTGTTCCGGTGACGCCGTGACCAGCGGCAACAAGAGCACCGTGCTCACCGCGGGGCACTGTGTGAAGCTGGGCGGCGTCTGGCACACCGACTGGATCTTCGTCCCCGGCTACCACGACGGCGAGGCGCCGTACGGCAAGTGGGCGGCGGCCAAGACGCTCTCCACCCCGCAGTGGACGGCCAACGAGGACATCAACTACGACGTCGGTGCCGCGGTGGTCGCCCCGCTCGACGGCAAGAAGCTCACCGATGTCGTCGGCGGCCAGGGCCTGTCCTTCAACTCCGGCTACAGCAAGGCGATGTACGCCTTCGGCTTCCCCGCGGCCGCCCCGTACGACGGCAGCAAGCTGATCTACTGCAGCGGCACCGCCTTCAAGGACCCGCTGTTCTCCGGTGACCACGGTCTGGCCTGCAACATGACCGGCGGCTCCAGCGGCGGCCCCTGGTTCACCGCCTTCGACGAGAAGACCGGCACCGGCCTGCAGTCCTCGGTGAACAGCTTCGGCTACCAGTTCTGGGCCAACACCATGTTCGGCCCGTACTTCGGCGACGACGCCAAGAACCTCTACACCACGGCCCAGTCCTCCTGATCTCCCACCCCGTGCCCCGGGGGCCGTACGGCCGGACCGCGTGCGGCCCCCTCACCCGCCGTCCTTTTCCGGAACGACCGGCAGCAGCAGGAAGGACGGATGCCTCCCCCCGCTGATCAGCGTCGTCCGGCCCGCGTAGACGTCCGAGCCCCGGTCCTCGGCATCGGTGTGCAGGAAGGTGCCGCTGCCCCGCATCGCGACCCCGGACGCCGACGGCCACGGCCCCTCCCCCGGAAGCTCGAAGTCCCGGCCCTGGACCGAGACGCCGAGGCGGTAGCCGGCCGGGACGACCACCGACGTCGGCCAGATCTCGACGTGCAGGTCGACCGGTTCGCCGGGGGTGAGCGGCTGCCGCTCGTCGAAGGTGTGCCAGGGCCGGTAGGGCTCGCTGCGCGCGCGGTCGAGCTTGCGGAGCGAGGCCCGCAGCCAGCCCAGTCCGATCGCCCCGTGCGGGTCCGTCGCGCCGACGAAGGTGACCTCGCGGCCGCCGGGGTCCTGCACCCGGAGGGTGAGGAACAGATCGGCGTCCGTGGTCGACGAGGCCACCCGCAGCGACGCGGAGGCGGGGCCGGTCAGCTCCAGTTCGTCCGTCAGGGGCTCGGTCCAGAACGTCAGGCCCTCGCCGAGCGCGTCGAACCCGGCACTCCGCTCGCCGGGGGCCGCCGCCGGCGCGAGCGCCAGACGGTCGAGATCGAGGTGGAACGCCGTCCACTGGGTGCGCGCCAACGGCCACTCCGCTTCCGGCCGTTGCGCGAAGCCGCCGTCGGCCCGCCGGATGTTGAGGAGGACCGGCGGCTGATCGTCCCAGCCGGTGTCGCGGCCCTGGAGGAAGTGTCCGAAGAACCGCTTCTGCAGGCCGACCCCGTAGTCCGTGTAGAACTCCACCCAGTGCTGCAGCCCATGCACTTCCAGCCACTTCCGGTCACTGGCGACCCTCTCGTATCCCTCGAAGCCGCCCCGTGTGTGCAGGTGATGCGCCCAGTTGACCGCGGCCAGCACCGGGACGGTGATCCGCGACAGGTCCGCGGTCCGCTCCCGGTAGTACGCGTCGAGCAGCGCATGATCGTGCACCGCGCCGACCGGGTCGGCCGCGTTCTTCGCCCGCTCCTCGTCGCTCAGCACCCCGGGGCCGGTGACCGGAACACCCGTGATCCGGTGCCAGGGACTGCCGCCCACCCCGTGCTGCACCGAGGCGACCTGCGCCGGGTACCACTGCTGCAGGAAGGTGTGCAGGATCCCGCCGTGATGGGTGAGTTCGCGGTAGAAGTCGGTGCCGCCCTCCCAGGGGCAGATGGCCGCGAGGTGCGGCGGCCGCAGCGCGGCGACCTGCCACTGGTTGACCGCGTAGTACGAGATGCCGAGCAGCCCCACCCTGCCGTTGCTCCAGGGCTGGGCGCCCGCCCACTCGATGCACTCGTAGTAGTCCCGCGTCTCGCGCGGCGAGAAGATGTCCAGGTAGCCCGGTGACCGGCCGGCACCGCGCGAGTCGACCCGGATCACCACGTACCCGTCGGGCACCCACTTCTCCGGATCGGCCGTCTCCCAGTTCTGGTAGCGGTTCGAGGACCCGGCGACGGCATCCGGGTGCTCGTCCGCCAGGGTGCGCCACATCGGCGCGAACCCCTCCTGGAAGGCGAGGCCCTTGGCGTACGGCCCATGACTCATGATCACGGGGTGGGTCGCACCGTCGTCCGGCAGGAACACATCGGCGCGGAGCTCGACCCCGTCGTCCATCGTGATCGGCGCATCCCAGTCGACGAGCATCACACCGTCCTCGGAGCAACCCCCCGAAGCACTGAGCACTGCCGCGGCGCCCACCGTCCGGGCGGACGGCCGGCACCGCTCCCGCCTCCCATTGTCCGCGGGGATCCGCGGGGGCGCCATGGCGTGCGGGGCGGGACGCAGGGCGGGCCAGGGGACGCCGGAGGGGCGCCACGAGGCAGGGCGCCGGCCGGGAGGGCAGGGACGGCCGCGGCCTGCGGGCGAGGGCGGCCGGGCCCGCCGGTTCACCCCGGCGCACCTCTCTGACCAGCAGGTATCCCGCTCCTGATGCGGCCCGGAAGCGCCGGGTTACGTGTCCTCACCAAGGGCAGGGAGCTGCACTACACTCTCGCCAGTCGAAATGGGTTGGACATGCAGCGAATTGCGGGGCGGTGCGGGCGTTCCGGCAGGCAAGGGGGCGCCCTCCGAGCCCCCGCGGGAAGGGTGGACCGTGTCCGGACCTGCCCCGTCTTTGGCCAAAGAAGGCCTTCCTCCGTCTCGTCCCGCCGGAAACATGCCGTGCGGTATCCCTCGGTAGCCCTACAGTCACTCTGGCTGAGACCGCACCGCCCCCGACCGTCCGACACCCGCCGAGCCCGACGTCTTCCCCCGCCCCGTACCGTCCCCTCTCCTCCCGTCCCCTCTTCCCCCCGAGCGCAGCAACAGCCGTAGGAGTATCCGTTCATGTGGTGGCCCCGCCGTCATGGTCCAGCGCAGCGAGCAGTGCTGCCGCAGCCCCCTCAGCACCGGCCTCCCAGCTCCCCGTGGACCTCGCTCCGAGAGCAGTCGGCGGTCTTCTTCGCCACCTGGTCCGTCACCCGTCTCGTCCACCGCGATCTCCGGCTGTCGGGTGTACGGGACATGCAGGGCCTCGTCGACGCGGTGGCCGTGCGGCGCAACAAGCCGATCACGATCACTGAAGTGCCGCTTCCTCAGCAGGTGTCCGGATTCTGCGCCCGCGGCAAGGACCGTGACTTCATCGTGGTCGATTCCACCGCGAACGAACTGACCCGCCTGCACGCCAGCCTCCACGAGCTGTTCCACCTGTGGGAGGAGCATCCGGCCGACGACGGCTCTGCCGACCAGCTCATGACCGAGGAAACCGTGCGGCAGCTCCTCCCCGGCCTGAAGACGGGCCCGGTGCTGCAGGTCCTGAACCGGTCGCACTACGACAGCGCCCATGAACGACGGGCCGAGGCGTTCGCCACCGTGATGCTTCAGCGCCACCTCGAACTGCGGCGCGATCAGCACACCAACGGCTTCCTCTCCTCGGCGCTCTCCCACCGGAGGTCCGGTGTCTGAGAGCACGTCGAACGTCGTCTACCTGGCCATCGCGCTCCTCGACTTCGTGATCGCCGGGTGGAAGTGCCTGGCGCTGCTGCGCGATCCCACCCCCACGCTGTCCCTGATCACGGTGAACTTCGTGACGTCCGGCCTGGTGTTCACCATGGCCGCTCCGATGGGGTACCGGTGGCTGGGCGAACTCACCGGCGTCCCCAGCTTCGCCACCCTTCCCGTCTACATCGGCATCCTGACCTGCTTCTCCCTCCTCCATCTGCTCACGATGCTGTGGGATCCCCGGTTGCGGCAGCGTCCCGCGGTGCTGCGCCGCAGGGTCACGCTGTGGTCCGCGGCGTACGTCGCGGCGCCGGCCGTCATGATCGTGGCGTTCTGTTCCGCCGACCTGTCCGGCCCGACGGACCCCCTGAAATTCAACACCAACTTCGCGAGTGAGCCGCTGATCCAAGTGTTCCTGGCGGTCTTCCTCGCCACGCTGGCCTGCGGAACCCTGAGCACCTACCGGCAGTGCCGCATGGTGAAGCTCGACGACCCCCGATTCCAGCGCGCACTGCGCTCCTTCGGCATCGCCATGCTGTTCGTCTTCGGCTATGTGGTGTGCTGCGCCCCCGCCATCACGCTGGCCGCCCTGGGCAACCACACCCTGGACACGGTGGGGGTGCTCGGCTCCACCTTCGGCTCGATCGGCGCCCTGATCACCAGCTACGGCCTCTCGGGAGCCGCGGTGGGCGCATGGCTGCGCGAACGGCGTGACATCAAGGCCCTGCAGCCGCTGTGGGATCTCGTCGTCGAAGGGGTCGACGAAGACCTCGCCTTCAGCGTGGACAGCGCCCGCAGCCATCGCCTGGCATGGAACGTCGGCTTCAATCTGCACCGCCGCGTGATCGAGATCCTGGACGGGATGCGCGCGCTGCGTCCCTGGGTGTCGCCGCTGCCCGCGGCCGCCGTATACGCCGCGTACGAGCACGAGCCGTCCCGGGGGAAGACGGATGCCCGCCGCCTCTCGGAGCGGGACCTGGAGGCGGCCGCCACGGCCGCTGCCCTGCGGGACGCGGCCCAGCGCCTGCAGGCCGCCCGGCGCGAAGCGGCGCTGCGGGGCCGTCCCGGGCGCCCCCAGGTGCCCGGGGGCCCGCCGGTGGCGCTGCCCGGCGAGGACACCCCCGCCTCCGACGAACGCCAACGGCTGTTGCGCGTCGCCCAGGCGCTCACCGCCCCGCTGGTCGCCACGGCGTTGCGGGCGGTGCGCGTACAGCGGTCCGGGAGCGACGTGTCCGAGGCGGCGGAGGTGACCGAAGTGTCCGAAGTATCTGAGGCGACCGGGGTATCCGAGCGGCCGTAGGGGTGTCTCCCCTGCCCGGCGCGGCCCCGGCATGCCGGGGAGGGAGCCCCGCGCCCGCCCGCGCCCGGCCTGACCTGCCGGACGCCTGCCCCGCCGCCCGCCTGACCCGCCGGACGGCTGCGGCAGAATTGATCGCTCCCGTGCCGGCCCCGGGCGCCTGACCATGCCCGGCGCCCCGTGCCGCGGGGCACCACCGAATCACCTGGGGGGACTTATGAAACGAGCTGTGGTCCTGGGCGGGAGCATCGCCGGCCTGTACGCCGCTCGCGTGCTGAGCGACCATGCCGACGACGTCGTCATCCTCGAAGCGGACGACCTGGAGGAAGACGGCACCGGGCGCGGCGCTCCGCACCGGCAACAACTGCATGCGCTGCTGTCCATGGGGCACGCCCACCTCGAACGCTGGTTCCCGGGCATCACCGGGGAACTCGTCGCGGGCGGGGCACGCTGGGGGACCGGCCCGGAGGTGCAGTTCTACGTCGACGGAGCACTCAAGGCGCCGGTTCCCGACCTCCGGATGCTGGGCGCCAGCCGGCCGTTCATCGAAAGCCGGGTCCGCCGGCGGGTCACGGCCCTGCCGAATGTCCGTGTCGTGCAGGGGCGCGCCGAGGATCTGCGCTTCAGCGCCGGCCGGGTCCGCGGCGTGCGGTACTCGACCGCTGAGGCCACGTCACCGCACGCCGGCCGGCCGGACGAACTCGACGCCGACCTGGTGGTCGACGCCATGGGGCGGTCCAGCCGCCTCGGCACCTGGCTGCTCCGCGGCGGGTGGGACCACGCCCCGCTGCACCGGATGAGGATCGACCTCGGCTACGCCACGGCCGTCTTCCGCCGCGGGGACGAACTCCCTTCCACGGTCGTCGCCCACGCCTCCCCGGGCCCTGCCAGTGGATACCAGCCCACGCTCAGCGAACCGGGGGCGGTGGTGGCGGTGGAGGACAACCGCTGGATGGTGGTTCTGGCCGGCTACACGGATCACCGCCCGGGGCGAGATCCGGCCGATTTCCTGGCCCGGATGCGGCGCTGCGTCTCCCCGCTGCACGAGGTGGCGGACCGGTGCACCCTGCTCGGCGACGTCCGGACCTTCGCCTTCCAGGAGAGCCGCCGCCGCGACTTCACCCGGCTGCGGCGGTTCCCGGGCGGGCTGGTGGCGGTGGGAGACTCCGTTGCCTCGGTCAACCCGATCTACGGGCAGGGTCTCACCCTTGCCGCGCTGCAGGCCTCGTGCCTGTCGGCGTATCTGCGCGCCGGGTCGCCTCCGCACGATCCGGCCTGGGAGTACTTCCGGCGGGCCGCCGTCGTGGTCGATGCGGCCTGGCAGGTGTCGGCGACCGCGGACCTCGCCCAGCCTCATGTGCAGGGCCCGTACCCCCGTGGCTACCGGTTCGCCCGCTGGGCCGGCGACAAGATCGCGGCAGCGTCCGTCCTCGACTCCGGCGTCAACCAGGCGTTCATGGACGTCGTACACATGCGCCGGCATCCGAAAGCGCTGACCCACCCCCGCGTGCTGGCCCGAACGGCACGGGTCCTGGCCACTGCCCGCTGAGGCCCGTCCGCACCTCCCTCCGCACACCGCCGCCTCTCCCCCGTAGGGCGCCCCGGCCGGAAGCGTCAACCCCCTTTCGGCCGGGGCGTCTTGCCGTCACGTTCAGGTGGGCGGCACACCACCCGGCGCGGCCGGCGGTACCGGGACGGATCAGGTCAGGCCCGTCAGGCCCCGCAACCGCGATCACCTAAGGTGAAGTGCACCGCCAACATGGAGGAGAGCTGACGATGGCCACGTGGCCGAAGACGCTCGACCGGGCCGGGATCACGGACCCCTCGCTGCGTCGCGACTACAGCGAGCAGCGCCGGCTGGTGGCCGGGTACGCCCGCGCCGAGTACACCGCCGTGCGCCTGCTCCTTCCCGCCGAGCTCGTGCCCGACGTCATCGCCGCGACCGCGTTCATGCACCACAGCGACAACCTCATCGACCAAGGGCCGGCCGACGAGCGGATCGCCGCGCTCGCCGACTGGGAGGGCAGGGTGCACGCCGCCCTCAAGAGCGGCGACGCCGACGAACCCGTGCTGCGGACGCTTCTTGACACCCTCACCAGGCATCCCCGGCTCCGGCAGTACGTCGAAGACTTCCTCGCCGGCGCGCCCCTGGAGGTACGGACGCAGGGTTTTGCCTCGGAGAGCGACTTCCAGCACTACATCGACGGCTATTCGCTGCCCGCCTTCATGCTCATCGCCGGCCTGCTCGACGCGGGGGCACCCGCGGACGCGTACCTGGCCGGCTGCCGGAGCTTCATCGAGGCGAGTCAGCGTCTCGACTTCCTGAACGACCTCGCCGAGGACCTGGGCAACGGGCGGCTGGGCCTCCCGGAAGAACTCCTCGCCCGGCACGGCCTGACCCGCGCCGACCTGACGCGCACCGGCCCGCCCCGCAAGGGCAGCGCCCCCGAGGGCTTCCGGGGACTGGTCGGCGACCAGGCCCGGCAGATCCGTACGGGGCTGACCGCGTCCTACGGGCTCGTGAAGCTGGTGCACGCCCGAAGCCGGCCGTTCGTCCGCGCCCTGATCAGCATCCAGGGCCTGACCCTGCGGGCAGTGGCGAGGAAGGGGACCGCACTGCTCGACGGGCCCGCCCGGCCGGATGTGGCCGCGGCGCTCCGGCTTCTGGGCCGGGAGTACGTGGCAGCGCGCCGCCGTCGCGACGCGGCTCCGGCAGCCGGCAACACCGCGCCGGACGCGGTCGGCAGGAGCTGAACCCCACCGCCTCGAAGACCACGCAGACCGCGGGGTTCACGTGCCGTTCAGGTACCGCGGGTGCACGCGTTTCGCAGCCGTTCAGGTGCCGCGCCGGCCGGGCGGCGGGCCGTCGTCACTCTCGGGCCGCGCCAGCCCCAACAGCCCCTGGATCAGCGGAAAGACCCGCCTCCTGCTTCTGGTGGGCAGGGAGCGCATACGGTCCGTCAGCTCCCGCACTTCGGGATCCTCGCGCTCCGGCCGGCTCAAGGCCTCGGAAAGCGCCTCCCGGAGCTCCCGGTCGATTTTGCTGTCACCGCTGGTGCCGCTGCGCATCGCCAGCCGGTCGATGCCCTTGCCCCGGAGCAGCGCGAGATGGGTCAGCTGCTCGTGCGTCGACTGCAGGGCCCGGTACAGCGCCTGCCGTTCGGTGGCGGTGAAGAAGCCGGGCTCGACGCCGAAGAACTTCTCCAGCTTCCGGGTGACGTCCAGCCCGGGGCTCTTCCGCTTCCCGTTCAGGAGGTAGCCGACCTGACCGTGGGAGATGCCGGCCCCCGCACCGATCTCGTCGAGGGTGTACCTCTTCCCGTCGGGCTTGCGACGGGTGTCCCGCAGGAAGACGAGGCGGTCCTGGAACGAGTCCTGCACGTTCCCGGACTCCTGGCCGGTGTCGTCGAGCAACGCCTGGACGCGGGGGACCGTGATGCCCGTCCGGTGCGAGAGGTGGTCGATATCGATGACGTCGCGTCCCAGGCCCAGGTCCCGGAGGAGTTCGTCAATCGCTGCGACGACGGTGGGGAGACCATCCGCCGGGTGCGCGTGGGAGGCATCCATGGCGAGGGGCGGTCTCCTGGTCGGTGGACTGGCGGGGGCGGCGGCGCACTCGCAGCCGCTCCGAGATTAACGGTCGTCAGCACCGTACGCCATGAACGGCACCACAATTGTGTCGGGTACGACCGCTCGGCGGCCCGGAAGCCCGCAACCCGCGCCCCCGGATTAAACGATTGTTGACAACGCGTTGTTGTTGAAGGATCCTCGCCAGGGCGGTGCCGCTGTGCAACCTGGATTCACCGTGCACGTGGGGACCGATCGCACGGTTTCCGTGCCTCGCAACTGCCGCCTTCCGAGCGGTGGTGCCGGGCTCCACAGGGGAGAGCCCGGCGCCACAACCGCCTGACATCTCCCCCACACGCAGCGGCTGACCGGCCGGCCTCACTTCACCGTGTACTTGCACATCTTGTCGGACTTGCCCCCCTTGTTGTCCGAGACCTTCTTCCCGTCGACGGTGATGACGCAGGCCGCCGGGCGGAGCGTGCCGTCGGAGGCGGGCACGGAGCCGGGAACGACGTTCACCCCGATGCCGGTCCTCTTCTCGGCGTCGGTGGTCAGGGCGATGGTTGAGGTCTTCTTCCAGGGCAGCGGCACCGTCACCATCTTGTTGGTGTCGAGGCTGTAGTAGACCTTCGACGTGCCGGTGCCGAGGACTTCGAGCGTGACCTTGTGCTTGACCTCGCCGCTTCCGCTGTCCGCTCCCGGCTTGCCGCCCGCGTCGGCCTGCACGTGCGCGGATTTGCCGGCCGGCGCAGGCTTGCCGTTGCTGCCGCATCCCGTCAGCAGAGACGTGGTCAGGACCAGAGCCGTGCCAATGATGAGCTTGCGCATGCTTCCCCCTCGCGAATGAGTAAGCGATCTTAATGGCGAGGGGGCCGCCATGCGTGCCGGGTCCGGTGGGCCGTACGGGCCCGCCCCTCATCCCTTCGTGCTTGTGCGCGCTCCCCCGGCGTCGATCCAGTAGGTCGCGGCGGTGCGGTCGATGCCGCGGCGAAGGGGGTCGCGGCCCAGGCCCGCCACGATGCCCGCGGGGACGACGACCAGACAGTAGAGCAGGAGGAGTGCGAGGTTCCTCATGGTCATGGACGGTTCTCCTTGGTCCGGTGGAGGGTCAGTCGAGGGGGATCTCGTCACGCCAGTCGCCGTCCTCGCTCCAGGCCGGCTGGTCCTCTTTGAGCAGCAGGAAGCTGCCGAGGACGAGGACGTCGATCCGGGTGCGCATGAAGCACCGGTAGGCCTCTTCGGGCGAGCGGACGATGGGTTCTCCCCGCACGTTGAAGGAGGTGTTCACCAGGACCGGGCAGCCGGTTTCGGCCTTGAAGGCGGTCAGCAGGCGGTGGAACGCCGGGTTGGCCTCCTGGCTCACGGTCTGGACGCGGGCCGACATGTCCACGTGGGTGACGGCCGGAATGGTCGAGCGGTGGACCTTCAGCCGCTCCAGTCCGCGGGCGCCCGAGTCCTCGGCGGGCAGCCGCTGGGCGGCGGCCACGTCCGCGACCACCAGCATGTAGGGGCTCTCCTGCTTGAGTTCGAAGTAGTCCTCGGCGTCGGTGTCGAGGACGGCCGGCGCGAAGGGGCGGAAGGACTCCCGGAATTTGATCTTCTGGTTCATCGCGGACTGCATCTCGGTGTCGCGGGGGTCGCCCAGGATCGACCGGGCGCCCAGAGCGCGCGGCCCGAACTCCATCCGGTCCTGGAACCAGCCGACCACCTTGCCCCGCGCCAGCTCCGCCGCCGCCCTGGCCGCGAGCGCGTCCGCCTGGAACCGGGTGTACGGCACACCGGCGCCGTCCAGGTACGCCTGGATCTCCTCGTCCCCGTAGGCGGGGCCCAGCAGGGCACCGGACATGGCGTCCCCGCCGCTCCCGAGGTGGGTGCGCTCGGCGCCGCCCTCCATCGCGACGGCGAGCGCCGCGCCCAGGGCGCCGCCCGCGTCACCGGCCGCCGGCTGCACCCACACCCCGTCGAAGATCTCCTCGCGGATCACCCGGCCGTTGGCAACGCAGTTGAGCGCCACCCCGCCCGCCAGGCACAGCCGGGTCTCTCCGGTCCGCCGCTGCGCGGTCCTGGCCAGGCGCAGGACCGCTTCCTCGGTCACCTGCTGCACGGAGGCCGCCAGGTCGAACTCGCGCTCCGTCAGGGGGCTTTCGGGACGACGGCGCGGCCCGCCGAACAGCTCCTCGAAGCGACGGCCGGTCATCACCTGACCCCGCAGGTACGCGAAGTAGCGCATGTCCAGGTGGAAGGAGCCGTCGGATTTGAGATCGATCAGCCGTTCGCGGATCAGGTCCGCGTAACGGGGCGTGCCGTAGGGCGCCAGCCCCATGAGCTTGTACTCCCCGGAGTCCACCTTGAATCCGCAGAAGTAGGTGAACGCGGAGTACAGCATGCCGAGTGAATGCGGGAAGCGCAGCTCGGCCAGTGGCGCGAGCCGGTCCGCGCGTCCGTGCCAGAGCGAGGTGGTCGCCCACTCCCCCACCCCGTCGATGCAGAGCACGGCCGCGGACTCGTAGGGGCTCGGGAAGAACGCGGAGGCCGCGTGGGACTCGTGGTGGCGGCGGCAGATGATGTCCGGCACCGCCCCCAGCCCGAGTGCCGCCAGCTCCCGCCGGACGGTCTGTTCGGCCCGCCGTTTCCAGCGCAGCCACTCCGGCAGGGTGTCCCGGAACGAGCGGAAGCCGAACGGCGCGGCCCCGGCGTACGAGGCCATCACGCGGCGGAACTTGAGCGCCGGATCCTCGTAGTACGCCACTGCGCTGACGTCCCGCAGTGTCGCGCCCGCCTCGGCCAGGCAGTACGACACCGCGTGGGCCGGGAAGGACGGGTCGTGGCGCCGACGGGTGAAGCGCTCCTCCTGCGCGGCGGCGACGATGGCCGTGCCGTCGACGAGGGCTGCCGCACTGTCGTGGTAGTAGGCGGAGATACCCAGAACGAGGTCAGTCATGGTGAGCGTCCACTCCTGGGGTGCCGGTGCCGGTGCCTGTGTCGGTGCCTGTGCCGGGCTTGGCGGGCCGGGGGCCGAACAGTGCGGTCCCCAGCCTCACCTGGGTCGATCCGGCGGCGATCGCCGCCTCGAAGTCACCGCTCATCCCCATGGAGAGGGTGTCCCACCGGTGCCCGGCCGCGACCTGCTTGGCGAACAGTTCGGCCAGTACCTCGAAGGCGGGCGGGCCGGTCACGGGGGCGGCGGGCACCGCCTTGCGGGGAATGGTCATCAGGCCGCGGACGGTCAGGCGCTTCAGGTCCTGGAGCGACTCCAGGAACGGATCGAGCTGATCCGGGGCGAGGCCTGCCTTGGCAGGATCGCCGTCGGCGTTGACCTGGACGCACACCTGGAGCGGCGGCAGGTCGTCGGGGCGCTGCGCGTCGAGCCGTCGGGCCGCCTTCAGCGAGCAGAGCCCGAGCACCCAGGAGAAATTCTCCGCCAGGAGTCTGGTCTTGTTGCTCTGGATCGGTCCCAGGTACACCCATTGGACACCCGAGCCACGGAGTTCGGCCGTCTTGGGCAGGGCCTCGCCGGCATAGCTCTCGCCGAAACGGTTCAGGCCGAGGGCGTGGGCCTCGCGGATCGCGGAGGCCGGGTGTCCCTTGGAGACGGCGAGCAATTCCACCGTCTCGGGGCGCCGGCCCGCGGCCGTGGCCGCGGCATCTATTCGGGCCCGCAGGGCCGCCAGCCGTTCTCGCATCACGTGATCACACTCCACAGCGCGGCCGCGGTGAGGGCGAGGAACACCGCGGGAGGAATCCAGGGCAGGACGTTGCGCACGGGGCCGAGCCGGTCGGTGACCGGGGCGAGCTGGTGGCCGAGCAGGCCCGCCAGGGTGTTGACGGTGAATCCGGAGAGGTTGAAGCCCAGGCCGAAGGCGAGGAGCTGCCAGGAACTCGCTCCGGAGGGCACCAGTTGGGGAAGGATGGTCAGGAAGAACAAGGCGATCTTCGGATTGGACACATTGAGCAGGAAGCCCTTGACGAACGGGCGGCCACCGGAACCCCGCTGGGTGACGTCGTCCTCCCCGTCGCCCTGCTTGCCGCGGGGAATGCTCGTCCAGGCCATGTAGGCCAGGAAGCAGATACCGATGAGCTGCACCGCGGTGTAGGCGGTCGGGGCCGAGACCAGGAGCGCGGCGAGCCCGGTCACGGTCGCCACGACGTAGACGAAGACCCCGAGTTCCACGCCCAGAGCTGCCCTGATACCGGCCCGCGGCCCCCTGCTGACGCTGCTCGCGACGCAGTGGAGCATCGCCGGCCCCGGTGTCAGATTCACCACCAGGGCGATGGCGATGAAGGCCAGGACGTGACTCAATGAACCTCTCCCTTGTTTCTGTAGGGCCGTTTGTTCTCATATACGCGCATGGCATGCCGGGCGGCCCTTCTGGCGCGCCGTCCGCCCGGGGGGTTCAACGACCGGTAGCCCGTTCTGACGCGCTCCCAGATCCCCGGTTCGCACCCCGGACCCAGCACGGAGGGCACGGTGGCCATATAGGCGTCCACCGCGTCGGCCGCCCAGGCGGAGTGACCCGTGGCGACGTTGTCGATGGTGTTGTGGATGTCGACGAAACGGGTGCTGAACCCGTACGCCTCCAGGCCGATGCGGGCACGCCGGTAGCCGCCGCCGACGCCGGACAGCTCCATCGCCACGTTCAGCCCCAGCACCTCCGGCAGGAAGGTGCGTGGCAGCCGGCCGATGCACAGCCAGTACACCGGCAGCTCGAACGACTCCTCGCGGAACCCCGGCCACTGCGCGAACTCGCGGGAGGCGGTGGGCGGCAGTTCGACGCCCATCTCCCGCAGCACCTCGCGGTAGATCAGGGGGTGGTTGAGGCCGAGGTCCCCGTTGCCGAGTTCGTCCCAGTAGGTGGAGAACAGCAGATGGCCGACGTCCGAGGAGGCATGGCCGTAGTCCGTGAAGCCCTGCAGCCAGCTGCCGTCTATCAGGGTCAGGGGCGCGAGCTGCACGGTGGCGTCGACCAGCGCCTCCTTGGCGGGCACGGGTGCGTCCGCGCCCTGCTCGAATTCCCGGCCGTGCCGGTCGTGCTGTTCCTGGAGCCACGGGCGCAGTCCCCGCGGATCCCAGTGGTCCGGGGGCAGATGCCCGGCCGTGTCCCAGTCCACGCGGGAGCGCGCCAGCCAGCCGTGTACGTACCCCGTGGCGTACCGGCGCAGCGCGGGTGTGTCACCGCGGCTGAGCAGGAGGTGGTACGCCTCGCGCAGGGTGCCGGGGGCCCGGTCGCGCCGCGCGGCCGGGGCTCCTGCGCCCGCCGGGGCGGGGAGGGGCCGCGTGGTGGCCGGGGCCGGGTCCGGGTCCGTCACGGTCGCGGTGACCGTGACGGTGTCCATGGCCGTGACGGTGTCCATGGCTGTGTCCGTGTCCATGGCCGTGTTCGTGACCGTGACGGTGTCCCTGTCCGTCGCCGTGTCCGTGGTCGTGACCGGGACGTCCGCGTCCGCGCCCGTCGCCTGTCCGTCGCGGTCCGCAGCCGCAACCACGGCCGTGGGCAGCGAGCGGATCCAGCGCCGGATCACGGCCTCGTCCGCAGGGGAGAAGATCCGGAACATCGGACCGTTCTCGGAGATCAGGCCGCGCAGCAGAGGGCTGCGCTCGGGGCTCCCCGGCCTGACGAGCCGGCTGGCCGCGAGTGCCCGGAGCAGCCCGTGGGGTGCGGTACGGGCCTCGGCGAACCAGTCGCCGAGCGGACGGCCCTCGACCTTGAACTCCTGGTGGTACAGGGCCGCTTCGCGGGCCCTGAGCCTCAGCAGCTCCGCCATGTCATGTGCCGGGTCCAGGGCCGCCGACACCTCCTCGTACAGGCCGCTGCTCCACCGCTGCAGCATGTCCAGGGCCCAGCGGAATCCCGCGATCAGCCCCGGCGCATCCGGGCTCTTGGCCGGGAGCGCGGCGGCGGCAGCACGGGCGAGCGCGAGGCCGGTCGGCGTATCCGCCCGGCGGGCGGCCCCGGGGTCCAGGGCGGCCCAGTCGGCCGCCGCCGGGAGGAGTGCACGCACCAGGGCAAGGGGCGGGAGCAGCCCGACCGCCCGCAGGCACAGATCGGCACCCACCAGCTCCGCGCGGTGTTCGTCGGGCCGTCGGCTCATGGCCAGGAGCGGGCCGGGCAGGGCGAAGGCCAGGTCCGACACCTGCGGGTCCTGGGTCAGCCGGGTGGCGGGTGCGGCGTGCTCCGCGAGCCGCAGGTGGTGCAGCAGGGCCCGGTACGCGCTGCCCCGGTCGGCGCCGGGATGCCCGGCGCCCAGGTCCTGGGCGTAGAGCGCGAGCGTACGCATCGTCAGCTCGCTGTCGCCGTTGCCGGGACTGCTCAGCCACTGCAGCCAGGCGCCCGAGACCAGCGCGAGCGGGGCCGCGCCGAGGGCCGCCCGACGGACCAGGGCATCACGCGACTCCTGGTCGGCGGCGCGGGCCGCCAGCGCCCGGTAGTCGTCGCCGGCCCGGGCCGACCATGCGCCGGCCCGGCGCTCCCAGTCCTCCAGGGTCCGCGCGGATGCCGTCAGCGCACGGGAGTACTCGTCGGGAAGCGCCACCCTCGGGGGGAACCCCTCCGGGTCCGCGGCCTCTACGTACAGCGTGCGGCACTCCTCCGCGACAGCCCGGGGCCGGCGGCCTGCGGTGCCGGCCGCCGCCTGCTGGCGTTGCATCGACGCTCCTCCTGTGGTTCCGGTTCCGGGTCCGGGGTGTCAGAACATCGGGTAGATGGAGGCGTCGTCCTTGGACTTGGTCTTGCGCTTGCGCTGGAAGAAGCCGAGCACTTTACGCAGCAGTGCCATGGGAGGTTCCCTTCAGGAGTGGCGGGTGCGATGCGGGGGTCCGTCGGCGCGGTCAGGAGACGACCGGCCGCCGGGTGCGCCGGGCCCGTGGCCAGGACAGGGCCGGCCGCTGCGGTGTTGCCGGGCCCGTGGTCAGGACAGGCCCAGGCCCGTGGCCAGCAGACCGGAGACCAGGTCGTAGCCTTCGTCGGTGAAGTGCGCGCGGTCCACGAACAGCCACTGTCCGGGATCTGCGGCATCCGCCACGAGCGGGTTGAGATCCAGGAACGCCACGTCGTGTTTGGCGCACGCCTGCGCGATGCCCTCGGCGTAACGGCGGCCGACCTCGGCGGGGGCGATCTCGCCGAAGAGCTGCCAGAACGTCGATTGCTTGCCGTCGAGTTCACGGAAGAGCTCGGCCTCCTCGGACGAGGGGGTCTCCCGTACCCAGGTGGCCAGCGGCTGGAGGGCGAACGAGATCCGGGTGCCGGAGGTGCCGACCAGCAGCTTGAAGCGCTCCAGGTCGAGCGCCGTGCGCTCGATGGCGGTCGTCAGCCGTTCGTCGAGCGTCAACGGCGCCTCGTCGGCGGGGGCCGGCGGCGGCTCGGCGGACCGGCGTTCGCCGCGCCCGAACCGGCCGGTGCGCTTGGCCTTGCGGTGGCGCGCGCGCAGCTCCTCCATCTGCTGGTAGTACTCGCCGGAGAAGAAGAAGGCCCCGTAATCGCCCTGCAGGGCCCGGGGCAGGCCGGCCAGCGCAAGGTTGTTCAGCCCGGAGAGGATGACGAGCTGGTCGACCGGCGGCAGCATCTCGCGGTGCAGCAGGTAGAGCATCATCTCCTGCGTGGAGCAGTATCCGCGGGCGCCGAGGTTCAGCCAGGGCGCGGAGGTCGCGTGCCGGGTCCACAGACGCGACGGGATCGAGGCGGCGTCGGTGGTGGTGCCCACACCGAATGCGGTGGAGCTGCCCGCCAGTACGTTGACCGTGCCGTCGGCGGGTGCGTCGGCAACGGAGGCGGTGCCGGTGGCGCCGTGGGAGATTCGGAATCCGAGACGGTCGGTGTTCACCACGCCGGAGCGGTAGTCCGCGCGGTGGAAGTACATCAGGTAGGGCACCCAGCGGGTCTCCCCGCGGTCGACGAAGTCGTCGTACTGGGCCATCTGCGGGGTCAGCGAATAGCGCCTTGCGTTCACGGACGGAACTCCTGTCAGCGGACGGTTGCCGGGGAGGAGGAACGTTCAGTCTCCCCAGCCGAGGTCGGCGGTCATGCCAAGGCCGAGAGCCGACGGGCCGCTGGTCAGGGCGTGGTGTACGGGTACAGCCGGACATCGTGCGGTGAGCGTCATGACCACTCCGTGTCTTCAGGGGACCGGCACCGTAATGAGCCTGCGTGACAACGGGCGGTGCGTACACACACACGGGGTGTCGTGTCTGCGTCTGGCGCAGATACGTCAAGGGGCGGTGAACGGAGCTGGGGTCGGGGAACGGAGCGATCCGGTCCGCGCACCGGGCCGTCCTGTCCGCTCCTCCGCTACCTCGCCACTCCGCTGAAACCAGCCAATTGTGGCGAACATCGAAGCGAGTACTGAGAATTCCTTAACTCGGCATAAAGTATGAGTGATGGGGTAATCGAGGCCGCTCCCGGGTGCTCCGCCTCCGGAGTCGGCCTCCGGCGTGCCAGGTATCGATGTGCCGCGCGGCTCAGACACACCGGGGGTGTGCAACGTGGAGGTATCCGGCCTTCATGCCACAGGGGAAGGGCCTGTTCTGAGCGAGGAAGTCCGGGCTGTGTACCGGTTCCTGGCCGAGGCCCCCGAAGGCATCGCGACCCACGAGGTGCGTACCCGGACGCGGATGTCCGACGAGTGCCTGGACCGGGCAATAGACCAGCTGATGACGCTCAGGCTGCTGTGCAGGTCCTCGTGGGAAAAGGGCACCTTGCGGGCCCTCTCACCCGAAAGCGCCAGGGTGCAGTTCGTCTGGCCGATCGTCAGGGAACTCACCCGTCGTCAGCGTGAGGTGGACGCCATCCGCGAGGTGTACTCCGAACTCTCGCAGGTCTACGAGAGCGCCACGCTGCACGAGGCCGGGTCGAGCCCGCTGGAGATCATTCCGGACCTCCCCTCGGTCCGCCGGGCCCTCACCCAGCTCGCCGCCGAGGCCACCGAGGAAGTGATCACCGCTCAGCCGGGCGGAGCGCGGCCGGCCGAAGCGCTCAAGGAATCGCTGGAGCGCACCGACGAGTTACTGGACCGGGGCATCCGGCTGCGGACCCTCTACCAGCACACCGCGCGATTCAGCCCCGCGACCACGGAATTCGTCCATCACGTCACCGGGCGGGGAGCCGAAGTCCGCACCCGCAGCGACGGATTCATGAAGCTGCTCCTCTTCGACGGCAAGGTGGCGGTGACCTCGCTGTGCGACGACCGGTACGGCGCATTGATCGTCCGGGATCCCCATGTGGTCGATTTCATGCGGACTTCGTTCGAACCGGCCTGGAGCACGGCCATTCCCTTTCCCTCCAGGTACGACCCGGTGACCGCCGACCAAGTCCTGGACGACATCAAGACCACGATTGCCCATCTGCTGACAGAGGGTCTCGAGGACAAGGTCATCGCCCGCCGCCTGGGCATGTCCTTACGGACCTGCCAGCGCCATGTCTCCGACCTCATGCGAAGGCTGGGAGCAAGAAACCGGCTGCACCTCGGCTACCTCCTGCACTCCCACCACATACGGGAACGAGGAATGGTGCCCCGGCTCTCCTCACATGGCGACACCGGCGGTTGATGGAGCTCGCCGGCAGGCAGTCCAGTCAGTGAGTCAGTCAGAGAACACTCATCGGTACGCCTGGACCCGATCACCGGCTGAACGAATCGAGGAAATCACGAAGGACGCCACCGGAGAACGGATCAGTTCCGGGATCTTCGGGAGTGACCAGGCTGACGGCAAAACACTCGGACAAGAGAAGCGAAGCGCCCTCCACCACCGCTGAATTCTCCGGATCGGCGAGCTGGGCTCCGGACACCCGGTGGGCGCGGAGTGCGCCCGGGTAACGCTTGTAAAGAACGGAGAACGGACCCTCACCCTGGTCATTCAGCGCGTACCCGTGACACTCCCAGAATTCCTCCATGGCGCGACTCCCGGAGAAGGTGACAATGCTGGAGTAGTCATCTTCCGCATTCTCTGGAAGGTGCCAATCCCCCAGTGATTCCGCGGCCACCCACCGACCGTCCAGAAGCAACCCGGGCCACCGACGGGCCTGGCGAAGGGCGAACCTCTTCACCGCCTCCGGGAAGGCGTGATCGGTGATGAATTCGCTGGAATATCCCGTGATGTCCATCAAAGCCCCCCGCGTCGCGCCCGCCGTGCTCCAACCGCCGCAGACCCGTTGATCGTTGGCTTCGGACGGTTGCCCCCGCCGGGAGCCCGCGCCCTGATGCCTCGGCGGAGCGCCATGACGCATCACGGCCCTGTACAGGGTCGTAAGGGCGGACGAGTCGGCCTGTACGCCGGGTTCTGTCGCCTCCGGTCCTTGCGGGCCGGGGGGAGACGGCCATCCATCTAGGGCTGCCGTTGCCGGCAGCCTCGTGCGGTCTACCCGCGGACTCGGGCGGGCAGCCCTCGGTCGTCCGCGCAGAGGCATCAGCCGATGCCTCCTCTTGACCTTGCTCCAGGTGGGGTTTACCTAGCCCTCCGAGTCACCTCGGAGGCTGGTGGTCTCTTACACCACCGTTTCACCCTTACCGGAGGCCGAAGCCTCCGGCGGTCTGTTTTCTGTGGCACTGTCCCGCGGGTCACCCCGGGTGGGCGTTACCCACCACCTTGCCCTGTGGAGCCCGGACGTTCCTCGGGGGGATCAGTGATCCCCACGCGGCCGTCCGGCCGGCTCGTCCGCCGTGGTGACCATGCTACCCGTAGGGGAAGGCGGTCCTCGCCGGGCTTCCCGGTTCCACCCCGGGCTTCCCCGTCCCCTCGGGCTTCCCCGTTTCCCTCCATGTCCGGGCCTTGACCTTGTCGCAGCGGCAACGTTTGTACTGGGCGCATGAGAATCGGAGAGCTCGCAGGGCTGATCGGCGTCAGCACCCGCGCCGTACGCCACTACCACCACCTCGGGCTGCTGCCCGAGCCGGAGCGCCGCGCCAACGGCTACCGGGAGTACGGGCTGCGGGACGCGGTCGCGCTCGCCCGGGTGCGCCGGCTGACGGAGCTGGGGCTGGGGCTGGACGAGGTGCGGGACGTCCTCGCCGACGACGCGGGGCGTGAGCTGTACGAGGTGCTGGCCGAGCTCGACGCGGATCTGGCCCGCCAGGAGGAGGAGATCCGGTCGCGGCGGGCCCGGCTGGCGGCGGTGCGGCGGCAGGCGGACGAGCACGGCGGGCTGCCCGCGGAGGGGCCGGTGTCGGACGAACTGGCGGCGCTCTTCGCGGAGATGGCCCGCGCGTCCGCCGCGCACCCGGGGCCGGAGCCCGCGATGGCGGCGAAGGAGCGGGAGGTGCTGGCGCTGCTCGAATCGACGGGCGAGGCGGAGGGGAACAAGCGGATGATGGCTCTGCTGGGGGAGGCGATCGCGGCGCCCGGGGCGATGCAGCAGATGTACGAGGTGTACGGCCTGCTCGACGCGCTGGCGGAGGCCGCGGCGGACGATCCGCGGGTGGAAGCGGCCGCGCGGGCGCTGGCGGACTGCATTCCGGAGGCGGTGGTCGCCGCGGTCGGCGGGGAGGAGCACTGGGAGCGCGCGGCCACGGAGTCCGGTGGTGCGTTCACGGCGGCGTACTACGCGCACTTCGCGCCCGCGCAGGCCCAGGCCGTACGCCGGGCGATCCGGCTGGTCGCGGAGGGTGCGCGGTGAGCCGGGGGGCCGCGCTGCGCCGGCTGGCCGCCTACGAGGCGCGGTGGCTGGTCAGCCTGGGCTGGTGGGTGGCGCGGCGGCGGATCGGGGTGGCGCCGGGTGAGCGGGCTCTGAAGTATGCGGGGGCGCAGGCCGCGTTCGTGTACGGGCTGGCGTTCGTGTGTGTGGTGGAGTCGGTCGGGGTCAGCGTGCTGCTGGCGGACCGTCCGGTGGCGCACACGGTGATGCTGGTGCTCGACGTCTACACGGTGCTGGTGGTACTGGGTCTGCAGGCGGCGGCGGTCACCCGGCCGCATGTGCTGGGGGCGGAGATTTTGTGGCTACGGGCCGGTGCGCGCCGGGACATACGGATCCCGCTGGAGCTGATCACCTCCGTGCGTCACGACCTCCGGTTCGTCCGGGAGCCGGCGAAGGACGGCAGCGAGGTGGTGGAGCTGGTGGTCGGCGATCAGACCTCGGTCACCGTCGAGCTGTCCGAACCGGTCGTGGCCGTCGGCTTGCTGGGGCGGCGGGAGACGGTGCGTACGGTGCGGTTCCATGCCGATGACCCGCGGGTGGCGGTGACGGCCCTGCGGGCGCGACTGGCGGCGCTGCACGCGGGGGCGGGAGAGGGTACGGGGCCGGGGACGGGGTCCGGAGGGTGCTCGGCGCCGGGGACGGGAGAAGGCACGGCGCCGGGAGAAGGCACGGCGCCGGAGAGGGGCGGGGCCGCGGTCAGGCAGGGGTGAAGCGGACGGGGTGGTGGCCCGGTTCGGCTTCGGCGAGGCGGACCGGGATGCGGTGGCCCAGGGGCAGCGCGGGGCCTTCCGGGGCGGTTTCGACGGTGCCGATGACGGCCGGGTCGTAGAGGTGGACGGTGCCGTGGGTGGGGTCCTTCTCCCAGATGTCGACGACCAGCGCCTCGAAGATCTCGCCGACCCGGTCCCGTAGCAGCGCCGCTTCCACCAGGTCGACGCAGGAGCGCTCCACCAGGTGGGCGCGCTGGGCACCGGTCTGCATCTCGCGGGGCAGGGCGGGCAGCGCGCTGCGCACCCAGCCGGGCGGTTCGGCGCCGGCCGAGGCGGCCAGGCAGAGCTCGGAGGTGTAGCGGTCGGCCAGCCGCCGCAGCGGCGCGGTGGCATGCGCGTACGGGACGGCGACCGCGGCGTGCAGCGCCTCAGAGGCCCGTGGCGCGGTGCCGTCGAAGGCGGTGTAGCCGGCGCCGCGCAGCAGGGCGGTGCACTCCTGCAGGAACGCGGCGTGGGCGGGGCGCCGCGGGTCGAGAGTGCGGATCAGCGCCGCGTACGAGGTGTGGTGCGGCCAGTCGACGCCGAGCGCGCGGGCGGTCAGGCGGAGCCGGGCGACCGAGCCGTCAGGGGCAGTGGGGAGGGTACGCAGGATGCCGGTGCCGGAGGCCAGCATCAGGTCGGCCGCCGCCATGCCGGTGAGCAGGGAGAGCTGCGCGTTCCAGCCGTAGGCCGGGAGCGGGGCACGGTATTCGAGGGTGTAGTGGCCGTCCCGCTCGACGATCTCCTGCTCGGGGACGTTGAGGGAGATCGCGCCCCGGGCGACCTCCAGCTCCTCGCGCAGCAGGCCGATCTCGCGGAGCAGGGCAAGCGGCTCCTCGGCCGTCTTGTCGTCCAGGATCCGCTGGACGCCGGCGTAGTCCAGCCGGGCGCGGGAGCGGACCAGGGCGCGGCGTACGGACGCAGCGGTCAGGGCGCCGTCCGCGTCGAGGTCGAGCTGCCACAGGACGGCCGGACGGTCCCGGTCGGGCAGCAGGCTGGCGGCGCCCTCGCTCAGCACATGGGGGTGCAGCGGCACCCGCTCGTCGGGGAAGTAGAGGGTCATCACCCGGTGGTGCGCCTCGGCGTCCAGGGCGCCGCCGGGGGTCACGAAGGAGGCGACATCGGCGATGGCGTAGTGGACGCGATAGCCGCCGGGGCGCCGGGACAGGAACATGGCCTGGTCGAGATCGAGGGAGCCGGGCGGGTCGAGAGTGAAGAGGGGGAGGTCGGTGGCGTCCTCCAGGGTGTGCTCGGTCGCCACCGCGCCGTCGGCGGCCGGTATGCGCGGGGCGCGGGCGGCGCTCTCCGCCTCGGCCTGGGCCGTGGGCGGGAAGTGGTCCGGGATCTCCAGCCTTTCGCGCAGCTCATGCAGCGCGACCCGCAGCGGGGCCTCGGCTGCGTCGGTCACATGCATATGGAGACGGGGCATGTCATCGAGCGTATGGCGGGCGGCCGCTCCCGGCGCGGCGTGCGGGTGCCGGGCCGGGAGCGGGCGGAAACGGAACCGGGGCGACGTGCGGGGCCGGGCCCGGGGTGACGTGCGGGGCCGGGCCCGGGTGACGGCGCCTCGCGGGTTCTCGGCCCGTCCGCCGCAGGCCATACCCTGTGCCGGGGCCGCGCCCCGCCGTACCGCCCGTACCGCCGTGAGGGAGAACCACCGTGCTCGTGCTGTTGCCGCCGTCCGAAGGGAAGGCCGCGGGAGCGGCCGGGGCGCCGCTGGATGCCGGTGCGCTGTCGCTGCCCGCGCTGACCGACGCGCGTGAGGCGGTGCTGGAGGAGCTGGTCGGGCTGTGCGCGGCGGACGAGGCCAAGGCCCAGGAGGTGCTGGGACTCAGCGACGGCCTCAAGGGCGAGATCGCCAAGAACGCGGGCCTGCGGACGGCAGGGACGCGGCCGGCCGGGGAGATCTACACCGGGGTGCTCTATGACGCGCTCGGCCTGGCGTCCCTGGACGCGGCGGCCCGGAAGCGGGCCGAGCGGTCCCTGCTGGTGTTCTCAGGGCTGTGGGGCGCCGTACGGATCGGCGACCGGATTCCGTCCTACCGCTGCTCGATGGGCGTGAAGCTGCCGGGGCTCGGCGCGCTGGGCGCGTACTGGCGGGCGCCGATGGCCGAGGTGATGCCCGAGGCCGCCGGGGACGGCCTGGTCCTCGATCTGCGCTCGGCGGCGTATGCGACGGCCTGGAAGCCCAAGGGCGAGGTGGCCGGGCGGACCGCGACGGTGCGGGTGCTGCAGTCGAAGACCGTGGCCGGCGTGGAGAAGCGGACCGTGGTCAGCCACTTCAACAAGGCGACCAAGGGGCGGCTGGTGCGGGATCTGCTGTCGGCGGGCCTGGCGCCGGCGGATCCGGCGGAGCTGGTGGAGGCGCTGCGGGGGCTGGGGTATGCGGTGGAGGCGGAGCCTCCGGCGAAGGACGGCAAGGCCTGGGCCGTCGATGTGATCGTGACGGAGCTGTAGGGCGGGCGCCGGGCAGGACAGGGGCGGACGGGCGGGGCGGGCCGGCTGCAAGAGCGCCCGGCGGACAGCGAGCGGGCCATGGTTGCAGCATGTGCAACGCTCGTTGCGGAGAGTGGGCGAGCGGGCCCACTATGGGCGGCGTGACTCGCGCCGCCCCCTCCTCGGTCCTCGGGCTCGCCCCCGTCATCCCGGTCGTCGTGCTGGACGACGCGGCCGATGCCGTACCGCTCGCCCGGGCGCTCGTCGCGGGCGGGCTGCCCGCGATCGAGGTGACCCTGCGGACGCCCGCCGCGCTGGACGCGATCCGGGCCGTTGCCGACGAGGTCCCGGACGCGGTGATCGGCGCAGGCACCCTGCTCACCCCCGGCCAGGTCGAGGCGGCCCTGGCGGCCGGCTCCCGCTTTCTGGTCAGCCCCGGCTGGTCGCCGCGGCTGCTGGGTGCGATGCAGGACTCCGGAGTGCCGTACCTGCCGGGGGTCTCCACGGCCTCGGAGGTGGTGACGCTGCTGGCGGAGGGCGTCACCGAGATGAAGTTCTTCCCGGCCGAGGCGGCGGGCGGCACCGCGTATCTCGGGGCGCTGGCCGCGCCGCTGCCGCAGGCCCGCTTCTGTCCGACGGGGGGCATCGGCCTGGCCTCGGCGCCGTCCTATCTGGCGCTGCCGAACGTCGGCTGTGTCGGCGGCACCTGGATGCTGCCGGCCGAGGCGCTGGCCACCGGGGACTGGGCCCGGGTGCGCCGACTCGCCCGGGAGGCGGCGGCGTTGGCGGCCTGAGGCGGTCGCGTAGACGACGGGCCCGGCACCTCGGTCCACGAGGTGCCGGGCCCGGTCGCCGTCGCCATGGGGCCGAGGCCGCGCTGTCGCGCCACGGCCGCTACCGCAGATGCGAGGTGTCGTTCAGCAGCCGCAGCGAGGCGTTGCCGTCGGAGTAGTACGCGACGACCGAGAGCGACGCCGCGGACAGCTCCATCCGGAACAGCGACTCCGGCGGGGCGCCCAGCGCCAGCCGGACCAGTGTCTTGACGGGGGTGACGTGGGTGACCACGAGGACGGTCTTGCCCGCGTACCGCGCGAGGAGCTTGTCGCGGGCGACGGCGACCCGGCGGGCGACCGTCGCGAAGGACTCGCCGCCTCCGGTGGGCGCCGCCTTGGCGGAGCCGAGCCAGGCGTCGAGGTCGTCGGGGTGGCGCTCGCGCACCTCGGCGAACGTCAGCCCCTCCCACGCCCCGAAGTCGGTCTCGCGCAGGCCCTCCTCGATACGGACCTCCAGGCCGAGCCGGTCCGCGACCGCACCGGCGGTCTCCCGGCAGCGCCGCAGCGGAGAGCTGACGACGGCCTGGATCGTGCCCCGGGCGGCGAGCGCGGCGGCGGTCGCCTCGGCCTGGCGGCGGCCGGCGGCGGAGAGCGCGGGGTCGGTGCCGCCGCTGCCGGAGAACCGCTTCTCGGGCGTCAGCGGGGTCTCGCCGTGCCGCAGCAGGACGAAGGTCGCGGGCGGACCGAGGTCGGGGGACCCCCAGCCGACCGCCGGGACGGCCGAGGACGCGGCCTCCTCCGCCGTCGCCACCGCCTCGTCGGCTGCCCGGGCGGCGGCGCTGCGGGCGGGCGCGGCCGCGGTGGCGAGCGCCGCCGTGGAGTTGCCCGGCTCCCACTGCCGGCCGATCTTCCCGGCGTCCATCGCCTCGTTGGCGAGCCGGTCCGCGTGCTTGTTCTGCGCGCGCGGGATCCACTCATAGGTGACCTGGCCGGGCGGGAAGACCGAACCGGCCTCGGCCGCCAGCGGCTTCATGTCCGGGTGCTTGATCTTCCAGCGTCCCGACATCTGCTCCACGACGAGCTTGGAGTCCATCCGCACCCGGATGCGGGCCTGCGGATCGATCGCATGCGCCGCCCGCAGACCGGCCACCAGGCCCTTGTACTCGGCGACGTTGTTGGTGGCGGTGCCGATGAACTCGGCGGCCTCGGCCAATGCCTCGCCCGACTCCGGGTCGAGGACGACCGCGCCGTAGCCGGCCGGTCCCGGGTTGCCCCGGGAGCCGCCGTCCGCCTCGACGATCAGCGCGCGCGACACGGCCTACAGACCCGAGTCGGGCGTACGGACCAGGATGCGGGTGCAGTTCTCGCAGCGCAGCACCGCATCGGCGGCGGCCGCACGGACGTCGTTGACCTCGGTGATGTTCAGCTCCAGGCGGCAGCCCTCGCAGCGGCGCTGGTAGAGGCGGGCCGCACCGACGCCGCCCTCCTTCGCGCGGATCTTGTCGTAGAGCTTCAGCAGATCGGCCGGGATGTCGGCGACGGTCAGCTCGCGCTCCTTGGCGACCGTGCCGCGCTCGGCGTCGATCTCGGCGTAGGCGGCGTCCCGGCGGGCGGCGGCGTCATCGACCTTGGCCTGGATGGCGTCGACCCGGCCGGTCAGCTCGGTCACCCGCTCCTGGGCACTCTCGCGGCGCTCCATGACCTCCAGGACGACGTCCTCCAGGTCGCCCTGGCGCTTGGCCAGCGAGGTCAGTTCGCGCTGGAGGTTCTCCAGGTCCTTGGGGGAGGTGACGGCACCGGAGTCCAGGCGCTTCTGGTCGCGGGCGGCACGCTGGCGCACCTGGTCCACGTCCTGCTCGGCCTTGGTCTGCTCGCGGCTGGTGTCGCTCTCCTCGGTCTGCGCGGCGACGAGCAGGTCGCGCTGCTGGATGAGGTCGGCCTCCAGGGTCTGCAGCTCGGCCAGCTCGGGCAGGTTGTTACGCCGGTGGGCGAGCTGGGTGAGCCTCACGTCCAGGGCCTGGACGTCGAGGAGGCGGATCTGGTCGGCGGGCGCGGCGTTCAGCGTGGGGCTCCTGTGGTGTGGGTCGGGGCGAAGAAGGGGGTGGACGCCGCGTGGGCGGTCCAGGGGTCGGTGACCGTACGGGAGACATGCGTGCGCAGTCCCCAGTCGTGCCGGTCGGAGACCGCGTCGAGCTGGGCCGCGGCCTGCTCGCACCACGGCCATTCGGTGGCCCAGTGGGCGGCGTCGAGCAGCGCCAGCGGGCTGTTCCGCCCGGTGGTCTGAGTGGCCTCGGAGGCCGGGTGGTGGCGCAGGTCGGCGGTGAGGAACGCCTCCACACCGGCCGCCCGTACGTCATCGAAGAGGCTGTCGCCGGAGCCGCCGGAGACGGCGAGGGTCCGGATCTCGCGGTCCGGGTCGCCGGCCGCCCGGATGCCCTGGGCGGTGGCGGGCAGCCGTTCCGCGGCGTATGCGGCGAGCTCGGCGAGCGTCATCGGATGCGGTAGCTCGCAGATCCGGCCCAGGCCCCGGCGGCCCGCCGGATCGCTCGGGTCCGGCACCAGCGGGCCGAGGATGCGCAGGTCCAGCGCGCCGGCCAGAGCGTCGGAGACACCGGGGTCGGCGGTGTCGGCGTTGGTGTGCGCGACGTGCAGGGCGATGTCGTGCTTGATGAGCGTGTGCACGACCTTGCCCTTGAAGGTCGAGGCCGCGACCGTCGTCGTCCCGCGCAGATAGAGCGGGTGGTGGGTGACGAGGAGGTCGGCGCCGAGCTTCACCGCCTCGTCGACGATCTCCTGGACCGGGTCGACGGCGAACAGCACCCGGCGGACCTCGGCGCCGGGATCTCCGCAGACCGTGCCGACGGCGTCCCACCCTTCGGCCCGCTCGGGGGGCCAGAGGGCGTCGAGCGCGGTGAGGACTTCAGACAGTACGGGCACGGGTGGAAGATTACCTCCCAGCTGTGACATGGCGCGGGGCCCTCGGGTCGTCTCCTCCGCCCCTGCCCCTTTGCCGCCCGGCCCATGCGGGAAATCCGTACCGCCCGTGCCGGAAATCCGCACCGGCACGGGCCGGAGATCCGCACCGCCCGGGCCGGAGATCCGAAGCACAACCCTCCCACCGGGAACCGGCGAACCGGACAATCGCCACCCTTATGCGTGAAGTGTGGCACCTCCCGGCGATCGGCCGGACGTGCGAAAACTAGCTTCGGTTGCCGACTGGAGGTGACCTTGCGATGACGATCTGTGCCACTGAGGACGCCAGTGCGCGGGACATGCGGGACGTGCGGGACCGCACGCACCGTGCGGCGCTGACGATCGCCGCGGACGGTTCGTACGCCGCCCGGCTCGCCCGTCACGACGCCGCCGGGAGCTGGTTTCCGGAGCGCTGGACGCTGAGCGGCCCCGAGCCGTACGCCGTGCCACTGCAGGGCAACCAGCCCGAGGAGCCGGACAGTGCGCTGCTGCCGCTCGCGGACGGACGGGTGCTGATCCTGCGTCGGGTCGCCGGCCGTTTCGCCGTCTCCCTGCTCTACCCGGCGGGCCCCGGCACCGGTGAACTCCTGCTGGGCGCTGTGCACGCGCCCGAGCTGACCCTGCTGCCGCCCGCCCCCGGCGGGAAACGGGGCTACGCCCTGGCCCCCGAGGAGCACCGCACCACCCTGTGGCTGCTGCACGGCGGCGCGGAAGGGCCCGAGCGGGTCGCCAGGATCCCGGGACGCTGTACGGGAGGCGTCTGGCTGGACCGCGGCGGCCGGCTGCTGGCGCTGGACCGGGAGACGGACGGCCGGACGAAGACCGTGGTGGTCGATCTGGAGCGGGGCGGCGAGACCGGTCCGCTGCTGCAGATCACCGAGGAGAGCAACGATCGGCTGCTGCTCGCCGATCCGGACAGCGGGCTGCTGCTCCTGCGGTCGGACGCCCCGGGGCACGACCGGCTGGGCTGGTGCGTACTGGGCAGCAGTCTGCCGGTGCGCTTCCCGGAGTGCCTGCGTCCCGCGCAGGCGGCTCTCACCCCGTTCGCGATGCAGCCGGGACGGATGCTGGCGCCGGAGAGCTGTGCGGTGGCGTTCCGGGTGGCCGCGGCGAACGGGACATGGCTGGGTGTCTGGCGGCCCGCGGAGCGGCAGTTGCGGCACCATCCGGCGCCGGCGGGGTGGCTGGCGGGGGCCGGGCTGTGGACGGCGGACGGCGAACTGCTGCTGCCGTACGCGACGGGGGCGGAGCCGTGCGGGGTGGCGCGGGCCTTTGTGCCGGTGGAGCCGGTGGGGGCTGTGGAGCCGGTGGCGGCGGTGATGGCTGAGCGGCTGGTGGAGCCGCCGGAGCAAGCGGTGCAGCCGGTGCGGCAGCACCCCCCGGTGCAGGAGGCGCAGCCGGTACAGCAGAAGCCCCCGGTGCAGGAGGCGCAGCCGGTGCCGCCACAACAGCCGGTGCAGGAGGCACCGGAGGTGCAGGAGATGCGGGAGGCGCCTTCCGGGGCGGTGCCCGTGGCGGCCGCCGGGAGCGGCGGGGGGATTGTCCCGGATGCGGCGGATACCGACAACCGCTCCACAGCATCTGCACAACCCCGGCCCGCACCCGCGGAACCGCGGTGCCTTCCCCCACATCCTGGAATGTGCAGGCCAGTTCCCCTGCAACAGGCACCTCAGGCGGCCCGGTAGACCCGGTGAAGCGCGATTTCCGGCCCCGTTAGAATTTCGGGCGGGGGCTACGCAGCCGGTTGACCGGCCACCGACAGTGCCGCTCGGGTCAGCCTTGGCGGTCGTCGGGCGAGGTCCCGACGCGTACAGCTGTAAGCAATCTGACGGAGTGACTCTTTCCATGTCCGAAGCCCGAACCGACACGACCCAGGCGCGCCCCCAGGAGGCATCCGCCCAGGCCGCCGCGGCCGCAAGCTCCGGCAAGCACCGTGGCCCGGCCGCCGCCGAGGAGTCCCACTCCGCCCCCCATGGCCGGCACCGCCGGGACAAGCAGCCGCAGGACGCGTAAGGCCGGTCCGGCGCGCCCCGCCCGCCGACCGTACGAACGGCCGTGGCCGCCGCACCGCATCATCGCGGGCGGCGGCCACGGCCGTGGTGCACGGCGCACCGCGCGGCGGGTCAGTCGTGCTTGAGGGCCAGCACCTCGGCCGCCGCGAAGGTCTCGTCCGGCGGGCGCTGCGCGTAGTACGGGGTCAGCAGTTCATCCAGCTCCTCGAAGCTGAAGAGATCCTTGCCGGTGTCGAACTTGGCGGCGATCCGCGGGCGTTCGGCGATGGCGACCATGCCGCCGTGCACGACCAGCAACTGGCCGTTGACCCGGGCCGCGGCCGGCGAGGCGAGATAGCCGACGAGCGGTGCGACATGCTCGGGCGCGAGCACATCGAGCCCGCCCCCCTTGCCCTCGCGCCCCTCCCCGGACTCCCCGCCCCCCGGATGTGCGGGAAAGCCGGCGAAGACGTCCTCCGTCATACGGGTACGGGCCCGCGGGCAGATCGCATTGGTGGTCACGCCGTATTTGCCCAGCGCCAGGGCCGTGGAGGTGGTCAGGCCGACAATTCCCCCCTTGGCCGCCGCGTAGTTGGGCTGGCCCGCCGAGCCCGCCAGGAACGCCTCGGAGGAGGTGTTGATGATCCGGCCGTGCACCGGGCCACCGGCCGCTTTGGCACGCTCACGCCAGTGGGCGGCGGCGAAGTGGGTGGTGTTGAAGTGGCCCTTGAGGTGGACGCGGATGACCGAGTCCCACTCGTCCTCGGTCATCGAGAACACCATCCGGTCGCGCAGGATGCCCGCGTTGTTGACCAGGATGTCGAGCCGTCCGTAGGTCTCGACCGCCAGTTGCACGAGGGCGCGGGCATCGTCGTGGTCGGCGACGTCACCGAGGTGGGCGACCGCCCGGCCGCCCGCCGCACGGATCTCGGCGACGACGTCCTCGGCGGGCGCCGCCGAGGCCTCGCCCGAACCGTCGCGGCCCGGCTGTCCGTAGTCGTTGACCACGACGGATGCGCCGAGGCGGGCGAGTTCGAGGGCTTCGGCGCGGCCCAGGCCTCGCCCGGCACCGGTGACGATCGCGGTCAGGCCCTCCAGTGGCTGTGCCATTCCTGTCCTCTCCAGTCTTCTCGGAGCGCGGTGGGGTGCGGTGGGGTGCGGTGCGGTGGGTCCGGTGCGCGGGGTGCACGCCGTGAGTGCCGTGAGCGCTGTGAGCGTCGTGACCGTCGTGAGCTCGGGCGTCAGATCTCGATGCAGGTGCGCAGCGAGGTCCCCGAGCGCATCTGGTCGAGCGCGTCGTTGATCTCGGCGAGCCGGACGCGATGGGTGATCAGGCCTTCGAGGTCGATCCGGCCGGCCCGCCACAGGGCGATGGTCCGCTCGTAGGAGCGCAGCACATCCGCGCCCCCGTACAGGGACGGCAGGATCCGCTTCTCGTCGAAGAACAGCTCGAACATATTGACCTGGAAGGTGTCGTCCATGGCTCCCGCGCCGACCACGCACAGGGTGCCGCCACGCCGGGTCATCTCGTAGGCGGTGCGGGCGGTGGCGGACTTGCCGACCACCTCGAAGACGTAGTCGAAGCCCTCCCCCGCGGTGATCCGGGCCTTGGCGTCGGCGAATTCCTCCGGGGCGACGGCTTCGGTCGCGCCGAAGCGGAGCGCGGCCTCCCGGCGGGCGGGAACCGGGTCGACGGCGATGATCTGGGCCGCACCGCAGACCTTCGCGCCCTGGATGACGGAGATGCCGACGCCGCCGCAGCCGATCACCGCGACCGAGGAAGCCGCCTCCACCTCGGCCGTGTTGAGGGCGGCGCCGAGCCCGGTGGTGACGCCGCAGCCGATGAGCGCGGCGATCTCGTAGGGAACGTCGTCCGGGATGGGGACCGCGCAGTTGGCGGCGACCACGACCTCCTCGGTGAAGGTACCGGTGCCGGCGAAGCCGAACACGTCACCGCCGGCGCGCCGGAAGTTGGGGGTGCCGGCGTTCATGAACCCGGCCAGGCACAGATGGGTCTGGCCGCGCTTGCAGGACGGACAGCTGCCGCAGGCGGGCAGCCAGCACATCAGGACGCGGTCGCCCTGGTCGAGCCCGGTGACGCCGTCGCCGACGTCGAGGATTTCCCCTGCGCCCTCGTGCCCGGGGACGAAGGGGGCGGGCTGCGGCAGTACCCCGCTCATCGCCGAGAGGTCGGAGTGGCACAGACCGGTCGCCCGGATCCGGATCCTGACCTTGCCGGGGCCAAACCCCACCGCCTCGACGTCATCGAGGACTTCGAGCTTGTCCTGCCCACTCTCGTGCTGTACGGCTGCGCGCATGTCACGACTCCTCTCGTACGTACGGCAATCCCGCCCCCGCCCGGACCGCCCGGGGCGACGACGCGCCCCGGACGGCACTCGCTACCGGGTGTCTCCCACTGGGTGTCTCGCTGCTGGGTGTCTCGCTAGCTGTGCTCCACCACCGTGTCGGCCAGTACCGGCGCGTCGTCGCGGTCGGCGGCCGTGACCGAGACCTGGATCCGGCCGGGCTCTTGCCACAGGCCGAGCCGCAGCGTCTCCCCCGGGAAGACCACCCCGGCAAAACGGGTCGTGTACGACCGCACGTGGGCCACGTCGCCGCCGAGCAGCGTGTCGACCACGGCCTTGAGGGTGACCCCGTAGGTGCACAGCCCGTGCAGAATCGGCCGGTCGAAGCCGGCGAGCTTGGCGAACCCGGGGTCGGCGTGCAGCGGATTCCAGTCGCCGGAGAGGCGGTAGAGCAGCGCCTGGTCCGGGCGGATATGGCGTTCGGTGCGCAGGTCGGGGGCGCGGTCGGGGAGGTCGAGGCGGGCGGAGGGGCCGCGGTCGCCGCCGAAGCCGCCCTCGCCGCGGACGAAGATCTGGGTGTCGCAGGTCCACAAGGGCCCGTCGTCGTCGGCGACTTCGGAGCGCAGCACGATGACGGCGGCCTTGCCCTTGTCGTACACCGCGGGGACGGACGAGGTCTGGGTGGCGCGACCGCTCACCGGGAGGGCGCGGTGCACGGTGACGGTCTGGCCGCCGTGCAGGACCGCGGCGAGGTCGACGTCGATCCCCGGGGCGGAGAGCCCGCCGGCGAGGGCCATTCCCCCGCCCGCGACGGTGGCGAAGGAGGGCAGGACGTGCAGTGCGCTCTCCAGGGTGTAGCGCAGTTCGTCCGGGTCGGTGGCGGGGTGAGGTTTCTCCGGGGTGGCCGCGCCGGCCCCGATGCCGAGGTGGTAGAGCTGGACGTCCTTGTGGTCCCAGGCGAGTTCGGTGGTCCGCGGCTCGGCGGAGGTGGCCTTGGCGGCGTCGATGGGCATGGGGCTGCTTGCTCCTTCACCACGTTGCGAAGACCCCGGCCCGGCCGTCCGCACCGTCGACCGTGCCGGGGTCGTACCTGGTCGGCGCGGCCGCGCTCCGTCGGCATACCTTTCGCACTTCTAGAACGCGTTCTAGCCGATGGCCCTCATGTATAGCCGATCCGCCCCACGCCCGGAAGCCCCCTGACGCCGCGTCAGTTCTGTTCGGATGCGCCTTGATCCCCGCGGCTCCCGTCGGATCTCCCCCGGATCACCTGCGCCGGCGTGCCGGCGACCCGGCCCCCGTCGCGCCCCGCCGTGACATTTGTCAGGGCGGATCACATACATTCGCCTCTAACGCCCTGCAGCAACTCTCCGTAATGTCAAAGACATCGAACGAGAGGCGGGGGTGGGAATGGCACGGACGAAAGAGCCGGTCAGCACTGCGTACACGACAGGCGGCGCCGCGGCGGTGGCATTCTCCGGGGTGACCCGGAGTTACGGCGCGGTCAGGGCCGTGGACGGGCTGGACCTGGAGATCGCGGCGGGCGAGACGGTGGCGCTGCTCGGGCGCAACGGTGCGGGGAAGTCCACGACCCTCACCATGCTGCTGGGGCTGCTGCCGCCCGGTACGGGATCGGTGCGCCTGTTCGCCGGCACCCCGGAGACGGCGGTACGGGCGGGCAGGGTGGGCGCCATGCTGCAGGACGGCAAGCCCCTGCCGCGGGTCACCGTCCGCGAACTGGTCACGTTCGTCGCCGCCACCTACCCCCGCCCCATGGCGGTCACCGAAGCCCTGGAGCTGGCGGGCCTGAGCGAATGCGCCGGACGGCGGGTGGACCGGCTGTCCGGCGGGCAGGCCCAGCGGGTCCGCTTCGCGGTGGCGCTGGCCGGCAACCCCGAGCTGCTGGTGCTCGACGAGCCGACCGCGGCGCTGGACGTCGAGGCGCGCCGCGCCTTCTGGCGCTCGATGCGCGCGTACGCCCGCCGCGGCAACACCATCGTGTTCTCCACCCACTATCTGGAGGAGGCCGATGAGCACGCCGACCGGATCGTGGTGATGGACGGCGGCCGGGTGGTCGCCGACGGCAGCGGCGAGGCGATCAAGCGGCGGGCCGGCGGCACGCTGGTCTCCTTCGACCTCGCGGGCGCGGCGACCGAGCCGCTGGCCGCCCTGCCCGGCGTGAGCGCCGTGGAGGTGCGCGGCGACCGCGCGCTGCTGCGGACGACGGACTCCGACGCGACCGTCGTGGCCCTCGCCGGACTCGGGCTCGTCCGCGCACTGCAGGTCACCCCCACCGGCCTGGAGGACGCCTTCCTCACCCTCACCTCCGGCAACGCCGCCGGCCACACCCCGGCGCACACCACCGCCACCCGGTCCGCGAAGGAGCTTGCGTGATGCTCGACTACATCCGCCTCGAAGTGCGTCGCACCCTGCGCGACCGGAGCTTCGTCATCTTCGGCATCGGAATGCCGGTGCTGATGTATGTGCTGATGACCAACATCGGTGCGGGTCCCGGTGGCGCCGGTATGGAGTGGAAGACCGCGTCGATGGTCGGCATGGCCGCATACGGCGCGCTGGGCGCGGCGATCGGCACGGGCACGGGCGTCGCCGAGGACAAGCAGCTGGGCTGGCTGCGGCAGCTGCGCATCACCCCGCTGAGCCCGATACGGGTGGTCGTGGGCCGTGGGCTGACCGGCTCGGTGACGGTACTGCCGGCCATCGCCTCCGTACTACTGGTGGGCGCGCTGGTCAACGGCGTCCGGATGCCGGCCTGGCAGTGGGCCGCGCTGGCCGGGCTGCTGTGGATCGGCACCGCCCCCTTCACCCTGCTCGGCCTCGGCAACGGCTACCGCCTCTCCGCGCAGTCCACCGGCATGGTCAACACGGGCTGCATGCTGCTGCTGTCGATCATCGGAGGCCTGTGGTTCCCGGCCGAGCTGTTCCCCGCCTGGCTGCGCTCGCTGTCCTCCTGGACGCCCGGCAACCGCTTCGCCGAACTCGGCCAGAGCGTCACCCAGGGCAGCGCTCCGGGCCCGGGCACAGTAGCGGTGCTGGCCGCCTGGCTGGCACTCTTCGGCGGATATGCCGTGTACGCGTACCGTCGGGCCGCACGAACGGTGTGATCGACGATGGTGCAGACCGGGGAAGTGACAGTGCAGCACAGCAAGCAGCGGGCCGCGGGTGACGGCGGGCCCGGCGGCGCGGAAGGCGCCGGCGAGCCCTCGTGCCGGCCGAAGCGGCCGGGCAGGAAGACGGACCGGGGGCCGGGCAAGTACGCCTTCCTGCCGTGGCTGCTGATGGGCCTGGGCGCCTTTTCCAACATCATCCAGGGCAAGACGGGCAATCCGTGGCTGGCCGGCCTCGGGCTGCTCGCCTTCAACTCCCTCTACCTCACCGTCATCTGGTCCTCCTTCAACCCACGGCTGCGGGACTCCCGCCACCCGGTGTACGCCCTCGGCCTGCTGACCGCCGTCACCTTCGCCATCGCGCTCGGGTTCGGCGGCAACTGGTTCCTGTTCTTCCCGCTGCTGTCGCTGGCCTCGGGCACGGTGCGCGCGCTGCGCGGCAAGAAGCTCGCCCTCTGGCTGATCGCACTCAGCGGCACGGCCGGGTATCTGGTCGGCCGGCACGGTCCCGACCCGTGGGGCTCGTTCGGCATCGGGTACGGCACCTTCCTGTCCGGCATGGTGACGGCCACGGTCCTCAGCCTGTTCGACACCATCCAGGAGCTGAACACCACCCGCCAGGAGCTGGCCCGCAGCGCCGTCGAGAAGGAGCGGCTGCGCTTCTCCCGCGATCTGCACGACCTGCTGGGGCACACCCTGTCCGTGGTGGTGGTCAAGGCCGAGGCGGTCCGCCGGCTGGCCCCGCGCAATCTGGATGCGGCGCTCGACCAGGCCGCCGACATCGAGGCGGTCGGACGGCAGGCGCTGACCGAGATCCGTGAGGCGGTCACCGGCTACCGCGAGGGCAGTCTGACCACCGAGCTGGACCGGGCCCGTTCGGTGCTGGAGGCGGCCGGTATTGAACCCGTCGTACGGCAGGCGGGACCGCCGCTGCCCCCGCAGGCCGGAGCGCTGCTGGGCTGGGTGGTCCGCGAGGGCGTCACCAACACCGTCCGGCACAGCGGCGCCACCCGCTGCGAGATCGACGTCCACGCCGACGAGGAGCGGGTCCGGCTGACGCTCACGGACGACGGCCGCGGTCCCGTAAGCTCCGGTGCTGCTGCCCCGGCGCCCGGCCTGGCCTGGCTCCGCGACCGCGTCCCCGGGCGCGGCGGCGATCCGGGCGGGAACGATCCGGGCGGCGGCGGTCCCGGCGACGGCGGTCCGGGCGGTTACGGGGTGAGGGACGGCTTGAGCGCTACGGGCAGGGCACAGGGACCGGACGGCACGGGCCGCCCGGAACCTGCTGCGCCGGGCTCCGGGGAGCCGGACAGCACGGCGCCGTCCGGCCCTTCGGGACCGGTGGGCGGCACCGGGCTGAAGGGACTGGCCGAGCGGCTGGCCGCGGCGGGCGGCACCCTGCGCAGCGGCCCGGACGGCCGCCGCGGCTTCCGTGTCACGGCGGAGCTGCCGGTCGGCACGGGTGATATAGCGGACGTGGAGGAGTTGACCAGGTGATCAAGGTCCTGCTGGCGGAGGACCAGGGGATGATGCGGGGCGCGCTGGCGCTGCTGCTCGACCTGGAGGAGGACATGCAGGTCGTGGCCCAGGTCGCGGCGGGCGATCAGATCGTCGCCGCCGCCCTGGACGCCCGCCCCGACATCGCCCTCCTGGACATCGAACTCCCCGGCCGCAGCGGCCTGGACGCCGCGGCCGACCTGCGCGAACAGCTGCCGTCCTGCAAGGTGCTGATCGTGACGACCTTCGGCCGCCCCGGCTATCTGCGCCGCGCGATGGAGGCCGGGGCGTCCGGTTTCCTGGTGAAGGACGGCCCGGTGGAGGAACTGGCGGCGGCGATCCGCCGGGTGCTCGCCGGCGAGCGGGTCATCGACCCCGGCCTCGCCGCGGCAGCGCTGAGCGCCGGCCCCAACCCCTTGACCCAGCGCGAACGCGACGTCCTCAGCACCGCCGTGGACGGCGCCACGGTCGCCGATATCGCCGCCAAACTCCACCTTTCCCAAGCCACCGTCCGCAACTACCTCTCCGCTGCCATCGGCAAGACCGGCACCCGCAACCGCATGGAGGCGGTGCGGGCGGCGCGGCGGAACGGTTGGTTGTAACGGGGAGGCAGCGGACCTGAGGCACCGCGGACGACTCGGCCGTGGGCGGCTCGGCGGTGGCCGGCTCGGTCGTGGGCGGCTCAGCCGTAGCCGTGCTTCGCCGTGCGCAACTCAGCCGTAGCCGGCTCGGCCGTGCGCAACTCAGCCGTGGGCGGCGTCCTCGCGTCGCCGGGGCAGCGCGAGGACCATCAGCACGATGCTGCCCAGCAGGATCATGGAGCCGACCTGGAAGGCCAGACCGTAGCCGTCCGCCAGAGCCTTCGGACCGCCGTGACCCGCCGCGATGCGGGCCGCGGCGATGGTCGACAGGACCGACAGGCCCAGCGCCCCGCCCATCTGGCGGGAGGTGTTGATCAGGCCGGAGACCAGCCCCTGGTCGGCGGGGTCGGCGCCGGACGTGGCGATCGCCGCGATCGGCGTCGCCGTCAGCCCCGCCCCCAGGGCCATCAGGATGCCGGGGCCGAGGATCGTGCCGAGGTAGGTGCCGTGGACGTCCATCGCCCCCTGCCACGCCATACCGGACGCGGAGATCACCGCACCGGTGACGGCCAGGGTCTTGGCGCCCACCCGGTTCATCAGCCGCGGCCCGATCTTGGAGCCCAGCACGATGGAGAGGGAGTGCGGGATGAAGGAGAGCCCGGCCTGCAGGGGCCGGTAGCCCAGCACGTTCTGCACGTACAGCGACAGGAAGTACCACATGGAGAACATCGCGGCGCCGGCCAGCACCATCGCCCCGTTCGCCGAGGAGACCGAGCGCACCCGGAAGAGCACCAGTGGCATCAACGGAGCCTTGGCGCGCGCCTCGACGGCCAGGAACACCGCGATCACGACCAGTCCGGCGGCCAGCGGCAGCAGCGCGGAGGCCGAGGTCCAGCCGTCCGTCTCGGTCTGCACGATCCCGTACGCCACCAGCGCGAGCCCGGCGGTCACCAGCACCGCGCCGGGCACGTCCAGCCGCCGCCCGGTGCCCTGCCGGCTCTCGGTGAGCCACCACACCGCACCGGTCAGCACCAGCGCCCCGACCGGGACATTGATCAGCAACACCCAGCGCCATGACAGGTATTCGGTGAGCACCCCGCCGACCAGGCCGCCCACCGCGCCACCGCCGGCACCGACCGCCGTCCAGGTGGCGATGGCCCGGTTACGGGCCGGACCGGGCGGAAACGACGTGGTCAGGATCGTGAGGGTGGCCGGTGAGAGCACGGCGGCGCCGACGCCCTGGACCGTCCGGGCCGCGATCAGCTGCCAGGGCTGCTGGGCCAGCCCGCCGCCCACGCTCGCGACGGTGAACAGCGCCAGCCCGAGGACGAAAACCCGCTTACGGCCGAAGAGGTCGGCGGCCCGGCCGCCGAGCAGCATGAAGCCGGCGAAGGTGATCACATACGCGTTGACGATCCACTGCAGGCCCAGTTCGCTCAGGCCCAGGCCGGTCCGCATGGCGGGCAGGGCGACGTTCACGACGGAAACGTCCAGGACGACCAGGAACTGCCCCGCACACACCAGCAGCATCACCAGCCACGCCGGTGCGGCCGTCCGGCGCGTGGTTTCGGGCATGGTCGCGGAGGCGGCTATCGGCGGCATGCCGCCCATGCTCGCATTCACCCCTTGGCTCCCGCATCGGTATATCGGTGCATGGACCACCTGACTGGAGACCTAGGACGCGAGGCGGAGGGCCTGGGGGGGGGAGGAGGGGCACGGCAGAGGGGAGGGCTCAGGGGCGGGCGGCGGGGTGAGGCCGCAGGAGGCCGGGGCCGTAGGGGCGGGCCCCTAAGGGGCGGGAAGGCCCCCAGCAGACCAACTACCCATGCTAGGGGCCCAGTTACCACGCAGACGCAAGCACACCGAAACGATCACACCGGCGCAATCACATCGCTCCGATCACGTCGCTCCGATCACGTCGCTCCGATCACGTCGCTCCGATCGCATCGCCCCGGGCACATCGCCCCGGGCACATCGCCTCCGTCCGCCTCGCCCCGGTCGCAAAGACCACCCGGTCACCCGGCCACCCGATCACCCGGCCACCTGATCACCCAGCTACCCGGTCACCTGCGCAGCAAGGTCACCACCGCGGCGCCGCCCAGGCCGATGTTGTGCGCCAGGGCCACGCGGGCGCCGGGGACCTGGCGTTGGCCCGCCGTGCCGCGGAGCTGCCAGACCAGCTCGGCGGTCTGGGCCAGGCCCGTCGCGCCCAGTGGATGCCCCTTGGAGATCAGGCCACCGGACGGATTGACCACCCAGCGGCCGCCGTAGGTCGTGGCACCGTCGGCGACCAGCTTTCCCGACTCCCCGTCCGCGCACATACCCAGGGCCTCGTAGGTCAGCAGCTCATTGATGGAGAAGCAGTCGTGCAGCTCGATGACGTCGACGTCCTCGATGCCGAGGCCACCGGCCGCGAAGGCCTGCCGGGCCGCGGCCCGTGTCATGGGCTTGCCGACGGCATCGATGCAGGAACCGGAGGAGAAGCTTTCCTCGGTGTCGGTCGTCATGGCCTGCGCGACGATCTCCACCGCCCGGTCGGTCAGGCCGTGTTCGCGGACGAACCGCTCGGAGGCGACCACGGCCGCGGCCGCTCCGTCGGAGGTCGCAGAGCACTGCAGCTTGGTCAGCGGCCGGTGAATGGTCCTGGCGGCGAGGACTTCCTCGACGGTGTAGACGTCCTGGAACTGGGCGTGGGGGTTGTGGGCGGAGTGCCGGTGGTTCTTGGCGCCCACCGCGGCGAGCTGTTCGGCGGTGGTGCCGTGGCGCTCCATGTGTTCGCGGGCCGCGTTGCCGAAGATCTGGGCGGTGGGCGGGGTCATCTCGAAGCCGTGGGCGGCAGCCATCACGCCGTAGTGGCGGGCCACCGGCGAGGTCTGGAAATCGCCGCCGTCCGCGCCGCCGCCCAGCGCGCCCCGCTTCATCTTCTCGAAGCCGAGCGCCATGACGCAGTCATTGATCCCGGCCTCGACGAACTGGCGCGCCATCATCAGCGCGGTCGAGGCGGTCGCGCAGTTGTTGTTGACGTTGTAGACCGGGATGCCGGTCAGGCCCAGTTCGTAGGCGGCGCGCTGGCCTGCCGTCGAGGCCTGGTAGCAGAAGCCGACCGGTAGCTGCTCGACCGCTTCGTAGCCGATCCCGGCGTCGGCGAGCGCCTTGGAGCCCGCTTCCTTCGCCATGTCCCAGTACTGCCATGCGCGGGTCTCGGGCTTCTCGAACTTCGTCATCCCGACGCCTACGACGTACGCCTTGCCAGCCATGGATGTCCTCCTGGAAGCGGCCGGATACGGGGAAGTCTCAGATCAGCGGGCGGGGCTCCGGGTCCCGGGGCAGGCCGAGCAGCCGCTCCGCGACGACGTTCAGCTGCACCTGGGTGGTGCCGCCGGCGATGGTCAGACAGCGCGACATCAAGAAGCCGTGCAGCGCCCGTCCGCCGGCCCCTTCCCGCACCGCGCCGTCCGGTCCGAGCAGTTCCAGCGCCAGCTCGGCGACCTTCTGCTGGTGCGGGGTCTGCACCAGCTTGCGGATACTGGCGCCCGCCCCCGGCTCCAGGCCCGATACCTGCTGGAGCGTGGTGCGCAGCCCGATGCAGCCCAGGGCGTGCGCCTCGGCGGCCAGCGCGCCCACCTTCGCCCGCACCGTCGCGTCCAGCCCCGCGGCGCGGTCGAGCAGCGCCTCCAGGCCGGTGTCGAAGGTCAACTGGTCGGCCATGTGGACGCGTTCGTTGTCCAGGGTGGTACGGGCCACCTTCCAGCCGTCGTCGACCCCGCCGACCACCGCGTCGGCCGGCAGCAGCACATCGTCGAAGTAGACCTCGTTGAAGAGGGCGTCGCCGGTGATCTCCTTCAGCGGACGGACGCCGATGCCGGGGGTCTTCATCTCGACGACGAAGAAGGTCAGCCCCTTGCGCTTGGGGGCCTTGGGGTCGGTGCGGGCGAGCAGGATGCCGTGGCTCGCCCCCTGGGCGGCCGAGGTCCACACCTTCTGGCCGTTGATCCGCCAGCCGCCGTCGTCCGTCCGCTCGGCGCGGGTGCGCAGGGAGGCCAGGTCCGAGCCGGCTTCGGGCTCGGAGAACAGCTGGCACCACAGCAGGTCGCCGCGCAGCGACGGCAGCAGGTAGCGCTCCTGCTGCTCCTGGGTGCCGTGGGCGATCAGCGAGGGGACCACCCAGGTCGCGATGCCCAGATCGCTGATGCGGACGCCGGCCGCGGCGCACTCCTGCTGGATGGCCAGTTGCTGTACGGGGCCCGCGCCCAGTCCGTAGGGCTTGGGGAGGTGCGGCGCGGCATAGCCGGAGGGGGCGAGTGCGCGCCGTACGGCCGCGGGGTCGAGGCCGCGGACGCCGTCGACGACGGTGCGGGCCGCGGCCCGGTACTCCTGTGCCGCGGCGGGGAGTTCGAGGTGCAGGGCGCGGCGGGCACCGTCGGCGCCGTGGCGGGCGGCGCGCAGCAGGTGGGTGTCGCCGCTGCCGAGCAGCTGGCGGGCCACGGTCGCCCGCCGCAGATGGAGGTGGGCGTCGTGTTCCCAGGTGAAGCCGATCCCGCCGAGCACCTGAATGCAGTCCTTGGCGCAGCTGAAGGAGGCGTCCAGGGCGGTCGCGGTGGCCAGCGCCGCGACCAGCGCGCGGACCGCGGGCGGCTCGTGCAGCGCGCGGGCCGCGTCCCAGACCAGGGCGCGGGCCTGCTCACAGCGGACGAGCATATCGGCGCAGAGGTGTTTGACCGCCTGGAACTGGCCGATCGGACGGCCGAACTGCTCGCGTACCTTGGCGTATTCGGCTGCGGTGTGCAGCGACCAGGCGGCCGTTCCGCAGCTCTCCGCGGCGAACAGCACCCCGGCGGTGTCGCGGACGAGGTCACTGTCGACGGCCAGCAACCGGTCGCCGGGCACCGGCACGGCGTCCGCGCTCACCTCGGCGGTCGGCCGGGTCGGATCGGCGCTCTCCTGGACGCGTACGGACAGGGTCCCGGCGTCGACGGCGAGCCAGACGGTGTCCGTGGAGGTCCGCGCGGCCAGCACCAGCAGATCCGCGTCGGCGCCGGCCAGGACCGGGGGCGCGGTGCCGTCCAGGACGTAGCCGTCGGCGTGCGCCCTGGCGGTGAGGGAGCCGGGCCCCAGGGCGACGGCGGCGATGCGCTCCCCTTCGGCCAGGGCCCGTACGAGGGGCCGGTGGCCGCCGCCGCGGTGCAGCAGCTCGGCGGCGAGGGTGGTGGGCAGGTAGGGGCCGGGGAGCGCGGCGCGGCCCATTTCCTCCAGCACGACGGCGAGATCGAGCAGTTCACCGCCACCACCGCCGTCGGCCTCGGGGAGGTGGAGCCCCAGCAGGCCCTGGGCGGCGAGCTGGCCCCAGTAAGCGGGCCGCCCCTGCGGTCCGTGCGCGGCATCGAGCAGCTTGCGCACCTCCTCGGGCGGCACGGCCCGCGCGGCCCATCCCCCCGCCGCCTCGGCCAGGTCACGGTGGTCTGCGGTGATTCCGATGCCCATACGCAACAGACTAGAACACGTTACATTCTGACGGTAGGTCAGAAACAGGTGCGACCTCGACAACGTGACCCGCTTCTACGACATGACGGAGCCGGCAAGCCTGGAGCGTGCGATCTGCGAGATCGCGGCCGAGCGGGCGGGGGCCGCCATGCACCGGTGCCTCTTCGTGGACGACCGGCTGGAGAACATCGAAGCCGCGGCCGGGCTCGGGATGACCGGCGTGCACCACCGCGAGCCTGCCGACCTCCGCGGACCGCTGGGCTTCCTGCGGGACAGCTGATGCGCCACTCCACCGCCGGGATTCCTCAGGGGCCCACGGGGATGCAAGGGGACCCACGGGGATCCAAGGGGAGGCGCACAGGAATCGGCCCGGTGAATTCCGGTACTTGCTCTTCGCGGGATGACACGGGGAGGGCCGCCATTCCCTCCGCCCGGTTCTCCGTCGCATTCGCCCGCTTTCCGGCATCGGGGAAACGACCGGCGATAAAACGCCGGGAACGGACAGGACACCGGCGGAAAGCCGAGGGGAACCAGCAGAAACCAGCGAGAACCCCCGACGCGCGGAAAGGAGGATCGCCGTTCCGATATCCGAATGTCCATAAGGGAGACCCGCGCCTCGCCCGTCCCGGCCCGTACGGCACGATGAGGCCCTGACCGCACCATCAGGAGGCAGCCATGTCCGCTCCCACGGCTCCGACCGCTCCGCAGCCGGAGATCCTCGCCGCGTTCGAGGCGGCGAAGGGCTTCATGCCCGTGGACGAAGGCCTTGCGCTGTACGCGGCGGCGGCAGAGGCGGCGGCGCTCGGGCTGCCGCTGATGGAGGTCGGCACCTACTGCGGCCGGTCCACGATCCTGCTCGCGGACGCCGCCCGCGCCGCCGGGGTCATGGCCGTCACCGTCGACCACCACCGGGGCAGCGAGGAGCAGCAGCCCGGCTGGGAGTACCACGATCCGACCGTGGTCGACCCCGAGGTCGGCCGGATGGACACCCTGCCCACCTTCCGCCGCACCCTGCACGCCGCGGGCCTGGAGGGCCAGGTGATCGCCCTGGTGGGCCGCTCCCCGCAGGCCGCGGCCGTCTGGCAGGCGCCGGTGGGCCTGGTCTTCATCGACGGCGGGCACACCGACGAGCACGCCACCGCCGACTACGAGGGCTGGGCGCCGCATGTCGCGCCCGGCGGGCTGCTGGTGATCCACGACGTGTTCCCCGACCCGGTCGACGAGTGGACGGGCCAGGCCCCGTACCGCATCTACCGCAGGGCCCTGGAGTCCGGCGCCTTCAGCGAGATATCGGCCCACCGGTCGCTGCGCGTACTGCGGCGCACCGGCGCCGGCATCTGAGCGGGCTACCATCGCCGACGTGTCGAACGGCAGTACTCCTTCTCCGCCCCGCCGCCTGCGCGGCACCCTCCTCGTCGTGGTGGCCGCCGTGGCGGTCGTCGGCCTGGGGGGCTGGCTGGTCTGGCGGTCTGCGGGCGCCGGCGGCGCGCCACCACGGACCGGCGGCATATCCGGGCACGGCAGCGGCCACGGCCCGGCCGGCGAGGACGGCGGCCACGGCGCGCGGGGCGGCGAAGCGGACAAGAAGCGTCACGACAGCCTGCAGGGCAAGGTCGTGGTGATCGACCCGGGCCACAATCCGCACAACAACGATCACGGCCGGGAGATCGCCCGCCAGGTGGACATCGGCAACGACCGCAAGGAGTGCGACACCACCGGCACCTCCACCAACGACGGCTACGCCGAGGCCTCCTTCACCCTCGACGTCGCCCGCCGCGCCCGTACCCTCCTCCAGAAGGCGGGCGCCAAGGTCGTGTTCACCCAGGACGGCGACCGCCCGTACGGGCCGTGCGTGGACAAGCGCGCCGCCCTGGGGAACACGGCACACGCCGACGCCGCGCTCTCGATCCACGCCGACGGCTCGGGCGCCGGCAACCGCGGCTTCCACGTCATCCTCCCCGCGCGCGTCACGGACGGCCCGGCCGACACCGCCGCGATCGTGGCGCCCTCGCGGAAGCTGGGCGAACGGCTCGCCGACCGGTTCCACACGGTCACCGGAAGCGCGCGTTCCAATTACATCGGCCACGGCACCGGGCTCGACGTGCGTTCCGATCTCGGCGGTCTCAACCTCTCCACGGTGCCGAAGGTCTTCCTCGAGTGCGGCAATATGCGCGACCCGAAGGACGCCGCGCAATTGACCGACCCCCGGTGGCGGCAGAAAGCGGCCCGCGGGATCACCGAGGGCATTACGGACTTCTTGACGCACTGACCGCAGCGCCGGCCGCGCCCGCGAAACCCACCCGATACCGGCTCGGATACGCCGCACCGATAGCGCGGCCAACGAAGAGGACGGCCCACAGGATTCGGCGATAGGTTCCCCTTTACGATGGGTGGCCACCGCCGTGCCTCGCACTGCGCACCGCGACAGCGACGACCGGACCCACGAAACCGACAAAGGACCCTTACGTGAACATCCGCTCCCTCACTCGAGGCGACGGCGTGGTGATCGGAGCAGCGGTGTTGCTGTTCATCGCCTCGTTCCTCGATCTCTCCAGCTACTCCGGCGTCAACGCCTGGGAATCGCTGAGTCTCCTCATGAGCGTGTACCTGGCCGGAGTGATCGGCGCGGCGATCATCGTCGTCGGCCGTGCGCTGCCGCAGTCGCAGCCGCGCAAGGTGGCCGGTCTCGACCTCGCCCAGTTCGGCGTCGCCCTCACCGTCTTCGCGGCCTGGACGGAACTGTGGACCCTCTTCTCCTTCCCCAGCGTCGGCGCCGGCCTGATCCTCGGCCTGATCTCCGCCCTGGTCCTGGCCGGCGGCGCCGTCGCCACGCCGCTCGTGCCGCCGCTCCAGGCCGCCCTGATCAGCGCCCCGAAGCCGCAGGCCGCCCCGTACGGCGCGGGCCCCAACCCGGGTTACGGCTACCCCGGCGCCCAGCAGCAGGCGGGCCACGGCTACGGCTACCCGGGCGGCCAGCAGCAGCCGCAGCCCGGCCAGCCCTACGGCCAGCAGGTTCCGGCCGAGGCCACGGCCGGCGGCCAGGCGGCAGCCGCCCCCGCAGGGGCCGCTCCCGCGGCCGGTGCCCCCACGGACTTCGCCCCGTTCTGGTTCGCGGTGCCCGTCGCCCGCCCGCTGTACGGCGAGGACGGTTCGCCGGCGCCGATCGCCGAACTGGCGCCCGGCACCTGGTACCTCGCGGTGGAGCAGCGCGGCCAGGCCCTGATCGCCCAGACCCAGGACGGCCGTCGCGGCGTGCTGCAGGACACCACCGGCATCCAGCGCGGCTGACACCGGACGCGCACCGGTCCTTTCGCGGCCCCTCACCCTTGCGGGCGGGGGGCCGTTGCCATGTCCGCGCCCCGCCCGTACAGTCACCGGACGCACGAGACCTGACACACCGTCAGGGCGGAGCGGTCACCGCGTCCGGGAGGGGCGATCGGCATGCGACTGGGGCTGGCACTGGGCTACTGGGGCCGCGGCCCCGACCCCCGGCACCTCGAACTCGCCCGCGAGGCCGAGCGGCTGGGGTACGACTCGGTGTGGACCGCGGAGGCCTGGGGGTCGGACGCCTTCACCACGCTCACCTGGATCGCCGCCCACACCTCCGGCATCAAACTGGGCACCGGTATCGCGCAGATGGCGGCCCGCACGCCCACCGCCACCGCGATGCACGCCCTGACCCTCGACCATCTCTCCGGCGGACGCCTGCTGCTGGGCCTGGGGCTCTCCGGACCACAGGTCGTCGAGGGGTGGTACGGCCGGCCTTTCCCCAAGAGCCCGCTGACCGCCACCCGCGAATACGTGGACGTCATCCGCCAAGTCCTGCGCCGCGAACAGCCGGTGGCCTCGGACGGGCGCTTCCACCCGCACCCGTACCGCGGCGCGGACGGCACCGGCCTCGGCAAACCGCTCAAGTCCCTCACCCACCCGCTCCGGGCGGGCATTCCGCTCCTCCTCGGTGCCGAGGGCCCCAAGAACATCGCCCAGACCACCCGGATCGCGGACGGCTGGCTGCCGCTGTACTGGTCACCGCAGCGCCCCGATGTCTACCGGGCCTCGCTCGCCGACGCACCGGAAGGCTTCCTGATCGCCCCGATGGCCCGCGCCGTGGTCTGTGACGACCTCGCCGAGGGGCTGCTGCCGGTGAAGGCCATGCTCGGCTTCTACATCGGCGGGATGGGGCACGCCGCCAGGAACTTCCACGCGGATCTCATGGCGCGGATGGGGTTCGAGGAAGAGGCCCGGCGGGTGCAGCGGCTCTTCCTCGACGGCCGTAAGGAGGAGGCCGTCCGCGCCGTTCCGGACGCCTTCGCCGACGAGATCTCCCTGGTCGGCCCGCGGGAACGGATCGCCGAGCGGCTGGAGTTGTGGCGCGCGGGCCCGGTCACGGATCTGCTGGTCACCGCCCCGGACCCGCACACGCTACGGGTACTGGCCGAGCTCAACTCCTGACCCCGGCCGGCCGCTCACCCGAAGGACGCCCACTCCAGCCACTGGTCGAGCAGGGCGCGCTCGCCCAGCACCTCGACCCGGTCGCTGTCGGCAGGCAGCCGGCGGTAGAGGACCTGGAGCACATCGGTCAGGGGGCCGCGCAGCGCGACCGCCGCCTTCTCATGGGTGCGGCGGTGGGTGGGCGCCTCCCCCGTGAGGTCGAGCAGCCACTCGGCGTCCACACCGGGCGGGGCATCGGTGGCATGGACGTGCATCGTCCGGCCGGGGCCGAGCAGCGACGTGCCGCGCTCGGCGAAGCGGGCCACCACCATCGGCAGTTCGGAGATCTGCAGCCACTCCTCCAGACAGTCCGCGGCGACCGGCGCGGGGACCTCGAAGGGGACACCGGCGGTGAGTGCCGCATCGGCCCGGTGGACGACCGTCTCATGGGTCATCCGGCGGGCCCAGAACCCGGAGTTGCGCGCCGTCGTCCAGCTCCAGACCTCCGCATCGGGACCGGCATCCCGCAGGGCGGCGACGGTCCGCTCGGCGCCCGCCGCCAGCCAGGCGTCGAGCGCCGCCGCGTCCTCGCCCCCGGGCCCGGCGCCCTCGGGGACGTCCGCGGGGTCGACGCTCTCCGCCGCGCGGGTGGCGACGAGCGCGCCGGCCCAGCGGTGCGCGCCCCCCACATGCCGGGCGAGATCGGCCAGCGTCCAGTCGGGGCAGGTCGGCACGGTCGCCGAGAGGTCGGCGGTCCGTACGATCGTCCGGAACGCGTCGGTCTCGGCGAGGAGTTGGGTGCAGTATTCCTCGTGGGTGAGGGATCCTTGGAGTGTCATGCGGCGAACAGTAGTGCGCCCTCCCCCTCCCCTCGCTCCCTTTCCGGGGGGCGCGCCGTCCTACGGGGCCGCCGTCCGGCAGCAGTCCGGGTCGAGCCCCGTCGGCAGCCACTCGCCCCCGAAGACCGAGGTGGTGGCCTCGTCGCCGCCCAGGGCGGCCACCGCGAGCAGCAGCGAACCGGCCGTCCAGGAGGTGCGTTCGCGGGGCCAGATCGCGTCGTCGTCGAAGACGTAACCGGTCCAGTACATGCCGTCCTCGGCGCGGAGGTGCTGGATCCACTTGAGGATCTGTACGGCCCGCTCGGACTCCCCCATCGCCCACAGCGCGAGCGCCAGTTCCGCGCTCTCCCCGCCGGTGACCCAGGGGTTGGGCAGCACACAGCGCACGCCCAGACCGGGCACCACGAAGCGCTCCCACTCCGCGTCGATACGCTCCCTGGCCGCCGCACCGCGGACCGCCCCGCCCAGGATCGGGTAGTACCAGTCCATGGAGTAGCGGGCCTTGTCGAGGAACCGCTCGGGGTGGCTGCGTATCGCATGGCCGAGGCTGCCGACCGCCAGTTCCCAGCCGGGCTGCGGCTCCTCGCGCTGTGCGGCCAGGGCGAGCGCACAGCGCAGCGCCTGGTAGACGGAGGACGAGCCGGTCAGCAGCGCGTCGCCCACGGGTGTGCCGTCGTCCTCGCGCTTCCAGCCGATCTCGCCGCCGGGCTGCTGCAGCTCCAGGACGTACTCGATCGCCGAGTGGACCGCGGGCCACATGCGGTCCAGGAAGGTGTCGTCGCCGGTGGAGAGGTAGTGGTGCCAGACGCCGACCGCTATATAGGCGCAGAAGTTGGTCTCCCGGCCGCGGTCGGTGGGCGCCTCGGAGTCACCGTCGGCGTAGGCCGCGTACCAGGACCCGTCCGGGTTCTGATGCCGTACCAGCCAGTCGTACGCCGCCTCGGCACGCTCGTGCTCGCCGGCCGCGTCCAGGGCCATGGCGGCCTCGGTGTGGTCCCACGGGTCGAGGTGGTGACCCCGGAACCAGGGGATCGCGCCGTCCGGCCGCTGGACCGCCAGGATGCCGGCCACCGTGCGGGCCGCCTCTTCGGCGGTGAGCACCCCCGGCAGGACCAGCCGTTCGGTACGCCCGGGACTGGTCACTTGGCGGCCCCGGTGGAGTTCTTGGCGGCGGACTTGGCGGCCGTCTCGGCACCCGCGGTCTTCCTGGCGCCGGACTTGGCGCCGGCCTTGGTGCTCCGGGCGGGCTTACGGCCGGGGGCGGCGGCCTCGGCGGGCTCGCTCTCCGCGGTGGCGGCGGGCTCGGCGGCGGCCGCCTTCGGAAGGTGCGGCTTGGTCGCGTAGACGACGAAGCTCTTGCCGATGACGGGGTTGAGCGCCCGCTCGGCGAGCCGGGTGGCCAGCGGCTTCTTCATGATGTCCCAGACCAGCAGCTTGTGGTACGCCTGCACCGGCAGCGCCTTGTCGTTGTCGACCCCGAAGGCGCACTTGAGCCACCAGTAGGGGCTGTGCAGCCCGTGCGCATGGTGGGTGCCGTACGGCTCCAGTCCGGCTTCCCGCATCTTGCCGAGGAGTTCATCGCCGCGGTAGATGCGGATGTGGCCGCCCTCGACCTCGTGGTAGGCGTCGCTGAGCGCCCAGCAGACCTTCTCGGGGCCGTAGCGCGGGACGGTGACGGCGATCCGGCCGCCGGGGCGCAGCACCCGGACCATCTCGGCGAGCACACCCTTGTCGTCCGGGATGTGCTCCATGACCTCGGAGATGATCACGACGTCGAAACTGTCGTCGGGGAACGGCAGGTTCAGCGCATCGCCTTCCATGGCGGTGGCGGAGGCGCCCGCCGGGGCCTCGCCCGCCTCCTCCATCGCGGCGAACCACTTGGCGACCTCGCGGATCTCCTCGCCGTTCTGGTCGAGGGCGACGACCTGCGCGCCGCGCCGGTAGCACTCGAAGGCATGCCGGCCGGCGCCGCACCCCAGGTCGAGCACGCGGTCGCCCGGGGCGAGCGGGAAGCGGGAAAAGTCGACGGTCAGCACGGCGTTCTGCTTTCGTCCGGCGGTTGGTGGCGGTGTGGCTGCGGAAAGAGGGCGGGGCCGGCCGGGCCGCTAGACGTGCCCGGCGGTGCTCGGCGCGGGCGCGGCGCCGGCGGCCTTGCCGGACGGGGCCCGCAAGGAGGAACGGGCGGCGTCCCGGCCGCCCTGGAGGGCGATGGCCTCGCGGTAGCGCTCGGCGGTGCCGAGGGCGGCCTGGCGCCAGGTGAAGCGGGCCAGCACCCGTTCCCGGCCGGCCGCGCCGAGCCGGCGGCGCAGGGTCTCGTCGCCCAGCAGCCGGAGCAGTCCGCCCGCCAGCGCACCGGGGTCGCCCGGCGGCACCGCGAGGCAGGTCTCGCCGTCCGGCCCGGCGACCTCGGGGATCGCGCCGCCGGTGGTCGCCAGCAACGGGGTTCCGGTGGCCATCGCTTCGGCCGCGGGCAGTGAGAAGCCCTCGTAGAGGGAGGGGACACAGGCGATCTGGGCGCTGCGCACCAGGTCGACGAGTTCGCCGTCGGTGATGCCCTTGACGAATTCGATGGCACCGGACAGCCCGAGCCGTTCGATGGCGGCGGCGACCGGCCCGTCGTCGGCGCGCTTGCCGACGACCACCAGATGCGCGTCGGGGTTCTCGGTGCGCACCTTCGCGAGCGCCTCGACCAGGTGGATCAGGCCCTTGAGCGGCACATCCGCGCTGGAGGTGGTGACGATCCGGCCCGGCACCTCGGCCACCGAGGCATCCGGCGAGAACAGGTCGGTGTCGGCGCCGATAGGGACCACATGGATCCGTGCCGCGGACACCCCGAGGTCGTCGACGATCTCCTGGCGGGAGGAGCCGGAGACGGTCAGCACCGACGGCAGCCGCCGGGCGACGCGCTTCTGCATGCGGGTGAAGCCGTACCAGCGGCGGACGGAGGCGCGGCGCCGCCAGCTGTCGGCGGCCTGGAGGTCGAGCCGGCGGTCGACGGTGATGGGGTGGTGGATGGTGGTGACCAGCGGGGCGCCGAGCGCGCCGGGCCCGCCGAGCAGGCCGTAGCCGAGGGTCTGGTTGTCGTGGACGACATCGAACTGGCCGCGGCGGGCGGCGAGGTGGCGTCGGGCCCGCAGGGAGAAGCTCAGCGGCTCGGGGAAGCCGCCGGTCCACATCGTGCCGACCTCCAGCGCGTCGATCCAGTCGCGGTACTCGCCGCGCTTCGGCGTGCGGAACGGGTCGGGCTGGCGGTAGAGGTCCAGGCTGGGCAGCTCGGTCAGGGTCACCCCGTCGTCGAGGACGGGGTAGGGCTGGGCGCCGATGACCTCGACGGTGTGGCCGAGGCGGGCCAGTTCGCGCGAGAGGTGGCGGACGTAGACGCCCTGGCCGCCGCAGAACGGGTTCCCCTTGTACGTGAGCATCGCGATGCGCAGGGGACGCTCACCGTTCGACGGGGCGGAGGCCGGGAAGGCCTCTGCGGGGCGAAGCGCGGCTGCCTGGACGGCCTCTGCGGTCACGCTCGGCCCCCTTCTCACTGGACTTTCGCCGGAGCGTAACCGCTGGCGGTAATCTAGAACAAGTTTCAGAACTGATTAGCTACTCATCAGTTCAACCAGCTTCGAATCTACCGGCCGAGAACGAGGCGAAAAGAGCCGCACCAGGTGATTCGCGCCACCACCCGCCCCCCTGCCATGCTGTGCCGAGCACACCACCGGCACTCACCGCATCGCGGACGGAATGCCATGGAATGGGAAATATGACTACGGAATCCAAGGCGGCCAGACCGACCCTTCCCGCGAGTCCTCCCCTGACCGAGCGTCAGGAGGCGCGGCGCCGCCGCATCCTGCACACCAGCGCCAAGCTGGCGTCCCGTGGTGGCTTCGACGCCGTGCAGATGCGCGAGGTCGCGGAGTCCTCGGGCGTCGCGCTCGGCACCCTCTACCGCTACTTCCCCTCCAAGGTGCATCTGCTGGTCGCCACCATGCAGGACCAGCTCCAGCACATGCACGAAACGCTGCGCAAGCGCCCCCCGTCGGAGCAGGACCCAGGCGCCCGGGTCGCCCAGACCCTGATGCGGGCCTTCCGCGCACTGCAGCGCGAACCGCATCTCGCGGACGCGATGGTGCGCGCGCTGACCTTCGCCGACCGTTCCGTCAGCCCCGAGGTCGACACCGTCTCCCGGCTGACCACCGCGATCATCCTCGACGCGATGGCCCCGCCCGTCGCCCACCACCACCCTTCGCAGGAGCCGGCGCGCCCCTCCCTCTCGCCCACCCCCGAACAGCTCTCCGCGGTCCGGGTCATCGAGCACACCTGGCACTCGGCACTGATCACCTGGCTGTCGGGACGGGCCTCGATCGCCCAGGTGAAAATAGACATCGAGACGGTGTGCCGGCTGATCGGTCTCACCGCGCCGGGTGCTTCCGGTGGCCCGGGTACACCCGGTGCTTCCGGCGCGCCCGGTGCTTCCGGTGCCCCCGGCGTGCCCGGCGCGGAGCGTTAACCCCGCCCGCCACCTGGGTAGTTGGCCCGTAGGGGGCCTTCCACACCCCTACGGGACCGCCGCCCCCGCCCCTTACGGGACCTCTCCCGTTACGGCCCCTCCCCCTCGCCCCGACCCGGCCCGCTCACTCCTCCGGCGGGAAGACCGCCTCGCCGCTGCCGGCCACGGTCAGGGTGATCGCCTCCACGGGGCACCCCTCGGCCGCCGCCAGCACGCCCTCACCGGCCTCCGTCTCCGGCGCCACCGGGTGCGACTGCCGGGCCGAGTCCAGGCGGAAGCCGTCCGGCGCCGCCGCGGCACACATCCCGGACCCGATGCAGACGCCGCGGTCCACCTCCACCTGCCAGCGGTCCCCCATCAGGCACCGGCCGGCAGGTGAATCATCTTGTGCTCCAGGTAGGCACCGAAGCCCTCGGGCCCGAACTCCCGCCCGATACCGGAGTTCTTGTAGCCGCCGAACGGGCCGAGCATGTCGATGCTGAAGGTGTTCACCGAGTACGTCCCGGTGCGCACCTGCCGCGCGAGGTCGACGCCGTGGTCGACGTCGGCCGTCCACACCGAGCCGGAGAGCCCGTAGTCGGAGTCGTTGGCGATCCGTACCGCCTCGGCCTCGTCGTCGTACGGGAGCAGGCAGATGACCGGGCCGAAGATCTCCTCGCGGGCGATCCGCATGGAGTTGGCGACCTCGCCGAAGAGGGTCGGCTCGACATACCAGCCCGTCGGCTGCCCCTCGGGGCGGCCGCCGCCGGTGAGGACCTCGGCGCCCTCCTTCCGGCCGAGTTCGATGTAGTCCAGCGAGCGCTGCTGCTGGCGGCGGGCGACCAGCGGGCCGAGTTCGGTGGCCGGATCCAGCGGGTCGCCGACGGTGAGCGCGGACGCCGCCGCGGTGAACCGTTCGGCGATCTCGTCGTAGTGGCTGCGCGGGGCGAGGATCCGCGTCTGGGCCACACACGCCTGGCCGTTGATCATCCAGGCGAACGGCACGATGCCGGCCACCGCGGCGTCCAGATCCGCGTCCGGCAGGATCACCGCGGCGGACTTCCCGCCCAGCTCCAGCGTGACCCGGCTGAGGTTCCGGGCCGCGACCTCCATGACCCGCTTGCCCGCCGCCACCGATCCGGTGAACGACACCTTGTCCACGCCGGGGTGCCCGACGAGGTACTCGCTCACCTCGCGGTCCGCCGGGAGGATCGACAGCACGCCCCGCGGCAGCCCGGCCTCGGCCGCGATCTCCGCGAGGAGGTACGCGTCCAACGGGGTCTCCGGCGACACCTTCAGCACCACCGAGCAGCCGGCCAGCAGCGCCGGTGCGAGCTTGGCGGCGGCGGTGAACTGCGGGACGTTCCACGGCACGACGGCCGCGACCACCCCGGCCGGCTCCCGCCGCACCAGCAGCGGCCCCAGCACCCCGGCCCGCCGCTCCTCGAACGGGAAGTCACCGGCCACCGTCAGCGCCGCGTCCCACGCCAGCATCGCGGCCAGCGACTGCACCATGACGCCGGAGGTGACGGGCGTGCCGTTCTCGGAGCTGATGACCTTGGCGATCTCCTCGCTGCGGGCCGCGAAAGCGTCCTTGATACGGGTGACCACCGCGATCCGGTCCGCCAGCGGGGCATTCGCCCACACCCCGGAGTCGAAGGACGTACGCGCCGCGGCCACCGCACGGTCGACATCGGCCCGCGAGGCGTGCGGCACCCGGCCGATGACCTGTTCGGTGTGGGGCGAGACGACCTCGATCACGTCCTGGCCGGCCGGATCGGCCCACTCACCGCCTATGTAGAGCTTTCCGTGCTCGACGAGGTCACTCATCGCTGCCGCCTCCTGCGGGTTGGCCGCCTGTTCGGCGATCCCTGACGGTTTCGGGGGTGCTGGGCGCTCTTCGCGGTTCCTTGAGTTTCGGGAGTTCGTGGGGTTCTTGGGAGTTCTGGAGCCCCTGGGCCTTCTGGAGTCCCTGGGCCTTCTGGAGCTCCTGAGGCTTCTGGAGCTCCAGAGGTTTCCGGGGGTTCTTCCGTTGCCGGATGCCGCGTGCGGGATACCGCACACAGCACGCCGCGTCAGGACTGCCCATCACCCCAGGAACTGATACCAGTTCTAGTTGCAGGAGTCCACGGCGCGAGGCCGAATCCCCACTCCCGCAGCAGCGCTGGTTACTTCGCGAGAGGACGAGGGAGGGTTCACCCGCAGGGCAGTCACGTTGAAACCAGTTCTAGTTATAGTGAGGCCGGGTACCGGGTGTACGGCACACCGAGAGGGGACCGGGATGACGCCGCAGGTGACCGACCACAAGGGCGGGGTGTGGAGCATCGCCGTCCCCATCCCGGACAACCCGCTCGGACACACCCTCGTCCATCTCCTGGAGACCGGCCGCGGACCGGTGCTCATCGACACCGGCTGGGACGACCCGGACTCCTGGACGACACTCGTCGCCGGCATCACCGCCTGCGGCTTCGCGCCCGCCGAGCTCCACGGCGTCCTGATCACCCACCACCACCCCGACCACCACGGCCTGTCGGGCAAGGTGCGGGAGACCTCCGGCGCGTGGATCGCGATGCATGCCGCGGACACCACCGTGGTCCGCCGCACCCGCGAGGCCGAACCGGGCCGGTGGCTCGACCACCTGACCGCCAGGCTCGCGGCGGCGGGCGCGCCCGACGAGCATCTGGCACCGCTGCGGGAGGCCCGCGCGCAGGGCCGCGGCCGGACGTACCCCGGACAGGGAGCCGCCCTGCCCGACCGCGACATCGGCCCCGGTGAACTGCTCGACCTGCCCGGCCGCCGGGTGCGCGCCCTCTGGACACCGGGACACACCCCGGGGCATGTGTGCCTCCACCTGGAGGAGGAGCACCCCTCGGGGCGGGCCGACGGCTTCGGCCGGCTCTTCTCCGGCGACCACCTCCTCCCCGGCATCACCCCGCACATCGGCCTGTACGAGGATCCGAAGGGCACGGAGGACCGGAAGGGCGCGCAGGATCCGAAGGGCGCGCAGGATCCGAAGGGCGCGCAGGAGCCTGAGGGCCCGGAGGGGGCCGGCATCCACGACCCCCTGGGTGACTATCTCGACTCCCTGGAACGCGTCGGCAAGCTCGCCCCCGCCGAGGTGCTGCCCGCCCATCAGCACGCCTTCACCGACGCCACCGGGCGGGTACGCGAGCTCATCGCGCACCACGAGGAACGGCTCCGCCGGCTGCGGGAACTGCTCCGCGAGCCCCGCACCCCCTGGCAGCTCGCCATGGCCATGGAGTGGAACCGTCCCTGGGAACAGCTCCCTTACGCCTCCCGCAATATCGCCGTCTCGGAGGCCGAGGCCCATCTGCGCCGACTGGTGAAACAGGGGCGGGCGGAGCAGGTGCCGGGGTCCGGTCCGGTGCGGTACCAGGCGGTGTGAGGGAGACGGGCTCAGGGGCAGAAGCAGGGTCCGGGTCAGGGCGGAGGCAGGGGCGGACTCAGGGCAGCGGCAGCGGCAGGCTCAGGGGCGCTCCCGGCGCTCCCGGCGCTCCCCGGCGCGGGGCCGGCTCGTACGGGCGAGCGAGTGGTCCGGCGGGCGCCGGTTAAGGTGTGCGGGACAACTTCATCCGTACCCGATCGGGGGAAGCCGGTGGAAATCCGGCGCTGACCCGCAACCGTGAGGACGCCCCGCCCGCACCGTGCCCCCGGCCCGGCGTGGCGGGCCGTACGAGCCGGAGCACCCGACCGGGCACGACCAAGGCTCCCGCCACCGAACCACCCGCCCGTGCGGAAGTCCGGTGCGCGGCACCGTCGAGGTATACGGAGCTGAGCCCGGTGCCACCGCGGCCGATGTGCGCATCGGCGCGCGAGTGGCCGGCCGAGCGCGGCTGCGTAGCATCGCCGCGACCCGACCCGAGAGGCACCGACCCGATGGCCCCCATGGCTTCCATGGCTCAACCGGCCCCTTTGACGCACTCCGCCGCCTTCCTGGCGCGCCGCGCCGCCGCGGCGCTGGCGGCCGTGGCGGTGCTGGGCGCTGCCGCTGCCCCCGCCGCGTACGCCGGCTCCGCTTCCGCCTCCCCCAAGAAGCTGCCCGCCGGGCTGTACGGCACCAAGGACCCGCAGTACGACGGGGTCTGGCGGCAGTCCCTCGCGCTGCTCGCCCAGGACACCGTGGGCATACGCCCCGCGGCGTCCGCCGTGCGGTGGCTGGCCGGACAGCAGTGCGCCGACGGCTCGTTCACCGCCTTCCGGGCCGAGCCGGGCACGCCCTGCGACGCCAAGACCTCGCGGGACACCAATCAGACGGCCGCCGCGGTGCAGGCGCTGGCCGCGCTCGGCGGGCACGGGGAGACCGTGAAGAAGGCCGTGAGCTGGCTGAAATCGGTGCAGAACGACGACGGCGGCTGGAGCTCGATGGCCGGCGCGGCCAGCGACGCCAACTCCACTTCCGTGGTCATCGGCGCGCTCGCCGCCGCCGGTGAGAAGCCGCGGTCCGTGACCTCGAAGAAGGGCGGTAAGACCCCCTACGACGCGCTGCTCACCTTCCGGCTGGGCTGCGAGGCGAAGGCGGACGCGCGCGGTGCGTTCACCTTCCAGCTCAAGGGGGCGGCCCCCAATGCGGACGCCACCGCTGCCGCCGCGACCGGAGCGCTCGGCAAGGGCTTTGTCGTCGAGCCGGCCGGCAAGGGCGCGGACACTCCCGTCAAGCCGCTGGGCTGCAAGGACGGTGACGACGAGAAGACGGGCGGCAGCGATGTGGCAGCGGCGGCCCAGGGCGGTGCCGGCTACCTCGTCGCCCAGCTCGACAAGAACGGGCAGCATCTGCTCTCCGCGATGCCGGGCGCGAAGGAGCAGCCCGATGTCGGCAACACCGCCGACGCCGTGGTGGCGCTGGCGGCCGGCGCGCACCCCACCGCCGCCGCGAAGCCGCTGAAGTGGCTGGAGAAGAACGCGGCGTCCTGGGCCAAGCAGAACGGCCCCGCCGCGTATGCCCAGTTGGTGCTGGCCGCGCACGCCACCGGCACCGATCCGCGCTCCTTCGGCGGCACCGATCTGGTGGCCTCGCTCAACGCCACCGGCCCCGAGCCGGCCGCCGGGGCGACGAAGGACGGCAAGGACAGCAAGGACGCCGACGGCTCCAAGGGCGGCGGTTTCGGCCTGGTGTGGATCATCGGCATCGGCCTCGCCATCGGTGCCGGCATCGGCTTCCTGCTGAGCAGCCGTAAGAAGACCCAGCTCTGATGCGGCGGCCTCGTCCCCTGCGGCGGTCCCGTCCGATGCGGCGTACCAGGATCGCCGGAGCGGCGCTGCTGGCCGGTGCGGTCACCGGCCTGGCCGCCGGGCCCGCCCAGGCGCAGGAGTACCGCTACTGGTCCTTCTGGCAGGGCAAGGGCAGCTCCTGGGCGTATGCCACCGAAGGGCCGGCCACGCTGCGGCCGGCCGACGGCGCGGTGGAGGGCTTCCGCTTCGCCGTCAGCGCCGATTCGGCCGCGGCCGGAAAGCCCCGTACGGCCGCGGGCTTCGACGCGATCTGCCACGGCACCCCCGCGAAGGACGGCCGCAAGCGGGTCGGCATCGTCATCGACTTCGGCACCGCGGCGGATGCGCCCGGCGGGGAGCGGCCGCCGAAGCCCCGGACCGAGTGCGCCCAGGTGGCACGGGACGCCTCGGCGGGCGAGGCGCTGGCGGCGGTCGCCCGGCCGCTGCGCTATGACTCCCGCGCCTTGCTGTGCGCCATCGCCGGCTATCCGGAGGCGGGGTGCGCGGAACAAGTGGAGGGCGCGAAGGAGGGCGCGAAGGAGCCCGCGTCGCCCACCGCGCCGTCTTCGGGCGCGGCGGCGGACGGGAGTGACGTGGGCAGCGGCGGTGACGCGAGCGGTGCGGGCGACGGCGGCCCGTCGGCCGGGCTGGTCGGCGGGGTCGCGGCCGTCGTCGTACTGGGCGCGGCGGCGGTGTGGCAGGCGCGCCGCCGACGCGGATGAGCGCCCCGCAGGCGACCCGCACCACCGCGCTGCACGCCGGCGCCTGGTGGCTGTGGGCGCTCGGACTGGCCACCGCGGCCTCCCGCACCACGAATCCGCTGCTGCTGGGGCTGCTGGTGGGGGTGGCCGGCTATGTCGTCGCGGCCCGCCGCACCAACGCGCCCTGGGCCCGTTCGTACGGGGCGTTCGTCAAGCTCGGGCTGGTCGTGATCGCCGTCCGGCTGGTCTTCGCCTTCGTCCTCGGCTCGCCGATCCCCGGTACGCACACGCTGGTCACGCTGCCCGAAGTGCCGCTGCCCCACTGGGCGAAGGGCGTCCGGATCGGCGGCCGGGTCACCGCCGAAGGCATGGTCTTCGCGCTGTACGACGGGCTGAAACTGGCCACTCTCCTCATCTGCGTGGGCGCCGCCAATGCGCTGGCCAACCCTGCCCGGCTGCTGAAGTCGCTGCCAGGCGCGCTCTACGAGGCGGGCGTCGCGGTCGTCGTCGCGATGACCTTCGCACCGAACCTGGTCGCCGATGTTCAGCGGCTGCGGGCCGCGCGCCGGCTGCGCGGCCGCCCGGACCGGGGTGTCACGGCGCTGCTCCAGGTCGGACTGCCGGTCCTGGAGGGCGCGCTGGAGCGCTCGGTGGCGCTGGCCGCGGCCATGGACGCGCGCGGCTACGGCCGTAGCGCCGAAGTGCCACCCGCGGTACGGCACCTCACCTCCGTCCTCACGCTCGGCGGGCTGCTCGGCATCTGCGCCGGGACGTACGGGCTGCTGGGCGACGCCGGCGGCGGCTACGGGCTGCCGCTGCTGCTGGCCGGGCTGGCGGCGGCGCTCGCCGGGCTGTGGCTCGGCGGCCGGCGGTCGGTGCGCAGCCGCTACCGGCCCGACCGGTGGGGCGCCCGCGCCTGGCTGGTCGCGGGCTCCGGTATCGCCGTCGCCGCCCTGATGATCTGGGCGAACGACTACGCGGCCACCGCCCTCCACCCGCCCGCGGTCCCGCTCACCGCCCCCGTCCTCCCGCTCTGGCCGGCCGCCTCCGTTCTCCTGGGGCTGCTGCCCGCGTTCGTCGCCCCGCTCCCGCCGGGCACGGGCCGGGCGGACCGGACGGAACGGGCGGACCGAACCGGCAGGGCGGACCGGCCGGACCGAACCGACGGGACGGACCGGGCGGACCGAACCGACGGGACGAGCAGCGCAAGCAAGGCAAGCGGGGCAGCCGGGGCCGCGTCCCGTGGCCGTGCCCCCGATGGCGATCCGCACACGAAGGAGCCCACCCAGTGATCCGGTTCGAGCAGGTCTCGGTCACCTACGGGGACGCCGCGGCGCCCGCCGTCCAGGGCATCGACCTGACCGTCCCCGAGGGCGAACTCTGTCTCCTGGTCGGCCCTTCCGGCGTCGGCAAGTCCACCGTCCTGAACGCCGTGTGCGGCCTCGTCCCGCACTTCACCGGCGGCACCCTGCGCGGCCGGGTCAGCGTCGACGGACGGGACACCCGTACCCATAAACCGCGTGAACTGGCCGATGTGGTCGGCACCGTGGGCCAGGACCCGCGGGCGCACTTCGTCACCGACACCGTCGAGGACGAACTCGCCTACGGGATGGAGTCGCTGGGCCTCGCGCCCGACGTGATGCGCCGCCGTGTCGAGGAGACCCTGGATCTGCTGGGCCTGGCCGAACTGCGCGACCGCGCCCTCACCACCCTCTCGGGCGGCCAGCTGCAGCGGGTGGCGATCGGCTCGGTCCTCACCACCCACCCCAAGGTCCTGGTCCTTGACGAACCGACGTCGGCACTCGACCCCGCCGCCGCCGAAGAGGTCCTTGCCGTCCTCCAGCGCCTGGTCCACGACCTCGGCACCACGGTCCTGCTCGCCGAACACCGCCTGGAGCGGGTGGTCCAGTACGCCGACCAGGTCATCCTGCTCCCGTCCCCCGGCGCGCCCCCGGTCATCGGCACCCCCGCCGACATCATGGCCGTCTCCCCCGTCCACCCCCCGGTGGTGGCTCTGGGCCGCCTGGCCCGCTGGTCGCCGCTCCCGCTGTCCGTACGTGACGCCCGCCGGAAGGCCGCACCCCTGCGCGAGCGGCTGGCGGGAGTCAGGCCGCCGGCGCGGGAGACGGGTACGGGTACGGGCGGGGGCACGGGTACGGGCGCGGGCCTGGGGGCCACGCCGGCCTCCGCGGGCTCCCCCGCCGGTGCCGCCGCGGTCGTCCGTGGGCTCAGTGTCCGCCGGGGGCGGACCGAGGCGCTGCACGACGTGGACCTGACCGTGCGGGGCGGCGAGATGCTGGCCTTGATGGGGCGGAACGGCGCGGGGAAGTCCACCCTGCTCGCCACCCTCGTCGGTATGCACGCACCGTTCTCCGGGACGGTGCGGGTCGGTGGCGTCACCCCGCACCGCACCAGCCCGCGGGCCCTCCTGCGGCATGCCGGCCTCGTCCCGCAGGAGCCTCGCGACCTCCTGTACGCCGACACCGTCGCGGCCGAGTGCACCGCGGCCGACCAGGACGCGGACGCCGCCCCCGGCAGCTGCCGGGCCCTGGTCACCCGGCTGCTGCCGGACGTCCCCGACTCCGTCCACCCCCGCGATCTGTCCGAGGGCCAGCGCCTCGCCCTGGCCCTGGCCATCGTGCTGACCGCCCGGCCTCCGCTGCTCCTCCTCGACGAGCCCACCCGTGGCCTGGACTACGCCGCCAAGGCCCGTCTGATCGAGGTGCTGCGGGCACTGGCCGCCGAGGGCCACGCCCTCGTCCTGGCCACCCATGACGTGGAACTCGCCGCCGAACTGGCCCACCGGGTCGTCCTCCTGGCCGACGGTGAGATCGTCGCCGACGGTCCCACCGATGAGGTCGTGGTCTCCTCTCCCTCCTTCGCACCGCAGGTCGCCAAGGTGCTCTCCCCGCTGCCCTGGCTGACCGTTCCCCAGGTGGCACACGCCCTGGAGACCGCCACGTGAGCGCATGCCCTGGAGAGCGCCACGTGAGCACACGCCCTGGAGACCGCCACGTGAGCCCACGCCCTGGAGGCCCCGCATGAGCGCACACCCGCACCTGCCGGAGGGCGACGAGCCGCGCACCGGGCCCGGCCGCCAGGCCCGTGCCGTACGGCTCGGCCCCCGCTCCGTCGCCGCGCTGGTCCTCGTCTCGGCCATCGGCGTGATGGCCTTCGGATGGCCGCTGCTCGCCGACTCCGCCTCCGGGCTCGCCCATTCCCGGGACGCGCCCTGGCTGTTCGCCGCGTTGCTGCCGATGCTGCTCGCCGTGGTCGTGGCGACCATCGCCGACACCGGCCTGGACGCCAAGGCCATCGCGATGCTCGGCGTCCTGGCCGCGGCCGGGGCCGCGATGCGCCCGCTGGGCGCGGGGACGGCCGGTATCGAGCCGATGTTCTTTCTGATGGTGCTGTCGGGGCGGGTGCTCGGCCCCGGCTTCGGGTTCGTGCTGGGGTCGGTGGCGATGTTCGCGTCCGCGCTGCTGACCGGCGGTGTCGGCCCGTGGATGCCGTTCCAGATGCTGTCGATGGGGTGGGTGTCGATGGGCGCCGGCCTGCTGCCGGGGGCCATGGGGGACCCCCCTGCTCGAGCGAAGCCGAGAGCTTGGGGGAGGCTGCGCGGCCGCCGTGAACTGGCCGTGCTCGCCGCCTACGGAGCCGTCTCCGCCCTCCTCTACGGCCTGGTCATGAACCTTCAGGGCTGGCCCTACATCGGCGGCATGGCCTCGGGGGTCTCCTTCGTCCCCGGAGACCCGCTCGACCAGAACCTCGCCCGCTACCTCGCCTACTGCCTCGCCACGTCCCTCGGCTGGGACGTCCCCCGGGCCCTGGTCACCGTGCTCCTCACCTGCACGCTGGGCGGCACCGTCCTCAAGGCCCTGCGCCGCGCCACCCGCCGCGCAGCCTTCGACGTCCCCGTCTCCTTCCCTTCCGAGCCCGCAGGCGGGAAACAGCCCTAGGGGTGTCTCCCCCTGAGCGGTTACGGCGAAGTCAGGTGCTGCATCCATTCGCTTAGAGTGGCCGCTATGAGGGATCGTCCCGGACCTCGGACTGTGTCGCCAGTGCTGCTGGGTGGGGGTGGCGACTTGGGTGACTGGCTGCCCGTCACCGCGGGCGAGTCGGATGCCGCCGTCTTCCGCAGCGCGGACGGCACCCGGTACGCCAAGTGTGTAGTGGCAGCGGACGCAGCCGATCTGAAGGCTGAGCGTGACCGGGTCGCATGGCTGAGCGACCAGGGTGTCCCGGGGCCACGAGTGCTTGACTGGCACTGCGGTGATGCGGGTGCCTGCCTTGTGACCGGTGCCGTCTCCGGCATACCCGCCGACCAAGTGTCCCCTGCGGACCTGCGAGCCTCCTGGGAACGCATCGCGGATGCGGTTCGCAGGCTGCACGAGGTGCCCGTACAGCAGTGCCCGTTCCGCCGGGACTTGGACAAGATGGTCGCCGTGGCGCGCGACGTGGTGACCCGTGGCGCGGTGAACCCGGAGTTCCTCCCTGTCGAGCAGCAGCACACGCCGGCCTCGGAGCTGCTGGCCCGCCTCGTCCCTCAGGTCGCGCGGCGACAGGGCCAGGAGGCCGCCGACACGGTCGTCTGCCACGGAGACCTGTGCCTGCCCAACATCGTCCTCGACCCGCAGACCCTGGACGTGTCGGGTTTCATCGATCTGGGACGCCTTGGGCTGGCCGACCGCTACGCCGACCTGGCGCTCCTGCTCACCAACGCGCGGGAGACATGGCCGGATGAGGAGGGGGCGCGGGCTGCGGACGCGGCGTTCGCCGAGAGGTACGGCATTGCCATCGACCAGGACCGCCTGCGCTTCTACCTCCATCTCGACCCGCTCACCTGGGGCTGAGCGGCGTCCGGTGCCGTGCATGGCAAGGCGGAGGATCGTCCCCGTACTGGGTGTACGGGGATGGTCCGACAACGCGGCGAGGTGCGGTGCCTGGGGGCACCTCCCAGCGTTAGCTGGGGGAGCGTCGCAGGCCCACGGAGATCGGGGAGACGCCCCCTAAAGCCGCTGGATGATCGTCCCCGTAGCCAGTGCCCCGCCCGCGCACATGGTGATCAGGGCGAACTCCTTGTCCCGGCGTTCGAGTTCGTGGAGTGCGGTGGTGAGGAGCCGCGCGCCGGTGGCGCCGACCGGGTGGCCCAGGGCGATCGCGCCGCCGTTCACGTTCACCTTCCCCAGGTCCTGCTCGAAAACCTGCGCCCAGGAGAGCACCACGGAGGCGAAGGCTTCGTTGATCTCGACGAGGTCGATGTCCCTGAGGGACATCCCGGCCTTGCCGAGCACGGCACGGGTGGCGTCGATGGGGCCGTCCAGATGGAAGTGCGGATCGGAGCCGACCAGCGCCTGGGCCACGATGCGGGCCCGCGGCTTGAGCTTGAGGGCGCGTGCCATGCGCTTGGAGGCCCACATCACCGCGGCGGCGCCGTCGGAGATCTGCGAGGAGTTGCCCGCCGTGTGGACGGCGGTCGGCATCACGGGCTTGAGGCCGCCCAGGGCCTCCAGGCTGGTGTCGCGCAGCCCCTCGTCGCGGTCGACCAGCCGCCACATGCCCTGGCCCGCGGCCTGTTCGTCCTCGGTGGTGGGGACCTGGACGGCGAACGTCTCCCGTTTGAAGCGTTCCTCGGCCCAGGCCGCGGCCGCCCGCTCCTGGGAGCGCAGGCCGAGCGAGTCGACGTCCCCGCGGGTCAGCCCCCGCTTGCGGGCGATGCGTTCGGCCGCCTCGAACTGGTTGGGCAGATCGACGTTCCACTCGTCGGGCCAGGGCTTGCCGGGACCGTGCTTGGAGCCGCTGCCCAGCGGCACCCGGGACATAGCCTCGACGCCGCAGCCGATGCCGATGTCGATGACGCCGGCCGCGATCATGTTGGCGACCATGTGGTTGGCCTGCTGGGAGGAGCCGCACTGGCAGTCCACCGTGGTCGCGGCGGTCTCGTACGGGAGGCCCATCGCCAGCCAGGCGTTGCGTGCCGGGTTCATGGACTGTTCACCGGCGTGGGTGACGGTGCCGCCGACGATCTGTTCGACGCAGTCGGGCTGGATGCCCGTACGGGCGAGGAGTTCGCGGTAGGTCTCGCCCAGGAGATAGGCGGGGTGGAGGTTGGCGAGCGCGCCTTGGCGCTTGCCGATCGGGGTGCGTACTGCTTCGACGATGACGGGTTCCGCGGCCATGACTGACTCGTCCTCTCCTCGCGTCCGCGGGGCGTCCCGGCACCCACGGAAAGAAGAACTAGTACGCGTTCTAGTTCTGCCACAGTCTTATGAGCCACCCCCCGGGGCGCAAGGGGCATGCAACGCTGTTGTCCGGAAAGGGAGTCGCCACGGCCCTTGCCAGTTGCGGAACTCGTCACTACCTTCACCGCGACCCATATCTGACGCTCCGTCAGACATCGATACACCGGACGCCGGCCGCCGGATGGACCAGGAGTCGCCGATGCCATGCCCCGCGTTGCCCGAAGGGTTCGACTTCACCGACCCCGACGTCTACCAGTCCCGCGTTCCGCTCCCGGAGTTCGCGCAGTTGCGGCAGACCGCACCCGTGTGGTGGAACGCCCAGCCGCACGGCATCGCCGGCTTCGGTGACGACGGCTATTGGGTGGTCACCCGTCACCAGGACGTCAAAGAGGTGTCCACCAAGCCGGAGCTCTTCTCCGCGAACCTCAACACCTCGATCATCCGCTTCCAGGCGTCCATGACCCGCGACCAGATCGACGTCCAGAAGCTGATCATGCTGAACATGGACCCGCCCGAGCACACCCGGGTCCGCCAGATCGTCCAGCGCGGTTTCACCCCGCGCGCCATCCGCGCCCTGGAGGACGCCTTGCGCGAGCGGGCGGCGCGTATCGTCGCCGAGGCGCGCCGGAAGGGCTCCGGTGACTTCGTCACCGATATCGCGTGTGAACTGCCCCTCCAGGCCATCGCGGAACTCATCGGCATCCCCCAGGGCGACCGGGCCCGGATCTTCGACTGGTCGAACAAGATGATCGCGTACGACGATCCCGAACTGGCCATCACCGAAGAGGTCGGCGTCAACGCGGCCATGGAGCTGATCTCGTACGCCATGAACCTCGCCGCGGCGCGCAAGGAGTGCCCGGCCAAGGACATCGTCAGCCGGCTGGTCGCGGCGGAGCACGAAGGGAATCTCGGCTCGGACGAATTCGGCTTCTTCGTGCTGCTGCTGGCGGTGGCCGGCAACGAGACGACGCGCAATGCCATCACCCATGGGATGCACGCCTTCCTCACCCATCCCGACCAGTGGGAGCTCTACAAGCGCGAGCGCCCCGGGACGACGGCCGAGGAGATCGTGCGGTGGGCGACGCCAGTGGTCTCCTTCCAGCGCACCGCCACCCAGGACACCGAACTGGGCGGGGCGAAGATCAAGAGGGGCCAGCGGGTGGGGATCTTCTACTCCTCCGCCAACCACGACCCGGAGGTCTTCGACCACCCCGAGGCCTTCGACATCACCCGCGACCCCAATCCCCACCTGGGGTTCGGCGGCGGCGGGCCGCACTTCTGCCTCGGCAAGTCCCTTGCGGTCCTGGAGATCAACCTGATCTTCAACGCCCTTGCCGACGCCATGCCCGACATCAGCCTGGCAGGCGACCCGCGCCGGCTCCGCTCGGCCTGGATCAACGGGGTCAAGGAGCTTCAGGTTCACTACGGCTGAGCTGACGGGTGCAACGGACGACGGGCGCAACGGCCGGTGGCGGGCAGCCAACGGCCGGCGGCGAGCGGCGAAAGCCGGACCGGCGGTATGTCCGAAAACGGTTCCGCCCTCAACCTTGCCAGCCGCCATGGGCAGACTTACATTCAACTCGCCAGTAACAATTGGCAGTTCATCCTTTTCGCGCACCGCTCGACACCGCGCACCCCGAGCCGCACGACGTCCCCCATGGATGCCCAGACCGGCTCCCCACGCGACTCCAGCACCACCCGCACCTCGCGCACCCGCACCCCCACACGTTCGACAGTGCGCTCCACCGCTCTCCGAAGGGGACATACCATCATGAAGGACGCACACGGCAGACCTGTCACGGGACGCATCAGCTGGCGGAAGTTCGCCGTGCTGTCCGTTCCGGCCCTCGCCGGCACCGCCGCCCTGGGCATCGCCCTGGCCAACGGGGCGCTGGCGGCATCATTCGCCGTCTCGGGGCAGCAGTTCAAGGTCTCCGCCGACAGCCTCGCGGGCGAGGGGTTCGCCCAGTACGGCGGTGTGGACGCGAACGCCAGGGGAGATCTCCTGCCGGTCGCCGTCACCGCCATCAAGTCGGCCCGGATGAACCACCTGTGCCAGTCGGTCGTCACCCACCTGCCGGTCATCGGCGATATCTCGCTCAACCTCAGCGCCGGTACGGGCGGCAAGCCCGTCGAGGCGACCAATCTCTTCGTGGACGCCACCCAGCTCTCCGGCAATGCGACCTTCCACCAGATCGAGATCGGCCGGGACGCCTCCACCCTCGACAAGGGGCCGGACAGCGCCCAGGGCATGCAGGACCTCTTCGCCCAGCAGGCCGATGACATCAACATCAGCAGCCTCCGGCAGACCGCGTGGGCCACCAACGCGGGGACCTTCAAGCTGTCCGGCCTCAATATGAAGATCTCCAAGGGCAAGAAGGAATGCTTCTGACCTGGCGGCGCTGGCGGAGGGGGCGGCCCTTCTGGGGCGGCCTGGCGGCCGTCCTCGCCGGCGCCGAGATCTGCGCCATCCCGCTGGCACCGCTGAAGATCATGCTGCAGCAGGGCATCGCGGGTATCCCGTCGGTGCTGATGGGGCTGGTGATGATCGTGATGGGGCTCTCGGCGTGGTTCGCGCCGCACTACCGCGGCCTCGCGGGTGTGCTCACCGTGCTGTGCGCGGCGGCCGCGCTGGTGATGTCCAACCTCGGCGGCTTTCTGATCGGCACCATCATCGGGATTCTCGGCGGCTCGATGATCTTTGCCTGGCAGCCGGTCACCCCGACGGAACCCGCAACCGCCGCCGACACCGCCATGGCCGCCACCACCGCAACCGCCGTTGCTCCCACGGCCGTTGCCGAGTCCGGGGCCGTTTCCGAACCCGGGACCGTTTCCGAACTCGGGACTGTTGCCGAACCCCGGACCGTTGCCGAACCCGGGGCCCTTGCCGAGCCCGGCGGCAGCGCGCCCGCCCCCAGCGAACCGTAAGCCCGCCGCCCCCGTCGGCGTCCGCCCGTAAGCGCACCCCCGTACGCACATCCCCATGCCTTGCCCGCGTACGGAACCGGAGCGCTGCCTCGCACCACCCGTCGCACCGCCCCCTCCGGCACCCATCCGCATCCCCCCGGCACCCCACCCCTCGAAGGAGACCCACGATGACCATGACGCAGCCTGCCCGGCACACACCCCGTCAGCGCGCCTTACTCACCGCCGGTACCGGGGTCGTCGCGGCCCTCGGTCTGTCGCTCGCCATGACGGGCTCGGCGGCGGCACAGCCCGCCGCCGCACCGTCCGCCCTGGCAGCGTCCACGACCGTGAGTCCCGCGGGCCACGGTTTCACCGCCGCGCTCAGCGGCAAGGCCACCTTCAAGGCAGGTTCGGTGACCGTCACCTGTACGGTCTCTTCCTCCAGCGGACAGGTTCCGGCCGCGCCCGGCAACCACAACCCGGCCGGCCCGGTCAGCAGCTCCATCACTCCGGCCACCTACAGCTCCTGCTCGACGAGCATGCCGGGTGTCAGCGCGAGCGTCACCACCGGCGGCACCTGGGGCGTGGCCATGCAGAACGGGGCGCCGGTGACCGCCGGACTGACCATCCCCGTCGGCGGTTTCGTCCTCAAGACCAGCGGCCTGGCGTCCTGCACGGTGGCCGCGGCCCCCGCCTCGGCGGCAACGGTGAACGGCACCTGGACCAACGGCGCGCCCTCCACCCTCGGTTTCACCAACGCGCAGGTGCCGGTGAAGGTGACGGGCGGTTTCGGCTGCCCGACCAGCGCCACCACCTCGACCTTCAACGCCACCTACAAGGTGGCCGACACCACCGATCCCGCCTCGCAGATCACCGTCACGGGCTGAGCGACCGACCGGCCGGCCGGCGGTCGGCCGGCCGACCGCCCCGTTCCCGGGTGGGCCGCCGTCCGCTCAGCGGACGACCAGGCCGACGGCCGCCACGGTGAGCAGCGCCACCACCGCCACCGTGCCGCTCAGGAATGCGGTGAGAAGCCGTCGCCGCAGGGCCCGGTAGACGCCTTCGTACTCGGTCCGCAGGGCGGCGCTGCGGACCGCGATGCGCTCCAGGTACGCCCGGGAGGTGTCGCGCTGGTCCTGGCAATAGCTCCGTTCCACCTCCCGCCGCTGGGAATCGGTGAGCCAGGGCAGGCCGTCGCAGAAGGCCCGCGCACGGCTGCGCGCACGGTCCTTCTCCGCCTCCCGGAGCAGGAATCCCTCGATCTCGTTGATGGCCCGGTCCTGATCGAGTGGCATGTCCTCACGCCTCCGTGTGCCCTCGTTCATATGCGTGCTCCGATTCCGGCGACGGGCGCTTTACCGGTATCGGTCAGGGCACCGGCCTCCTGGGCGATCTCCGGGTGGTGCAGGTCGAACGCCGGGGATTCGGAGCGAATGCGCGGCAGGGTACGGAAGTTGTGCCGCGGCGGCGGGCAGGACGTCGCCCACTCCAGCGAGCGGCCATAGCCCCACGGGTCGTCGGCCTCGACCTTCTCGCCGTACTTCGCCGTCTTCCAGACGTTGTAGAAGAACGGCAGCAAGGAGAGCCCGAGGAGGAAGGAGAAGATGCTGGAGACGGTGTTCAGGGCGGTGAATCCGTCCGCGGCGAGATAGTCGGGGATACGCCGCACCATGCCCTCGGCGCCCAGCCAGTGCTGGACGAGGAAGGTGCCGTGGAAGCCCACGAACAGCGTCCAGAAGGTGATCTTGCCCAGCCGCTCGTCCAGCATCTTGCCGGTGAACTTCGGCCACCAGAAGTGGAAGCCGGCGAACATCGCGAAGACGACCGTGCCGAACACCACGTAGTGGAAGTGCGCCACCACGAAGTACGAGTCCGAGACGTGGAAGTCCATCGGCGGCGACGCCAGGATGACACCGGTCAGACCACCGAAGGTGAAGGTGATCAGGAAGCCGATCGTCCACAGCATCGGCGTCTCGAAGGACAGCGAGCCCTTCCACATCGTGCCGATCCAGTTGAAGAACTTCACACCGGTCGGCACCGCGATCAGGAACGTCATGAACGAGAAGAACGGCAACAGCACACCGCCCGTCACATACATGTGGTGCGCCCACACCGTGACCGACAGACCGGCAATCGACACCGTCGCCGCAATCAGACCCATGTAACCGAACATCGGCTTCCGGGAGAACACCGGAATGACCTCGGAAATGATCCCGAAGAACGGCAAGGCGATGATGTACACCTCTGGATGGCCGAAGAACCAGAAGAGGTGCTGCCAGAGCAATGCGCCGCCATTTGCGGCATCGAAGACATGCGCCCCGAATTTACGGTCCGCCTCCAGCGCGAACAGCGCCGCCGCCAGCACCGGGAAGGCCAGCAGGACCAGCACACCGGTCAGCAGCACATTCCAGGTGAAGATCGGCATCCGGAACATCGTCATGCCGGGAGCCCGCATGCAGATGATCGTCGTGATGAAGTTGACCGAACCGAGGATCGTGCCGAAGCCCGAGAAGGCCAGACCCATGATCCACATATCGCCGCCGATACCGGGGGAATGCACGGCGTCGGAGAGCGGCGCATACGCGAACCAGCCGAAGTCCGCCGCCCCTTGAGGCGTCAGAAATCCCCCCACCGCGATCAGCGAACCGAAGAGATAGAGCCAGTACGCGAACATGTTCAGCCGGGGAAAGGCGACATCGGGCGCGCCGATCTGCAGCGGCATGATCCAGTTCGCGAAGCCGGCGAACAGCGGCGTCGCGAACATCAGCAGCATGACCGTGCCGTGCATCGTGAACGCCTGGTTGAACTGCTCGTTCGACAGGAGCTGGTGGCCGGGACGGGCGAGCTCGGCGCGCATCAGCAGCGCCATCACTCCGCCGACGCAGAAGAACGCGAAGGCGGTGACCAGGTACAGCGTGCCGATCGTCTTGTGGTCGGTGGTCGTCAGCCACTTCACGGGGGATCTCATGCCCCGTAGGTGTCCGCAGCCGCAGCGGACGTCACAGAGCGCGGGGAACGACGGGCCCTGACGGCCGGTGGCAAGTCTCACCCCGGGGAGGTGTGACGATCAAAGCCATGCCGGACACCAAGGGGCCATGAGCACGGACGACGCCTTCGCCGAGGCCTATCGCGCGCACTACTGGGCGGTCAGCCGCTTCGTCGCGCGACGGCTGGACGGGCAGGCACACGAGGTCGAGGAAGTGGTGGCGGAGGTCTTCTCCATAGCCTGGAGACGCCGCACCGATCTCCCCGACGCGCCACTGCCCTGGCTGTACGGGGTGGCCCGGAACTGTCTCGCCAATACGGTGCGGGGGCTGGGCCGTTACCGGCGGCTGCTGCACCGGCTCGGCAACCACGAGGCGGCGCACCAGCGGCAGACCGTGGAGAGCCCGGACGCGGAGCGGCCCGGCTCCTGGGTGCACGAGGCGCTGGCCCGGCTCTCCCCCGCCGACCGGGAGGTGCTGCGCCTGACGGCCTGGGAGGAACTGACCGTCGAGGAGCTGGCGGTGACGCTCGGCTGCGGCCGGAGCGCGGCGGCCATGCGGCTGCACCGGGCGCGCGGCCGGCTCCGTACGCAGATCGAGCGCATGCGGCAGAGAGGCGCTGCCCGGCCCGACGCGCCCCCGTCACGACTCGACGCGCCTCCTGCGCAGCAACCCTCTCCCCCTGCACAGCCACCGTCTCCCCCTGCGCAGCCCCCCTCCCCGGCCGCGCAGGTCCCCGCACCAGCCACGCCGCCCAGAGTGACCCACCACCCCGTACCGACCCGAGCCGGAGGCCGCCGCCATGACTGAGGAACTGGAGCTGCTGCGGCAGGCCGACCCCGTCGCCGCCGATGAGGGGCCCTGGCGCGACCGCCCGCTGACCGCGTCGGCCGAGGCCCGTCTGCAGGCACTGACGGCCGGCGCGAGCGCGATCCCCCCCGGCCGTCCGCGTCCCGTCCGCCGTCGCCGTCTGGTACTGGGCCTGACCGCCGTGTCGTCGGCCGTCGTCGCCGCGCTCGTACTCACCTTTTCCGGCGCCGGCAGCGGCCCCGCCGTCGCGGCGCCCGTCGCCCTCGCCCTGCACGCCGATGCGCCGTCCGTCTCCCTGGACGTCCTCGCCCGCAGGGCGGAGGCCAGGGCCCGGGCGGCCGGTTCCTCGGACGGGCCGAGCCGGGGCAGCCATCTGCAGAGCTGGTACATGAGCATGGAGTCGGGCCCCGACGCCGATCCGCCCGTCACCGTGCCCGAGGAGCGCATCACCCGCTGGCACGACGACGGCAGCGGCTCGGAACTGGTCGTGGCCACCGACCCGCGGCACCCGGGCCGTCCGGTGATCCACGACAACGACGGGCACTGGCAGACCGTCAGCGACGGCAAGGTGCTGCACCGCAAGACCTATCCGGCGGGCTCGGAGGCCCAGCACAGCGGCCTCGCCTCCCGTACGAGGCCGTCGACCGACCCCGCGGCACTGCGCGAACAGCTGTCGTGGCTGTACGGCGGTCCGGGCGGCACCCGTACGACTCCGGAGCTCCTGTCGGCGCTCTCCTCCCTCCGCCAGCAGTGGACGCCGGGGCGGCGCGAGACGGCCGCCATCGTCCGGATGCTGGCCGATGCGGACGGGCTGCGGCAGGCCGGCGTGGTCACCGACCGGCTGGGCCGGCGCGGGCAGGCGTATGTGTACGACGGGCCCGACGGCGCCGCGAACTCCACCCGCCAGATGGTGATCCTCGATCCGCGCACCGGCGAACTCCTGGGGCTGGAGATCACCTTCACCAAGGACGTGCCGGAGTTCAGGATCAAGTCGGGGGAGGTCATGTCGTACGAGGCGTGGATGCCGTGAGGCGCGGCTGTCCGGGACGGTGGCTGCCAGGAGGTGTGGCGGTGCGGCCGCGGGCCGTGGCGGGGGGGGGCCGGGCCCGCGCCCGAGTGGCGGGGCCGGGGGGCATGGCTGATCCTTGAGGGAACGCGACGATCCACATCGGCGCGGCGGTCGGAAGTGTGCCGCCGCGCCGCTTCCATGTCGGCCCGCGCCGCTACCCACCGGCCGTGCCGCTTCCCCACCGGCCGTGCCGCTTTTCCCACCGGCCGTGCCGCTCCTCTGCCGGCCCGCACCGCCTTCCTGCCCGCCGCGGCGCCCCTCTGTCCGACCGTCCGGTCCCACCCCTCCTCCACGCGTATACATGGCACACCTACACGTGGCACACCTCACAATCCACCGAAGGTTGCAGCGGATCATCGCGATATGGATCACAGACATAAGTGCCGTGGATTGCTGCGCGACAGGACGTTTACCCAGCAAGGAGCGGGTATACGGCCACCTGCGCGGTCGTCCGCGCACTGTCCGTGATGATCCGGTCTGCCCCTATGGTCGACCTTTGCCCGCCGCTCCATGGTGGGCTTGGGCCCGCCGCTCCGTGGCGGGCCAGGTCATGTTGTCGTCCAAAGAGAGCGCAGGCGAGCGAGCACGTGCCGACGCATTCCACCGTCGCCCCCGGGCCCCGTAACCCCGTCGGCAGCCGAGCCGATACCGCATCCGATCCGCAGCGTGAGCGGGCCGGAGATTCGGCACAGCAGCCATCGGGCGAGGTGACCGTCGTCGATCCCGCGATGGTCAAACGTGCCGTGTCGGCGGCCGCGCTCGGCAATGCGATGGAGTGGTTCGACTTCGGCGTGTACAGCTACATCGCGGTCACCCTCGGACACGTCTTCTTCCCGTCCGGGAATCCGACCGCGCAGTTGCTGTCGACGTTCGGGGCGTTCGCGGCGGCGTTCCTGGTCCGCCCCATCGGCGGCATGGTCTTCGGGCCGCTCGGTGACAAGATCGGCCGGCAGAAGATCCTGGCGATCACCATGATCATGATGGCCGCCGGCACCTTCTCCATCGGCCTGATCCCGTCCTATGCCTCCATCGGCGTCGGGGCACCCATCCTGCTGCTCGTCGCCCGCCTGGTACAGGGCTTCTCCACCGGCGGCGAATACGGCGGCGCCTCCACCTTCATCGCCGAGTACGCGCCCGACAAGAAGCGCGGATTCCTCGGCAGCTGGCTGGAGTTCGGCACCCTGGCCGGTTACGTCGGCGGCGCCGGCCTGGTCACGCTGATGACCGCGCTGCTGTCCACCGACGACCTGAACTCCTGGGGCTGGCGCATCCCGTTCCTGATCGCCGGACCGATGGGCATCATCGGCCTCTACCTGCGGATGCGGCTGGAAGAGACCCCGGCCTTCGCCCAGTTGGAGAAGGAGGCGCGGACCAAGGAGAAGGCGCGCCGCGAGGCCGAGAAGCGGATCGGCATCCGCGAGATGATCTTCGGTCAGTGGCGGTCGATGCTGCTCTGCGTCGGACTGGTCCTGGTCTTCAACGTCACGGACTACATGCTGCTGTCGTACATGCCGAGCTACCTGACCTCGGAGCTCAAGTACGACGAGACGCACGGACTGCTGGTCGTGCTCGCGGTGATGGTCCTGATGATGGGCGTCCAGCCGTTCGCGGGCCGGCTCACCGACCGCTTCGGCCGCCGTCCGGTCATCGGCGCGGGCTGCGTCGGCTTCCTGGTGCTGTCCGTGCCGGCCCTGCTGCTGATCCGGCAGGGTTCGCTGGCCGCCATCGCGCTGGGCATGGCCGCCCTCGGACTGCTGCTGGTCACCTTCACCGCGGCCATGCCGTCCGCGCTGCCCGCCCTGTTCCCGACCAAGGTGCGCTACGGCTCGCTGTCGATCGGCTTCAACGTGTCCGTGTCGCTCTTCGGCGGCACGACGCCGCTGGTGGTCACCGCCCTGATCGGCGCGACCGGCAACAAGATGATGCCCGCCTACTACATGATGGCGGCGGCCGTGATCGGCGGCATCGCCGTCCTGCTCATGACGGAGAGCGCCCGCAAGCCGCTGCCCGGCTCCCCGCCGGCCGTCGAGACCGAGGCGGAGGCACGCGAGGTCCGCAGCGCGGCCACGGCCGGTTCGGCAGCCTGACCGCACACCGCACGAGCGCACCGCGCGCCCCGGCAGACGACGGCCCGATCGGGTCCTTCACCACTGCCGCTTCCTTCCGCCCCGCCGGTCCAGCCGGCGGGGCGGAGTGCTGTGTACGGCCTCAGGTCTACGGCCCCAGGTCTACGGCCCCAGGTCTGCTGCCTCACGTGTACGGCCTCACGCCCGCGACCACACGCCTGCGACCTGACGTCAGGCGCCTCACGTCAGGCGCCTCACGTCCGCGCGCCGGCCCCCTGGAAGGCACCCGGCGTGACACCGAAGCAGCGCACGAACCAACGGTGGAAGTGCGCCTGGTCGGCGAAGCCGGCCTCGGTGGCCGCCTCGACGGCCGGCCGGCCGTCGATGAGCAGCGTGCGGGCGCGGCGCAGCCGCAGCAGCCGCTGGAAGTCGCTGGGCGCCATGCCGTACTCGGCCCGGAACGCCCGGTAGAGCGCAAAGCGGCTGCAGCCCGCCGCATCGGCGAGATCCTGCGCGGACAGCGGCTGGTCGTAGGCCGCCCTCAGCAGCTCGCGGACGCGGCGCGCCGCCGGTACCTGTGCGCCCGGGGGCAGTTCGCGCGGTCCGGCGGGTGTGCCGCGGGACGCGTTGCGCCGCACCATGGCCTCGACGGCCGCGGTGAGCCGTTCCTCCCGCACCAACGGGTCCGCGCCGCCGACCAGTGCCGGGTGCAGCCGGCGCAGGGCGCGGGCCAGCACCGGGTCGTCGACGACCGGACGGGCGAACAGCGGCATGGCGCCCCGGCCGTCGGTGACATCGTCGAGAACGTCGCGGACCACGTCCGGGCCGATGTGCATGATCCGGTAGGTGAAGCCGAGTTCGACGGCGGACTCGCCGTCGTGGGGGTCGTCCGGATTGAACGCCATCACCATGCCGGCCGCGCTGGTGTGGCCCGCACCGCGGCAGGTGAAGCGCTGGGCGCCGGTCTCCGTCACGGCGAACGAGTAGGCGTCATGACTGTGCGGGTGAAAGACATGGCGGACGAAGTGCGCATGCATCGCTTCCAGGGGCCGCTCGGGGTCGCGCCAGTAGCGCGCCCAGTCCCCGCCGTGCTGCCTGCTCATCACGCCAGTCTGCCGCGCCGCACCAGCGTTCAAGACGGCCGTCCGGATGCCGGACGACACTCCCCGTATGACGACTGCACCGACCGCATCCCCCGGCACGACCCCGACCGCATCCCCCGACACTGCCCCGGCCCCGGCCCGCTTCGACACCAAGATCGCCGTGATCGTCCGGGACGAACTCGCCGTCTGGCAGAAGCTGAACGTCACCGCCTTCCTCGCCAGCGGTATCGCACACGCCCGTGACGACATCATGGGCAAGCCCTACGAGGACGCCTCCGGACAGGACTACCTGGCGCTGTTCCGCGAGCCGGTGCTGTGCTACACCGCCGATTCCCGGGCGCTGTCCCGTACCCACGCCCGTGCCCTCAGCCGCGGCGTACCGACCGCGCTGTACACCGCCGACATGTTCCGCACGGGAAACGACGACGACAACCGGGCAGCGGTACGGGCGGTGGCTGTCGCCGACCTCGACCTGGTGGGACTCGCCGTCCACGGCCCACGCGGCATCATCGACAAAATCACCAAGGGCCTGAAACTGCACGACTGAACAACCGAACAACCGAGCCTGCGGGCCTTGCCGCGAAGTTGCCCGTGGAATCGCCGTCGCGGAGCCGGCGCGCCTCGCTCGTTGCCGCGGGGCGGCCGTGCGGCAAGATGAAGCCATGAGCGTAGTCAAGATCAATGTACTGACCGTGCCCGCCGAGCAGCGCGAGGTGCTGGAGAAGCGCTTCGCGTCGCGCGCCCACGCGGTGGAAAACTCCGACGGCTTCGAGTGGTTCGAACTCCTCCGCCCGGTCGAAGGCACCGACAACTACCTGGTGTACACGCGCTGGCGCGACGAAGAGTCGTTCCAGGCGTGGATGGAGGGCCCCATGAAGACGGCCCACCAGGGCGGCAGCGACCGGCCGAAGCCCGCCGCCAGCGGCTCCACGGTGTGGTCGTTCGAGGTCGTGCAGCAGGCAGCTCCTAAGGGCTAATAGCTCCCGCATCGAGCCCAGGCTGTCAACGTAGCCCGAAATAATCATGCACGAACGGAACGTGCCCCGTATCCCCATTGGGTACGGGGCACGTGCCCATGTTTCTGCCCAGTCCTCCGGCAACGAGACTACGCACGTTCGACCGTGACAACCCGTTGCAGGCAATAGCGCACCCCATTGGCCATGTACGCAGGTGCGACGACGTAACGCACCAGCCCGTCGGGGTCCGACTTACCCCAGACCTGATGCCGATCAGCCTCTACTAGCTCACCCTCGGAGCATTCGAAGTCCCAGTACCCTCTCGCCCTCATCGATCGAGCCTCCCTAAGCAAAGCAATGCCCTGATGGAAGACATTACTCACGTGCGAGGCCAATGCATCAGTCGACCGGGCTTTTACAATGCGCCTAAGCCGAACCTCGCTGGCGTCAGCTCTTCCAAAAATCTCAAGACAGAGCTTCTGGACGGTCCGAGAAATGGCGTCCCCAGAATCCTCTTTAGGGTGTAGCGCAACCGATTTTCGCGCCAGCCCGAACAAAGCTTGCTCGACAAATCCTACATATTTCTCCGCGAGCAGCCGATGCCCCTCAGACTGCAGAGAGTCAAGGTCGTCCCGGTGTCGCGTCCATTGCGACAACATGCGATCGATTCGAGCATCTGACTCCTCCACAGAAACCCGAAGTGCGGCTATCTCCCTCTGTGCTTCTTGAATCGCCTCTTGAAGTAATCTAACTTCCCACTCCAGCTCAGAAGTGCCATCTTCCATGACTGCGCCGGGCTGGGCAGCGTCCGGATCTTCGAACTCGCCATCGGGAAAAATTTCGTCGCCCATGTAATCAGGTTCATCTGCCATAGCGCTCGTCACCCATTCACGACAACGGAACAAAGTCCAGGTCTGCCTGCACGACGTCTCCGGTCTCCTTGACCGTCGCTGTTACCTTTATCTCGGTCTCGCCGAACTGCATAGCAACATTTACCCCACGTTCACCCAAGTCTAGATGCATCACATTAGAAAGGTCGACAGTGACGCTCCCGATCTTCTGACAATCCTGTTCTGTGACGTATTGCGGATACACGCTACGCGTGCCATATACCTCAATGACGATGTCCCGCTGCGTATCCCAGACTGGGGCCAGCGAATGCTCAACTACCTCATCCACCCTTACCTTCTGGCCGTGAGTTACGAAGACGCAGAATCGATTTCTACACCTATCCCTATTTTCAGGCCCAGTGAACTTGAACTCTGGAGGATCGATTCGCGGTCGAAACGTCCTGGACGTATTGCATCCGTACGTCAGCCGGGCTCGCCTAATCCGTACTTGCGGGTTGCAGGCGAAATAGACTGCTCCATACAGAACGGCAACCTGTGGATCCGGAGGTGTAATCACCTCCGCTCGACCTTCCAAGTGCTGCTCTAGCCTGCTCCTAAGGTAGGGAGAATTACCGAACCCTCCAACGAGAACTATTAGCTCCTTGCCGCGAGCGTTCCGTCGCTGCCGCTTCATCTCATCTAGTTGCCGATCGACCAACTCAAGAATTCCGGGTACTACAACCTCGAACGCACTACGCGCTTCATCCGGCGAGATGACAATGGCGTCCGTAAACCCATCCTGGGACTTCGCCAGCGCGGCGCGAGCACTTTCATCAAGGCATCGGTCGAGAGCCAAGGAAATCTGGATATTTATCTCTTCATTCTGGCCCATGGCGAAGTGAAGTTTCGCCTTCTCCCAATCATCAATCAGATCGATGATGGCGGTAGGCTGCTGCTCCCTAATACGATCAAGAGCATCGAAAGACCCAAATCGCGACACAAGGATATCTTCCACGAATGCACGATTGATATACTCTGAGCCAAATTTTCCGCCGCACTCTCGCCCGATCTCCTCAAGGCTATCGCCAGAGATCGCCCGGTAGGCAGTAATATCGACCGTCCCACCCCCGCAATCTGCAACCAGAAATCGCGAGCCAGGGGATAGCAAGTTGGCACGTTTTCCCGTCAACTTGGCTGTACGTACGCCAGAGACGCGCGCGTAGTGGGCAGCCACTTCTGGCTCGTAAGCCAGCAGTAGACGCTTGGGGTCTTTCGGCAACCCGGCGGTTTCTGCAGCTTCACGCATCAGCTGCTTCTCGTAGTCACCCCAAATAGCAGGGACGGTCACACACCAACGGATTTCATCCTCCGAAAACCCGCTCCGCGTGATCTCAGCCATAGCCTCTTGGAAGATCTTCTTGAGGTAGAGGGCGACCAGTTCCTTCGCCTCTTCCGAAGAAATTGCCTCGGATGGGAGCTCAGGCCGCCCCGGCTCCTTTGAAGATGTCGGGGCCAGTGACATCTTGAAGGAATTGACGTAACGAGTGCCGTCACCAGCAGAACGCGAGTTAAATTGCCGGCGTGCCTCATAACCCCAAGCCTGCAATTCACCCTTCTCGCTAAAGAATAGCGCAGTCAGGTTCTTCGGATAGGGAATCGGATGCGAGGGCCACTGCATCCGAGGGTGGATGTCTCGCCGCTGATTCCCGCTCTTAACCTCATCAATGATCGTCCACGCATATCCCGTGCCGTGTGTACCAAAGTCAACGGCAACTGCAACCTTCTGCTTCTTCACAGATGTCACCACCCCAGAGATCGCATAGTTGAACGGTGCGCAACGGATTCCAAGAGACTGGACGCCCTCGCGACCTGCGACGGATCCCCCACACCTGTTAGCACATCAAAGAGAAGTCGAATGTTGGATGTGTCAACGCAAGGGGAATTACGCCCTTCGAGCGTATTCAAGGCGTTGAGCGCAAAACTTCTCGCCTCATTCACGAATTGCGCATCCCTATACAAAGCCGCTTGTTGGATACGTCCGTGAGCTCCTTCAACTCTACCTCTCTGAATTGCGACTTCGTAGGCAGCAACCAGTCCAAGCGCCATTGCCCGTCGCTCAAGTCCCATATTATCTGGAAGCGTTCTATGGATGTACGGGGGGCGCCCGTAGTTAGCCAAATGAAACCATTCTCCCAGCAGCCCGACTGTGAGGGCTGTTGAGTAACCTAGTTCGTCCTCAAAAGCTAGACGATTTGAACGCTGAATCTCTTCGTCTGAACTACCCGGCGGGAGGGACAGCGGGGGAAAATTCACTTGCACGGATTGCAATTCCGCGGAACTTACTATGTTCCAAGCTGTGAGAGTAGGCCATACTCTCCTGCCAGCTTGAACATCTCCGTAGATGAGGATTACCGGAAGGTCACCAAGAGCTCTTTGGAGAAGTGCGACATCAAGATCAGTTTGCCTCAGAGGGCGATTCATGGTGCCATCCATAGAGCAAACATCAGCCGCCCAAGGCGAGTTTACCCAAGCTCGTCGAATTGCAACTCGAAAAGCGTGAGGACCGTCGTCATTCCCTTCTCTGTTTAGTTCATCGTGGAAAAACGGAGCAACCAAGAGCGCTGGACGAGATCCATCATTTGTTGACTCGCGAACGAGCTCCCGAAGCTCCTCAGGCGAGTACGAGAAAGGAGCGTTCGCCATATCGCGATCGAACTTGTCTTGAGCAGCTTTGACCTGGATGCTAATCTGCGCCTGACGCCAGTCCCTGTCGACTTCATATTGGTTATTACGGCTCGCCTCTTCGGCTCTAATTGCAGCGGCGCGCTCTTCTCGCTCAGCATTTCTGACCTCGGCAACAGCCGCTTCATCTTCACGCAAGAGATGTGCGAACGCTTGCTGATCGAAGTACGAGCCATCCCGCTTCATTTTGTAGATCTCTAGCAGGCGTCCACTCAGATCAGTGATGCCTCGAAACATTCCAGCCGACAGCAACGTGATACTCCTTCTCGCCCCGTGCTGTGATCCTAGGAGTCCGTGGTTCCAGGTGTCCCCGACTTCGTGCGAACCGTCCGCCAGATGGCTGGATTTGGCTGGTGCGCCGTCTCGTCGCTTCGCAGCTTGTTGGTGGGTACCGTCTGGTGTGTCCGGCACAGGCAGGTTGGTCGCCATAGCGTGTGCCGGTTGATCGCGCGCGATTAGGGAGCTGGTTCGGGCATGGCAGTTGATGCTGTTAGGGGTCGGAAGAGGGGTCCACATCGGCGGGAGCGGCGCGGGTGATGGCTGCCGCGTGCCGAGCTGCGGGGCTCAAAGATAGAGGGGCGAAGCTGATCCGCTTCGGGGAGAACGGACTCTTTCGGCTAGCGTCGACGCCGGTGATCGTGCGCGTGGCCCGTCGGGAAGAGTGGTGTTCACGTGAACCCCCTGGTGAACACTCCCGCTTCCGCCCGGCCTGCCCTTGACTGTTCTCACGGCAGCGAGGGCGCGCTGTCGGTAACGAGAGGGAATACGATGGGCGTTCGGAGAGTGGTTCGCTCGGCCTTGAGGCCGTGGGTCATGGCTCTTCCATATGGCGCCACGCAGTGGAGCAGTTCCGAGCGCTGACCGTGTTCGCGGAGTCATCGAACACCGTGCAAGCAACGCGAAAGATGGTCCGCTCAGCGCTCGAAGACTGGGCTTTGGTTGCTCTCGTCGACGATGTCATGCTCTGCACGTCCGGGCTTGTGAGCAACGAGGTCCACCACGCTGTTCCTGACGACGGCCTGGCTGTGCCGGCTGCTCCTCGCCGTTTCGATGTCACTCTCACGAAATGACCCAAGTGGCTTTCCTCGGGGTGACCGATGAGAACTCCTCCCCACCGATGTTCTCACTCGGGGAGACCTCCTTCCCTGAGCTGGTGAGCAATCCGCCCAAGGCGGCGCTATTTGACTCTGGGCGGGATCTGAAGATCGTTCGGGTGCTGGCGGACAACCTTGTGGGGGTCGCTGGAAGAGGCGGGGGGAAGAACAGTGTTCTGCCGCTTCGACCTTGTAGGGCCGCGGGCGGGCCCACTGCCAGGCATGGAGCACCACCATGTCTGGCCGGGCGCGGCCCCTTGGCTCACGCTCCCTTGACGGCTGAAGGGCCGGCGCGCGCATCCACAAGGCAAGCGTGCCGATCTGACACGGCAGGCAATGAAGGGTGATGCGTGGCAATGGGACGCCTTTTGGCAGCGCGCGTGCGGCGCGGCGACGTAGTGAGTCTGCGTGGCGAACGACGAGAGGTGAAGGCGATGCGTTCCGGCCAGCGCGGAGCAGGCCAGCCGACCTTAACGCTGGTCTTCAAATCGGGGCGACCGCTGCGTGTGAGTACCGGGATGAGCTGGCGGTCTGGCGCGGTGACCGGGAGCTCCGGTGACGCCGGCGCGGTCGGTCTGGTGGTTCACCGACTGGGTCCTGATGGTCGGCACCTCGGGCAGCGGACCGATCTGCATGCAGGAGTGCATGCCCTGCGGTGACAACTCGGGTGCGGCGGATGAAGCCGAGGGGCAGGACGTGTGGTGCCTGCGGCATGCAGGGCGTACCGGACACACCGGGTTCCGATGCGCGGTGACGGAACCACTCGGCGATTCCGCCGCGCCCCAGGCAGAGCGGAAGCCTTCCGTGAGGTGGTCGAGCCGCTTGTAGCAGCAGATGGCGGCCGCGAGTCCGAGAAGATCCGGCCATTCAGCAGAGACTGACCACCACGCTTGCATCAACGGCTGCGTCAAGGTGCAGCCGTACGCGCCGCCATCTCACAGACCCGGAAAGGAAGACCAGGTTCGTCCTGGCCAGCTCATGCGACATGGGCGCGAGCGTGCGCCCCATATCTGCCAGACCGGCCAGGCTGACCCTGGTCAGGGCTTCACACACTTGGGGGAATTGTCCTGACACCAGCCGCCGGGCGGATGGCCCATCTCGTAATAGCCCTGGACAAGGCCCGCGATCACCACGAGCGAAAACACAAGACAGGCGAACATTCCTACCCAAAATGCTATTTTTGCGCCCTTGTGTCGCTTGATGGCGGCGAGACGCCCTTTCCTCATCTGAGGCGCAGACTGTTTCGAGCGATTCGGATCCCGTGGCTCCCGCGGATTACCCGTGTGACGGCCAACGTATAGAGGTTTCATACTGTTGTCCTCATCTGCCCTGAACTCCCTTTCACATCGAAGTCCCGGCCCAGTCCAGTGGTGTTGAGGTGCGCGAGATCCGCCTGCTCCAATGACATCTTGAACGGTCCGCCAAATGCTTCCTGAGTTTTGCGGTGTTCGCTGGGAATTCCCCAGTCGTACCGCTTCTGAACTTCCACGTGGTAGGTGACTTCATTTCCATGCTTCTCACCGACTGTCCGCAAGTTGGCATGCCAGAGGCGGCTGGGAATCTGCTCGCCGTCGGCCACCGCCTTATAGCTGAATGGCGGCTTGGGCGCACCAGCAGGGCGGCACCGCGGGCGGCGAGCGGCCCAAGCCTGCCGCGTCCGGGTCCACCCTGTGGTCCTTCGAGGTGGTGCAGCAGACCGGCCCGAAGCAGGGGTGAGTGCTCTCGGCGGCGTCACCCGGAAAACCGTTGCGCCATGTGCCGCACCGGCCGCCACAATGACGGCATGAGTGACGCCGCCGCCCTCCGCCTTCCCTGGGCCGTCTCCGCGGAGCCGGTCGGCTCGCCGGATGCCGAGGCGCTGTTGCGCGAGTACTACACCGAGGTGGCGGACCGCTACTTCGTCCTGCACGAGGGCCGCCGCTCGACTCCGCAGGAGATCGACGAGGGGGTGGCCGAGTACCCCAGCACCGATCTGACGCCGCCGCACGGCAGGCTGCTGGTGGCCCGTCACGGCGCGGTGGCGGCGGGCTGCGTCGGCGTGCGGATGCTGGACGCACGGACCGCGGAGCTCAAGCAGATGTTCGTACGGGCCGACCGGCGCGGCCGGGGTGGTGCGGGCGTGCTGCTCACGGCCGCCGAGCGGGTCGCGGCTCAGCTGGGCGCCGAGCGGCTCCGGCTGGACACCCGGCGGGATCTGGTGGAGGCCGTCGCGCTCTACCGGCGGCACGGCTTCGTGGAGATCGATCCGTACCACGAGGACCCGTACGCGGAGGTCTTCTTCGAGAAGCGGCTGGACGAGGGGCGTTGACCGGCCGGGAGGCTCCGGGGCCGTCAACTCCGTGACGGGTGTGCGCACGCATCAGCCAGGCGCCGGCCCCGACGGCGGCCTGAGCCGTCGAGTCGGCGGCCCCGAGCCGTCAACTCGGCTTCGGGCAGGTTCACTTCGCCAGGTCAGACGGCTCGCCCTTTCCGTCGCGGAGCGCCCTTCGAGCTCCTCCCATCCTGGGCGGTTCGGTCGGATGTGGCGCGCCGGACGGCGTCCGGTATCCGGGGCCGTCCGGGGGACACCCGGGGTATGCCGTACGGATGTCTTCGAGCGCCTGCGCGAACGGGGGCGCTCTTTGGATAATCGCTGCCGGTTCGATGCCTCCAGGGAGGGGACCGCTCGTGACGGCACCGCTGTGCCCGCACTGCTCCGCGCCCGTACGCGGCGACGGCCGGCCGGCCTGTCTGTGTGCGGCGGTCGATGCGGACGACTTTGATCCGCTGCGCGTTCGGCCGTACGTGTCACTGCCCGGCGACGCGGAGGAGGACACCGGTGACGGCTCGGGCCGGGACGGGGGCGAGGGCGAGGGTGCGTACAGCGGCGCGCGGGAGGTCTACGGCGGGTCGCACACCCTCTTTGCGAGCCGGGGCGACCGGCTGGACGACTTACCCGGGGTGGACGCCGCCGTGCACCGGGCCGACGGTCCCGTACCCGCGGAAGGCTCCGTAGCTGCGGAAGGCTTCGCGCCCACGGAAGGTCCCGTACCCGCGGAAGGCTCCGTAGCTGCGGAAGGCTTCGCGCCCGCGGAAGGCCCGGTACCCGCGGAAGGCTTCGCACCCGCCGGTGCCTCCGCCTCCCCCGCCACTCCCGGCCGCCGGCGTGCCCTCCCCGCCGTACTCGCGGCCGCCGGGGCCGCGCTGGCCGCCGCCGCGGTCCTGATCACCACCGATGCCCTGTCCGTCGGTCCCCGGGACCGGGCGGCGGCGCCCGACCGCGGCACCGCCTCCCCCAGCGCCGGCCTCCCCAGCGGCGACGCCTCCACCCCCGCGCGGGGCAGCGCCGCCCCCTCCCGGTCCGCGGTCCGTTCGCCGTCGCCGGGCGCGACCGGCATCCCCCGCCCCACGGCCGGCGGGAAGCGCTACCGGTCCGGCGGGGCACCGGCCCCCGCTCCCACCCGGGCCGCCGGCAGCGTCACCCGCTCCCCGACGCCCTCCCCCGGGAGCGCCGTCCCCAGCGCCCCGCCCACGGGGCCGCTCGTGCTGCGCCAAGGGGCGGCCGGCCCGGAAGTGACCGAGCTGCAGGAGCGGCTGCGGCAGCTGGCCTTCTACGCGCGCCCGGACGACGGCCGCTACGGCACGGCGGTGCGGGCCGCCGTATCCCGCTACCAGCGGGCCTACGGGGTGACGGGCGACCCGGACGGCGTCTACGGCGCGCCGACCCGGGCGTCCCTGGAGTCCCGCACCCGCGAGCCGACGGGCGGCCCGCCCTGACCTGGCGGGCGCCCCGTCCTGACCCGGTGGACCGGCCCCGGCGCGAGGCGCTGACCAGGCCCGGTTGTCGGCACCCGGATGCGTTTTGTATCGTGAAGAAACAAAGTGGTTCCGCCCGCACTCCCTGACCGGCGGGCGGAGCCACTTGTGTTCACCGTGCGATCCGCACCGTCCGCATGACCCGTCCGCAAGCGGCGGCACCATCCGTATGACCGTCCGCATACCGCGGCACCATCCGTACGTATGCCCGTAGCGCCCAGGAGCCCGCCGATGCCGGCCACCACCACGCTCACCGCCCGCGCCCTGCTGCTGGACATGGACAGCACGATCGTGAATTCCGAGGCGGTCGTCGAGCGCTGCTGGCGCCGCTGGGCCGACGAGCAGGGGCTGGACGCGGACGAGGTCCTCAAGGTCGTCCACGGCCGGCAGGGCTGGGCCACCATGGCCGCGCTGCTGCCGGACCGTCCCATGGAACTCAACCTGGCCGACAACCGCCGGATGCTGGCACAGGAGACCTCCGACACGGACGGCGTGGTGCCGGTACCCGGCGCGCCCGCCTTCATGGCCGCCCTCGCCACCGTCCCGCACGCCCTGGTGACCTCCGCCGACATCCCGCTCTCCGACGCCCGGATGGGCGCGGCCGGGCTGCCGATGCCCGCCGTGCGGATCACGGCGGAGAGCGTGAGCGCCAGCAAGCCCGACCCGGAGGGGTTCCTCAAGGGCGCGGCCGAGCTGGGTTACGCGCCGGAGGACTGCCTGGTCTTCGAGGACTCCGAGGCGGGCATCGAGGCGGGCCGGGCGGCCGGTATGCGGGTGGTCGGCGTCGGCGACCGGGCTGCCGCTTTCGCCCCCACCGTGCAGGTGCGCGACCTCACCGGCATCCGCGTCGAGGCGCTGGCGGACGGCATGATCGCGGTGCATCTCACGGTCTGAGCCCCTCGCCGGACGAGAAACGCGGAGCGACGAGCGGGCGAAGCGGGAGCACTCACCGGGAGCCCCCGCCCGCCCCGTCCCGCACACGGCTCAGCCGGAAGCCGCCTCGTACAGGCTGAAGCCCGCCAGTACCAGCATCACACCCGCCGCGATCTTGGTGATGAGCTTCAGCGGCACGTACTTCATGAGCGTCCGGCCACCCAGGATGCCCAGTCCGGCCACCGCCCACAGGGCCAGGACGGCGCCGGTGCCGACCGAGAGCGGGTCGTCGTAACGGGCCGCGAGGTTGGCGGTCATGATCTGCGTCAGATCACCGAACTCGGCGACCAGGATCATCATGAAACCCGCCCCGGAGACCTTCCAGAAGCTCTGGTCGGCGGGCTTCTTCACTTCTTCCTCGTCGTCGTCCTTCCTGAACAGCAGCACGGCGGCGCCCGCCAGGAAGAGGACGCCGACCACACCCTGGACCCAGCGGTGCGGGAGCAGCGTCAGCACGCTGCCCGCGGCGATGGCGAGCGCCACATGCACCAGGAAGGCCGCGGCGACGCCGGCGAAGACGTACGAGGCGCGGTAGCGGGTGCCGAGCATCAGGCCGGCGAGGGCGGTCTTGTCGGGTAGTTCGGCGAGGAAGACGACGCCGAAGACGACTGCGGCGACGGTAAGGCTGAACACGGGGTGGGATACCTCGATCGGTCGGGCCGCACCAAAGGGGCCCGGGAGAGGGGTCGCTTCGGCACGGCAGCGTCAGACACTGCGGCCGAAGGTCTCGCTGGCCCGGTACGCGTGCGTACCTGGCTCCGGGCGCCGGCTCCCCCGTCGTCCCAGCGCCGGTCAGGCGCTCCGCCTGGAAGGGCGGGCGGGCAACGGGAGGGCAGTATGTCGACGGTCCGGCAGAGAGCTACTCCCCTTCTGCTGCCGTCAAGGGTACGCGGTGCAGCCGTCCGCGCGCGACCAGCTCCAGCACCGTCGCGCAGGCCGCCGCCTGCACCGCCAACAGCGCGACCAGCACGAACAGCTGCACCGCGCCCGCCTGTACGGGGGAGGCACCGCCCAGCAGCATGCCGACGAAGGCTCCGGGCAGCGTGACCAATCCCACGGTCCGGGTCTGGTCGAGCCCCGGCAGCAAAGCGTCCGAAGCGGCCGGGCGGGCGACCTCCATCCGGGCCTCGCGGTCCGCCAGCCCCAGCGCGAGTCCCGCCTCGAATTCCCCGTGCCGCATCGTCAGCTCGTCCAGTGCCCGCCGCCCGCCCAGGACGGTGGCGGTCAGCGCGCCGCCGATCAGGATGCCCGCGACGGGGATCAGGGTCAGTCCGCGCGGCGGCACCAGACCGGTGAGCAGCAGCAGAGCGACGACCGGGACGACCCCGGCGGCGATCGGTGCGGCGGCCCACCACCAGGTGCGGTTCCGGGTGATCCGGCGGCCCGCGGTCCGCACCGCCACCGCGAACATCAGCGCGAGGAAGCTCAGCAGCCAGGGCAGGGCGTGCACCACCCAGCCGATGAGGTAGGAGACGGCGGCGAGCTGGGCGGCGGCGCGCAGTCCGGCGACGGCGATGGCCCGCGCATGGCCGAGGCGCGCCAGCGCGGCAACGGCCACCGCGGCGGCCAGCAGGACGGCGAGGACGACCCCGAGGGTGACGTTGACCGGCAGCAGCACGCGCTCACTGTAAGGCGGCGACCGGGGCGCACACGCGGGAGCAGGTCAACCGGAGTGCCGTGATGCATTTGTGGTGCCCCGTCAGATCCCCTTGAACTGACGTGGGCATGTCGCCACTCTGTTACCTGGTGCCCATCTCGTGGAAACCCCACGTCGCCACGATGAGGCGGCACCGCACGGTAACTTCCCCCCACAATCCGGGAGTTTCGATGAAAAAGGTCTACGCGCGTCGAGTTTCCCTCGCCGCGGGATCGGCGGCGGCGCTGGTCTGCACACTGGCACTCAGCGGCCAGACCGCCCAGGCGGCACCGCCCAGCCCGCCGGATGCGGCCACCGCACGGACGTACCTCACCCAGATCAAGGAACAGCCCGAGGGCCCGCAGGACGGCTACAGCCGCGACAAGTTCCCGCACTGGATCGACCAGGGCAAGAACTGCAACACCCGCGAAGTGGTGCTCAAGCGCGACGGCACGGACGTCAAGCAGGACGACAGCTGCACGACGACCAGCGGCAAGTGGGTCTCCGCCTACGACGGCGCGACCTGGACCGACCCGGCCGACCTGGACATCGACCACGTCGTACCGCTGTCGGAGGCCTGGAAGTCGGGCGCCGCGCAGTGGACCACCGCGCGCCGCCAGGAGCTGGCCAACGACCTCACGCACTCCCAGCTGATCGCCGTCACCGACAACCTCAACCAGGAGAAGGGCGACAAGGACCCGGCGAAGTGGCTGCCGCCGAAGGCCTCGTACCACTGCGAGTACGCCCGGATGTGGGTGTCGGTGAAGCATGAGTACGGCATGACCGCGGACTCGGCGGAGAAGGCCGCGCTGAAGAAGATCCTGGACGGCTGCTGAGCGACCCGGTCCCGCGGAGGCCCGCGGGAGAGGTCCTGCGCGCCCGCCCCGGCCGGAACCGCCGGCCGGCGGGCGCGCCGCCGCCCCGGCCCCCCGCAGCGCCCGGTGTGCTCCTATCCTCTGACCACGACGAGTGGGGAGACACCGATGGCCGGACTGCGCTTGGGGCCGCTGCTGCGCTACGTCGACGCACGGAGTGCGACGGTGTGGGTGGAGACCGATGAGCCGTGCGTGGTGCACATCCGCTGCGACGACGGGACGGCCGGCGCGGAACGGACCTGGCAGGTGGCCGGGCACCACTATGCGCTGGTCCCGGTGACCGGCCTCACCCCCGGCACCGAGACGCCCTACCAGGTCCTGCTGGACGAGCCGGACGCCTCTCCCGGCGAGGGCGGGGAGCAGGTCTGGCCGCCGCCCGGCAGCCGCTTCCCGGCGAGCGCCATCCGTACGCTGCCCGCCTCCCCCGACGAGCCGTTGCGGTTCGCCTTCGGCTCCTGCCGCTGGTCGGCGACGCCCTCGAACGCGGCGCACGACCCGGTGGGCCCGGACGCCCTGGACACCCTCGCCGCCACGCTGGCCGCCGATCCCGGGCGGCCGCGCCCCGACGTGCTGCTCCTGCTGGGCGACCAGGTCTACGCCGACCAGACCTCCGAGGCGACCGCCCGCGTGCTGGCCGGCCGCCGCGACCTCGGCGAGCCGCCCTGGAAGCAGGTCGCGGACTTCGAGGAGTACACCCACCTCTACTACGAGTCCTGGCTCGACCCGGAGGTCCGCTGGCTGCTGTCCACGGTCCCCAGCTGCATGATCTTCGACGACCACGATGTGATCGACGACTGGAACACCTCGGCGGCCTGGGTGGCCCGGATGCGGGCGACCCCCTGGTGGCGGGAGCGGATACTCGGCGGCCTGATGTCGTACTGGGTCCACCAGCACCTGGGCAATCTCTCGCCCGCCGAGCTGGCCGCCGACGAGCTGTACGCGCGGGTGCGGGCGGTGCCGGACGCGACGGAGGCGGTGCGGGAGTTCGCGGCCGGCGCGGATGCCGATCCGGCCTGCGCCCGCTGGAGCTACCGCCGCGACTTCGGCCGGGTGCGGCTGGTCATGATCGACACCCGGGCCACCCGCGTGCTGGACGAGAGCAACCGCGCGATGCTCGACAAGACCGAGGGCGAATGGCTGCGGCAGGCGGTGCTGGAGGGGCGCGGCGGCTACGACCATCTGCTGCTGGGCAGTTCGCTGCCCTGGCTGCTGCCGCATCTCATCCACGCCGCGGAGGGCTGGAACGCCGCGCTGTGCGCCGGCGAGCGCGGCCCCCGCTGGGCCCGCAGGAGCGAATTCCTGCGCCAGCGCGCCGACTTGGAGCACTGGGCGGCCTTCCCCGGTTCGTTCACCGCGCTCACCGAGCTGATCGCCGAGGCCGGTGGCGGCGCGGACGCTCCGGCGACGGTCTGTGTGCTGTCCGGGGATGTGCACCACGCCTATGTGGCCGAGCCGCGCTGGCGCGGCGCCGGACCGCACCCCACGAGCCGGGTGCTGCAACTGACCTGCTCCCCCGTTCACAACAGCATCCCCGGCTCGCTGCAGGCCGGTTTCCGCTTCGGCTGGAGCCGGTCGGGCCGCTGGCTGGGGAAGCTGCTGGCCCGGCACGGGCGGCTGACCCGGCCGGCGGTGAAGTGGCGGCGTACGGGCGGCCCGTGGTTCGGCAATCAGCTGATGACGCTGACCCTGGCGGGCCGGACGGCGCGCCTCGCCCTGGACCAGGCCCGCCGGGAGAAGCGGGGCGGCGTCCGGCTCGTCACGGTCTGGCGGGCGGCGTTGTCCGATGCGCGGGTTGCCGGGAAATCGGGTGGTGCGGGCGGGCGTGCCCCGGGGACCGAACGACCGAAGGCCGGATGATCCGGACGCTCCGGTTCCGGTAGCCGTTCGGCGGGTGTCCGGCAGGGCGGGGCGGCCGGGCGATCACCCCGGGGTTCCGGCGTATTTTTTGCCCACCCCCGGGTGCTGCAACGGCGGATCGGGCGGTGATGATGGGGCGCACCTTTGCCCGTCGCCCGCACTCTCGGGCGGCCGCGCCCGCGCGGCCGGCCGTCCGCCGCCCCAGGGAGAGCCCCTTTTGGCCGCCGACCATCTCGACCGCCAGCCCCGGCCCGCTCTCGCCCTCGTCGGTGCGGGGCCGCGCGGGACGAGCGTGCTGGAGCGGATCTGCGCCTCGGCCGCCGAACTGGCCCCGGGCGCCCGGCTGACCGTCCATGTCGTCGACCCCGCCCCGCCCGGCGCCGGCCAGGTGTGGCGCACCGCCCAGCCCCCCGAGCTGCTGATGAACACCGTGGCCTCGCAGGTCACGCTCTTCACGGACAACAGCGTCGAGTGCGCGGGGCCGATACGCACCGGGCCGAGCCTGTACGCCTGGGAGGGCTGTGAGGTCGGCCCGGACGACTATCCGGGGCGCGCGCTGTACGGCCGCTATCTGGAGTGGGTCTTCGGCCGTACCGTGCGCACCGCTCCCGACGAGGTGACGGTGGTGGTGCACCGGGCCCGCGCGGTGCACCTGGCCGAGGCCGCCGACGGCTCGCAGTCGCTCACCCTCGACGACGGGCGGACGCTGCACGGGCTGGGGGCGGTGGTGCTCGCCCAGGGCCATCTGCCGGCCGTGGCCGGCCCCGAGCAACAGCGCCTGGCCGACTACGCCGCCGGGCACGGCCTGCACTACCTCCCGCCCGCCAACCCCGCCGATCTCTCCGCCCCTCTGGCGGAACTGGCCCCGGGCCGCCCGGTACTGCTGCGCGGTCTCGGTCTCAACTTCTTCGATCACATGGCACTGCTGACCACGGCCCGTGGCGGCCGGTTCGTCAACGGCGGGGACGGGGCACTGACCTATCTGCCGTCCGGCCGCGAGCCACGGCTGTACGCGGGCTCCCGCCGTGGCATCCCGTACCACGCACGCGGCGACAACGCGAAGGGCGCGCACGGCCGTCATCTGCCGCTGCTGCTGACGCCGGACGTGATAGCGGCCTTCCGCAAGCGCGCGGACTCCGGCGATCCGCCCGACTTCCTGACGGAGGTCTGGCCCCTGGTGGCCAAGGAGGTGGAAGCGGTCTACTACGAGGCGCTGCTGAGGCGGCGCGGTGCGGGCGGGGAGCCGCGCCGCCGCTTCCGGGAGCGCTTCCTGAGCAACGCACACCGCGGCACCGACGAGGCCGCCACCCTGGACGCCTCCGGGATCGCACCGGCCGATCGCTGGGACTGGGACCGGGTCGCCCGGCCGCACGCGGAGCGGTCGTTCGCCGACCGGGCCGCGTTCCGGGAGTGGCTGCTGGGACATCTGCGCCAGGACGTCGCACACGCCCGGCAGGACAATGTGTCCGGCCCGCTCAAGGCGGCCCTCGACGTGCTGCGGGATCTGCGCAACGAGCTGCGGCAGATCGTCGACCACGGCGGGCTGGCCGGCGCCTCCCGCCACCGGCACCTGGACCGCTGGTACACCCCGCTCAACGCGTTCCTGTCCATCGGGCCGCCGCGGCGCCGGATCGAGGAGATGACCGCGCTGATCGAGGCGGGGGTGCTGGAGGTGATCGGCCCCCGGATGACCGTCCGGCTCGGCGGCGCCGACGGCCGCGGGCCCGGTTTCACGGCCCATTCGCCGGACGTCGCGGGCTCGGAGGTGACGGCGACGGCGCTGATCGAGGCGCGGCTGCCGGAACCCGGTCTGCGGCACACCGCGGACCCGCTGCTGGCCCGGCTGCTGGCCGAGGGCGGCTGCCGGCCGCACACCGCGGACGGCTACGAAACCGGCGGCCTCGATGTGTCGCCGAGCCCGTACCACCTCGTCGCGGCCGACGGCGCGCGCCACCCGCGGCGCTTCGCGGTCGGGGTGCCCACGGAGGGCGTGCACTGGGTGACGGCGGCCGGGGCCCGTCCCGGGGTGGGATCGGTCACGTTGGCGGACACGGACGCCGTGGCACGGGCGGCACTGCGGGCGGCTGTGACGGGGGCGGGAACGGGGTCGGGAAGGGGGTCGGACCCGGTCACGGGGGAGGGCGCGGCCAGGCGAACAAAGACGGGGACGGGCGCGGTCACCGTGGCCGGCGCGGCGGTTTCCAGCCAAAGGTCCGATTCGGCCAGAAGTTGAACTTGCAAGCACTGCTTAGGTGTCCCTAACCTCTGTCTCCGGCGGTTACCTCGTCCCCAGAAACCGTAGGAGTCCCCACATGTCCACGCCCGTGTCCTCGCTCATCCAGAGATCAGCCCCGCACGTGCACGCGCTCTTCCGCATCGTCGTCGGCCTGCTCTTCGCCTGCCACGGCGCTTCCTCCCTCTTCGGCGTCCTCGGTGGCGCCATGGGCCAGGGCGGCACCATCCCCACCGGCGCCTGGCCGGGCTGGTACGCCGCCGTGATCCAGCTGGCGGGCGGCATCCTCGTCATGCTCGGCCTGGGCACCCGCCCCGCGGCGTTCATCAGCTCCGGCTCGATGGCGTACGCGTACTTCTCCATGCACCAGGGCTCCGCGCTGTGGCCGATACAGAACGGCGGCGAGGCCTCCGTGATGTTCTGCTGGGCCTTCCTGCTGATCTTCTTCTCCGGCCCCGGAACGTGGGCACTCGACCGGGTCTTCTTCGGCGAGGGCCGGCAGGAGCAGCCTTCGACCGCGCGCCAGGAGCCTTCCGCCGCCTGACGCACGCACCGGCGGAGCCGGCGGACCCCGGCTCCGCCCCTCCCCCTCGGTCCGTACGGCATCTCCGTCGTACGGGCCGCGCGGCGTCTCAGCGGTACCGGCGGTGCGGCATTGCCGCGCCGTACGGGCCACGGACAGCGCCCGTCCACCCCCGCCGGACCTCCCCGGAGCCCAGGCGTACGCTGTATGGCTGTAGGGCCGCCCCTGCCGCACCGAGCGACGTCGCGGCGGGTTCGGACCGGGAGCAGGGCGTTGCTGGAGAAGCTGGGGTCCCTCAGCGGCACCCCTTGGGTGTATGTGATCGTCAGTCTGTCGATCGTGCTCGACGTGTTCGTGCCGATCCTGCCCAGCGGAGTCCTGGTGATCGCCGCGGCCACCACGGCCGCCGGCACCAGCACCGCGGCGGAGGCGGTGGGCGGTGTCGACGTCACCTCATCCGTCCACACCGGTACGCACCCGGCCGAGATGTTCTCCCTGATGCTGTGCGCGGCCACCGCCTCGGTGCTCGGCGACCTGGCCGCCTACCGGCTCGCCTGGCGCGGCGGCGACCGCTTCGACCGCGCCGTCAGCCGCTCCCGCCGCCTGACGGCGGCGCAGAAACGACTCGGCGCGGCGCTGACGCGAGGCGGCGGCGGCATCGTCGTCCTGGCCCGCTTCGCACCCGCCGGGCGCTCCGTGGTCAGCCTCGGGGCCGGCGTCGCGCACCGTACGGTCCGCGAGTTCCTTCCCTGGTCCGCCCTGGCCTCCCTCGCCTGGGCCGCCTACAGCGTCAGCCTCGGCTACTTCGGCGGGCGATGGCTCGGCACGTCCTGGGTGGGCACCGCCCTCTCCGTGATGGCCCTCTTCGCCGCCGGGTCCGCGGCCGCCTTCCTGATACGCCGTCCGGAACACGGGGCCGCGGACTGACGGGGACGATGCGCGGCCGGCAGACCCGGAGACCGACAGGCCAACAGCCCGACAGACCGGGAGGGGGCCTGGACTGACCGCCACGCGCCGGCCACCGGCCACCGCCCGCCGGAGCGGAAATCCTTGGCCCGCTGTCAGACCCCGGTGCGACGATGAAGCACATGAGCGGCACCCACGACAGCGACGGCTCGCCCACCCCCGGCGCCACCTCCCCCGGCGCCACCACCCCTCGCGCCCCGGCCCCCGGCACCTGGCATCCCCGCCCCGAAACCGCCCGCGACATACCGGCCGTCCGCCGGATCAACCTCGCCGCCTTCGAGACCGCCGGGGAGGCGGACCTCGTCGACGCGTTGCGCCGCGACCCGGCGGCCTGGCTGCCGGGGCTGTCCTACGTCACCGAGGCACCGGACGGCACCCCCGTCGCCCATGCGCTGCTGACGCGCTGTCACATCGACGACGTCCCGGCCGTGGCGCTGGCCCCGTGCGCGGTGCTGCCCGGGTATCAGAAGTGCGGTGCGGGCGGCGCGGTGATCAGGGCGCTCCTCCAGGCGGCGCGGGACACCGGCGAGCGGACCGCGATCGTGCTCGGCCATCCGCCGTATTACCCACGCTTCGGGTTCGCACCGGCCGCCACCCGGTTCGGCATCCTGCCCCCGCAGCCCTGGCCGGACGAGGCCTTCATGGCGCTGTCCCTGGACGGCTCCCCGCCCCCGCGCGGCACGGTGCGCTACGCCGCGGCGTTCGGCATCGCCTGACCCCGGCCCTGGCCAGGTCCCGAGGCCGATACGGAGTAAAGTCGACCGTCCACCACCCCGCCCACCGTCTCCCGCGAGCGCCTGGCCGCTCCCTCCGGCGCCGGACCGGCGCCGCACCCCAGCGGCACCCCTGGGACGGGCCCGCATCACACACAGAGGCACATTTCGGTGAACCAACCGCCGGTCGTCGAATGGACCGAGGCCGACACGCCCCGTTCCGCCCGTTGGCGCTCCGAGAACGGCACCCCGCCACCCCGCCGCGTCGTCATCGCGGACGACCGGACGAAGGCCGACGACGCGTACAGAGCCGCCTGCGAGGGCACCGCGCTGCTGTGGCGCGGCGACTTCCACAACGCCCGCCAGCTGCTGACGGCGCTGGCCCGCCGCATCGACCGCCGCCCCCGCAAGGCGCCGCCCGCCGATGTCACCCAGGCGTTCCATGTGCACCGCGCCGCGCAGAATCACCGCGCCCGCATCCTGGGCATGCTGCTGGTCCCGCTCGATGCGACGCTCGCCGTCCCGCTGCACCGCGCCCCCGATGTCCGCGAGGCCTGCACCAGGGCGTACGGCCCCGTCGAGCCCGCCACCGGGGAGACCGCCGGGGAGACCGAGGCCACCGCGACCGCCGCCGAGGGCACGGCTCCGACCGCCTCACTCGTCTCGCTGCGCGAACTCCTCGCTCTCATCGGCGCCAACGAATGGCGCAGGAAGGGCGTCGAGATCCCGGCGCTCGGCGGCGACCGCATCCATCCGCACTACGGCGTCTTCTCCCCGGCCCGCGGCGAGTACGTCGACCTGGTGGCCGAGGCTCCGCTGCCCGGCGACGAGCTGGCGTTCGACATCGGCACCGGCACCGGCGTACTGGCCTCGGTCCTCGCCCGGCGCGGCGTCCGCCGGGTCGTGGCCACCGACCAGGACCCCCGCGCGCTGGCCTGTGCCCGTGAGAACACCGAACGGCTGGGCGTCGCCGGACAGGTGGAAGTGGTCGAGGCCGATCTCTTCCCGGCCGGCCGCGCCCCGCTGATCGTCTGCAACCCCCCGTGGGTGCCCGCGAAGCCGACCTCACCCGTCGAGTACGCGGTGTACGACCCGGGAAACCGGATGCTGTACGGCTTCCTGAGCGGTCTGGCGGACCATCTGACACCGGACGGCGAGGGCTGGCTGATCCTCTCCGACCTGGCCGAACACCTCGGCCTGCGCACGCACGACGAGCTGCTGGACGCCTTCGCCAAGGCCGGCCTGACGATCCTGGGCCGGCACGACATCACCCCGCGCCATCCGCGTGCCCGCGACACCGCCGACCCGCTCCACGTGGCCCGCGCGGCCGAGGTCACCTCCCTGTGGCGCCTGGGCACCGCGGACCGGGGTACGTCCGGCACTCCCTGAGGACGTCCGGCGGGCCGCACGGTCCGAGCGCGGGGAGCAGACGAGAGCCGCTCGGGGACGAGAGCCGCTTGCCGCCGGGGGTCTGCAGCCCCCCGGCAGTGCGAGCCGTCGGCCGGTTCAACCGGCTCGGCCTGCCCGGTCAGCTCGGCCGGCCCGGTCAGCTCGGCCTGCTCGGCCGGCTCAGCTCAGCCGGGCCTCGGCGTAGACGACCATCGCCTGCTGCTGGTAGACGGCCAGCCCCTCGGCGATCGAGTCGTAGTTCGCCCGCATCTGCGGGTCGTCGACGTAGGTCTGGGCCAGACCCTTGTAGGCGACCGCGTTCGGGGTCCAGAACCGGCAGACGCCCTGGTAGTGGGCGTGCATCTCGGCTTGCACCGCGGCATCGGCAACCGGCGTGCCGGCCATCATGAACTCCGCTATGCGGATCATCTGCGCCGTCACCTCACGCTGCCACCGCTCCTGTTCCTCGGGGGTCATGGCCTCCTTGGCCTGCCGGGCCTGCTCCCACTGCTCCGGCCACCGTTCGCGCACCTCGGCCTCGGCCTCGGCGTCCGAGGTCTCGAAGCCCTCGAACAGGTTCTCCGGCCTGTTGATCTTTGCCATCTCGTTGTCCTTGCCTTCCTCCAGTTCGGCGAGGGTCCGCCCGACCGTGCGGACCAGCGTCTCCAGCCGGTCCCGTTCCTTCAGCAGGCGCCGGTGGTGCTCGCGCAGTACGGCCACCCGGTCGACCTGGCTGTCCAGAACCGCCTGGATCTCCCGCAGTCCCAGGTCCAGCTCCCGCATCAGCAGAATCTGCTGCAACCGCAGCAGATCGGCCTCCTCGTAGTAGCGGTGCCCGTTACTGGCGGTCCCCGCAGGGGGCAGCAGACCGATCTCGTCGTAATGCCGCAGTGTCCGGGACGTCACCCCGGACATCCGGGCCACTTCCGCGATCGACCAGGCCATTGCCGTGCCTCCCCTCGCCGGGCCGGTCTTTCCGGCCCCACGAATGACCGTAGAAGTTGACGCGGCGGAAACCGCAAGTCCGAATCGGCACCCCGTCCCGGGCACGAGAAACGCACCCCCGCCGTCAGGACCTGTGGGCCACCCCGTCAGGAACGCGGGACACACCCCGTCAGGCACCGGAACGCGCCCCGTCAGGCACGATGGACGCACCATGGATCCCCGGCTCCTCCTCTCCCGCGCCCGCCGGCTCGCCGCCTCCGCGACCCCCGGCCGGCGGCGGCTGCTCGGCATCGCCGGCCCGCCCGGCGCGGGCAAGTCCACTCTCGCCGCCCACCTCGTGGCGGAGCTGGCCGGTCAGGCGGCGCTCGTCCCGATGGACGGCTTCCATCTCGCCGAGGCGGAGCTGCGCCGCCTGGGCCGTACGGACCGCAAGGGCGCGCCGGACACCTTCGACCCGGCCGGCTACGCCGCGCTGCTGGCGCGTCTGCGCTCCCCGGAACCGGACACCGCCGTCTACGCCCCGGCGTTCGACCGCCGTATCGAGGAACCGGTGGCCGGCAGCATCCCCGTGGCGCCCCACATTCCCCTCATCGTCACCGAGGGCAACTACCTCCTCCTCGACTCCGCCCCGTGGCCGCGGGTCCGGGCATTGCTCGACGAGGTCTGGTACGTGGAGCTGGAGACCCCGGAACGGATCCGGCGGCTGGTCGGCCGGCACGAGCGGTTCGGACGTCCGCGCGCCGACGCCGAGCGGTTCGTGCACACCTCGGACGAGGCCAACGCCCGTGTGGTGGCGGCCACCCGCGACCGCGCCGACCTCGTCATCACCTTCGCACCCGAAGAGGCCCCACCTCCACCGAGCGCATGACCCCGCTCCCCCACCGCCGCCGGTCGGCGAGCAGCCCGGCCACCGACAGCGCACCCCACCCGACGGACACCGCCACCGCCGACAGCTTCCGGCCGCGCCCCGGCAGCGTCGCACCGAGCAGGACGGCGTCCCCGAAGTCCGCCGCGATCCGCACATACGCGGCGGTACGCAGAGCCGGCCCTTCCGGAGCCAGCGTCATCGCCAGCCCGCTCACCGCGTCCCGCCAGGCCAGCGGACGCAGTGCGGTACGAGTCGCCGGCCCGGTCCGCCCTCGGGCGTCGGCCAGCCCGGAGGGCCGGGCCAGCAGATCGGGCAGCGCCGCCACCGCCACTCCGTACACGGCCGTGGCCACCCCGACCGCACGCAACAAACCGACCTTCATCCACCGTCCCCTTCTCTTTCTCTCGTCGCTTCTCGGCGACTGCTCCCGTCGACCGGCCGCACGAGCCCCTGTCACCCCCGCTGCCTTCTCCCCTTCCCTTCCTTTCCCTTTCTTTCCGCGAAGGCCCCCTTCCCAAACGACATCAGTGATGTCATCATGACATCATGAGTGTCAGTGAGAAGCCTGCGGGAGACGCGAAAGACGCCGACGGCGGAGAGCCGTCGCCCACCGAAGACCTGCTGTACGGCGTCCTCCGCCGCCTGTGGCCGCTGCATCGCACGGTCGCCCGCGCGGTGGAACACGAGCTGGCGGGCACGGGCATGACCGCCGGCGAGCACGCGCTGCTGGACGCGCTGCGCGCCGAAGGCCCGTGCACCGTGCCGCAGTTGGCGCGCGGGATGGGGCTCGACCGGCAGCCGGTGCAGCGCTGGGTGAACCACGCCATGGAGCTGGGCCTGGTCGTGACCGCCCCGAACCCCGCACACCGCCGCTCGTCCCTGATCCGGCTCACCGACGACGGCACGGAGGCGATACGCGGCGTCCGGGAATCCGAGGCGGCCGAACTGCGGCAGCGACTGACCGACCTGTCCGCCGAGGACGTCCGTACGACGCTGCACGTCCTGGACCGACTCGGAGAGGAGTTCCGGCAGCTGGCGGACGGCTCACGCGTGACACCGGAGAAAACCGGCAGTTGCGGCAGCAGCGGCAAGAGCGACGACAATGGCATCACGCCCACCTCATCGCATCCGGTACACAAAGGACGGCCCGCAAGATGACCCGAGGAATCACCGACTGGTCCGAGATCGACAACGGGCTCGTGCCGGTCGACGACGGTGAGCTGTTCTACGAAACGGCCGGCTCGGGCCCCGCGGTGGTGCTGCTCCACGGCGGCATGCTCGACCAGCACATGTGGGACGAGCAGTTCGCCTGGCTGGTGAACTCCGGCCTGCGCGCGATCCGTTATGACTTCCGCGGCCACGGCCTGTCCTCCACCGTCACCGGGGACTACGCGAACCACGACGACCTCTGCGCCCTGCTCGACGCCCTCGATGTTCCCGACGCCGTCCTCGTCGGCCTCTCCCATGGCGCGCGGGTCGCGCTCGACACGGCCATAGCCCGCCCTGAGCGGGTGACGGCCCTCGCGCTCGCCTCCCCCGGCATCAGCGGCCGCGCCTTCACCGACCCCTTCCTCCTGGAACACATCAAGGCGCAGGTGGCGGCGATCGGCGCACCGGACGGCGCGGAACGCTATGTCGAGCACTTCCTGCGGATGTGGGTGGACGGACCGCACCGCGAGCCCTTTGCGGTGCACCCGGGATTCCGTGCGCGGATGCGCGCCTCGGCCGAGGCCAATGTGGAGGTCCATGCCGAGGGTACGGGTGCCGGTATGCCCCTGGAAGCCGGTGCCGCCGACCGCCTGGGCGAGATACGGGTGCCCACCGTCGTGTTCGACGGCGACCTCGACAGCAGGGACATCTCCGCCAATGCCCATGCGATCACGCTGACCGTTCCCGGCGCCCGACGAGTCCGGATACCGGGCGCGGCGCATATGGTCAATCTGGAGAACACCGCACTCTTCGACCACGAACTCCACGCCTTCCTCTCCTCCCTGGACTACTGAGGGCTATTGAGGGCCGCTGTGAACCACTGGGGACCAACTGGGGACCACTGGGGACCACTGCGGCCTGCTGAGGACTGCTGAAGGACTGCCGCGGTCTACTGCGCCGCCGCGGACCACGGCCCCCGCCCCCGGGGCCGCCGGCACAAAAGGCGACCGGGGCCGCAGCGACCACCCCTTGGCAGCTAGAGTGACCGGGCCGTGGTGTTCGGGAAGCCGGTGACGGACCTTGGGGTCCCAGGCCGGAGCGGCCCTCGCCACTGTGATCGGGGAGTTTCCGCCCCTTCCGCAGGCGCACGGTGCGCCTGCGGCGCCACTGACCGCGACCCGCGGCCGGGAAGGCGGGGCGGGCGCGTGCACCCGTAAGCCAGGAGACCGGCCACGGCATCTCACGAAGTGATCCACGAGGTGCTGGAGCGTGACCGCCGGATGGCCCTGTCCACCGATACCCCGACCACCCCTGCCTCCGCGGCGTTCCGCTGGCGCCGGCAGGACACCGTCCGCACCGCGGGCCTGATGGCCGTCATAGCCGGCCTCCACGTCATCGCCTTCGGCGTGCTCTTCCTGCTCGTGGTGCCGTACCACTACGCCGTGGGCAGCCAGGTCTTCGGCGTGGGCCTCGGCGTCACCGCCTACACCCTCGGGATGCGGCACGCCTTCGACGCCGACCACATCGCCGCCATCGACAACACCACCCGCAAGCTGATGGCCGACGGCAAGCGGCCGGTCTCGGTCGGCTTCTGGTTCGCCCTGGGCCACTCCAGCGTGGTCGTCGTGATGGCGGCCCTGGTGGCGGGCGGCGCCCAGCTCGCCGGCGCTCTGCTCAACAACGAGTCCCGTACGCACCAGATCCTCGGCACGATCGGCACCACGATCTCGGGGAGCTTCCTCTACCTCATCGCCGCCCTCAACCTGATCGCGCTGGCCGGGATCTGGCGGGTCTTCCGCGGTATGCGCAACGGCCACTACGACGAGGCCGAGCTGGAGCAGCGCCTCGACTCGCGCGGCTTCATGAACCGCTTCCTGGGGCGGTTCACCCGCTCGATCTCCCGTCCCGGCCAGATGTTCCCGCTCGGCTTCCTCTTCGGGCTCGGCTTCGACACCGCGACCGAAGTGACGCTGATGGTGATGGCGGGCAGCGGCGCCGCGGCCGGCCTGCCCTGGTACGCCGTGCTGTGCCTGCCGCTGCTCTTCGCCGCCGGCATGAGCCTCTTCGACACCCTCGACGGCACCTTCATGAACTTCGCCTACCAGTGGGCGTTCTCCAACCCGGTGCGCAAGGTCTACTACAACCTCACCATCACCGGACTGTCGATCGCCGTCGCCTTCTTCATCGGCACGATCGAGCTGGTGACCGTGCTGCACGAGAAACTTGCCCTCAACGACCCGCTGACCGGCTGGATTTCCGGCCTCGACCTCGACAATGTCGGCTTCCTCATCGTCGGCCTGTTCGTGGTGGTGTGGGCCGCTGCACTGGCGTACTGGCGACTGGCCGGCGTCGAAAAGCGCTGGGCGGAGCGGGCAGAACGGGCAGAGCGGTCAGAGCGAACCCGGCCGACGGAGCAGGCGGACTCGGCCGAGCCTGCCACGCCAAACTCCTGAGGCGCGTGGGCTCCATGCCCCGCAGACGTCCCCGGCGCCCGTAGTGGCGCCGGGACACCGCCACCCCTTCAGGTGGCCGAACCGGCCGCCGCCACGTCAACTCTCAGCAGCGACCGTCACATTCCCCGTCCACCTGATCCGACAGCGCACCGCCTTGATCCGGCAACTCGCTGATACGGAGGTAGAGAGACGCAGCACACAGGCCCGCCCTCACGAGGGCCCCCTGTGGCTGCCACCAGCTCGATTAGGGTGGCCGCACAGGGGGAGGAAAAATCATGAATCTGTCGTTCGAGCCACCACCGCCGTACGACCTGGGGCCGGATCCGGACCTCGGCATGTGGCTGACGGAATGGGCCGAGTACGCGGACCGGATCGTTCACCTGGGGCCGGACGACGGCCGAAGCCACGGACAGCTGTGCTGGGACACCCTGGCACCCACCGCACTGCTCGCACCGCACTGCGGGCACTGCAAGCACGGACATGGCGGCCCACGAAACCCGCAGAAGATGGAATCCGCCCTGGGCATCCGGATCCCCCCGGACGAGCTGTCGCCCTGGATATCCGCCACGCTCATCCGCAGTCTCGTCTACTGGAGCGACGGCGGCCCGATGCGCCCCGTGGCCGACGCCCTCGCCAACGGACTGATCACGTTGCTCGGTCCGGACGCAGACTGGCGCGCCAACGGCTACGCCGCGTACCGGGAGGCCCGACAGCCCAGATACTCCTGGGCTTCGGTCACCGAGGCCACCTTCGACGCGGCCGTGGTCGGCATCGGCAACGGCCATGCCGTGGTCATCGTCGCCACCGGCGAGGACTAGGAAGGACTGCTGAGGGGCGCGCTTTTCGGATCCTCCCCCGCCTGCCGCAGGCGGATTGCTGGACGGGCAGCGAAAGGAGCGCCCCCGTCGGCGCGCTCGTGGCGTCGTCGGCGGCAGTCGGCCAGGACCCAAGCACCTGCACGGACTTGCCGCCCTCAGCCATGCAGTCTCCAACCCGCCTGCAATGCGCCCAAGTTCGCAGCGCTCTCCTGGTCAGGAGCGCCAAAATGGTGCTGCGGCAAGGTAGTTGGTAAGGGGTGGGCCGTGGTGTCGCACTTCGAATCCTTCGAGTAAAAGGACACGTCGTGCCCACTCCTGGTGTGTTGAGGATCTTTCTCCCTGCGCTCTCGCTCCTGCCCCTGCTGCTGTTCGTCTTGCTGTCGGCGCCGGCGTGGATTTGCTGGCCCTTCATGCCGGAACGGAAGCAGAGGGTCATGATCGAGGTATTGCAGAAGTTGATCGACTGGACGCGCGCCTGCGCCAAGGGTCGATAGCCGCCGGAGAAAGCGAGGAGGCGGGTGGCTGCATGCAGCCACCCGCCTCCGTTCACATGCACCAAGCTCCCGCGGCATGATCCCTTCGCAAGATCACTGACAGCCGCCCGTCTCCGGCGGCCTGATCTCGCCGAGGGGTACCGGCCACGGTGTACTGCATGTGCACCGCAAGGCGGAGGGCCCTCGGCGTGTCGACGCAAAGGGCCCTCTGACCTGCTATTTCTCTGTGGGCACAACAGGATTTGAACCTGTGACATCTGCTTTGTAAGAGCAGCGCTCTACCGCTGAGCTATGCGCCCTGGTCGAGCCGACAGACTACCTTGCCTTCGGGGCTGAACGGCAAACCCGTACGCGAAGTCCGAACTTACCGGCCGGTGTGTTCGTTTCCGGTGAGTGGGAGAATGATATTCGGTCCTGGGGCGATCCGATCGGGAGAGGGAAGTGACGGCGACAGAGACGCAGCCGCATGAGCAGCGAGAACGCCGTCGCGTCCGTGGGGGTCCGCTCCGGGATGTGGTGGGGCTCGTGTTGTTGCCGTTGCCGTTGCTGGTGGCGATGGTGCCGGTGTCGTTCGCGGGTGGGGGGACCCGTCGCTGGTTCGGGCGCGGGGAGAGTCAGCGGGCCGATGCGCAGGCCGCGAAGGATGCCGCGGCGGCGGCGTTCTACGAGCTGGACACCGCACACCGTGACCTGCGGATCTCCATAGAGACGATCACCGCGGTCGACAATTCGCCGGCCGCGCGGAAGGCCGCGGAGGATTACGAGGGCTTCGGCCGGCGGATCGACGAGGTGAGCCAGCAGTACATCACCGCGGTCGACTCCCACGATCTGGACCGTGACGATCTCGACGGTGCCGCGGTGGCGCGGGCGCGAGCGGATCTGACGCGGGCCAGGGAGGAGCTGGATCGCGTCCGGAGCGAGCTGGAGCGGTTCGCGCAAGGGCTCGGGCCGTTGCTGCAGACCGCCGAGACACAGCTGGCGCGGCTGGCCCCTGCCGTGGAGCGGGCGCGGCAGGCGCTGCTGGCGGCGAGCAATGCGCTGGACGCGGTCCGTGCGCGGGGGCTGCGGGCCGATGATCTCGCGACCCGGCTGGCGGCGCTCGGGCCCGAGCTGACCAGGCTCAATCAGGGCGCCGGGCAGCACGGCGTACAGGAGACGATCCGGCGCGCCGACGACATGCTGCGCAAGGCCGAGGGCGTGCGGACCGAGGCCGAGCGGCTGCCGGAGAAAGCGGCGGAGATCGACAAGCGGCTGGTGTCGCTGCGGACCCGGGCGCAGGCGATCACGACGCGGGCCGGGAAGGTCGACCCGGTCCTCAGCGAGCTGCGGCGGCGGTACAGCGCGGCATGCTGGCAGGACCTGCAGCAGGTACCGGAACAGGCCGCGCAGTCCGTCCGGCAGGCCGAGGTCAAGCTGCGGGAGGCCCAGCAGGCGCGGGACGAGCAGCGCTGGGCGGATGCCACGAGCCTGCTGGCCACCGTACGGGCGCTGCTGGACGGCACCGACGAGGCGGTCTCGGCGGCCGGTGACCGGCTGCAGCGGCTCGATGCGGTGTCGTTCGACCGGCAGAAGGAGGTCGAACGGACGCGCTTCGCGGTCCGGGATGCGCAGCGACTGGCGATGGCCGGGCGCAGCACCCCCGATCCGCGGCATGCCGGCCCCCTGGACGAGGCGGTGGCGCGGCTGGACCGTGCGGTCGCGGGCCTGGAGGGGCGGCATCCGGACTGGTGGCATTTCCTGACGGAGACCGAGGCGGTACGGGAGACGGCGGCCCGGGTGGTGCAGGAGATCCGGGGGGCCAGGGGTGGCGCGGGGGGCAGCTGAGGCTTCGGGGCGGCTGATGCCTCCGGGCCACGGCTGGGACTGCGGAGAGAGACGAAGCAGCTGAGGCTCCGAGGGTGGCTGAGGCTCCGGAGCAGGCCGGCGGGCGGTCCCCAGCCCGGATGCCACGTATGCGCTCATCACCGCGGCCACCCGCCCGTCACCCCGGGTGCAATGGCGTGATGTCGCACGTGGGCGGATCCTGGAGGGAAGTACGGCCCAGGCGGCACACCTGCGCGAAGGAGGCCGGAGATGGCTACTGGGGCTACTGGCCAGACCCTGCACGGGCCCTCGAACCCCTTTCACCGGACGAAGACGCCTCACACCCGGCTCGATGAGCATCTGCCCGTGGACCACCGTCTCAGCAAGGTCTACCGCATCGGCGCGGGGCTGATGGGCTTGGTGCTGATCGCCTTCGGCATCCTCGGGCTGACCCACCACATCGGCTTCTTCGACACCGGCGGCGACACCGTTGCCGGGCTGAACACCAACGGCTCCCTGAGCATCCTCTCCATCGTCGTCGGCGCGATCCTCGCCGCCGGGATGGTGATCGGCGGGAACTTCGCCTCGACCCTCAACATCGTGTTCGGCGTCCTCTTCCTCCTGAGCGGCTTTGTGAACCTGGCGCTGCTGGACACCGGCGCGAACTTCCTCGCCTTCCGGCTCCAGAACGTCCTCTTCAGCTTTGTGGTCGGACTGATGCTGCTGGTCTTCGGGATGTACGGACGGGTGAGCGGCGGCCTCTCGCACGACAATCCGTACTGGCGCGCCCGGCACCCGGAGGAAGCGGAACGGTTCGACCGCGGCCAGCTGCGTCCCGTCTCCGGCATGACCGCCGCACGGCAGGCGGCGCGGCTCAATGTCCAAGGCGCCTCGCATGCCGGGCGCGGTTCGTTCGGCGCCGGCACCAGCGGGAGCAGATCCCGCAGGGGCGTGGGTACGGGCACGGGAACGGGTACTGCCTCCTCCGGTCCCAGGGGTGTGGGTGCGGGCTCCGGCACCCACACGAGCTCCGGCGGCACCGGCACGGACGCCGGTACGGCCGGCAAGAGGCCCTGAGCCGGGGCGAGGAGAGACGTCAGGGCGTACCGAGGTGGGAATGGGGTGCTCGGTACGCCCTGACGGCTGATGACGGGAACCGGACGGCAGGGCAGGTGCGCTGTGCCGTCCGAGCGGCGGGCATGCCGGCAGGCCGGCAAGCACGCGGGGGGCAGCAGCGGTGTGCGGGGCGGGAGGGGGCAGGCCGGTACGGCGGCCCGGTGGCACCGCGTGGGTCGCCGGGGGCGGCAGGTCGGCGGACACGGGGAGAGCAGGGAGCACACGATGAGCCGTTCGGAGCACACCGCCTCCCCCGCCGGCGGGCACGGGGTGCAGCACGAGGCGGTCGAAGCGCTCGCCGGGCGGATCGTCGAGGGCACTTACGGTGAGGGCGACAGCCTCGTCCTGCCGGAGGTGATGGCGCAGCTGGACGTGACCCAGACCGTGCTGCGTGAGGCGGTCAAGGTGCTGACCATGAAGGGTCTCCTCGATGCCGACAAGGAGCGAGGCACGTTCGTCCGCTCCCGGGCGGACTGGAACCTGCTGGATCCGGACGTCCTGCGCTGGAAGCTCGCGGCCGGTGTCTCGTCCGATTTCTTCGCCGATGTGCTCGAACTGCGCCGTTCCATCGAGCCCGCGGCGGCCGCGCTCGCCGCGGAGCGCCGCACGGAGGAGGATCTGGCGGCACTGGACACCGCGCTCGGTGCGATGGCCACGACCGACACCGATCCGGCGCTGCGCATACGCGCCGATGCGTCGTTCCACACGGCGATGCTGATCGCCTCGAACAATCGCTTCTACGCGCAGATGCACCGGGTGATCGTGCCGGTGATCGTCCAGCGCGACCGGGCCGTGCTCGCCGCGGACGGCGCGTTCGAAAATCCTCATGCTGCCCATGCCGCGGTGGTCGAGGCCGTACGGAGCCGGGACGTCGACGGGGCCTATATGGCGATGCTCGAACTGCTCGATCTGTCGGCGCGGGAGCATCCGTAGGGGCTGATGCGGGAGCATCCGTAGGGCTGGGGCGGGAGCATCCGCAGGGCTGGGGCGGAAGCATCCGCAGGGGCTGGGCGGGAAGTCGTCGGTCCGGTGGAGCGGACTCCGCTCGTGGGCGGGGGGCCGCCCCGCACCCCGACAGGACGGAGCCGGACCATGAAGATCAGCCGCATCGAGACGTTCCTGGCGCCACCGCGCTGGCTGTTCGTCCGGGTGGAGACCGATGAGGGCGTCGTCGGCTGGGGTGAGCCGGTGGTCGAAGGGCGGGCCGAGCCGGTACGGGCGGCGGTGGAGGTGCTGTCCGAGTACCTTCTGGGCCAGGATCCGGCGCGCATCGAGGACCACTGGCAGGTCATGACCAAAGGCGGCTTCTACCGCGGCGGGCCCGTCCTGTCGTCCGCCGTCGCCGGCCTGGACCAGGCGTTGTGGGACATCAAGGGGAAGCGGCACGGTGTCCCCGTCCACCAGCTGCTGGGCGGGCCGGTCCGCGAGAAGATCCGCGCCTACGCCTGGGTGAGCGGCGACGAGCCGCACGCCGTCCGCGACGCGGTCACCGCCCAGATCGAGGCGGGCTTCACCGCCGTCAAGATGAACGGCTGCGGCCGGATGACGCCGGTGGCCACCCGCGCCGAGGTACGGGCATGCCTGCTGCGCGCCGAGACCGCCCGCGAAGTCCTCGGCGACGCACGGGACTTCGGCCTCGACTTCCACGGCCGGGTCTCGCCCGCCAACGCCCGCAGGCTCCTCCCCCTGCTGGCCGACTACGCGCCGATGTTCGTCGAGGAGCCCGTCCTCTCCGACTACCCGCAAGTCCTCCCTGACCTCGTCAACGCCTCCAACATCCCCCTCGCACTCGGTGAACGTCTCTTCACCCGGCGAGAGTTCCTGGCTCCCCTCCAAGCCGGCATCGCGATCCTCCAGCCCGATATCTCGCATGCGGGCGGCATCTCCGAGCTGCGCCGGATCGCCGCGCTCGCGGAGGTGTACGGGGCGCAGCTCGCCCCGCACTGCCCGCTCGGTCCGGTCGCGCTCGCCGCCAGCCTCCAAGTCGCCTTCACCACCCCGAACTTCCTCATCCAGGAGCAGTCCCTCGGGATCCACTACCACCGGGGCGCCGAGCTGCTGGACTACGTGGCGGATCCGGAGCCGTTCCGCTTCCACGGGGGGTCACTGCTGCGGACCGAGCGTCCCGGGCTCGGTGTGGAGGTGGACGAGGCCGCGGTGCGGGCGGCGGATGAGCGGGGTCACGCCTGGCGGAACCCCGTGTGGCGCCAGGACGACGGGTCGTTCGCCGAATGGTGAGGGGAGGTCCCCCCGGCAGCCCCGGCGCATCCGGCACGCACGGCAGCCACGGACGGCACGGCAGGCACCGCACATCCGCCACCCGGTACATCCGGCACGCCCGATACACCTGTCGGCGCGGCCCGGAATAATCGAGGGTGTCACTCGCGCGCCCGAACGACCCAGCAGCGCAGTCATCCACGCGGCGGGGTGCAGGAGAAAGCAGGAAACGCCATGGACCTCAGCACAGCGCTCCGGACCGAGCGGCTGCTCGCCATCATCCGGGGCAGAGATGCGGAGGCGTCCTTCCGTACCGTCATGGCGCTTGTGGAGGCGGGTCTTCCGCTGATCGAGATCTCGCTGAGCGGGAAGGACGCCCTCACCGTGATCCGACGGGCACGCGCCGAGCTGGGCGACGCCGCCTGGCTCGGCGCCGGCACCGTCCTGACCGCACCGGACGCCCGCCGCGCCGCCGAGGCCGGGGCGAATCTCATCGTCACCCCCGGCCTCGGGGCCGGCCTGGAGGAGTCCGTACGCCAGGGGCTGCCGACGCTCGCCGGGGTGATGACGCCGTCCGAGGTGATCGCGGCGGACGCGCTGGGCGTCTCGGCCCTGAAGCTGTTCCCGGCGTCGGCCGGCGGACCGGCGTATCTGCAGGCGCTGCGTGCGCCCTTCCCCGAGTTGCCGTTCGTGCCGGTCGGAGGCGTGGACGCGGCCACCGCGCAGGAGTACTTCGCCGCCGGGGCGGTGGCGGTGGGTGTCGGCTCGCCGCTGGTCGGGGACGCGGCGGACGGCGGTGACCTGGACGGGCTGCGCAAGCGCGCGGCGGAGTTCAGGGCGGTGTGCGCACGATGACGGGGCAGTCGGCCGCCGGGGGCGGCGAAACTCAGCGGGACGGGGACGATCACGGGGACGGGCAGGAGGGCGGGGACGGGGACCCGCAGCGCTGCGGCGGCGCCGATGCCCGCCCCGGGACCACGGCCCCGGGCCGTCCACGGGCTCCCCGGCAACCGGGCCGTCCGGACGTCTTCACCTTCGGCGAGACCATGGTCGCGCTGCGCGGCAGCGGCCCGCTGAAGCTCGGCGGCACGATGCAGGTCTCCATCGCCGGAGCGGAGAGCAATGTCGCGATCGGGCTGGCCCGGCTCGGGCACGAGGTCCACTGGGCGGGTGCGGTCGGTGAGGACGAGGCCGGGGAGCTGGTGCTGCGTACGCTGCGCGCCGAGGGCGTCGAGGTGTCCGGTGCCTCGGCCGACCCGGGTGCCCCGACCGGGCTGCTCCTCTTCGAGCCGCGGCTGCCCGACGTCACCCGGGTGCACTACTACCGTGCGGGATCGGCCGGCTCGCGGCTCACGGCAGACGGGATCGAGCGCGCCTTCCGCGCCGCCCCGCCCCGCATCCTGCACCTGACGGGCATCACCCCGGCCCTGAGCTCCACGGCTCGCTCGGCAGCTCTGCACTCCCTCCGACTGGCCCGCGAGTACGGCTCTTCGGTCTGCCTCGACGTCAACTTCCGCGCCCGGCTGTGGACGGCCGAGGAGGCCGCCGCGGTCCTGGGTGAGTGGCTCCCCTCCGTGGATCTCCTCATCGCCTCCGATGACGAGCTTTTGCTGTGCCTGCCGCCCCGGGACGCGGGCGGTGGCTCCGCCGCCGGCATCGCCTCGCAGGCCGGGCGGCTGCGGGAGCTGGGCGTCGGCGAGATCGTGGTCACACTCGGCGCGGAGGGGGCAATGGCCTTCACCCACGACGGCTCCCTGCACCGGTCCGCCAAGGCCGTACGGGCCGTCGATTCCGTGGGGGCCGGCGACGCCTTCGTGGCGGGCTACCTGTCGGCGCTGCTGGACGGTGACGGGCCGGCCGCTTGCCTGGAGCGGGCCGTCACCACGGGAGCGTTCGCGGTCGCGTCCCCGGGCGACTGGGAGGGCGCGCCGACCCGTGCGGAGCTGGGCATGCTGGGCGCGCCGCCCGGCACCGTCGTCCGCTGAGCGGCGGCGCGGCTAACCTGTGCCCATGCCTCGTTACGAATACCGGTGCCGCCCCTGCGGCTCCACCTTCGAGCTGAACCGGCCGATGGCCGAGTCCTCCGCCCCGGCCGTGTGTCCCGAGGGCCACGCGGACACCGTGAAGCTCCTCTCCACGGTCGCCGTCGGCGGCTCCGCGACCGCTGCCGCCCCGCGAGGCGGGGGCGGCGGCTGCTGCGGGGGCGGCTGCTGCGGCGGCTCATACTGACGGCAACTGCGGGGGGGCGGGGCCCCGGCGGCTACCTCTTGCGTGCCAGGGTCACGCCGTCCGCCACCGTGAGGATGACCGCCTCCATACGGGAGTCCTCCACGACGTGGTCGTTGAAGGCCCTGATCGCCAGGGCCGACCCGGTCGCCGCCGGGTCGGCGACCTCCCCGTGGTACAGGACGTTGTCCGCCACGATCAGGCCGCCCGGCCGCAGCCGGGGCACCAGCTCCTCCCAGTACGCGATGTAGCCGCCCTTGTCCGCGTCGAGGTAGGCGAGGTCGATATGCGGTTCGGCCGGCATCGCCCGCAGCGTTTCCAGCGCGGGCGCGATCCGCAGCTCGACGCGGTCCCCGACACCGGCCTTCTCCCATGCCTCCCGGCCGTACGCCGTCCACTCCTCGGAGACGTCGCAGGCGATCAGCGTGCCGTCCGCGGGCAGCGCCTGGGCCATGGACAGCGCCGAAAACCCGGTGAACGTGCCCACCTCGACGACATGCCGAGCCCCGGTCAGCCGCACCAGGAACGCCAGCAGGGGCCCCTGTTCCTCCGCTGACTGCATCCCCGCCGCCTCGGGGAACTGCTGCCGGGTGAGCTCCACGATGTCCCGCTGCGCGGCGTTCAACGGTGGGTTGTGGGCGAGGACGTAGTCATACATCTCCGCCGTGATCGGCGTGCTCTTGGACTCGGTCACTGGCTCTCCCCTGGGTCAAGGATCGCGGTCTCGGGCGATCACCGGACGATGCAGCCAACCGCCTCGGCGAGACTAACCGAGCCGCCCCCTTCACCGTCCGCTTTCCGGTCGCTCCCTCCTCTCGTGCCTCCTCTTCTCCCCGGCCTCACCCGCGAAGGAAGGCCCGCACGATTTCCTCGCCCGCGGCGACGCCTCGTTCGTCGAGCGCGGTGACATGAGGGGCGTGCCAGCCGGAGTCCGCCAGTTCGCCGTGTCCGGGCCGCCATGCGCGGTCCGCGGCCAGCAGCAGGTCGGCGTCGAGGAGGGAGTCGCCGGCCGCGAGGATCTGGGACGCCCCGGTGCGGCGGGCCACTTCCGCCACGGCTGCGCTCTTGGTCAGCGGCCGCGGCACGGCGTAGATCTTGCGGCCCTGCAGGGACACGGTCCAGCCGCGTTCGTCCGCCCAGCCGGTCAGGTCCTTCACCCAGGTGTCGGGCAGCAGCCGCCGCTCCACGACGAGATAGGCGAAAAGGTCCTCGGCAACGCGTTCCTTGAGCAGCCAGGCCGGGTCGGCGGTGCGGACCAGGTGCGCACGGATCTCGTCCAGGGGTGCGCACTGCGCGGAGAGGCGTCCGGCGACGGTGCGCTGCCAGTCCGGGTCGGACTCGCCCCGTACGAGCAGATGGCCGCCGTTGGCGCAGACGGCGAACTCGGGGACGGGCCCGGGGAGGTGGATACGGCCGTACTGCTCGGGGGTGCGGGTGGTGGCCGGGACGAAGGTGGTGGTGCCGGCCAGTTCGGCGAGCAGGGCGGCGGCCGTCTCCGTCATATAGGACAGCGGTTTGCGCTCATAGGTCTCGACGCACAGGAGCCGCGGAGCCTCGGCGTCCGGCATGGCCAGCCCCAGGGCGGCGGCCGAATAGATCAGGGTGCGGTCGAGGTCGCTGGCGACCAAAAGAGGGGCAGCGCGCAGCGCTTCCAGGGAAGGGTGGTGGGCGAGGGGCCGGCCGCTCATCAGGAGGCCACCGCCTTGCCGTCGGCGCCCGTGGCCCCACGGGTGAAGCGGGGGTGGATCAACCCCACACAGGTATAGGGAAGTTCGCCCACCTCTTCGACGGGCACGCCCCGTTGTTCCGCCAGGAGGCGCACATGATCGAGATCGGCCCCGGCTCCCTGCCGGGCCAGGATCTTCCAGGGGACCCGGCGGAGCAGGACACGTGTGGTCTCGCCGACACCGGGCTTCACGAGATTGATGTCGTGGATGCCGTACTCCTCGCTGATCCGCTCGACGGCCGCCCAGCCCTCCCAGGTGGGCCTCCGGTCGGCGGCGGCCAGCTCCTTCACCTCCGCCGCGACCTCCGCGGCCACGTCGTCGAAGCGGGCGGTGACCGCGTCCAGGAACGCGTGCGAGACATCCGCCGCCGCCAGGTCGCGGTAGAACTTCGCGCCGTGGAAGTCGTCCGGCCCCACGAGGTCGTCGCGCAGGACGGTACGGGATATGAGGCCGGAGACGGTGGAGTTGAGGCAGGCGGACGGGATGAGGAAGTCGTCCCTGGTGCCATAGGTCTCGACGCAGCCGCCGGGGTCGGCGAGCACGGCGATCCGCGGGTCGAAGCCCGGGAAGTCCGCCAGGGCCTGGGCGAGTTCGCGGGTGATGGCGCCCTTGCCGGTCCAGCCGTCCACGAAGACGACATCCGCCGGATCGTGACGGTCGGCCAGCCAGCGCAGCGCGGTGGTGTCGATGCCCCGGCCGCGGACGATCGAGAGGGTGTAGTGCGGCAGCTCCACGCCGTGGGTGTGCAGCGCCCAGCGGCGCATCAGCACCCCGACGGGGGTGCCGGCCCGTGCCAGCGACACCAGCACGGGGCGTGGGCCGCGTTCGGCGAGCACGGTCCCGGTGACGGTCCCGACCGCCCGGGCGATCCGGCTCGCGGAGGTCCGCAGGGCGCTGTGGAACAGCTCCTGGTACCGCTCGCTCGGCTGGTATTCGACCGGCAGCGACTCGGCGTAGTGGGCTCCGCCGCGCTGAATCGCCTCCTCGCGTTCCTCGGTCGGCGCTTCCAGGGTGACGTCGGAGAGGTCCTGCAGCAGCCAGCCGACCTCGTCAGCGGTGTAGGAGGAGAAGGCGGGGCCGCGCAGCGGTTCGGGGAGGGGCAGGGAACGGGCCTGCGGTACGGGATGAGGGTGGGGCCGTTGCTGCGGCTGCGGGGCGTACGAGGGGATGACGGCGAGCAGCAGCCGGTCGGTGTGCTCGGCGAGCCGGTGCAGCAGGCCGTCGGTGGCGTGCAGTTCCGGGCAGTCCCCGTGCGAGTCCACGACGGCCACGATGGCGTCGAAGCCGCGTTCCGGGTCGGCTCCGGCCGCCACGTTGTAGGCGTACCGCTCCCCCGGCCCGTCGGCCGGGCTGTCGTGAGCGGGGAAGGACAGCCGGGTCCGTATCGCGTATCCGGGGTCGTCGACGGCGAGCACCGGCGACCGGGTGGTGGTGGAGAAGAAGACCTGCGGCGCCGGCTCGGCGCCGCGCGCCTCCTCGGCCAGGAGGGTGTCCAGGGCCTCGGCCATCCGTAGCGGCGCGTACATCAACTCCTCGTTGCCGAGGACGAGGATGCGGCGGGCGCCGTCCAGTTGCCGGGCGATCCGGGCCGCCATGTGGGGCAGAGCGGCCTCCAGCCGGGCGCGGTGCGCCGGTGTGAAGCCGTGCCGGCCGCCGTCGGGCAGCCCGGCGGGCCAGTCGAGACCGACCCGTACGACGTCCGCGCCGGGCGCCGCCGGGAGGTCTGCGGCCGCCCGCGTCGCAAGGCCCTCCTGCGCGGCGACGATCTCCTGTCCGCGGGTCAGGACGTCCGCAGGCAGGTGTACGCCGCCCGCGGCCAGTGTGACGAGGTCGACGCGGGCGCCCAGTTCCGCCGCGAACTTCTCCAGGTGGTCGCGGTCCTCGTCGGAGCGCATGTCCACCAGGGCGACGACCACGTACCGCTCGCGCGGGAAGTGCGCATGCAGCGCGGTGATCGTGTTCAGGACGGTCCGGCCGGTGGAGAACTCGTCGTCGACGAGCACCAGCGGCCCGTCCCCGGCGAGGAGTGCACGGTCCTCCGGGAGCAGCAGATGTGAGGTGGCGTGGCTGTGCTCCTCCTCGAACCCGCCCACCTGCGCCACGCCCGCGACCGGCCGGCGGGTGGAGTGCAGATACGGCGCGAGGGCCAGGCCGTCGGCCACCGAATGCCCCAGGCCGGTGGCGGTTTCGGCGTAGCCGAGGACGACGGAGCGGGCAGCGGCCTCGTCGCCCAGCAGCTTCCGCACCCGGCGCCCCAGCCCGACGCCTGCGCCGTGGACCACATCCGGCCGCTGGGGCACGTGCTTGCCGAGCACGTTCGACACGAGCAAATGGGCCCGCTTGGGGTTACGCCGCAGCGCCAGCCCCAGCAGTTCCGGCAGCTCGTCCCCGCCGCTCAGCGAGACCCCGAGCCGGCCGGCGACCCATTCTCCCGTCCAGACCACGTGTTCCGTCTCCTCGGTCGTACCGTTCATCTGTTTTCCCGCAGGTCAGTCCTGCTCATGTCTGTTCAGTTCTGTTCATGTTGCCCACGCCCGCTCGCTCACGTCTGCGGCAGGCTCGCCGTCAGCAGCTCCACGAACCCGATGCCTTCCCGGGCCACCCCGAACGCCTCGGCGCGCAGCAGGGTCCGCTCGGCCCAGGCGCGATGCGGCTTCACCTCGTTCATCTTGTTCGTATACGAGGAGCGCAGCACCCCGCCGTCGCCCTGCTCGGGCCGCAGGATGTCGACCGCGTCGCTGAACTCCTCGTGGCTGACGACCGAAAGGGCGTGGACCGGCGCGACATGCGAGGGGTGGATGCAGGTCTTGCCCTGCAGACCGTTCGCGCGGTCGAGTTCGATCTCCCGCAGCAGGCCGTCCATGTCGTGCTCGATCAGGGCCGTGCGCAACTCCTCGGCGCGTCCGAGGAACGGGCTGCGGCGCAGCTGCGGCTTGAACATCCGCTCCTGCAGCCGGAAGTACTCCCACACCGGGCCGGTGACCGTGAACCCCGTGCCGTCCGCCCGCCCCAGCACATTCACCACGTCGGCGATCACGGAGGCGACGATCTGGACGTCGTAGGCCGTCATGTCGGGGGCTCTGCGCAGGCCATAGGCGGAGCAGAAGTCCGTGACGCCGAGCCGCAGGGCAAGCACCCGGTCCCGGTATTTGTCCACGGTCCGGGCGATGCCCGCAAGGGTGTCGGCGCGGCTCTCCAGGTGCAGCAGCTCCGGCGATTCCAGTACCGGCATCACGAACAGCCGCCGGGCGCAGTCGCCCTCGGCCTCGTTCAGCGCCTCGAGGAACGGGATGCCACGCTCCTCGGTGAACTTCGGAAGTACGAATCCGGACAGCCTGTGCACGGCAGTGCCCATCCGGCGGACCAGATCCGGTATTTGGCCGGGGGTGCGGACGCGGATGAACAGCAGGGGAAGACCGGCGCCCGCGGTGGCCGCCTCGTCGAGAACGCCGAGCTGCCGCACCAGGTTCTCCTCGCCGGCCTCGACATCCCCGTCACCTATGGAGTCCTCGAGGCACAGGACCATGGAGGTCACGCCACGCGCGGCCTGCTTGAGGACATCGGCGGCGAGTCGCGGGCGGGTGGCGGGGCTGTAGAGCGTCGCCCCCAGGGCGACCGCGAGCGTGCGGGCCGGAGAGCCGGCGGTGAACTCCACCGGCTCCTGGTGGAACAGTGCCTTCCGACTGTCGGGCGGAAGGTGCCCAAAATGGCGCATATAACTCCCCGTCTCCCTGCGGGATCCGGCACCCCCGCTGCGTCTCGCTGTCTGGATCCAGCCGGTAATCGTACGTGTGTGGGGGCACGGTTAGTTCCCGCGTGCAGGAAAATCACCTAACCCCCACGAGGCGCCCGGGTGTCCGCTGCCGCGCCCCGGGAACGGATCGCGGCCCCCCGCGTTGTCGCTGCGACCTCCGGGAAGGCAGGATTGCGGCATGACGCACGCGATGCTGAAAGGGTCGAACGTACCCCTCGATGCCACGGCGGTCCGGGCCGTCCTGCGCTGGACCCCCGGCGCCGGTGTCCCCGATGTCGATGCCTCGGCCCTGCTGGTGGGACCCGAGGGGCGTGTGAACTCCGACGAGGACTTCGTCTTCTACAACCAACCGCGGCACCCCAGTGGGCTGGTGCGGCACCTGCCCAAGACCCGGCTCGCGGAGAGCCTGACCGACACCATCGAGGCGGATCTGTCGGCGCTGGACGCGTCGGTGGACCGGGTCGTGCTGGCCGCCTCGTCGGACGGTGGCGCGTTCGCGGGCGTCACGGACCTGCGGGTCGTGCTGTACGACGCGGCGCAGAGCGACGGCGAGCCGATCGCGGTCTTCGATGTGGTTCCCGAAACGGGCGAGGAAACGGCCCTGATCTGCGGGGAGTTGTACCGGCGCGCCGACAGCTGGAAATTCCGCGCCCTGGGGCAGGGGTACGAGAGCGGACTGGTCGGCCTGGCGACGGAGTTCGGGATCTCGGTGGAGGAGAACGAAGCCGCCGCCGACGCTCCGCCGGCCTCACAAGCCCCGGTGTCGGCGCCCCCCGGCCCGGAGCCGGCGGCGGCCACCGCCCCGGCCCCCGGGAGCGAGCCCGGCCCGTCCGGCGACCCGACCGTCCCCGCCCAGCCCGGCCCCGGCCCGGCGGTGACCGGCCCCGCCGCCTCCGCCGCGACCCCGCCGCCCAGCACCTGGCCCGAGGAGGCCTTTGGCCCCCCGTCCGCGGCGGCCCCCCAGGCCTCTTCGGCATCGGACCCGGAGGCGGTCACCCAGCATGTGCCGGACGCCATGCCGGAGCCCCTTTCGTCCGCACCGCTGCCCCCACCACCCACCGTGGCGCCCCAGCCGCCGGGGACTCCGCCCACGGGCGGCGGCTACGGCTATCCGCAGAACGTTCCGCCACCGCCGGCGCAACCCCCGGCCCAGCCCGCCTACGGCTACCCGGGACCGCCGCCCCAGCACCAGCCGCAGCAGCCGCCGTCCCCGTACGGCGCTCCGCACCCGACGCAGCATCCGCCGGCGTCGACGTACGGCTACCCGGTGCAGCAGCCCTTCGTGCCGGACCCGTCCTTCGTCCTGCCGCCCCAGGGCCCGCAGTTCCAGCGCCGGTAGGGAGACCGGGCGGATGCCCCCGGCGGCGGGGGCACGGCACGGACGTATAGCCGTGGGGGCGCGGACGGACGCGAGCCCGCGGGGGCGCGGCACGGACCGGCGGCCGCGGGGGCCGGAGCCGGAACCAGCGGCGCGCCGCACCGGCGGCGGGGCCGCGGCGCGCCCGGCTCAGGCGTTCGTCTTGTAGCCCCGCCCCCACTGCAGCCCCCAGCCGTACAGCCGGTCGAGCTCCGCCTGGAAGCCGTAGACGTACTTCACCTCGCGGCGCACCGTCAGCTCGCCCTTGACGTTCTCCAGCATGAAGACGGCGCAGGAGCGCGCCTGTGGCGCCCGCTCGTCCAGCTTGACCTCCAGCCGCGGTCCGCTGCTCGGATAGAGCGTCACGACCGCATGCGTACGGTCGAAGGCCGGTGTGCCGTCGTAGATGTAGACGAAGATCAGCATGCGCTTGATCTCGTCGCGGTGGTCCAGGTTGATGTACAGCGTCTCGCCGGATCCCGAACCGAAGCGGTCATCACCGCTGAGCTTGACGAAGGGCGCCCCGTTGAGATCGCCCAGGAAGTTTCCCAGCGGCTGCACCACGCCCCTGGTGCCGTCCGTGAGCTCGTACAGACAGGCCAGATCCAGGTCGACATTGACCACGGCCGGCCCCTGCGCCTGCACTATCTCGGGCTTGAACAGTTTGCCCGGATGCCGCAGCAGGCCGCCCCTGCCCTGCCCGCTCCGCTCGTGCAGGTCCGAGGTCCGCATCTGCCAGTGCAGATTGACCCGCAGATGTCCGGTGGCCGCCCCCTGCTTGGTCAGGGAGACGGCCGGATTGCGTTTCGTCAGCTCGACGACGTACGACGCTCCGCCGCTGTCGAAGTCGAACTTCGCGGCGCCACCGCGCCACAGATTCCCCAGGAACGACACTCTGCCCACCCCATAGCTCGGCCCCACATCGCTGCGGGGCGGCCCGAGGTCCGCACCTCGCAGCCGCCCCGCCAAGAGCGTTCCTCAATCAGCGTCGCGTCACACGCGGTGCGCGACTTCCGACGGTGCCTCGGAGGAATCTCCCGGCTTGCCCTCGCGCCGGTTCCGGACCATGGACGAGACGAAGGAGAGGCCGATCAGCGCGACGCCCACCAGGCCGGTGACGACCTCGGGGATCTCGTACTTGATCGTGGCGAGCAGGATGAGGGCCAGCGCGCCGATCGCGTAGTGGGCGCCGTGCTCCAGGTAGACGTAGTCGTCCAGGGTCCCCTTGCGGACCAGGAAGACGGTCAGCGAGCGGATGTACATCGCGCCGATGCCCAGGCCCAGCGCCATCATGAAGATGTCGTTGGTGATGGCGAAGGAGCTGATGACGCCGTCGAAGGAGAAGGACGCGTCGATGACCTCGAGGTAGAGGAACATGAAGAACGCGGCCTTGCCGGCCAGGCCCACGGCCGCGCCGGTGCCCTGCTTCGCGGGAGCCGCCGCGGCCTCCTCGCCCTCTTCGTCCTCGTCGTCCTCGAGCTTGTCCTCGAAGTAGCCGGAGATGCCGCCGACGACGAGATAGGTGATCATGCCCGCGACCCCGGACAGCAGGACCGTGGCGCTCTTGTCACCGGCACCGTGCGCGGCGTCGGTGGCCACCGTCATCGCGCTCACCAGCAGGACGACCAGCGCGATGATGACCGACAGCATGTCGAGCTTGCCCATCTTGGCCATGGGCTTCTCGATCCAGGAAAGCCACTTGTAGTCGCGCTCCTCGAATATGAAGTCGAGGAAGATCATCAGCAGGAAGATTCCGCCGAAGGCCGCGATGGCCGGGTGCGCGCTGGTGACCAGTTCCTGGTATTGCGCCTTGTCATTGATGGCGAGGCTGACCGCCTCGATCGGTCCCAGCTTCGCGGTGATCGCGACAATGACGACCGGGAACACCAGCCGCATGCCGAACACCGCGATGAGGATGCCGACGGTGAGGAAGATCTTCTGCCAGAAGGCGTTCATCTTGCGCAGGATGCCTGCGTTGATCACGGCATTGTCGAACGAGAGCGAGATCTCCAGGACGGACAGGATCCCGACGATCGCGAGCCCCTGCCACCCCCAGAGCACGCCCGCCAAGGCGAGGCCTATCACCGTGATGGCGAACGACCAGCCAAAGGTTTTCAGGAGCACTGCCTACCCAATCCCTCGCTGTATGGGGTCCCCCGCGCGCAGCGCGCGGCGCTTTACGAAACGTTGACCCCGAAGTCTAGAGCGATGCCCCGCAGACCCGACGCGTACCCCTGTCCCACCGCCCGGAACTTCCATTCGTCGTTGTGGCGGTACACCTCGCCGAAGATCATTGCGGTTTCGGCGGAGGCGTCCTCGCTGAGGTCGTAACGGGCGAGTTCGCTGCCGTCGGCCTGATTGACGATCCGGATAAAGGCGTTGCTGACCTGGCCGAAGCTCTGGCCGCGCGCCTCGGCCTCATGGATCGAGACCGGAAAAACGATCTTGTCGACCTGTTCGGGCACCTGCGAGAGATCGACGAGGACCGACTCGTCGTCGCCCTCTCCCTCGCCGGTGAGATTGTCCCCGGTGTGCTCGACGGAGCCCTCGGGGCTCTTGAGGTTGTTGTAGAAGACGAAGTACTCGTCCCCCAGCACCCGGCCCGACCGGCACAGCAGCGCGCTGGCGTCGAGGTCGAAGGGTGCCCCGGTCGTGGACCGTGCGTCCCAGCCGAGGCCGACCATGATCTGCGTGAGATCCGGAGCGGCCTTGGAAAGGGAGACATTTCCCCCCTTGGCGAGCGTGACGCTCATCGTGCGCTTCCTCCCCTGTGTCCGTGCGGGCCGTGTCCGGCGCGGCCCGCGTCCCTTGCACGTCCGGCGCCGCACTCCCCGGGCGGGGCGTACGGCGCCGGTCGCGGTCACTCCTGACCCGGCAGCCCCTGTGGTGGTGCTGCCCGGTCCGGACGTCGACGGTCCGATGACAGATCCCGTCGGATCCCCACGGGTCCCGTCGGCTCCGGTCGGTCAGACGTTGACGCCGAAATCCTGCGCGATGCCGCGCAGCCCCGAGGCGTAGCCCTGGCCGATGGCCCGGAACTTCCACTCGGCGCCGTTGCGGTACAGCTCGCCGAAGACCATGGCGGTCTCGGTCGAGGCGTCCTCGCTCAGGTCGTAGCGCGCCAGCTCGTTGTTGTCGGCCTGGTTGACCACGCGGATGAAGGCGTTGCGCACCTGGCCGAAGCTCTGCTGGCGGGTCTCGGCGTCGTAGATCGACACCGGGAAGACGATCTTGGAGACATCGGCCGGCACCGCGGCCAGGTTCACCTTGATCTGCTCGTCGTCGCCCTCGCCCTCACCGGTGATGTTGTCACCGGTGTGCTCGACCGAACCGTCCGGGCTCTTCAGGTTGTTGAAGAACACGAAGTTCTGGTCGTTGGCCACCTTGCCCTGGTCGTTCGTCAGCAGGGCACTGGCGTCCAGGTCGAAGTCCGTACCGGTAGTCGTACGCGCGTCCCAGCCCAGACCGACGACGACGGCGGTCAGATTGGGGGCTTCCTTCGTCAGCGAGACGTTGCCGCCCTTGCTGAGGCTGACTCCCACGAGTCCTCCCATAGATTCGAGGGGTACGTAAAGATTTGCGCCCCCATCGTGCATGGCATCGGATCAACGAATTGATCCTAGTGACCGGTTCCCACCGATTGCAGATATCGCACCTGGATCAGCGCGGATTCGGCCCGGTGGGCGCAGGAGGCACGAGGGGGCGCCTGGGAGAGTGCGCCGCCTCAGAGGGTGTCGAGCGCCTTGACGTACTCGTTCAGGTCACGGGCGTCGGGCAGGCCGTTGACGACCGTCCAGCGCACCACGCCCTCCTTGTCGATGATGAAGGTGCCGCGCACCGCGCAGCCCTTCTCCTCGTCGAAGACGCCGTACGCCCGCGAGGCCTCGCCGTGCGGCCAGAAGTCCGACAGCAGCGGGTACTCCAGCCCCTCCTGCTCGGCGAAGACGCGCAGCGAGAACGGGGAGTCGTTGGAGACCGCCAGCAGCTGGACGTCGTCGTTGACGAACTTCGGCAGCTCGTCACGGAGCGCGCAGAGCTCGCCGGTGCAGACGCCGGTGAAGGCGAAGGGGTAGAAGAGGAGGACGACGGCCTTCTCGCCGCGGAAGTCGGAGAGCTTGACCAGCTCGCCGTGCTGGTTCTTCAGCTCGAAATCCGGAGCCTTCGTGCCGACCTCGATCGCCATGGGTGGTTCCCTTCCGCTCACGCTCAACAGGACGCGGCCAACCCTACGCGCCGCGGTGCACGTCCGGGGAACCCGTCCTGAACAGGGCCGAGCCCCCTCCGGAACAGGCGGAGGGGGCTCGGTGGCGGACGGTGAGACCCTGCGGCTCAGCGCTTGCCGGCCTTGGGCGTGACCAGTCGGCTGCCTGCCCAGTCCTTGCCCGCGTTGATGCTCTTGGTCTGGGACAGACCCGCGGTCTGCGCGGCCTCATTGATGTCGCTGGGCTCGACGTAGCCGTCACGGCCGGTCTTCGGGGTCAGCAGCCAGATCTGCCCGCCCTCGTCGATCAGCCCGATGGCGTCCACCAGCGCGTCCGTGAGGTCGCCGTCCTCGTCGCGGAACCACAGCAGCACGACGTCACACACGTCGTCGTAGTCCTCGTCGACGAGATCCTGGCCGATCACGGTCTCAATGCCTTCGCGGAGATCCTGATCGACGTCGTCGTCGTAGCCGATCTCCTGGACCACCTGTCCGGGCTCGAACCCCAGCCTGGCGGCAGGGTTGGTCCGCTCCTCCGCGTGGTCCGCGGTCGCGCTCACGGATTGCCTCCTGTCATGTTTCGGAAATGCTCGGGGACCCCGCGCGTGCGCGGAGCATTGGGCGTAGTCCACACGGGCCGGGCGGATCGCGCAAGTACCCGGCGGTCCAGACCGCCGAAACGGTGACGTTTCGAGGCGTCTCGCCGCAAGCACGACCCCCGCAGGCCAGGCTGTAGTGATTCACGCCACAGCTTTCTGTGAAGTTTATCGGGTACTTGCGCGGGACTGGTCCCTTCGAGGGGCGGCGGCCGGCCCCGGACCCGGTTCCGGGGCCCGCACGTCCGTACGCGAAGCACTTTCGACATGGGCGTATGGTTGCGATTTGGCCGACCCGAGAAATCGGCCTTTTCAGCGCCATCTCTCTACGGATGGGTTACCCATCGGTAGAGGTGACGTATCCCAGTGGCTCGGTACACGATGGAAGACGGCGCGACACCAAGGCAGCGACAGCATTCGTCCCGTGCACCGCAGCAATCACTTGCAGAGCACGAAACGAACCGAACACGAAGGAACAGCGTGGCTTCCGGATCCGATCGAAACCCGATCATCATTGGCGGCCTTCCCAGCCAGGTCCCGGACTTCGATCCCGAAGAGACCCAGGAATGGCTCGACTCGCTCGACGCGGCCGTCGACGAGCGGGGCCGGGAACGTGCCCGCTACCTCATGCTCCGCCTGATCGAGCGCGCGCGCGAGAAGCGGGTGGCCGTGCCCGAGATGCGCAGCTCGGACTACGTGAACACCATCGCGACCAAGGACGAGCCGTTCTTCCCGGGCAATGAGGAGATCGAGCGCAAGGTCCTGAACGCGACCCGGTGGAACGCCGCGGTCATGGTCTCGCGTGCCCAGCGCCCGGGCATCGGCGTCGGCGGGCACATCGCCACCTTCGCCTCCTCCGCCTCCCTCTACGACGTGGGCTTCAACCACTTCTTCCGGGGCAAGGACGAGGGCGACGGCGGCGACCAGATCTTCTTCCAGGGCCACGCCTCGCCCGGTGTCTACGCCCGCGCCTTCCTCCTGGACCGGCTGTCCGAGGCCCAGCTCGACGCCTTCCGGCAGGAGAAGTCCAAGGCCCCCAACGGCCTGTCCAGCTACCCGCACCCGCGGCTGATGCCGGACTTCTGGGAGTTCCCGACCGTCTCGATGGGCCTCGGCCCGCTCGGCGCGATCTACCAGGCACGGATGAACCGCTACATGGAGGCGCGCGGCATCGCCGACACCTCCAAGTCGCACGTCTGGGCCTACCTCGGCGACGGTGAGATGGACGAGCCCGAGTCGCTCGGCCAGCTGTCCATCGCCGCCCGTGAGGGCCTGGACAACCTGACCTTCGTCGTCAACTGCAACCTGCAGCGCCTGGACGGCCCGGTCCGCGGCAACGGCAAGATCATGCAGGAGCTGGAGTCGCAGTTCCGCGGCGCCGGCTGGAACGTCATCAAGCTGGTGTGGGACCGCAGCTGGGACCCGCTGCTCGCGCAGGACCGCGACGGCATCCTGGTCAACAAGCTCAACAGCACGCCCGACGGTCAGTTCCAGACGTACGCCACCGAGACCGGTGCGTACATCCGCGAGCACTTCTTCGGCGACGACCAGCGGCTGCGCGCGATGGTCGAGAACATGACCGACGACCAGATCCTGCACCTGGGCCGCGGCGGTCACGACCACAAGAAGATCTACGCGGCGTATGCGGCGGCCAAGGCCCACAAGGGCCAGCCGACGGTGATCCTCGCGCAGACCGTCAAGGGCTGGACGCTCGGCCCGAACTTCGAGGGCCGCAACGCGACCCACCAGATGAAGAAGCTGACGGTCGACGACCTCAAGGGCTTCCGCGACCGGCTGCACCTGCCGATCCCGGACAAGGACCTGGAGGACGGCCTGCCGCCGTACTACCACCCGGGCCGGAACTCCGAAGAGATCCAGTACATGCACGACCGCCGCAAGGGGCTGGGGGGCTACGTGCCCACCCGTGTCGTGCGCGCCGAGCCGCTGAAGCTGCCGGACGACAAGGCCTACGCGGGTGCCAAGAAGGGCTCGGGCCAGCAGAAGATCGCCACGACCATGGCGTTCGTCCGTGTCCTGAAGGACCTCATGCGGGACAAGGAGATCGGCAAGCGCTTCGTGCCGATCGCGCCCGACGAGTACCGCACCTTCGGTATGGACGCGTTCTTCCCGTCGGCCAAGATCTACAACCCGCTGGGCCAGCAGTACGAGTCGGTCGACCGCGAACTGCTCCTCGCGTACAAGGAGTCGCCGACCGGCCAGATGCTGCACGACGGCATCACCGAGGCGGGCTGTACCGCTTCCCTGATCGCGGCGGGCTCCGCCTATGCCACGCACGGCGAGCCGCTGATCCCGGTCTATGTCTTCTACTCGATGTTCGGGTTCCAGCGCACCGGCGACCAGTTCTGGCAGATGGCCGACCAGCTCGCGCGCGGCTTCGTGCTCGGCGCGACCGCGGGCCGGACGACGCTGACCGGTGAGGGTCTGCAGCACGCCGACGGCCACTCCCAGCTGCTGGCCTCGACCAACCCGGCCTGTGTCTCCTACGACCCGGCCTACGGCTACGAGATCGCGCACATCGTCAAGGACGGTCTGCGGCGGATGTACGGCGAGAACGCCGAGGACATCTTCTACTACCTGACCGTCTACAACGAGCCGATCCAGCACCCGGCGGAGCCGGCCGACGTCGACGTCGAGGGCATCCTCAAGGGTCTGCACCGCATCAAGGCGGGCGAGAAGGGCGAGCACGCGGCCCGGATCCTCGCCTCGGGTGTCGCGGTGCCGTGGGCCGTCGAGGCCCAGCAGATCCTCGCGGACGAGTGGAACGTCAAGGCCGACGTCTGGTCGGCGACCTCCTGGAACGAGCTGCGCCGCGACGCGGTGGAGATCGAGGAGCACAACCTTCTGCACCCGGAGGAGGAGCAGCGCGTCCCGTACGTGACGCAGAAGCTCCAGGGTGCCGAGGGTCCGACGATCGCGGTCTCGGACTGGATGCGGGCGGTGCCCGACCAGATCGCGCGCTGGGTTCCCGGCACGTACCAGTCGCTGGGCGCCGACGGCTTCGGCTTCGCGGACACCCGTGGCGCGGCCCGTCGCTTCTTCCACATCGACGCGCAGTCCATCGTCCTCGGCGTGCTCACCGAGCTCGCCAAGGAGGGCAAGGTCGACCGGTCGCTGCTGAAGCAGGCGATCGACCGCTACCAGCTCCTGGACGTCACGGCCGCCGAGGCCGGGGAGGCCGGCGGCGACGCCTGACCTCTCCGCGGCGGACTGCCGCACCGCTTCCGCCGCGCCCCCCGACCAGCGCTCCTCGCCGGCCGGGGGGCGCTGTGGTGCGGACGCGGGGTACCGGTGCGCAGGGCGGGTGCGGCGGCGTGGCATGGTCAGCGTTCCCATACCTTGAACGCCCGTACCTGGTACGGAGACCGGGGCACCCAGCTGCCGCCGCCCGGGTAGGTGTCGAACTCGGCGGTCTCGGCGCATTCCTCGCTCTGGTAGGTGGTCACCGGCCGGCCGGTCCGGTTGGCGAGCGCGGCGGCGCTGGTTCCCTTGGGCAGCGGGGTGCAGCTCTCGATATCGGTGTCGGACAGCTCGTAGGTCCGCCGCGTGCCGCCGAAGTCCGCCTTCGGCCACAGGCACAGCTGTCCTGCCGCGCAGGGGCCCGAGGCGGCACCGGCACGGCCGCCCGGGGCCGCGTGCGCAGCCGGAGTGCCGAGGGCCGGCGGGACGGCGAGGGCGGCGGTGAGCGCGGCGAGGCCGGTGAGGAGCGCGGTGGTGTGGGACGTACGCAGACGCAGACGCATAGGAATCTCTCCCCCGTGAAGTACGACGATGGTGATTGCCGTGGGCGGGTTGCCCGCGGCGGGTGCTGCGGTGTCGAGCTTCGCGAGGGCGCGGCGCGGTTGCCAAGGCCGTGGCGGCACGGCCACCCGGATCAGGGATGTGGACAGCCGGAACGGCCCGGCGCGGTGCCTTCGGTGCACGGCGTTGACGTGGGACGGACCGGCGGGGTGGGGGTGCGGAAACCGTTCGCCCCCTGGCCTGCCGGGGTCCGGGAGGCGGCTGACGTCCCGGAGGAGGCCGGTGGCCGGTTCGGTTCCCCGGTCGGCTCATCCGGATGAGGGATTCGGCCCGCCGGCAGGGGCCAACTCCCGCCCGGCACATGACGGGAGGGGCGGGGCGGGGGCCGGGGAGGCCGGTTGACGCCCGCCGTTGACGACAGCACGCGGGCCGCGCACCGGCACCACGCAACAGCGCGCGGCCGGCCGAGGACGAGCCTCGCGCCTGCCGCGCGCCGTGAGCCGGGGTGCGGGGTCAGATGTGGCCGACCCCGGCTCCCGCCTCGGCGTTCGCGCCGCGCTTGGTGAAGACGGCGACGAGGGCGGCGACGACCGCCACGCCGCAGGCGACGGTGAAGGCCAGGCCCATGCCGGACACGAAGGTGTCGTGCGCGACGGAAACGATCTTCTGGGCGAACGCCGGCGGGGTGCCCTTCGGGACCGGGGCGATACCGGCCGAGACCGCGTCGGAGAGCTGGGACGCCTGCCCGGGCGGGACCGGCGGGAGGCCGGCCGACTTCCAGTTGCCCGGGAGTTCGTTGTCGACACGGGAGGCCATCACCGCGCCGAGCACGGCCGTGCCGAGGCTGCCGCCGACCTGCATCGCGGCCTGCTGGAGGCCGCCGGCGACGCCGGAGAGCTCCAGCGGGGCGTTGCCGACGATGACCTCGGTGGCGCCGACCATGACGGGCGCGAGGCCCAGGCCGAGCAGCGCGAACCAGAGGGACATCGGGCCGGTGGTGCTGTCCGTGTCGAGCCCGGACATGCCGTACATGGCGACGGCGGTGAGGACCATGCCGCCGACCAGCGGGATGCGCGGGCCGAGCTTGGTGATCAGGGCGCCGGCGAGCGGCGAGCCGACGATCATCATGCCTGTGAGCGGGAGGAGGTGCAGTCCGCTGTCCACGGGGGTCATGCCGTGGACGTTCTGCAGATAGAACGTCACGAAGAACAGGCCACCCATGAAGGCGAAGGCCATCAGCACCATCAGGACCGTGCCGGCGGTGAGCGGCAGGGAGCGGAACATCCGCAGCGGGATGAGCGGTTCGCGGACCTTGGTCTCCAGGACGGCGAACAGCGCGAAGAGGACCACCGCGGCGATCAGGAAGCCCCAGGTCTTCATGTCGCCCCAGCCCCATTCCGACGCCTTGATCAGCGGCCAGATGAGGCAGAACATCGCTCCGGAGAGCAGCACGATGCCCGGGATGTCGAACGAGCGCGGGGCGTTCACCGCGCGGTGGTCCTTGAGGATCACCAGGCCGAGGACCAGCGCCAGCACACCGACCGGGACGTTGATGAAGAACACGGACTGCCAGTTGACGTGCTCGACCAGCAGTCCGCCGACTATCGGCCCGCCGGCGGTGGAGGCGCCGATGACCATGCCCCAGATGCCGATCGCCATGTTGAGCTTCTCGGCCGGGAAGGTGGCGCGCAGCAGCCCCAGCGCGGCGGGCATCAGCAGCGCGCCGAACAGGCCTTGCAGCACGCGGAAGGTGATGACCAGCGCGACCTCGTGGGAGAACCCGATGGCGCCGGAGGCGGCGGCGAAGCCGAGGATGCCGATGAGGAAGGTCTGGCGGTGGCCGAAGCGGTCGCCGAGCTTGCCGGCCGTGATCAGCGAGACGGCCAGCGCGAGCATGTAGCCGTTGGTGATCCACTGCACGTCGGCGAGCGAGGCGCCGAGGTCTTCCTTGATGGCCGGGTTGGCGATGGCGACGATCGTGCCGTCCAGGGCGACCATCATGACGCCGATCGCGACGGAGAAGAGGGTCAGCCACGGATGGCCGCGCAGCCCCTTCGAGGGCTCTGGTGCGGGAAGGTCCGGCGCAGCGACGGCGACCGGCGTCTGAGAACTCATACGACGAGGCTAATGTCAGCCACTGACAGTTGACAAAGCAAATCATGAGTCGGTAACTGTCATTTCGCTCACAGGTAACCTGAGCAGCGAGAACACCACGGAAAGGCGGCTCAGGATGGCGGACCCGACGCCGCACACGGCACCCACGGGCCTGCGGGAACGCAAGAAGCAGCGCACTCGCGACGCGCTGATCCGCGCGGCACTCGAACTCTTCACGGAGCAGGGGTACGAGGCGACGACGATCGACGAGATCGCGGAGGCGGTGGACGTCTCCCAGCGGACGTACTTCCGCTACTTCGCCAATAAGGAGGACGTCGCCTTCGCCGTCCAGGAGATGGTCGAGGCCCGCTTCCTCGACGAGCTGAACGCACGGCCCGCGGCGGAGGCACCGCTCACCGCACTGCGCACCGCCGTGATGGTGGCCTGGGACGACATCGGCAGCGCCATCGAGTCGGTGATCCCGGTGGAGCTGCACATGCGCTCGTTCCAGATGATCGAGTCGACGCCCGCGCTGGTCGCCGCGCATCTGCGGCGCTCGTCCGAACTGGAGGAGCAGATCGCGCGGTTGATCGCCCGGCGCGAGGGGCTGGACGTCGAAACGGATCCGCGGCCACGGGTGCTGGTTGCCGCGTTCAGCGGGGTGATGCGGGTGGCCGGCAAGGTGTGGAGCGAGGGGCAGGACTGCAGCGTGGCGTCCATCCGCGAGCTCACCCAGTCCTATCTGGACCACATCGGGCCGGCGATGGAGGGCGACTGGCGGGCGAGGTGAGCGCGCCCGCACCATGCGCTACTCCCCGTAACGGGAATCCATCTTTACGCGATCATTCCGCGCGTCCCCTGAGGCCACGTCTGCACGACTGAGCACCGAAAACGGATGACAAGTGTCCGATTTGGTCGAAATACCCACCGTGAAACGTGATCTCACTCACGGTCACAGCAAGCACCCTTCCGCGTCTCCTAGGGTGGCACGCGGTGACTTCTTTTCCGGGCAGCCTCGGCCCCTCCTCCAGCTTCCTGCAGTCCTCCGCCTGGCGTGCCGCGCTCGCCCTGGCGGTGGTGTTCGTGATGCTTGCCCTCACCGGCTGGACGGCCGTCAGAGGCACCAAGGAAGACGCCCATCCGCTGGCCACCGCCAAGGCCGCCTGGCAGCACGCCACCTTCCACGGCCGCCCGCTGCCCGACCCCGACGGTTCGCCGGCCGCGCTCCGGGGCTTCTTCACCAAGCTCACCGGTGCCGAGAAGCAGCAGCTCGCCGACCGCTTTCCGCTGGTCGTGGGCAATATGAACGGCGCCCCGGTACCGCTGCGTTACCGCGCCAACCGGATGGCCATCGACGATGCCCGCGGCATCGAGAAACAGCGGATGGGCGACCGCCGGCTCACCCCCGTCGGCCGCCAGGAGGCGGGCCGGCTGATGCACCGCTTCGAGTCGATGATGAGCCCCGCCCGGCAGATCCTGGCCTTCGATCCGGCCGGCGACGGCCGGGCCGCCGAGGTCTTCGGCAACCTCCCGGCGGCGCAGCGGGTCTCGGTCGTGGTGCCCGGCGTGGACACCAACCTGTCGACCTTCGAGCGCACCGCGCGGGCGAACACCGCCCCCGTCGGCATGGCGCGGTCCCTTTACCGCGCCGAGCGCGAAGCCCGGCCGAGCACCCGTACCGCCGTGATCGCCTGGGCCGACTACACCTCCCCGGCCGGGATGGGCGTCGAGGCCGCCACCGGGAAGCTCGCCGCGGACGGCGCGGTCCGGCTGCGCGCCCTGGTGGGCTCGCTGCCCTCCTCCGACGCCGTCTCGCTGTTCTGCCACAGCTACGGGTCCGTGGTCTGCGGCGTCGCGGCCCGTGACCTGCCGTCCAACGTCGAGGACATCGCGGTGGCCGGCAGCCCCGGCATGCGGGCCGGCAACCTCTCCGGGCTGGGCACCCATGCCCGCGTCTGGGCCATGCGGGACGCCGACGACTGGATCGCGGACGTGCCCAACCTGGAGGTCGGCGGGCTCGGCCACGGCGCCGACCCCGTCGATCCGTCCTTCGGCTCACGGGTCCTGTCGGCCGACGGCGCGGTCGGGCACGCCGGCTACTTCGCGCCCGGCACCCGCAGCCTGCGCAACTTCGCCCTGGTCGGGGTGGGCGCGACCAGCACCGTCTCCTGCGCCACCGATGACCCGCACTGCAGTTCGGGGCTGGCCTGAGGGCCGTCGGCCCGTACGACTGGTTCCGCGGGCACGGCCCGGCGCCCGGGGACGGGCCGTGCCCGCGGGAACCGCACCCCGCGCCGGGGACGTCCACCAGACAGGGAACGCAGCGGGTGGCCGGAGTGACGCGCGTAGCTTCGGCGGACGCCCCCGAGGTGTCCGGAAGGGGGACGGGCGGGCGACCGCCCGCATACGATGAGCCACATGGGTGATGTGCTGGCCGGTTTTCATGCCGTCTGGGAGTTCGACACGGACTCCGTACTCATCCGCTTCGAACGGGGGATCCGCAGGCCGAAGCTGTTCCAGGCGCTCGGCGAGCGACGTATTCCGTACGAGGCGCTGAGCTCCGTCGAGGTGGCCGGAGGCAGACGCGGCACGGTGGTGCTGCATGCCGTGCCCCGGCCCGGTGCCGATCCTTTGATGGAGGCGGCGGACGGGCAGCTCAAGGAGGACGCCGATCCGTACCGGCTGGTGCTGCCGGCCGAGCGCGGGACGCTGGCCGAGTACTACGCCGACGAGCTGCGCACGGCGCTCGGCCCCGATGCGAAGGAACCCGCCGACCGCCACCTGGTGGCCGCGCCGGAGCCGCCGCTGCACTTCAAGGCGTACGACGGCAAGGCGTCCTTCGACGGCCGTGCGGTCGCCTTCCGGTGGTTCTGGACGGGTGCGAGCTCGGCGAAGTGGAAGTGCGGCGACCAGACCTTCCCGGTCGGCGAACTGGCCGGGGTGGAGTGGCGGTCGCCGGAGATCCTCAACGGGTATCTGCGTCTGCTGGAGCGCGGTGCCCGTGAGCCGGGGACCGGCGAGCCGGACCAGGATCCGGCCACGGTGGTGTTCGGGCTCGGGTACGGCCCCGTTCACGAGTCGCTGCCGTTCGCGGCCTCGGTGCTGCAGGCCGTACGCGCCGCCGAGCCGGCGCCGGAGACGGCGGAGAGCGAACCGCGCCGCCGGACCGGGGACGCGCGGCGGGACCCCGCGGATATCGCGGACCGGATACGGCACCTCGGCGAGCTCCACGGGGCCGGCCTGCTGACCGACGACGAGTTCAGCGCGAAGAAGGCCGAGCTGCTGGCGGAGCTGTAGCGGCTCAGGGTCCGACCCGGAGGCGGGATCCGGGGGCTCATACCGTGGTAGGGGGTGGAAGTCCGGCCCCGGGTATGACGTCACGGCCGCCGTGCTCCGCTTGGATGGGGGGTGCGATGACCCGACCCTCTTCCCTCCCCGCACCCGAGCCGGCCCGTCGGCGGGTGCTGCGCGCCGTACGGCAGGCGCCGCACCTGCTCGCCGTCGAGCTCGGCACGCCGACCGAACCCGGCACCCCGCTGTTCGCCAGCGTGCGGAGCGCCTGGCTGCGCCGACTGCCGTATCTGGTCGCGTTCGTGTGCGCGGTGTCCCTGCTGCCGACGACCATCACCCTCCTCAGCCACGACTACGGCCTGGCCGGCGGACTGTCCGGCGCGCTGGCCACCGCACAGACCGCGCCACTGCTGCTCGCGGTGACCCGGCCGCTGCAGGCCTGGTGGGTGATCTTCACGGCGGACGTGGTCTGCGCCCTGGCGCTCACCGGCGCGGACGGTGTCGCGGGCCGCTCCTGGCCCTGGCCGCCCACGGCGATCGTCGGCTATCTCGTGCTGATGCTGGCACTGTCCCTGCGCGAGCGCGGCCGCACCCTGATCGCCGTCTGGCTGACGACCGGGGTGGCGGGCATCCTCTCCGAGGCGGTCACCCCGGTCACCCCGGTCACCCCGGGCTCCCCGGCCCCCCCGGACCGGATCAACAGCACCTGGGTACTGCTGTTCGTGCTGACCGGAGTGGTGCTGATGATGGGCGCCACCCTGCGGGAACGCGGCGACGCCCGGCGGAAGTTGATCGAGCAGGAGACCATCAGCGAGGCCGAGCGGGCCCGTCGGACGCTGCTGGAGGAGCGCACCCGTATCGCCCGCGAGCTGCACGATGTCGTCGCCCACCACATGTCGGTGATCACTGTCCAGGCCGACAGCGCCCCGTACCGCATCGGCGGGATCCCCCGGGAGGCGCAGGAGGAGTTCGGTTCGATCGCGGCGACCGCACGGGAGTCGCTGGCGGAGATGCGCCGGCTGCTCGGGGTGCTGCGCAGCGAGGAGGCGGAGCGGCACGGCGGCCCGGAGAAGACTCCGCAGCCCGGCATCGGCATGCTGCCGAAGCTGGTCGAGGGGACCGTACGGGCGGGTGTGCCGGTGGAGTTGTCGCTGCCCGGGGACCGCATACCGCTCGAACCGGCGGTGGATCTGTCGGCCTACCGCATCGTGCAGGAGGCGCTGGCCAATGTCGTACGGCACGCCCCGGGCGCACCGACCCGGGTGTCGGTGACGACGGCGGCGGACGGCTCCGGGCTGACCGTTCTCGTCGTCAACTCCCCGCCGCCCGCGCCCGCCGCGCCGCTGGAGACCAACGGCACCGGCCACGGCCTCATCGGCATGCGGGAACGAGTGCGGCTGGTGGGCGGTTCGCTCGACACCGGGCCGCTGCCCGACGGCGGGTTCCGGGTGGCCGCACAGCTCCCCCTTTCGCCGCCGCCCGCCCCGGCGGCTCCCCTTGGACCGAAGGATTCCGACTCCGTATGACCACGCGCGTGATCATCGTCGACGACCAGGCCATGGTGCGCGCGGGCTTCGCCGCGCTGCTCGCCGCGCAGAGCGACCTCGAGGTGGTGGGCGATGCGCCGGACGGGGTGCGGGGAGTGGAGCTGAGCCGCCGGACGCACCCCGATGTGGTGCTGATGGATGTCCGGATGCCCGAGATGGACGGGCTGGAGGCGGCCCGGCAGCTGCTCGATCCGCCCCCCGGTGTGCTGCACCGCCCGAGGGTGCTGATGCTGACCACCTTCGATGTCGACGACTACGTCTACGAGGCGCTGCGGGCGGGGGCGTCCGGCTTCCTGCTCAAGGACGCGCCGCCGGGTGATCTGATCTCCGCGGTCCGGGTCGTGGCGGCCGGGGAGGCGCTGCTCGCCCCGTCCGTGACCCGGCGGCTGATAGCCGATTTCGCCCGCCGACGGCCCGCGCCCCGCAAGGGCCGGGCGGCGCTGCAGCTGAAGGGCCTCACCCCGCGCGAGACGGAGGTCCTGGAACTGATCGCCCGCGGTCTGTCGAACCAGGAGATCGCCGCCGCACTGATCGTCGCCGAGCAGACCGTGAAGACCCATGTCAGCCGGGTGCTGGCCAAGTTGGCGCTGCGGGACCGCGCCCAGGCCGTGATCTTCGCGTATGAGTCGGGACTGGTCACGCCCGGGGAGCAGTAGCCGGCCGGGAGCAGCAGCGGCCGGAGGGTCCCCGGGCGTGACCTCCCGCGCTGCCCCTCCTTGAGGAGGAGAAAGACGCCTCCCCCCTACCGGGGTATCACCCGGCAGTTGGCTCCGCGGTGTGACGCCGCGTCATACGCCCGCTTCCTAGGTTTCCCTCCGCCACACCAACGGGAGAGGGAGACACCACCATGTCCAGGCTGCGAAGCATCGTTCAACGCGGCCGGCGCACGCTCCTCGGCGCCGCGCTCGCGCTGACCGTGGCCGCCGGCACCGGCGGCTGGGCGGCCGGCACCGCACAGAGCGCCGTCACGGGCCCGGCGCCCGGCGCCGCCGCCTGGCGCGCCGACCACTCCCTCGGCGTCCGGCTGCCGGACCCGGCGACCGCACGGCCCGCCGACGTCACCCGCTTCTTCGCCTCGCTGACCGGCGGGCAGCGGCAGGCCCTGGTGGCCCGGCACCCGCTCACCGTCGGCAATCTCGACGGGGTGCCGCCCGCCGTGCGGTACGCGGCCAACTCCCGTGCGCTGACGGCGGAACGGGACCGCCGGCTGGCCCGCGCCGCCGATCCGGCCGGCACCCTCCAGGAGCACCGGCAGGCCAGGCAGGCGGCCGCCCGCTGTGCCTCGCTGCTCTCCCCCGGTCGTCACATCCTCGCCTACGATCCGCGCGGCCGAGGGCAAGTGGCCGAGGTTTACGGCGACTTGGCCACCGCCGAGCGCACCGCCGTGATCGTGCCGGGGTCGGACATCGACCTGACCTCCTTCGACCGCGACCACCAGCCGTACGGCACACCGGCGGGCATGGCCAGGTCACTGCGGACCCGGCTGGCCGCCGACGCACCCGGGACCCGTACCGCGGTCATCGCCTGGGCCGGATACACCACGCCGGTCGGTCTCGGCCCGGATGCCATGACCGGCCGGCTCGCCGATGCCGGCGCGCCGCGGCTGGCCCGGTTCCTGTCCGGGCTGGCCGCCGTGGGGGCCCCGGCCCCGGCCGTGCTGTGCCACAGCTACGGCTCGGTGGTCTGCGGGCTGGCCGCCTCGCAGTCGGCCCGCGGCGACATCGCCGACCTGGTGCTCTTCGGCTCCCCCGGCGTCCGCCGGGACAACGTGGCACAGCTGCACACCTCGGCCCGGGTCTGGGCGGCGCGGGACGCGTCCGACTGGATCAGCGATGTCCCGAACGTCGAACTGTGGGGCCTGGGGCACGGCACCGACCCCACCGACCCCGCCTTCGGCGCCCGCCGGGTCTCCGCCGTGCGGGCCGTGGGGCACGCCGGCTATCTCGCCCCCGGTACGGACTCCCTGCGGAACTTCGCGGCCATCGTGCTGGGCCGCTACGGCGCCGTGCGCTGACGCCGGTGCGCCCGGAGGGCCGGGGCGCCGACTCACCGGCCGCCTGGCGCCCGCGCTCCGACCGCTCCTCACCCTTCGGCTCCACCACTCAAGGACGCCTCATGGACATCGCCTTCCTCCCGCCTCTCAGAAGCGCCGCCCACAAAGCGGTCCGCACCATCGAGGACCGCACGCCGGCGGACCGCGACCGCGCCCTCGACGGGCTGCGCGCGCTGGCCCTGCTCGCCGTGCCCCTCGGCCACTGGCTGATCGGGGGATTCACCCTCGATGCCGGGGGCGCACTGCACAACACCAGCCTGCTGACCACCTTCGGCGCGCTCGCGCCCGCCAGTTGGGTGCTGCAGCTGCTCGGCATCTTCTTCCTGGTCGGCGGCCATGCGTCGGTGCGCTCCCTCCGGCGCGCCACCGAGCGGGGCGAGTTGGCCGGCGTCTGGCTGCGCGGCCGGATCCTCCGGCTGGGCCGCCCGGTGCTCGGCGTGACGGCCGTGTGGGCGGTGCTGCTCCCCGTCGTGTACGGCCTGGGGGTGCCCGAGGCGACCCTGCGGACCGGGGCGACGCTGGTGATCCAGCCGCTGTGGTTCGTGGGCGTGTATGCGGCGGTGACCGCGCTCACGCCGTACTGCCTGCGGGCCGCCCGGCGGTGGGGCGCCTGGTCCGCGGCACCGCTGGCGGCCGCCGTCGCGACGGTGGACTTCCTGCGCTACGGGCCGTTCGCCGATGTCATGCCGGGGTGGATCGGCCTGGTCAATCTCCTGCCCGGCTGGCTGTTCGCCTATCAGCTCGGGGTGTCCTGGGGCGAGCGGCGGCTCGGCGGGCGCACCGCCTGGTCGCTGCTGCTCGGGGGCGCCGCACTCTTCGCCGCGCTGCTGCTGTTCTTCCACTACCCGATGAGCATGGTCGGCGTCCCCGGTCAGGACCGTACGAACTCCCACCCGCCGTCGCTGCTGGTCCTGGCGCTGGCGGCGGCCCAGTCCGGCGCCGCCGTCCTGCTCCGCGACCGGCTCGCCCGTCTCCTGCGCCGGCCGGCCCTGTGGGCGCCGGTCACGATCGTCAACCTCTCGGCGATGACGGTCCTGTGCTGGCATCAGACGGCGATGCTCTCGGCGGCCGTGCCCGCGTCCTTCCTGGGCGAGATCGCCGGGCTGACCACGCGGCCCGACACCCCCGGCTGGATTCTCGTCCGGCTGGCCTGGCTGCCGGTGTTCGGCGTGGCGCTGCTCCTCATCGGGCGCACCGCCCGCCGCTTCGAGGCACCGTGGACCGGCGTCACCCGGGCCGGCCGGGCCGCCGCGGCGCTCCTGGCCGCCGGGTTCGCCGCCTTTGCGCTGGGGCTGACGTGAGCACCCGGCAGGGCGGCGGGGCCGGCGGTACGGAGAACCGCACCACCGGCCCCGCCGCCCCGCGGGCCTTACGGCCGTCCCGCCGAGGTGTGCGTCATGTCCGCGTAGCGCGCCCCCGCGACCTGTCCGGCGATCGGCTCCAGCAGCGCCAGGTCCTGCTCGGTCAGCGAGATCCGGGTGGCGCCGGTGTTCTCCTCGACGCGGCTGCGCTTACGGGTGCCGGGGATCGGCACGACGGCGATCTTGCGGGCCGTGGCCTGGTGCTGCACCCAGGCCAGCGCGATCTGGCCGGGCGTCGCGCCATGGGCGTCGGCGATCGTGCGGACCGGCTCCAGCAGCGCGGCGTTTGCGGCGGCGTTGTCGCCGGTGAAGCGGGGCTGGGTCCGCCGGAAGTCGCCCTCCGTGAGCTCCTTGTCGGCGCTGACGAACGCACCGGTGAGGAAGCCCCGGCCGAGCGGCGAGTAGGGGACGAGGCCGACGCCGAGCTCGGCCGCGGCCTGTACCACGCCGTCCTCGATGTCCCGGCTGAACAGCGACCACTCGGACTGCAGGGCCGCGATCGGGTGTACGGCCTGCGCCGCGCGCAGCTCGGAGGCGGTCACCTCGCTCAGCCCCAGGTGCTTGACCTTGCCCTCGGCCACCAGCTCGGCCATCGCGCCGACCGACTCCTCCAGGGGGACGTCCGCCGTGCGCCGGTGCATGTAATACAGGTCGATCTCGTCGACGCCCAGACGCTTCAGGCTGCCCTCGACGGCCTGGCGGATGTACGGCCGGTCGTTGCGGATGACGCGCTTGAACGGGTCGTCCGGGTGGTCCGGGTCGGGGGAGATCGCGAACTTGGTGGCCACCACGACCTCGTCGCGGTGGGCCTGGATGAACGGGGCGATGAACTTCTCGTTCTCCCCCAGGCCGTACATGTCGGCCGTGTCGAAGAGAGTCACGCCCAGCTCCAGGGCCCGCTCCAGCGTGGCCCGCGCCTCGTCGGCGTCCGTCGGGCCGTAGGCGAAGCTCATGCCCATGCAGCCGAGGCCCTGCACCCCGACCCGCGGCCCGCCGGTGCCCAGCTCGACCGTCTCGATCTTGTTGTTACCCATGGAGCCCTCAGAATCTCTCGGACGCCCGGCGGGCGTCGGCGTAGATGTCGATCTTGTAGTCGAGGACGTCCAGCGTGCTCTGCAGCTCGGCTATCCGCTGCCGTACGTCCTCGCGGTGCGCGGTCAGCAGCTCCTCGCGCTCGGCGAAGGTGCGCTCCCCGGCCCGCACCAGCTCGGCGTAGCGGACCATGTCCGCGACCGGCATACCGGTCAGCCGCAGCCTGGCCACCAGGCTCAGCCAGTCCAGATCGCGGTTGGTGAAGCGCCGCTGCCCGGTGTGGGTGCGGTCCACATGCGGCATCAGACCGATGCGCTCGTACCAGCGCAGGGTGTGCGCGCTGAGTCCGGTGTGTGCCGCCACCTCGCTGATCGTGTACTGGTCCCGGCCGGCGGGCCGCGGGTGCGTGAGCGTCGGGGCGCATCCGCGCGGCCTCGCCGGCAGCCTCCCGGCCGCTGCCCCGCTCGTGACCGGTTCGCTCTGCGTTACCGTCATGCCCCGTCTCCCCTGGATCGCCGGATGTCCCCCGGCCTTTTCGCCGGGTGCCTCTCGACGTCCTCAACGCTAGAGACTTCGAGTGCACTCCAGGCAAGTGCGGATCACGGGAAGACTTGACCGGGATTTGGGGACCCAGGGACCTCCCGGACAGCGCGGAGGGGACACCGCCTAGGCTCGTGGGCATGCAGAGCCTGCGGATGATCGAGAACTGGCCGGTGCCCACCGCAGCGGCCGCCGTCGTACGAGCCGATGGGTCGGTGGCCGGATCCTACGGCCCCCAGGAGCACCGCTTCCCGCTGGCGTCCGTCACCAAGCCGCTGGCCGCGTACGCCGCCCTGCTGGCCATCGAGGAGGGCGCCGTCGAGCTGGACGAACCGGCCGGACCCGAGGGGTCCACGGTCCGTCACCTCCTCGCCCACACCTCGGGGCTGGCCTTCGACGAGCAGCGCACGATGGCCGAGCCGGGCACCCGCAGGCTCTACTCCAACACCGGTTTCGAGGCGCTGGGCGACCACATCGCCAAGGCCACGGACATCCCCTTCCCGCAGTATCTGCACGAGGCGGTCCTCGCACCGCTCGGGATGACCGCGACGGAACTGCCCGGCTCGCCCGCCAAGGACGGCGTCTCCACCGTCGCCGACCTGGTCCGGTTCGCCGCCGAGCTGCAGGCGCCGCGGCTGCTCGCACCGCAGACGCTCGCGGAGGCGACGCAGGTGGCCTTCCCCGGGCTGACGGGGGTGCTGCCGGGCTACGGCCATCAGAAGCCGAACGACTGGGGGCTGGGCTTCGAGATCCGCGACGGCAAGTCACCGCACTGGACGGGCAGCGCGTCCTCGCCCCGCACCTTCGGGCACTTCGGCCAGTCCGGGACGTTCCTGTGGGTGGACCCGGACGCGCGCGCGGCGTGTGTGGCGCTGGCCGACCGGGCCTTCGGGCCGTGGGCCGTCGAGGCCTGGCCGCCGCTGACCGACGCGGTGCTGGCCGAGCTGGCGCAGACCGCCTGACGGGGGCGCGGGCGGCACGCGGACGCGCCGGAGCCGGAACCGGAGCCGGACGCGCGACACACCGGCGTGGCACGCCACCACCGGCTCCGGGCCCGCGCCGGCTCCGGACCCGCCGCCCTCACCCGTACGCCGGCTCCGCCTCCATCTCCCACACCAGGCACTCCGCCGCCGTCAGCCCCCGCAGTTCCAGGCCCGACCCGTCGGTGATCCGCGCCGCGTCGCCGGCCTCCAGGCGCTCCGCGCCGAGCCGTACGGCGCCGCGCACCACCTGCACATACGCCCGTGCGGCATCCGGGACCGCGGTGCGCTCCCCCTCGGCGAGGCGGCGCAGATGCAGCAGGGCCCCGGCCCGCGGGACGGCGTACGGCGTGCCGTCGGCGATGCCGCGCACCACCTCGTACGACGGCTCGCCGCCGAATTCCCGCGGCGCCAGCCACATCTGGACGAAGCGCAGCGGCCGCGCGCCGTCGTTGCGCTCCACATGCCGTACGCCGCCGGCCGAGCTGAGCCGCTGGAGATCACCGGGGCGTACGGTGGTCTCGTGGCCGGCCGAGTCGCGGTGGGTCAGCTCGCCCTCGACCACCCAGGTCACGATCTCCGTGTCGCGGTGTGGATGCTCGTCGAATCCGGCGCCCGCCGCCAGCCGCTCCTCGTTGCAGGCGATCAGTGCGCCGAAGCGCAGATTGTCCGGGTCGAAATGAGGCCCGAAGGAGAACGCGTGCAGTGACTCGATCCCGGCCTCCGCGTCCCCGCCCGGATACCGTTCATGGCCTCTGCGCACCTGAATCATGGGCCCACCGTAGCCCCGCCCCCTCACCTCTCCGCCCCGATAGTGCAGGCTTGTCCCGTGTCTGAACCCGCATCGCGCGACGCGCACCCGCACTCGGCGACCCTCCGGCGTCTGGAGAATTCGTCCGGCAAACTGGCGGCCGCCGCCATCGCCCGCATGGACGCCACCCTGCCGTGGTACCGCGCGATGCCTCCGGAGAACCGCTCCTGGATCGGCCTGGTGGCCCAGGCCGGTATCGCCGCGTTCACCGAGTGGTTCCGGCACCCGGAGACCCCCCAGGCGATCAGTACCGACGTCTTCGGCACGGCGCCGCGCGAGCTGACCCGGGCGATCACGCTGCGGCAGACCGTGGAGATGGTGCGGACGACCATCGAGGTCATGGAGTCCGCGATCGACGAGGTCGCGGCCCCGGGCGACGAGTCCGTACTGCGCGAGGCGCTGCTGGTCTACGCCCGGGAGATCGCCTTCGCCACCGCCCAGGTCTACGCCCAGGCCGCCGAGGCCCGCGGCGCGTGGGACGCCCGGCTGGAGTCGCTGGTGGTCAACGCGGTGCTGTCGGGCGAGGCGGACGAGGGCGCGGTCTCCCGTGCCGCGGCGCTGGGCTGGAACTCCCCCGAGCATGTGTGCGTGGTGCTGGGCACCGCCCCCGACGGGGACAGCGAACTGACCGTGGAGGCGATCCGGCGGGCCGCCCGGCACGCCAAGCTCCAGGTGCTGACCGGTGTGCTGGGCTCCCGCCTGGTGGTGATCGCGGGCGGCTCGGACAACCCCCTGAAGGCCGCGAAGGCGCTGATCGGTCCGTATGCCGCCGGTGCCGTGGTGGCCGGCCCCGTGGTCGCCGATCTGCTGGCCGCGACCCGCTCGGCGCAGGCCGCTGCGGCCGGCCTGCGGGCCTGCGCCGCCTGGCCCGACGCGCCGCGGCCGGTGCTCGCCGACGACCTGCTGCCGGAGCGCGCGATGGCCTCGGACCCGGTCGCCCGCGAGCAGCTGGTGGAGGAGATCTACAGACCGCTGGAGGAGGCGGGGTCGGCACTTCTGGAAACGCTGAGCGTTTACCTGGAGCAGGCGAGCAGCCTGGAGGGTGCCGCGCGGATGCTGTTCGTGCACCCCAACACCGTGCGCTATCGGCTCCGACGTGTGACCGACGTCACCGGCTGGTCACCCTCCGATGTGCGCTCGGCGTTCACCCTCCGTATCGCGTTGATTCTGGGACGCCTGGCTGACGGTGAGGCCCAGCCCTAGACTTTTGTCGGACATCAACAATTCCCCCGATGGTTCTTCGTCCTTGTCCCCACGGGCGGGCGGAACCACCCACAAGAGAGAGTGTGAGGGTGCTCGTACTCGTCGCTCCCGGCCAAGGCGCTCAGACGCCCGGCTTCCTGACTCCCTGGCTCGACCTCCCCGGTGTCGAGGACCGGCTCCGTGCCTGGTCGGACGCCATCGACCTGGACCTGGTCCACTACGGCACCAAGGCGGACGAGGAGGAGATCCGCGACACCGCGGTGGCCCAGCCGCTGCTGGTGGCCTCCGCCCTGATCTCCGCCCGGCAGCTGTTCGCGACGGCCGACGACATCGCCGCGCAGGTCGGCGCGGCAGCCGGCCACAGCGTCGGTGAGCTCGCCGCCGCCGCGCTGACCGGCGCGATCTCCGACGAGGCCGCGATGACGCTGGTGCGCCGGCGCGGCCAGGCGATGGCCGAGGCCGCCGCCGTCACCGAGACCGGTATGGCCGCACTGCTGGGCGGCGACGAGGCCGTCGTCATCCCGCATCTGGAGCAGCTGGGCCTGACCCCGGCGAATGTGAACGGCGCCGGACAGATCGTCGCCGCGGGCACCACCGAGCAGATCGCCGCACTGGTCGAGAACAAGCCGGAGGGCACTCGCCGGGTCGTACCGCTGAAGGTGGCCGGCGCGTTCCATACTCACCACATGGCACCCGCTGTCTCGGCTCTGGAATCGGCGACCACTCAGGTGTCGGTCGCCGATCCGCACACGCGCTACGTCTCCAACAAGGACGGGCGGCTGGTCTCCGACGGCCGGGAACTGGTGCAGCGGCTGGTGGGCCAGGTGGCCAACCCCGTGCGCTGGGACCAGTGCATGGAGACCTTCAAGGAGCTCGGGGTCACCACGCTCATCGAGGCGGCTCCCGGCGGCACGCTCACCGGTCTGGCCAAGCGCGCGCTGCCCGGCGTGCGGACCCTCGCCCTCAAGACGCCCGACGACCTCGACGCGGCCCGCACGCTGATCGCCGGACACGCCGACAACGCTGCACCGGCCGAATAGGAGTCCGAAGCGCATGACCTCGAAGATCAAGCCCTCGAAGGGCGCCCCGTACGCGCGGATCATGGGTGTCGGCGGCTACCGCCCGACCCGTGTGGTGCCCAACGAGGAGATCCTCCAGCACATCGACTCGTCCGACGAGTGGATCCGCTCGCGGTCCGGTATCGCGACCCGCCACTGGGCGGGGCCGGACGAGACCGTGGCGACCATGTCGGTCGAGGCGTCGGGCAAGGCGATCGCCGACGCGGGCATCACGCCCGAGCAGATCGGCGCCGTGATCGTCTCCACCGTGTCGCACTTCAAGCAGACTCCGGCCATCGCGACCGAGATCGCGCACCGTATCGGTGCCGGCAAGCCGGCCGCGTTCGACATCTCGGCGGGCTGTGCGGGCTTCGGCTACGGCCTGACCCTGGCCAAGGGCCTGGTGACCGAGGGCTCGGCGGAGTACGTCCTGGTCCTCGGCGTCGAGCGGCTTTCGGACCTCACCGACCTGGAGGACCGCGCGACGGCCTTCCTCTTCGGTGACGGCGCCGGCGCGGTGATCGTCGGCCCGGCCAACGAGCCGGCGATCGGCCCGACCGTCTGGGGCTCGGAGGGCGACAAGTCCGAGACCATCAAGCAGACCCTGGGCTGGGACGTCTACCGCTCCACCCCCCTCCCCGGAGGGGACGCCCCCGAGGGCCGCCCGGCTCCGGAGGAGATCCGGTACCCCGCCATCACGCAGGAGGGCCAGTCGGTCTTCCGGTGGGCGGTGTTCGAGATGGCGAAGGTCGCCCAGCAGGCGCTGGACGCGGCCGGCGTCAGCCCGGACGACCTGGACGTCTTCATCCCGCACCAGGCCAACATGCGGATCATCGACTCGATGGTGAAGACTCTGAAGCTGCCGGAGAGCGTGACGGTCGCCCGCGATGTGGAGACCACCGGCAACACCTCGGCCGCTTCCATTCCGCTCGCCATGGAGCGGCTGTTGGCGACCGGGCAGGCCAAGAGCGGCGACACCGCGCTGGTCATCGGCTTCGGGGCGGGTCTCGTCTACGCCGCGACGGTCGTTACCCTCCCCTAGGCAAGATCTGCGCAGGGCCGTACGTCCCCGGATGTCTCGGCCGTCGCACGGATCCTCACCGCAAGTAACGCAGTTCCCCATAAAATGACCGAAGGAGCGCCATCATGGCCGCCACTCAGGAAGAGATCGTCGCCGGTCTCGCCGAGATCGTGAACGAGATCGCCGGGATCCCCACCGAGGACGTCCAGGTGGACAAGTCCTTCACCGACGACCTGGACGTCGACTCGCTGTCCATGGTCGAGGTCGTCGTCGCCGCCGAAGAGCGCTTCGACGTGAAGATCCCGGACGACGACGTCAAGAACCTCAAGACGGTCGGCGACGCGACCGAGTACATCCTCAAGCACCAGAGCTGATCCAGCTCCCGCGCATGTCGCCACCCCGCGGTGGCGCCGTCGATTCAGACCCCTCTACCCGTGGAGTAAGAATTCCCGTGAACGCGACCAATCGCACCGTGGTCGTCACCGGTATCGGCGCAACCACACCGCTGGGTGGCGACAGCGCTTCGACCTGGCAGGCCCTGCTCGCCGGACGTTCCGGTGTCAGCACCCTCGAACAGGACTGGGCCGCCGAGCTGCCCGTCCGTATCGCCGGGCAGATCGCCGTCGAGCCCACCGAGACCATTCCGCGTCCGCAGGCCCGCAAGCTGGACCGCTCGGCGCAGTTCGCGCTCGTCGCGGCCCAGGAGGCCTGGAAGGACGCGGGCTTCACCGCCAAGGCCGGCGAGGACACGGCGGTCAACCCCGACCGTCTGGGCGCCGTCATCGCCTCCGGCATCGGCGGTGTGACGACCCTGCTCGACCAGTACGACGTGCTCAAGGAGAAGGGCGTACGCCGCGTCTCCCCGCACACCGTGCCGATGCTGATGCCGAACTCGCCGTCCGCCAATGTCGGCATCGAGTTCAACGCCCGCGCCGGTGTGCACACGCCGGTCTCGGCGTGTGCGTCGGGCGCCGAGGCCATCGGCTACGCGATCGAGATGATCCGCTCGGGCCGCGCCGATGTCGTCGTCGCGGGTGGCACCGAGGCCGCCATCCACCCGCTGCCGATCGTGGCATTCGGCAACATGATGGCGATGTCCAAGAACAACGACGACCCGCAGGGCGCCTCCCGCCCCTGGGACGTCGACCGCAACGGCTTCGTGCTCGGCGAGGGCGCGGGCGTGATCGTCCTGGAGTCCGAGGAGCACGCCAAGGCCCGCGGCGCACGCGTCTACGCGGAGGCCGTCGGCCAGGGCATCTCGGCCGACGCCCACCACATCACACAGCCCGAGCCGTCCGGCAACGGCATCGCCGCGGCGCTGCAGAACCTGCTCGACAACACCGGCCTCCAGCCCGCCGAGATCGTGCACGTCAACGCGCACGCCACCTCGACGCCCGCCGGTGACGTCGGCGAGCTCCGGGCACTGCGCAAGGCGTTCGGTGACGACGTCGACCACATGGCCATCACCAGCACGAAGTCGATGACCGGCCACCTCCTGGGCGGCGCGGGCGGCATCGAGACGGTGGCCACGGTCCTCGCGCTCAAGCACCGGATCGCCCCGCCGACGATCAACATCGACCAGCTCGACCCGGAGGCCGACGCGGACATCGTCCGCGGCGAGGCCCGCAAGCTGCCCGCCGAGGGCCGGATCGCGGCCCTGAACGACTCGTTCGGCTTTGGTGGCCACAACGTGGTCCTGGCCTTCCGGACGGTCTGACGCACGTACCGAGGGCCCGTCCGGTGAAGACTTCACCGGACGGGCCCTCGGCGTTCCTCCCGCGTGCCGCTCAGCTCCCGAAGCTCGCGAAGTAGGCGGCCGCGCCGTCCTCTTCGCCGTGGCCCTGCTCCTCGGACCTCCGGAAGCGTTCGGCACAGGCCTGGGCCAGGTCCATGCGCACACCGCCGTCCCGGGCGGCCTCCAGGATCAGCCGGGCGTCCTTGCGGGCCGCGGACACCGTGAAGCTCGGTGGGTAGTTCCCGGACAGGATCAGCTCGGATTTCAGCCGGAGATACGGCATGTCGAGCGCGCCGCCGGCGACCGCACCGAGGAAGTCGCGCGGGTCCACGCCGAGCGCCCTGGCGAGCGCCAGGGACTCACCCGTACCGTTGATGACCGTCAGCACCCAGTTGTTGACGACGAGCTTGAGATGACTTGCCGCCCCGCCCGCCGCGTCCTCACCGACCCACTGGGTGCGGCTCCCGACGATGCCGAAGATCCGCTCGGCGCCTTCCCTGACGTCCCGCGGGCCGGCCGCCAGGATCGTCAACTCCCCCTTCTCCGCGGGCGCCCTGGTGCCCAGTACGGGGGCGTCCACGAACCGCAGGCGGTGCTCGTCGGCGAACCGGGCGAGCGACGGGAGGGCTTCGGTGCCCACCGTGCTCGTCTGGAGCCACAGCGCGCCGGACGGCAGCGCGCCCGCGGCCTGCCGCATCGCCTGCAGGACGGCCTCCCCGTCCAGGAGCATCGTGAGGACCACATCGGCGCCGTCCACCGCCTCGGCGGGCGTGCCGGTGACGCGGGCCCCGTCAGCGGCCAGCGGCTCGGCCCTGGCGCGCGTGCGGTTCCAGACCCGGACGTCCAGACCGGCCCTGGCGAGGTTGCGGGCCATCGCCGCGCCCATGATTCCGGTGCCGAGCACCGCTACTGACGGGGCGTCGGGAGAGTTGTTGTCGGCCATGACGGCACGCTAGGCCGTGGAGCGCACTCCAGGGCAACTGCTGCCGCGTGTCGGACGGCTCCGGCGCCTCTAGACGACCTGGTGGAGCCAGCGGACCGGGGCGCCCTCGCCCGCGTACCGGAAGGGCTCCAGTTCGTCGTCCCAGGGCTTGCCGAGGAGCTTGTCGACCTCGGCGGCGAGTTCGGTCTCGCCGCGCGCCGAGCGGGCGACCGCGGCGCGCAGCCGGTCCTCGGGGATGAGGATGTCGCCGTGGATGCCCGTGACGGCATGGAAGATGCCCAGGTCGGGGGTGGAGCTGTAGCGCTCGCCCTCGGCGGTGGAGCAGGGTTCCGCGGTCACTTCGAAGCGCAGCAGATGCCAGCCGCGCAGCGCGGAGGCCAGCTTGGAGGCCGTGCCGGCCTCCCCCTGCCACGAGAACTCGGCTCTCCAGGTGCCCGGGGACGCCGGCTGGCGGATCCAGTCGAGATTGACGCGCACACCGAGGACGCCCGCGACGGCCCATTCGACATGCGGGCACAGCGCGCGCGGAGCGGAGTGGACGTACAGAACTCCACGTGTCGTCACCGGGACCTCCAGTGCGGTTCGAGGTTCGCCTTCCCCAGCGGCCTCGTGCCCGTTCCGGTTGCGGCCGGGACAGTCGTCATTCTGCCCCAGTGACCACTTCGGCACCAGCATGCTGGTGACCTACAGTAAACACCATTAGGCGGAATTTGCCGCAAAAGGGACAGGAAATGACGTGATGTAATTTGGTCTGTGCCGACTGCACCAGCCACTTTGGGTCACCGCCCGGAAGGCACGGGGCAAAGCTACCGTGCGGTGCCGGCCCGGGGGTGACGTACCGTCGGTACCCGAAGAGATATCACTCGCACGCCGGAGGGGACAGGGGATGAAGCAGATCGGCCGGCCTGTTCGCCCCCGGCGCAGCCGCTCCGTACGCCGCTTCTCACGCACCGTCGCCGCCGCTTCCGCCCTGGTGATTACCCTCACCGCCTGTAGTGGCGGCGGGCACCCGGAGAAGCCGCACCCCAAGCCGACGCCCGTATGGCACACCGATCCCGGCTCGGTCGCGGCGCTCGGGGACTCGATCACGGTCGGTTTCGACGCCTGCACGCTGCTCTCCGAATGCCCCCGGGTCTCCTGGGCCACCGGCACCGACCCCAAGGTCGGCAGCGTCGCCCGACGGCTCGTCAAACACCCCGCCACCCACAGCTGGAACTTCGCCAGGACCGGTGCGCTGATGAGCGACCTGCCGGACCAGATGACCGCGGCCGTCCACCGCAAACCCGAGTTGGTCACGGTCCTGATCGGCGCCAATGACGCCTGCCGGCGCGATGTCGGGGCGATGACCCCGACGGCCGCCTTCCGCGCCGACTTCGCGCGCGCCATGAAGCGGCTGCGGCGCGCCCTGCCGCACACCCAGGTGTATGTCGCGGCGGTCCCCGACCTGCTGCGACTGTGGTCCGAGGGGCGCAAGAACCCGCTCGGGAAGCAGGTGTGGAAGCTGGGCATCTGCGGGTCCATGCTGCGCGATCCGGACGATCTGACGAAGGCGGCGCAGGACCGCCGGGCGACGGTGCGGGAACGGGTGGTGGCCTACAACTCGGCGCTGGCCGAGGTGTGCGGCAGGGATCCGCTGTGCCGCTTCGACAAGTCGGTCTTCGACTACCGCTTCACCGGGCACCAGTTGAGCACCTGGGACTGGTTCCACCCGGGCACCCGCGGCCAGAAGGAGCTGGCGTCGCTGGCGTTGCGCGTGATCACCCGGGCGCAGCCGTAGCCGCCGGGCATAGGCTCATGCGTATGACGACGCAGGTCAGCAGGGAATCCTTCGGCACACTGGACGACGGCACCCGTGTCGACCGCTGGACCCTGGAGTCGGGCCCGAGCGGGCTGCGGGTCCGCATCCTCACCTACGGCGGGATCATCCAGACGGTGGAGGCGCCGGACCGGGACGGGGCGCGGGGGCAGCTGGCACTGGGCTTCGCCGACCTCGCGTCGTACGCCGCGCACGGCGGTTCGTACTTCGGCGCGCTGGTCGGGCGGTACGCCAACAGGATCGCCGGGGCATCCTTCACGCTCGACGGCGAGGTCCACACGCTGACGCCGAACGACGGGCGGCACAGTCTGCACGGCGGGCCGGGGGGATTCTCCCGGGTGGTGTGGGAGGCCCGGGAGGTCGACGGGGGTGTGCAGCTGCACCGGGTCAGCCCGGCGGGTGAGGAAGGCTTCCCCGGCGCCCTGGACGTCCGCGTGACGTACACCCTCTCGGCCGGCGCGCTGCGCATCGCCTCGTACGCGACGACCGACGCACCGACCGTCGTCAACCTCACGAACCACACCTACCTCCATCTGGGGGGCGATGGCAGCGGCAGCGCCACCGGCCACGAGCTGCGGCTGACGGCGTCCCGGTACACGCCCGTCGACGGCACCGGCATACCGGTGCCCGGTGCGCCCGCCGACGTCACCGGCACCCGCTTCGACTTCCGGGCGGCGCGTGCGGTGGCGGGTTCCTACGACCACAACTTCGCGCTGGACGGCGGTGTGTGCGCCGCGCCGCGTACCGTCGCGGAGCTGTACGACCGGCGCTCGGGCCGCGTCCTGGAACTGGCCACCACCGAGCCCGGTCTGCAGCTCTACACCGCGGATCACCTCGACGGCACCCTGACCGGCACCTCGGGCGTCCCCTACGGACCCGCGGCCGGCCTGGCCCTGGAAACCCAGCACTTCCCGGACTCGCCGAACCGCCCGGACTTCCCCGGCACGGTGCTGCGGCCCGGCGAGACCTACCGCTCACAGACGGTCTACGCGTTCTCGGTGCGGCCTGGGGCCTGAGGGCAGGCGGCCCCTCGGGCCTGAGGCAGGCGGCCCCTCGGGCCTGTCGTCAGGCCCCAGGAGTGCGGGAAACCCTTAAGGGCGGGGGCCGGAAGAGGTCATCCTGTGCGCTGACGCGCTGGGGCGGCGGAGCAGGAACGATGAGGAGTGACCGGAGATCCGGTCACCTCGTCCGCCGTCTGCCCCGGGAGAACTCTCGCCATGGCCCGCCTTCGCGTTCCCCATCTCGTCCTGTCCTGTGCGGCGTTGACCGTGCTGGTGACCGGCTGCTCGCTCTCGGGCTTCGGCCCGACGAAGGAGGCGGCGCGGACGTACTCCGTGCCGGGCAAGGTCACCGCGCTCTCGGCGACGACGCACGGCGGGGACATCGAGGTGGTGCCGATCGACGCCGGCGGGTCGGTCAAGGTGACGGAGAAGTACGAGTACAACAAGGAGAAGCCGTCCCCCGAGCACGGGGTCAAGGACGGCCGGCTGACGCTCAAGGCCGAGGAGTGCGGCATGGGGCGCAAGTGCGCGGTGAACTACCGGGTCCTGCTTCCGCGCAACGCCTCGGTCGATCTGCGGACCAGCGGCGGGGACATCATCGTCCGCGGCGCCTCGGGCGGCATCGCCGCGGAGACCAGCGGCGGCGATATCACCGTCACGGACTCCGCGGCCCGCACGGCGAAGGCGAAGACCAGCGGCGGAGACGTGGACCTTGCGCTGTCCACGGCACCCGACGAGGTGTCGGGCCGGACCAGCGGGGGCAGCGTCACCATCCGCCTGCCGAAGGGCGGCTCCTACGCCGTGGACGCCTCGACGAGCGGCGGCACCCGCAAGGTCTCCGTCCCGACGGACGACGGCTCCCCGCACAAGGTGACGGCACGGACGAGCGGCGGTGATGTGTCCGTGATGACCTCATGAGGGAGAACCGCCGGGGGCGTTCTCGGGCCGGAGCGCCCCCGTCCCCGGCCGGGTCAGCCGACGGTGACCTCCGCCGTCAGCCTGCGGTCCGCCACGCTGTGCGCCGCCTCCACGCGGTAGACGCCCTTGACCCGGCGCCAGCCGCCGTCCGCCGCTCCCCCACCGTCGCCCGCTTCCCCGCCGTCGCCCGCTTCCCAGACCGCGAAGGCCCGGTCCGGCAGCGGGATCTCGGCCTCCGCGCTCTCACCGGGACCGGCCTCGACGACCGCGAAGCCGGCCAGCCAGCGGGCCGGGCGCTCCGGAGCGTCAGGGGCGGCGTCCGCAGTGGGCGCCAGGTAGATCTGGACGACCTCGCGGCCGGGCCGGTCGCCCGCGTTGCGGATCCGCACCCGCACCGAGTCGGGGGTGGTGTCCAGCGACTCGTACTCCCAGTCGGTGTAGCCGAGACCGTGGCCGAAGGGGTAGGCGGGCGCGGGGGCGGAGCGCTGCCAGCCGCGATAGCCGATGTACACCCCTTCGGAGTAGGTGAGTTGACCGTCGGCGGGGGTCACGGTGGTGACCGGGGCGTCGGTGAGCCGGGCCGGCCAGGTGGTGGGGAGCCGGCCGCCCGGCTCATGGGCACCGAGCACGACGTCGGCCAGCGCCGCACCGGCCTCCTGGCCGGGGAACCAGCTCAGCAGCACGGCGGGGACCTCGGTACGCCACGGAAGCTCCACCGGGGAGCCGGAGTTGACGACCACGACCGTGTGCGGGTTGGCGGCGGCGACCCGGGTGACCAGCTCGTCCTGACGGCCGGGCAGCCGCAGATCGCCACGGTCGAAGCCCTCGGACTCGGTCTCCTCGGTGGTGGCGACGACCACGATCGCGACATCGGCGCCGGCCGCGGCGCGGACCGCCTCCTCGATCTCCGCATCGGCGTCCGGCTGCGGTTCGCCGTGGCCGAGGGCGAAGGCCGGCCAGGCCGGGCTGTCGCCCGTCTGCGGCTCGTCCGCCGCGCACCGCAGGGTGACCTCGACGCTCTCGCCCGCCCTCAGCTCCGCCGTCATGCACCGCTGGGCGGGGCGCAGGTACGCCTCGAAGGGATCGCTGCCCTCGGGCGTGAGACGGCCGTCGAAGAGGACCGCACCGCCGATGGTCAGCCGCAGCTCGCCGGTGCCGGAGACCGCGAGGGTGTGGCTGCCGGTGAGCCGCGGGAGGTAGCTCCCGGTCAGCTCGACGGCGCTCAGGTCCTGCCGGGTGACGCCCCCGGGCAGGCGGCCGGTCAGCTGCACCTTGCCGTCGGCCTGCGGTGCCTCCGCCAGCACCCTGCCGTCGGCGGCCAGGTAGCGGGCGCGCAGCGTGAAGCCGTCGCGGGCGTGCGGGACCCGGGTGCGCGGATCGGCGCCGACGGCGAAGGTCACCTCGACGTCGTCGGGGAGCGCCGCGTGCAGCCCCTCCAGCGGGGAGACGACCGCGTCGGGAAAGACGGTCGCGGAGCCGCCGCCGAGGACCCTGGCCTCGCGGGCGGCCGCCCCGATGACGGCGACCCTGCGCAGAGCCGCGGCGTCCAGCGGCAGGGCCCGCCGTGCCCCGCCCACCGGCTCGTTGCGCAGCAGGACACACCCCCGCCGGGCGATCTCGCGGGCCATCGCCGGGCCGTCGATGGCCTGCGGGACACCGGCCGGACCGACCGCGGCCGGCACCCCTTCCAGGCAACCGGTCCGGGCGGCGAGCAGCAGCACCCTGCGCACCGCGTCGTCCACCTCCGACTCGGCCACCTCACCCGCACGGACGACCTCGGCGAGGGGCGCGCCGTAGACCGTACGGGGCCCCGGCATCGCCACGTCCAGGCCGCCGCGCAGGGCGCGCACGGTGTCGCGGGCGGCCGTCCAGTCGGAGACATTGACGCCGTCGAAACCCCACTCGCCGCGCAGCACGTCCTGCACCAGCGCCCGGTGTTCGGTCATCGTCGCGCCGTTGACCCGGTTGTAGGCGGTCATGACGCCCCAGGGGCGGGCGTGTTCGACGATGTGCTCGAAGGGCGCGAGATAGAGCTCGCGCAGCGGGCGCGGGCCGATGCGGTTGTCGACGGTGAACCGGTCGGTCTCGGCGTCGTTGCCGACGAAGTGCTTGACCGTCGTGCCGACGCCGCCTTCCTGCACCCCGCGCACATACCCGGCGCCGATCGCGCCGGTGAGCAGCGGGTCCTCCGCATAACACTCGAAGTGGCGGCCGCCCAGGGGTGACCGGTGCAGGTTGACGGTCGGCGCGAGGAGTACGTGCACGCCCTTGCGGCGGGCTTCCTGGGCGAGGAGGTGGCCGGCCCGGCGGGCGAGCGCGGGGTCCCAGGTGGCGGCCAGCGCCGTGGGGCTGGGCAGCGTGACCGAGGGGTCCTCGGCGTTCCACTCCCGGCCCCGCACACCGACCGGGCCGTCCGACATCACCAGCGACCGCAGCCCGATCGCCGGCACGGCCGGCAGGGTCCACATGTCCTGGCCGGACAGCAGCCGGACCTTGGTGTCGAGGTCGAGCGCGGCGAGCGCCCGCTCCACCACTGCGGTGTAGTCGTGCGCCTCGCCGCGGGCACGGTGGCCGGCGTCGGTGGGGTGGTGGGGCTGGGTGTCGGTCATGCGGTTCTCCGGTGCTCCCTGAATGGACGTGCGGCCCCCCTCGCCGCGATTCTCGCCGTCCTACCTCCCGGCTGGTAGGCGTCGTTACTTTTCCGATACACCAGCCGTACGGGATCTCCACGCGGGAGTTACGCTCGGCCGGTGAGTGCACCAGACCAGGACAGATCCCACGGTGGCGGAGCGGGCGCCCGGCTCGGAGGTGGCGGGCGGGAGGCGCGTCGCGCGCAGCGGCGCGAGGCCATCCTGCAGGCCGCCATGGAGCTCATCGCCGAGCGCGGCTACCGCCGTACCTCACTCGCCGCCGTCGCCGAGCGTGCAGGACTGACCCAGCAGGGGCTGCTGCACCACTTCCCGACGAAGCAGCTGCTGCTGGTCGGCGTGCTGGAGGCGCGCGACCGCTGGGACCTGGCCTCGGCCGCCGCGGCGTCCGGCACCTTGCGCACCGACGCCCTCGCCCAGCTCGTCGACTACAACGCCACCCGCTCCGGCATCGTCCAGACCTACACGGTGCTGTCCGCCGACAGCGTCACCGAGGACCACCCCGCCCGCGCCTTCTTCGAATCCCGCTTCCGCGCCGTGCGGGCCTCGATGGCCGAGGTGCTGCGGGCCGAGTACGGCGACACGCTGCCCGGCGGCCTGTCCGCCGAGCGGGCGGCGCCGCTGCTGGCCGCCGTGATGGACGGCCTGCAACTGCAGTGGCTGCTGGACCCGGAGGAGGTGGACATGCCGGCGGCGTTCCGGGACTTCCTGGCGCTCCTGGGGCGAACGGAGGGGCAGGGCGGCGGCGGATCCGGCGAGGAGCCGGGCGTGGAGCCGGGCGTGGAGTGACCTTTCCGGCGCCTCTACCGGGCGGGGGAAAGGCAGGAAATCGTCGCCTTGTCCGGGCTGTACTCGGGATCGGCGAGCATGTCACCGCCGGCGCAGTGGGCCTTCGAGGTGTCGAGCCTGCGGGTCACCTTGTACTGCGCGTCGGCCGAACCGCAGTCCACGATCTCCAGGTCCTGGTCCTGCCAGTCACCTTCGTTGCGCACGCAGTCACCGACGGCGAGGGTGGGCGCCTTCCCGATGCCGGCCCCGTCGACGAACAGGCCGAGTGCGAGCAGGGCCGGGACCGTCACCGCCACGAGCGCCATCGGCACCAGGAACAGCATCGCCTCCGGCCGGCGCAGCAGCGACTTGCCCGGGTCGAGCGAGGGCCGGAAGCCGCCCGCGGGGGCGGCCAGTTTGCGGAAGCGGCCCCGGGGACCGAGGTTCATCAGCAGGGTGAGCGGGGTGATGGCCACGGACAGCGGGCTCCACCAGCCCTGCCACAACGTCTTCGCGGACATCTCGCGGTAGGTGGCCAGCCCGCAGGAGCGGCAGAACATCCCCTTGCGGCTGAGGAACCGCATCACGTAGAGGATGCCCTGGTGCCCGCGCACGGTGGCCTGCACGGCGGGCTGGGCACCGCAAAGCTGACAACAACCCGGGGCAGCGGCGTACGGCTGCGCGTACGGGTGCGGAGGCGACTGCGGCTGCGGCTGCGGGTACGGGTACGGGTACGGGTGCTGCTGCGCGTACGGGTGCGGAGCCTGTGCCGGGTGCCCCGGTTGCTGCGGAACGTACGGCTGCGGGCCGTACGGCTGCGAGGCATACGGGCCGGCGGGCTGCTGCGCATAAGGCTCCGCGGGCGGCGGAGCGTACGGGTACGGGCCGTGCGGTGGTGGCGGGGTGGCCACAGAGATCCCCCTGAGTCTCGTGCCTGTCGCCGGACGCGGTGGTGAGCCGGACCGGACCGAATCAGAAACCCTATCCGCGGCCGCTCGGCGGGCGGGGGCAGGGGCAGGAGCAAAGAGGAAGAGGCAAGGGACGGGGGACAGGGGCCAAGAGGCAAGCGGAAGAGGCAAGAGGCAGGGCGCCCCGGGGTAGGCCATCGCCCCCTCCCTCTACCGCCCCTGCGCGCACACCGCTTTACTCGCCCCCATGACTCGCATACGCACCAGGATGGGCGCGCTCGCCGTCGCGCTGCTGGCCGCCGCCCCACTGTCCCTCCCGGCACCGGCCACCGCGGCCGCCCCGGCGGATGTCACGGTGGAGGAAGGGCGGCTGACACAGACCGCGCCGCAGGAGGTCCTGCGGCGCAGCGGATTCGACGCGGTGGAGCGGGAGTTCGGGCAGGGGCTCGCACGGGTGACCACCTACGGCGAAGCCCGGCGCTATGTCGCCGCCGAGGGGCGGGCGCTGTGGCGGCGGGCCGTGGACCGGGCGCAGGGACGCGGGCCCGGCCGCGGGGACCTGAGCCGGGATGACGACCGGCCGCTGTACTGGGCGCGGCTGGGAATGACCAGACAACTACGGCAGTGGCAGCCGGACTTCGGACTGACGGAGTCCGCGCGCGCCGCCCTCCTCGGGTCACTGGAGCGGGGCTCGCGCGGCCAGGACTCGGTCGAACTGCCCGCGGACCAGCACGTCCTGCGGATCGTGGTGACCGGATTCGACCCGTTCCAGCTGGACGCCGACGCACGGCGCAGCAACCCGTCGGGGGCGGCGGCGCTCGCGCTGGACGGGACGACGGTACGCACCGCCTCCGGACAGCCGGCCCGGATCGAGACCGCGGTCTTCCCCGTACGGTGGGCCGACTTCGCGGAGGGCACGGTGGAGCGCACCCTGCTCCCGCACTTCCGGAGCGGGCCGCGGCAGGCCGATCTGTTCACGACGATCAGCCAGGGGCGGCCCGGCCGGTTCGATGTCGAGCGGACCAACGGGGCCTGGCGGGGCGGCTATCCGGACAACGCGCGGGAATCCCGTACGGAGACCGTGCCGATTCCGGCAGGGGTGCCGACCGTGCGGCCGCAGCCACAGTGGACGACCACCAGCCTCCCGTACGCCCGGATCGTGGCGGCCGGGACCGGGCCCTTCCCCGTGGTCGACGACACCGAGGTCACGGAGATCCCGGCGGGCGGCACCGGGCCGGTCGACCGGCCGGACGGCCCCACTCCCGGGTCGACGGCCCGGGCCGGGGGCGGCGGGGACTATCTCTCCAACGAGATCGCCTACCGGGCGACCCTGCTGCGCGACGCGGTGCGCCCGGCGCTCCCCGGCGGACATCTGCACACCCCGGTGCTGGAGTTCGGCCCCGGCAACACGGACCCGGCGCACGGCCAGGTCACCGACCCGGACTTCGTCCACCACCGGGTCGCGATCACCGAGCAGGTACGGGCGATCCTGACGGTGGCGGCCTCGGAGACGGCGGCGGCGCGGGGCGCGCGGAGGTAGTACTCCCGTCACGGGTTCCGGGGACGGCAGACCGGGCCTGCCGGGTGCTCAGGGCAGGCAGCGGGCACGTTCGACGGCGCGTCGCAGCGCCGCACGGCAGGCCCGGGCCGCCGGGTGGCCTTCACTGCCGTGCCGTACGGCCGTGAAGAGCCGCCGGGTGCGGCCGCCGTCCGGCAGCGGCAGCAGCGGAACGGTCGGTGCGCTCCCGCCCCACAGCAGGTCGGGCAGGAGGGCCGCGGCGTGCCCCTGCTCCACCAGCCGCAGCTGCACCAGCAGATCGGGCGACTCGAACCGTACGTCGGGCTCGAAACCGGCCTGGCGGCACACGGCCGTCGCCCACCGCCGGGACGCGGTACCCGCCGGCTCCATGACCCACGGCCGTCCGGAGAGCGCGCGCAGCGCCGCCGCCGGCTCATCCGCCGGGGAGGCGCTGTCGGGCGGCAGGGCGAGCCGCATCTCGTCGCCGCACAGCTCCACCGCGTCCACCTCGGCGGGGCGGGCTACCGCGTGCCCCGGGTACTCCTCCGCCACGACCAGGTCCACATCCCGCGCGAGCAGGGCGGGCAGCGCCGCCTCCGGCTCCGCCTGTACGACGTGGACGCGCAGGCCCGGGTGTTCCTCGCGCAGCAGGGTGAGCGCCGGCGGGACGAGCGCCAGCACGGCCGTCTGGAAGGCGGCGACCCGCAGGGTGCCGGTGACGGCGGCCAGCGAGGCGGCGATATCGGCCTCGGCCCGCTCCAGGCGCTCCAGCAGAACTTCCGTGTGCGCCACCAGGATCTCGGCCTGCTCGGTCAGCCGTACCCGCCGCCCCACCGGCTCCAGCAGCGCGACGCCCACCTCGGCCTCCAGCACCGAGAGCTGCTGCGAGACCGAGGAAGGGCTGTACGAGAGGGCCGCCGCGACGGCGGCGAGGGTGCCGCGGTGCTTGAGCTCGCGCAGCAGCCGCAGCCGGTGAAGATCGAGCATGTCCGGTCCCGCGCCCTTCCCTTCGCAACCATTCGGATTTTCCGACGATTATCGCTCGAAAAGATGCGCTGGACCGTTGGGACGGCGGTACGGCAGCGTGCATCCCATGCCCACCACTGACTGGTACGCACGCCCGTCCGCCCGTTCCTGGACCTGTCAGCCCGCGCCGCGTGAGGCGATCGGATTCCACGCCACCCTGCCCGGTTACGCTCCGACGCCGCTGCGCGAAATGCCCGTGCTGGCCGAGGAGTTGGGAGTCCACCGGGTGTTCGTCAAGGACGAGTCCGCCCGGCTCGGCCTGCCCGCGTTCAAGATCCTGGGGGCGTCCTGGGCGATCCACCGGGCCCTGGCCGAAACGCCGGGCGGCCGACTCGTCACCGCCACCGACGGCAACCACGGTCGCGCCGTGGCCCGCACCGCCCGGCTGCTGGGCCTGACCGCCGAGGTCTTCGTACCCACCGCGGTGCACCCGGCGGCGGCCGCCGCCATCGCGCGTGAGGGCGCCCGGGTGACGCGGGTCGACGGGGCGTACGACGACGCCGTACACCGGGCTGCCGACGCCGCCGCGCGCGCACCCGGCGCCGTCCTCGTCCAGGACACCGCCCTGCCCGGCTACACCCGGATACCCGGCTGGATCATCGAGGGCTACGCCACGCTGTTCGACGAGACCGATGCGCAACTGCGCGCGCTGGGCGCCGGACCCGCCGGGCTGGTGGCCGTCCCCGTCGGCGTCGGCTCACTGGCGCAGGCCGCCGTCAGCCACTACCGCGCCCCGCGGGACGCCCCGCCGCCGTCGTTGCTGAGCGTCGAACCGGACACCGCCGCGGGTGTCCTGACGTCCCTCACCGCCGGCCGCCCGACCACCGTCGGGACCGGCGCCACCATCATGGCCGGGCTCAACTGCGGCACGCCCTCCAGCTCCGCCTGGCCCCTGCTGCGCGACGGGCTCGACGCCGCTGTCGCCGTCACCGACGCCGAAAGCGCCCGCGCGGCCCGCGACCTGGCAGCGCTCGGACTCTCCTCCGGTCCCTGCGGCGCCGCCTCGCTGGCCGGTGCCCGGGCCGCCCTGACCTCCGCCGCCGAACGCCGCGCGGCACTGGCGGAGCACAGCACCCGCACGGTCGTGCTGCTCAACACCGAGGGCGCCGAGGCCAACCCGCACGAATCGGCCGGCTGGTAGATCAACCACGTTGCGAGCGGGGGGCGACGGCCCGGCGCATCGCGTCCCGCCCCGTCCCACCCCGTCCCGGTCCCGCGCCTACAGCGGCAGGACGACCCGCATCACCAGTCCGCCGCCCTCGCGGGGCCGAGCCGTGATCGTGCCGTCGTGCGCACGCACCACCGAACGCACGATGGACAGCCCCAGCCCGACCCCCTTGTCACTCCCGGTCCGCTCGGTCCGCAGCCGCCGGAACGGCTCGAAAAGGTTCTCCACCTCATACGCCGGAACCACCGGACCGGTATTGGAGACCACCAGCACCGCACACCCCGGCTGCGGCTGGACCGTCACCTCCACCCAGCCCTCCTCCGGCACGTTGTAGCGCACCGCGTTCTGCACCAGATTCAGCGCGATCCGCTCCAGCAGCACCCCGTTACCCTGCACGAACACCTGCTCACGCACCCCCCGCAGCGCCACCCCCTTGGCCTGCGCCTCCTCACGGGTCTGCTCCACCGCCTGCGACGCCACCTCCGCCACATCCACCGGCTTCTTGTCCACGACCTTGTTCTCACTGCGCGCCAGCAGCAACAACCCCTCCACCAACTGCTCACTGCGCTCATTGGTCGCCAGCAGCGTCTTGCCCAACTGCGCCAGCTCCGGCGACGCCCCCGGATCCGCCAGCTGCACCTCCAGCAACGTCCGGTTGATCGCCAACGGCGTCCGCAACTCGTGCGACGCATTCGACACGAACCGCCGCTGCGACTCGAACGCCCGGTCCAGCCGGTCCAGCATCTCGTCAAAGGTGTCCGCAAGCTCCTTCAGCTCGTCATCAGGACCCCCCAACTCGATCCGCCGGTGCAGATCCGAACCCGCCACCCGCTGAGCCGTCCGCGTAATACGCCCCAACGGCGACAACACCCGCCCCGCCATCGCATAACCGAAAGCGAACGCCACCACCGTCAAACCCAGCAAAGCCAGCACGGAGCTGTTCAGGAAGGCGTGCAGGGCCTGTGCGCGCTGGTTGCGGAGGCAGCGGCCGAGCGCCGAGTTGATCTCGTCGAGCGAGGCGACCGACGGCAGATCGGGACAGCTGATGTTGCCCAGCCGGACGTTGCTGCCGAACACCCTGAATTCCGGGGTGCCCTCCTTGAGGGTCCTGGCCGCGAGGAAGTAGATGATGACGAGCAGGACGACCCCCGCCATCAGGAACATGCCGCCGTAGAGCAGGGCGAGCCGTATCCGGATGGTGGGCCGCAGCCACGGTGCCGGACGGTGGTCCGGCGGCCGGGGAGCCCGGGTGGGCTGCGGAGGCGCGGCCACCGGCGGGGGCGACGAAGAGGAAGGGGAGGACGGGGACGGCGGGGTGGAGACGGTCACGGTCATCAGCCCCGGAGACCCGGTGATGCGGGCACGGCGACCGATACCGGGACGGGGGTTAGGCGCACTGCTGGTCCTTCCTCAGATCCCGTAAGGCACACGACAGTTGCCCCACAGCACCCATCCTGCCCAAAGGACCCATAAACCGGCAGTAAGCAACGGATCGGCTCGCGGTCCGGCGCCTGACGGTCCGGTGCCTCGCGGTCCGGTGCCTCGCAGTCCGGCGCCTCGCAGTCCGGCGCCTACGGTTCGGCGCTCCTCCCGGTGGAACGCTTCCCGGACCAGCCTTCCCCCCTACCTGCCCGGCCGGCCCCGTCCGGCCGTCCTTCCGGCCGGACGGGGCCGGCCTCAGCCCTGCGCCGCCTCGGGCGCCAGCACGTCCAACTCGGCCGGGGTGGGGTAGGACGGCTGGGCGCCCGGCTTGGTGACGGCCGCGGCGCCCACCCGTACGGCGAAGCGCGCCGCCTCGGGCAGCGAGTCGCCACGGGCCAGGCGGGTGGCGAGGGCGCCCGTGAAGGCGTCGCCGGCACCGGTGGTGTCCACGGCCTTGACCCGTACGCCCGGGACGTCCGTGGTCCCCGAGGCGTCCAGGACCAGCGCGCCGTCGCCGCCGAGGGTGACCACCACGGAGCGGGCGCCCCGCTCGCGCAGCGCCTGCGCCCACCCGGCGGGCGTGCCGTCGGCGAGCCCGGAGAGCTGCCGCGCCTCGTGCTCGTTGACCACCAGCGGATCGGCCGCCGCGAGGAGTTCGGGGACCAGGGCGGCCGCCTCGGGTGCCGGGGAGGGGTTGAGGACGACGCGGGTGCCGGCCTGCTCGGCGGCCGCGGCGGCGGCACGTACGGATTCCATGGGGATCTCCAGCTGGAGGGAGACCACCGAGGCGGCGGCGATGGTGTCCTTCGCCGCCGCCACGTCCTGCGGGGTGAGGGCGGCGTTGGCGCCGGGCGAGACCACGATGCTGTTGTCGCCGTCCGGGTCGACGAGGATCATGGCGGTGCCGGTGCGGGCCCCGTCGTCCACGATCACCGGCGTGACATCGGTGCCCGCGTCGCGCTGGGCGCCGAGCAGCAGTTCGCCGTAGGCATCGCCGCCGACCCGCGCCAGCAGCGCGGTGCGTCCGCCGATCCGGGCCGCGGCGGCCGCCTGGTTGGCGCCCTTGCCGCCGGCCGACTCGACCAGATCCGTGCCGGTCACGGTCTCGCCCGCGCCGGGCCGGCGCTCGACCCGCACCGTCAGATCCGCGTTGGCCGAGCCGACCACCAGGACGTCATACATGCGCCGCTCTCCCATTTCTCTCCTCCGTCGTGGCCAGGCGACCCGCCGGGCCGCATTCTCAGCCGTCGAACTTCGCGGCGTTCTCCGCCGTCACCAGCACCACCGGCACTCGGACCGACCGGGGCAGCTTCTCACCGCGGGATGCCTTGAGCGCCCAGTCCACGGCCTGCTTGCCGAGGAGTTCCGGCTGCTGGGCGACGGTGGCGGTCAGTGTGCCCTTGCGGACCGCCGTGACGCCGTCCGGGGTGCCGTCGAACGCCACCACCTTCACGTCCTTGCCCGAGCGGCCGCCCAGCGCCTTGGACGCGCCCAGCGCCATCTCGTCGTTGGCGGCGAACACCCCGCCGATGTCGCGGTGCGCCTGCAGCATGTTGGTCATCACGTCCATGCCCTTGGTGCGGTCGAAGTCCGCGGGCTGCCGGGCGACGACCTGGATGCCGGGGTATTTCTTGATGCCTTCCTCGAAGCCCTGGCCGCGCTCGCGGGCGGCCGAGGTGCCGGCCTGGCCCTCCAGGAAGGCCACCTTGCCCTTGCCGCCGAGCGATTCGGCCAGCGTCTTCGCGGCGAGCCGGCCGCCCGCGACATTGTCGGAGGCGATGGTCGAGCCGACCTTGCCGCCGTTGACGCCGCGGTCGATGGAGATCACCGGCACCTTCGCCCGGTTGGCGACGCCGACGGCCGGGACGGCGGCGTCCGAGTCGACCGGGTTGATGATGGCCGCCTTGACGTTCTGGCTGGTGAACGTCTCCATCTGGTTGATCTGCTGGGTCGGGTCGTTCTGCGCGTCGGTGATGTTGAGGTGCAGATGGCGGGCGTCCGCCTCGGCCTGGGCGCCCTTCTTGATGCCGACGAAGAAGGGGTTGTTCATCGTGGACAGCGCCAGCCCCAGGTCGGTGTTGCCTCCGCGGTCGCAGCCGGTCAGCCCCAGGGCGACGGTCGCGGCCAGCCCGGCCGCCAGCGGCATCCGGAGCCGGGCGGTCCGGCGCACGGTCATCCCCTCGGTCCTTTCCTCGGTCCTCCGGGCGCTCATCGCGCGCTCCGGCGGCGCAGCGTGTCCAGGAGCACCGCCAGCGCGATGACCAGGCCGGTGGCCACCTGCTGCCAGAACGCCGACACGCTCAGCAGGTTGAGGCCGTTGCGCAGGACGGCGAGGATCAGCGCGCCGATGAGGGTGCCGGAGGCCTTGCCGGAGCCGCCGGAGAGGCTGGCCCCGCCGATGACGACGGCGGCGATCGCGTCCAGCTCGTAGCCGGTGGCGGCCTGCGGCTGGGCGGAGGTGAGCCGGGCCGCGAGCACGATGCCGGCGACCGCGGCGAACAGCCCGGACAGCGCGTAGATGACGAGCTTGCGGCGCTTGACGTGGATGCCGGAGAGCCGGGCCGCCTCCTCGTTGCCGCCGATCGCGAACATCGCCCGGCCGGTGTACGTACGGGCCAGGACCAGCGCGGCGATCAGCCCCATGGCGATCATGACGAGGACGGGCACCGGCAGCCAGCCGCCGAGGGTGTCACCGAGCGCGCCGACCGCGCCGGGGAAGGCGATCGGCGTGCCGCCGGAGATGACCAGGGCCAGACCTCGGCCGACCGAGAGCATCGCCAGCGTGGCGATGAAGGCGGGCAGTTTGCCGTAGGCGACCAGCGCGCCGGAGACCAGACCGGCCCCCGCGCCGACCGCCAGGCCGAGCAGGACCGCCGTCCAGACGGGCAGGCCCTCGTTGGTGGCCGCCCAGGCGACGACGGTGGCGGAGAGACCGGCGACCGAGCCGACGGAGAGGTCGATACCGGCCGAGACGATCACGAAGGTGACGCCGAAGGCGAGGATCGCGGTGACCGACGCCTGGACGCCGACGTTGAGGAGGTTCTGGCCGTTGAGGAAGTCCCTGGACAGCACCGCCATCACCACGACCAGGGCGATCAGTCCGCCGAGCGGGCCGTTTCTGAGCACCGCCCGGGAGAACCACGCTCCCGCGCCGTCGCGGTCCGGTGCCCGCCCCACCGCCTCGGCGGCGGCTCCCGTCTTCACCTCAGTGGACATCGGAGCCCTCCATCGCGCTCTCGTCGTTGTGCTCGGTGCTCGTGCTCGTGCCGTGCGGGGACTGGAGCGCCAGCTCCATCACGGCGTCCTGGGTGGCCTCGTCGGCCGACAGCTCTCCGGCCAGCCGGCCCTGCGACATCACCAGCACCCGGTCGCTCATGCCGAGCACCTCGGGCAGATCGCTGGAGATCATCAGCACCGCGCGGCCGGACGCGGTCAGTTCGTTGATGAGCTGGTAGATCTCGACCTTGGCTCCGACGTCGATTCCGCGCGTCGGCTCGTCGAGGATCAGCAGCCGGGTGTCCGCCAGCAGCCACTTGCCGATGACGATCTTCTGCTGGTTGCCGCCGGAGAGGGTGCGGGCGCTCTGTCCCAGCCCGCTCATCCGGACCTTCAACTGCCCGGCGACGGTGGCCGCTTCGCGCCGCTGCGCACCCCGGTCCACCAGCCCGCCGCGGGTGTCGCGGTCGAGGCGGGCGAGGGTGAGGTTGTCCTGGAGGGAGGCGTCCATGACCAGGCCCTGGCCCTTGCGGTCCTCCGGTACGAGGCCGAGCCCGGCGCGCATGGCGGCACGGACGTCGCCGCGGGCCAGCTCCTTGCCGTCGATCTCGACCGTCCCCGCGTCGTAGCGGTCCACGCCGAAGATCGCCCGGACCACCTCGGTGCGGCCCGCGCCGACCAGCCCCGCGAGGCCCACGACCTCACCGGCCCGCACCTCGAAGCCGATGTCCTCGAAGACCGGTCCGGCCACCGTGCCGTTGCGGGTCAGACCGCGGACGCGCAGCAGAGGCGCGCCCGGCTCCTCGGGCCGCTGCCGCGGATACTGCTCGGCGATGTCCCGGCCCACCATGAGGCGGATCAGCTCGTCCTCGTTTGTCGAGGCCGGCACCTCCTCGACGGAGCGGCCGTCGCGCAGGACGGTGACCCGGTCGCCGAGTGCGCCGATCTCGTCCAGGTGGTGGGTGATGAAGATGATGCCGACGCCCGAGTCGCGCAGCTCGCGGACGATCGCGAAGAGGGTTTCGACCTCCTCGGAGGTCAGGACCGCGGTCGGCTCGTCCATGATCAGGACGCGCGCCTCCAGGCTGAGGGCCTTGGCGATCTCGACCATCTGGAGGCGGGCGATGCCGAGTTCGGCGACCGGGGTGTTCGGGGAGACGTCGAGCCGTACGCGCCGCAGCAGCTCGGCGGCCCGTGCCCGCATCGTCTTCCGGTCGACCAGGCCGAGCGCGGTGCGCGGCTGGCGGCCCAGGAAGATGTTCTCGGCGACGGTCAGCCCGGGGACGAGGTTGAACTCCTGGTAGATGGTGGCGATGCCGTGCCGTTCGGCGTCCTGCGCCGAGCGGATGGTGACCTCGTCGCCGTCCACGAGGATGCGGCCCTCGTCGGGGCGGTGGGCGCCGGAGAGCATCTTGATGAGGGTGCTCTTGCCCGCTCCGTTCTCGCCGAGCAGGACATGCACCTCACCGGTACGCAGGGTCAGGTCCACGCCGTCCAGCGCGCGGACGCCCGGGAACGACTTCGTCACCCCCTCCACGCGCAGCAGTTCGCGGCCGCCCGGTTCGTCGTCGTTGACGCCGGTCATGCGCTGCCCCTCTCTTCCTCGGGTGGGTGGTGCGGTGACTGACTTAGGTGGCCCGCCCGGCCGGGGGAGCCGGGACCGGGGTGCCGGTCCCGGGCGCCGGGCGGGCCTGCTCAGGGGGCGGGCGCCTCGCCGCAGGAGCGGCGGGTGACCAGCCGGGCGGGCAGCAGCACCGAGTCGGCGTGCCGCCCCTCGATGCGCTCCAGCAGGGTGTGGACGGCGGCGCGCCCGAGTCCGCGGGTGGGCTGGGCGATGGCGGTCAGCGGCGGATCGGTGTGGGTGAACCACGGCACGTCGTCATAGACCACCAGCGCCACGTCGTCGGGGACCCGCAGGCCGCGGGCGCGGAGTTCGTCCATCGCGCCCAGCGCCATCAGGTTGTCGGTGGCCAGCACCGCGTCCGGCGGTTCGGGGAGGTCGAGGAAGGCGCTCATCACCTGCCGGCCGCCGGTGTGCTGGAGGTCGGGGGTGGCGCCGACCCGCTCGTCGGGCAGGGTGAGGCCGTATCCGGCCAGCGCCGTACGGAAGAGGGCGAGGCGCTCGTCACCGGTCGGGGTGCCGGCCGGGGCGACGATGATCGCCGGGCGGCGGCGGCCGAGGGCGGCGAGATGGGCGGCGAGCTCGGTGAGGGCGGCGCGGCCGTCGGCGCGTACGCAGGGGGCGTCGATGCCGGGCACGGCGCGGTCCAGCAGGACCAGCGGGGTGCCGGAGGCGACGACCTCGCGGAGCATCGCCGAGCCGGTGCCGGCCGAGCTGACCAGCAGGCCGTCGATCCGGCGGTCGAGCAGGGTGCGGATGTAGTCGTCCTGCTGCGCGGGGCGCTCGCCGGCGTTGCCGATCACCAGGCTGTAGCCGAGGCTGCGGGCCTCGTCCTCGACGGCGTCGGCCAGCTCGGTGAAGAAGGGGTTGGTGAGGTCGCTGATGATCAGGCCGAGCGCGCCGGTCCGTGCGGTGCGCAGCGCGCGGGCGACGTTGTTGGGGCGGTAGCCCAGCTCCTGTACGGCGGCGAGCACCCGCTCACGGGTCTCCGCGACCGGGCTGTGCCCGTTGAGGACCCGGGAGACCGTGGCGACGGAGACCCCTGCCCGTTCTGCCACATCCTTGATGTTCGCCATGGCGCCGTTGCCGTTCTGTCCGTGCGAGCGCTTCCGGTGCGGGGAGCGGCTTCGCGTGATCGATGTGTAATCGATTTCGTGAGGGATTCGCGGGGGCTACGAAATCGATTACACGGGGCGTGCGTCAAGACGGCGTGAATGTTGGCTGCGTCACATCACGCGGAACGTCGTCGTCACGTAGTCGCCAACACGTCGTACGTCATCACGTCGTACGTCACGCCATGCGTCAACTCGCAGGACGGGAGGGCGCGGGGCCTGTCGAGCCCGGGCACTCCCCCGTTGGCCGTCCCGCCTCGACGGCGGACACCGGCCGTGTCCGGACCCACGGGGCCCCGCCGGCGATTACCGGGCGAACTGCCCCACACACGCGACGATCGCCACCAGCAGACCCAGCACCCCGATGACCACCTGCCATCTGTCAGACGGCGCCCACCGGTCGCTCTGCTGCTCCGTGTCCTGATCGTCCATCGCTCCTCCTCGCTCCTCCGGACAGGCCCCGGAGGCCAGGGCCCCCGCCGGCCGGCCGCCGACGGAGCTGTGGGGAGGAACGTGGTGAAGCCCCGCCAGAATAGCGCGAGTTGACGCCGCGTCGGCGGGGAACCGGCGGACGCACCACGCACCAGGGGCCGCACCCCGTTCACGGGATGCGGCCCCTGGCCTTCCTTGCTTCCCCGGCTCACTTTTCCGGTACCGCGGCCTTCGGCGCTCGCGGCGTTCGGCGACCTTCGGCGCCCTCGCCCCCGGCGCCCTCGCCCCCGGCGCCCGCGGCCTCCGGTGCCCTCGCTCTGCGACGCCGCGGCCTCCGGCGCCGGGTGTCAGACGACGGTCAGCGTGACCTCGATGTTGCCGCGGGTGGCGTGGGAGTACGGGCACACCTGGTGCGCCTTCTCCACGAGGTCGCGGGCGGTGACCGCGTCGACGTTCGGGATCGCGGCGGAGATCTCGACCGTGAGGCCGAAGCCGCCGTCCGGGATCTTGCCGATGCCGACCTTGGCGGTCACCCGGGAGCCGGAGACGTCGAGCCGTCGTCAGCTGTCGAGGCTCACGATCATCTTTCCGGTGTTCTCGCCGCGCAGCAGGCCCAGGAAGGCCTCGACGCCGTTCTCGATGCCGGCCACCTTGGTCTCGCTGTACTTGAGCTCGCCGGAGCGGATCCAGGCGGAGACCTCCTCGACGAACTGCGGCTGCAGCGCGGCGTGGTCGCTGACCAACAGGCCCTGGAGGCGCAGCCGCTTGCCGATCACCATCGCGAGGTTGCGCGGGGCGGGGCTCGGCTCCGTGGCGTTGTACATGGAGATCATGCCGCAGATGGCGGCACGACCGTGGACGTTGAGGGAGCTGATGGCCGCCTCGAGGTGGTCGCCGCCGACGTTGTCGAAGTAGACGTCGATGCCGTCCGGCGCGGCCTTCTTGAGCTGCCCTGCGACGTCGCCGTTCTTGTAGTTGAAGGCGGCGTCGAAGCCGTACTCCTCGACCAGGAGCTTGACCTTGTCGTCGGAGCCGGCCGAGCCGATGACGCGGGAGGCGCCCTTGAGCTTGGCGATCTGGCCGGCCTCGCTGCCGACCGCACCGGCCGCGCCGGATACGAAGACGGCGTCGCCCTCCTGGAAGGACGCGACCTCCAGCAGGCCCGCGTAGGCGGTCAGGCCCGGCATGCCCAGCACGCCCAGGTAGGCGGTGAGCGGAGCCAGCGACGGGTCCACCTTGGCGGCGCGCTTGGCGTCCAGCACCGCGTACTCACGCCAGCCGAGACCGTGCAGCACATGGTCGCCGACGGCGAGGGAATCGTCGCGCGAGGCGATGACCTCGCCGACCGCGCCGCCGTCCATCGGCTGGTCGAGCTGGAAGGGCGGGACGTAGGACTTCACGTCGTTCATCCGGCCGCGCATGTACGGGTCGACGGAGAAGTGCTGCGTACGGACGAGGATCTGGCCCTCGCCGAGCTCGGGCACCGCGGCCTCGCGCAGCGCGAAGTCCTCCGGAGTGGGCCAGCCGTGGGGGCGGGCGACGAGGTGCCATTCGCGGCTGGTCGTGGGCAGTGCGGACATAAGCGCGATCCTCCTAAAGCTTCAGGTGCTGAAACAACCATGCTCCTCGATATTTCATGTTGTCAAGTAAATGGGTATCCTCGTGCGTATGACCCCCCGCGCAGACTCCCTGACCGTCGAGGTCGTCGACCTCATCGGCACCGTCGTCGCCCGCTACTACGAGGAGTACGAGCTCGCCGCGGCCGAGCACTCCCTCACCGGCGCCCAGGCCAGGGTGCTCAGCCTGCTCAGCCTTGAACCGCTGCCCATGCGCAAGGTCGCCGAGCGCCTGAAGTGCGAGCCGTCGAACGTCACCGGCATCGTGGACCGCCTGGAGTCCCGCGGTCTGGTCGAGCGCCGCCCCGATCCGTCCGACCGCCGCGTCAAGCTCGCCGCCCCGACCGCCGAGGGCGCGCGCACGGCCGAGGCGCTGCGCACCTCGCTCCACTTCGCCCGCGAACCCCTCGGCCGTCTGACGGTCGCCGAGCGGACGCTGCTGAAGGAACTGCTCCAGCGGATGCTGGGCGTCGCGCCCGAGTGAGCCGGCCTACGGCCGATGGCGGACCGACGACCGACCACCGGCCGCCGCCCCCGAAACGTCCGCCGCCCCCGAAACGTCCGGCTCCCCCGCAACTCCCGCTGTCCGCAGCCCCCGCAGCAGCGTCAGCGCCAGGACCGCGGCCACGACCATGACGCCCGCGGCACCCAGCACCGCCGTCCGCAGCCCGTCGGTGAACGCCGTCCGGGCCGCGGTCAGCAGCATCTCCCCGGCCCGGCCCGGGAGTTGACTCGCCACCACGGCGGCTCCCGCCAGCGTCTCCCGGGCCACGTCCGCCGCGCCCGCCGGAAGGCCGGAGGGCAACGCCTCACCGATGTCACCGCGATAGATCGCGCTCCCGATGCTGCCCAGGACCGCCATGCCCAGCGCGCCGCCCAGTTCGGTGCCGGACTCCAGTACGGCCGAGGCGGAGCCCGCCCGCTCGGGCGGCGCGAGGCCGATGGCCAGTTCGTTGCCGAGCGACATCACCATCACCAGGCCCGAGGCGTAGACCGCCGAGGCCACCAGGACGAACCACAGGGCCGAGCCCGGCTTCAGCCAGGACAGCCAGACGAAACCGCCGGCCGCGATGCCGCAGCCCATGGCGATGACATAGGCCCGGTCCATCCGCTGGGCGAGCGCGGTGGCGGCCGGCGCCATCCCGCCCACCGCGAGGGTCGGCAGCAGATTCCACAGCGCCGCCTCCATGGGGCTCATGCCTCGTACGGACTGCAGGTACTGGGTGAAGAACACCGCGCAGCCGACGATCGCGAACATCGCCAGCAGGTTCATCAGCACCGAGACGCTGAATCCGCGGTGCCGGAAGAGCTCCAGATCGAGCATCGGATGACGGGCGGTGCGCTGACGGTGGACGAAGGCCGCGGCGGCCATCAGGCCGGTCACCAGCGCGAGGACGGGAAGTGCCGCCAGGCCGTCGCGGGCGATCTCCTTGACGCCGTAGACCACCGGCAGCATGGCGAGCAGGGAGAGCAGCGAGCCGGGCAGGTCGAAGCGCCCGGCCGCCGGATTCTTGAACTCCGGCAGCAGCAGCGGCCCGCAGACCAGCAGCAGCACCATCGCCGGGGCATTGACCAGGAACACCGAACCCCACCAGAAGTGCTCCAGCAGCGCCCCGCTGAGCACCGGGCCGACCGCGATGCCGCCGGTCACCGCCGCCGACCAGATCGCGACCGCCTTGCCGCGCTGCCTGGCGTCGTGGAAGAGGTTGCGGATCAGCGCGAGGGTGGACGGCATCAGCGTCGCACCGCCGATGCCGAGCAACGCCCGTGCGGCGATGAGCATTTCGGCGCTGCGCGCGTAGGCGGCGACCCCGGAGGCGAGTCCGAAGAGCAGGGCGCCGGACAGCAGCAGCTTGCGGCGGCCGATGCGGTCGCCCAGCGCGCCCATGGTGATCAGCAGCCCGGCCAGGACGAAGCCGTAGACGTCGAGGATCCACAGTTGCTGGACGCTGCTGGGCTTCAGCTCCGCGGTCAGGAACGGCACCGCGAAGTAGAGCACCGAGACGTCCATCGAGACGAGCAGGCAGGGCAGCAGGAGGACGCCCAGGGCGGTCCACTCCCGGCGGCCGGCCACCGGCTTGGATGTGTACGGAGTAAACGACATGGATGACACGGTAAGCAGGTTGCGCTTACGGTGCAAACAATAGCCCTGACAAGGGAATTGGCGATGCGTCACACTAGTGCACCAGTCTTGGTGCACTGCCCTGGTGGAGTGCACGTTGCTCCCCTCGCGCCCCGCAGAGCTACCCTGAATTCCCCTGGTGCACTAGTACGGAGGTCTCCCGTGACCGTGGAGCAGTCGCCCCCACCGCCCTACCGCAAGATCGCTGACGCGATCCGGCGCCGTATCGCCACCGGCGAGCTGACGCCGGGCGACCGGGTGCCCTCGACCCGGCGGATCACCCAGGAGTGGGGGGTGGCGATGGCGACCGCCACCAAGGTGCTGACGACGCTGCGGCAGGAAGGACTCGTACGGGTCGTACCGGGGGTGGGCACGGTCGTGGCCGAGCCGCAGCGGACCGGCCGCAGCGGCGCTCTCGCGCGAGAGCGGCGGCCGCGCGAGACGGACAGCGGGCTGAGTCGCGAGAGCGTCGTACGGGCCGGGATCAAGGTCGCCGATGCCGAGGGACTGCGGGCGCTGTCGATGCGCCGGGTCGCCGCCGAGTTCGGGGTGTCCTCGATGGCGCTCTACCGTCATGTGGCCGGCAAGGAGGAGCTGGTGCTGTTGATGGCGGACGCCGCGTTCCTCGACGTCGAGCTGCCCGAACCGGCGCCGGACGGCTGGCGCGCACGGATGGAGGCGGGCGCGCGGCTGCAGTGGGAGCTCTACCGGCGGCACCCCTGGCTGGCGCAGTACCTGTCGATCACCCGGCCGCAGCCGATGCCGCGGGCGATGGCGCTGGTCGAGTGGACCATGGCGCGGGTCCGGGGGATGGACCCGGTCACGCTGATCCACATGGCGCTGACACTGCTGGGCTTCGTGCTGTCCACCGCCGCCGGATTCGAGGACGACCTGGAGGCCGAGCAGGAGACCGGCATGGACCAGGCGCAGTGGATGGCCACGATGGAGCCGACGTTCGAGGGGATCCTCACCTCGGGCTCCTACCCCATGTACGCGGGGGTCTCGGCGATGGGTGAGGACGTGGTGAACCAGGACTCGCTCTTCGAGTTCGGACTGGCCCGTCTGCTGGACGGCATGGAAGCGCTCGTCGGGAGCGGGGCGGCCGGCGACGGGGCCAGGGACGGCGGTGACAGCAGTGACGGCGGTGATACCGGCGATGCCGGCGATGCCGGCTGAGTGCCCCGCCCGGCGGCCGGCCCCGGGCCCCGCGCCTCCCGCCCCCCCGATCCCGGATCGGGCCCCGGCCCCTCCCCCGGATCCCGCCCCGTCCACCACCATGTCTTTCATGAACGGCACCGCTGACACCGACCCGCCCGCCGGCTCCGGAGTCCCCTCCGGCCTGCCGGGACCGGTCGCCTTCCAGCTCGTCCTGCTGCGCCGGATGGCCGACCACCACCCCGGCCTGGTCGAGGACGCCCTGCGCACCCTGCGGGCCTCCCGCGCCGATATGCGCGAGGCCAACCGCCGCTGGCAGGCACGGATGCACGCCCCGCGGGCGCGTGGCGGCGCCTGGCCGTATCGTGCGCTGCTCGGCACCCCCGAGACCGTCACCGCCCGCCGGATCGGCGACCTGACCTGCGAGGCCCTGGCCTGGACCGTTCCGCTCTGGCCCGATCTGCGCTTCGAAGTCCTCACCGGCACCCGGGGGGCCGTGTGGAACGCCTGGCTCGTCCGGGCACCCGGCGCCAGGGCCCCTGACCTGCGCACGACCGAGGATCTGATGCCCTGGTCGTGCACGGTCGACGAGGTCGCCCGCGCCTTCGCACCGGCCCGCCCGCGAGAGGGCAGCGCCCCCACCCGCTGGCAGCTGGCCTGCACCGCCCCCGGCCCCGACGGCACGCCCCAGGACATCGTCGCGGAATTCACCTGGGGGCTCTACCAGCGGCTGACCGGTTCGGCCCCCGCCACACCGGCCGGCGGCCGCGACCTCACTCCTTCGCCGTAACCGCCCCGGGTCCGTCCTCCGCCCGTCCCCCGAGCGGACCTTTCCAGCGGGCGGGCGGCCGCGCGCGACCGGAGGATGGCGCACGAGCGGTCCCTGCGAACAGGCCGCACGAGCGCTTTCGTCCATACCGGCCCGTCGGGGAGGAATCACCCATGACCATCAGCCTCGCCCAATTGCGGCGGTGCTCGGCCGCCGTCGACCTCGGAGCGGCCCGGACCAGGGTGTACGTGAAGAACCAGGGGCTGGTCGTCGATGAACCGACCGTCGCCGCCATCAACACCCGTACCGGGGCACTGCTGGCCGTGGGCGCCCAGGCCGAGGTGATGGACGGGCGCACCCCCGACTACATCCGGGTGGTGCGCCCGGTCTCCCACGGCACCATCGTCGACATCGACATGGCCCAGCGGCTGCTGCGCACCCTGGTCGGCGACAAGCTGCGCAAGACGTGGCGGCGCCGCCCCACGACGCGGGCCGCGGTCTGCCTCCCGTACGGCAGCGAGCCGCTGGCTCAGCGGGCGGCGGTGGAAACGATGACGGGGCTGGGGGCACGGCGGGTGGAGTTGGTCGACACCCTGGTCGCCGCCGCGGTGGGCTCCGGGCTGCCGGTGGAGCAGCCCGAGGCCACCATGATCGTGGTGTGTGGCGCGGGAACCACGCAGGTCGCGGTGCTCTCGCTCGGTTCGATCGTGGCGGCGGAGACCGTCCCGGTGGGCGGCAACGCCATCGACCACGCGGTGATCCAGCATCTGCGGCTGCACCACGAGCTGATGCTGGCGGGCCAGGCGGTACGTCCACTGCAGCTGATCCTCTCCGGCGGCGACGGCATGACCCCCGGCTCCACCGAGGTGCACGGCCGGGATGTGGTCAGCGGGATGGCGCGCTCCGTGCACGTCGACACCGAACGGGTCCGGGACGCCATCACCACCCCGCTGACCGCGATCCTCGACGCCATCGGGTCGGTGCTGCGCCGCTGCCCGCCGGATCTGGTGGCCGACCTCGGGGAGCGCGGCATCGTGCTCGCGGGCGGCAGCGCGCTGATCCCCGGACTGGAGCCGATGATCCATCAGGCCACCACCATGCCGGTGCACACCGCGGACCGCCCCGCCACCTGTGCCGTCATGGGGCTCGGCGCCATGATCGAGGGCAAGGTGCAACCCCTGCACCTCGATCCGATGGACCCGTAAGGGCTCCGATGGACCCGTAGGGGGCTGCGATGGACCCGTAGGGGGACGCGCACGCGCCGGGCAGGCCGCGCCGGTCAGCCTTCCGTCTCCCGGGCCAGGCCGGGCCGGGCAGCCCGCTACCGGAACCTACAGCCCCCGGCCGCCTACAGACTCCGGGCGTTCCAGGCCACCACGGCGGGCCGGTCGTGCTCCGTGCCCAGGACGCCCACCGCCCCGGTCTCGAAGGTGAACAGCCCGCCGGCGCCGGGCGGCAGCCCGAGCCTGCGGGCGGCCAGCACCCGCAGGAAGTGGGCGTGCGCCACCAACGCCACATCCCCCTCATCGGCGGCCAGCTGCGGCACGATCCGCGCCAGCACCCGGTCCGCACGTGCCCCGACCTGCTCCGGTGACTCCCCGGGGTGCCCGTCGGGCCCCTCGGGGACACCGTCGGTGAACAGATACCAGCCGGGACGGCTGCGGTGGATCTCGGCGGTGGCGATGCCCTCGTAGCCGCCGTAGTCCCATTCCCGCAGGTCGGCATCGGTCTGCGGACGGGCGAGGCCCGCCAGCTCGGCGGTGCGCAGCGCCCGCTTCATCGGGCTGGCGTACACCTGCCCGATCTTCCGGTCCGACAGCAGCGGCCGCAGTGCGCGGGCCTGCTCCTCACCGGCCGCGGTCAGCGGCAGGTCGGTCCAGCTGGTGTGCCTGCCGTCCCGACTCCACTCGGTCTCGCCGTGCCGGACCAGAAGGAGGTCGCTCACGAGCCCTGCGCCTGCTGCCCCTGCTCGGCGGCCTCGGCCTGCTCGTTCTGCCGGTCCTCGGTGACCGAGGCGCGGACCTCGTCCATGTCCAGTGCGCGGGCCTGACCGATGACGTCCTCCAGGGCCTCGGCGGGCAGTGCGCCCGGCTGGGCGAAGACCGCGATGTTCTCGCGGACGATCATCACGGTCGGGATGGACTGGATCTGGAGGGCCTGGGCCAGCTCGGGCTGCGCCTCCGTGTCGACCTTGGCGAAGACCAGGTCGTCATGCGTCTCGGACGACTTCTCGAAGACCGGGCCGAACTGCTTGCACGGCCCGCACCACTCGGCCCAGAAGTCGATGAGGACGAAATCGTTGCCGGAGACGATTTCGTCGAAGTTGTCCTTGGTGAGCTCGATGGTGCTCATGCGTGTTTCCCTGCTTCCGGATCTGTCGACGATTGCCAGTCGGTCTCCGGCTGCGGTAACGGGCACAACCCGTGACGTATTCCGCACGCCGGACCGTCCCGCACCCCTGCCCAACGATCGCGTTCCTAGACATCGCGATGCACGTGGGAATCGCCACGCCGTCCACCGGGCTCACCACGGCCCCCGGGGCACCCCCGCCCCCACTGGATCTCCCCTTCCGGCGCGCCCCGGGGAACACCGCATCGCACCCGCAGCCGTCCCCGAAGCGCACCCTCGCCACCACCCGGGGAGACACCCCCAGCTCTTCCTAGCTCTTCGGCTTGGCGTAGTCGGTCGCCATACCGCCCGCGAAGTCGTACAGGATCACCTGTTCGTCCCCCACGACCCAGGCATCGTGACCGGGCGGGCAGACGAAGACATCGCCGGGGCCCACCTCGGACTCCGCGCCGTCGTCCATCCGCAGACGCATCCGGCCCTGGACCATGTAGCAGTTGTGGTGTACCTCGCAGCTTTTCGTCCCGACGATCGGCCCCACCGACTCCGTCCAGTGCCAGCCGGGCTCGAAGGTGGCCACGGCAAAGTCCAGTCCGGTGAGGTGCAGGGCTTCGAGGTGGCCCCGGGGAAAGTCGCGCCGTTCATCCGGCTTGTCGACCGTCTTGACTTCCATCATGAGGGCTTCCTCCATCCACCCCCCTGGTCATCCGGCCACCTGGCCATGCGGACCACCTGGCCATCCGGGCATACCCCCGGTCCTTCCATGGTGCGCCGCACCGGAACCCCCGGCCACCGGGACCGGCGGGCCGCGGGAAGAGCTCCGCAAAGCTCCACCACGGCCCTCCGACGGGATGTCGCCGGGCAGGTGCCGTAGCACGCAATCGCCTCCCCCGGCGGCTAGCATCGCGAAAGGACCGCCAAGAACGGAGCATTCTTCTGTGCGTCATCTGCGCGTAGGCGTCGCCATCTTGACCATGGGAAACCGTCCCGCCGAACTGCAGGCGCTGCTGGATTCGGTCGCCAAGCAGGACCTCCCGCCGGCCCACATCGTGGTCATCGGGAACGGCTCGCCGCTCCCCCCGCTGCCGCACGGTGCCGTGGGCATCGAGCTGAGCGACAACCTGGGAGTGTCCGGCGGCCGGAACGTCGCCCTGGACGAACTGCGCAAGCTCGGGGACCTCGACCTCGTGGTCGATCTGGACGACGACGGCCTGCTGATCAGCCCGGATGTGTTCAGCCGGCTGGCGGAACTGCACACCGGCGACCCGAAGTTGGGGATCGTGAGCTTCCGCGTCGCCGACGAGCGGGGCCGCACCCAGCGCCGGCACGTCCCCCGCCTGCGCGTCGGCGACCCGGCACGTGGCGGTCTGGTCACCACGTTCCTCGGCGGCGGGCACTCGCTGTCCGTCCCGATGCTGGACAGAATCGGCGGCTGGCCGGACGAGTTCTTCTACGCGCACGAGGAAACCGACCTGGCCTGGCGGGCCCTGGACGACGGCTGGCACATCCGCTACGCACCGGAACTGGTGCTCCAGCACCCGTACACCTCGCCCACCCGGCACGCCGTCTACCACCGCATGGTCGCCAGAAACCGCGTCTGGCTGGCCAAGCGGCATCTCCCCGCGCTCCTGGTGCCGCTCTACCTCGGCGTATGGGCCGCGCTGACGACCGTCCGCAGCCCCTCGGCGGCGGGCCTGCGCGCCTGGGCCGCGGGTTTCGCCGAGGGGGTACGGACCCCGTGCGGACGGCGGCGGCCGATGCGCTGGCGCACCGTCTGGCGCATGACGAGGCTGGGCCGGCCTCCGGTCATCTAGGGAGTCTCCCCTGCGTCCCTCAGGGACTCCTCCCGGTCCCTTACGGGGCCGCCCCTCCCGTGTCCTCCCCCCGCAGACACGGGTCCGTCACCCCGCCCGGGCAGGCGAGCCGTTCACGGTCCCATCCGGCACGGCGGGCCCCGGCCCGATACGCGCTCTCGTAGAAACCGAGCACGGCGGCACGGGGATCGGCCGCGGCGCGGGCCTCGTCGTACGGCAGCACCGCCAAGTGGCTGCCGCCGCGGTCGGCCCACTGTGCCGCCGCGGGCTCCAGCGGCTCCTCGGCCAGGCCGGCGGGCTCCGGAGCGGTGTAGGAGTAGAACGCGGGCGCGGCGAAGGAGTCGTCGCCGAACCAGAAACCGAAGCTGATGACCTCCCGGGAGTACGCCTCCCGGGTCACCGGGTCGACCTTCGCGGGCTGGTCGATGTGCCGGTCGGAGAACCGGGTGTGGGCGATGTCGAAGGTGTGCCAGAAGTGATGCACCGGGCTGACCTTCCCCGCATAGCCCGCGGCGAACTCCTCCAGCACCGACGCCACCTGGCTGAGGACCTGCCAGTAGCGGGTGGCATGCCCGGCGTCGTACGTCGCATGCTCGGTGTCCTCGGCGAACGGCCGGCCGGCATCGGGCAGGTCGAACGGCCGGGGGACGGCGAGCTCCACCCGGACGCCCAGCGCGGCCAGCGCCTCCATGACCGCGGCGTAAAAAGACGCCACGGACTGACCGATGAGCGGAATGGAGAACGACCGGCCGTCCAGCGCCGCGACGACCAGCTGATGACCGACGAAGTCAAAATCGACCGTGAAGACCGGATTACCGTCGACCTGCCCCATCGGCCGGCTGGTGATGCCGCGTCCGGTGAGGTGGAACGGCACGTTCCACCAGTGGTTGCGCCGCGGAGCGGCCGCCAGCCGGACCTTCCCCACGATCTGAGCGAAGCGATGCAGCGTCTCTTTGGTGTCCCGCCACTCGGCGAACGGGATCGGCGGGAACAACTCCACCGTCATCACCTTCCCCTTCCCGCCCCGCGCTCCTGAGGCCGGGCGGACCGGGTGCCCATGATGGCCACGCGGGGGCCCAACGGCGTGCCGCCTCCCCGCAACACCCCTACCTGGACGCACAACACCACCCGGCCAACCCAAGACCGCGCAGCGCCGCCCTCCGGTCCGGGCCGGGTTTACTCCGAGGGTTCCCGCAGGCGTACCGCGAGGGCGGCGATGTCGTCGTCCAGGCGTCCTTTGCTGTAGCGGAGGAGGTCGCGGTGAAGAGCCGCCAGCAGCTCGTGGGGCGGCGTCGGGGGCTGTCGGCGCATCCAGGCCGCCAGCGGGAAGAACCCGCCGTCGCGGGCGCGGGCCTCGGCGATCCCGTCGGTGTAGAGGAGAAGCAGGTCGCCGGGGGCGAAGTCGAAGGTGTCGATGGTGTAGTGATCGCCGATCAGCTCGGCGAGGTTGAGCAGCGGCGAGGGGGTGGTGGGCTCGAGGGCCCGGAGTTCCCCGCGGTTCCTGAGCAGCGGCGGGGGGTGTCCGCAGTTGAGGATCTCGATGCGCCCGCCGTCGTGCGGGATCTCGACGAGAAGAGCGGTGGCGAAGCGCTCCATCGGCCCCTCGGGGGGAAAGGCGGCGTTGTAGCGGGCGCTGCTCGCGTCCAGCCGGCGCGCGACGCTGACCATATCGGCCTCGCCGTATGCGGCTTCCCGGAAGGAGTTGACGATCGCCGCGGCCGCCCCCACTGCCGGCAGGCCCTTGCCCCGCACATCGCCGATGAGCAGCCTGACCCCGTATCGCGTGTCGACCACCTCGTAGAAGTCCCCGCCGATACGGGCCTCCGCGGCGGCCGCGAGATACAGCGACTCGATCTCGACGCTTCCGAAGCGGCGCGGCATCGGGCTCAGCACCACCTGCTGCGCCGCGTCGGCGACGAGCCGCACCTGAAAGAGGGTCCGCTCCCGCTGGAGCCGGACGTGGCTGCCGTATGCGGCCGCCACGGTGACCGCGATGATCCCGGCAGCCGTCCACCACGTCCCCAGACCGGGGAACACGATGCTGAGGCCGATCATCAGAAAGAGGCAGACCGTCCCCAGCAGGACGGTGGGGAGCACCGGCCACATGGCGGCGGCGAGGGCCGGTGCCGCGGGCAGGAGGCGACTGAAGGCCATCTCCGGGGGAGTGGCATATGCCAGGCTGGCGATGACGACGGTCAGGATCACCGGCGACAGCCGCACCAGACTCCCCCGGCCGCGGCGACGACGAAGCCGCGGCCGTTCAGACTCGATCACACTTCACAGAATATCTACGCAAAGAGGACATAGCGCTCTGGCGGGTCGGAGTCGGCCGGCGGCGGCGCCGCGGGCAGGGGCACCGACCGCGACGGCGCCGCCCCTGCTCCGCGCGACTCCGGCGGGAGGCGGCGCAAAAGCAGACACGCCCGACAGGGGCCCGTGAAGCGGAAGGTCCGCCGTCCTGGTGCGTCGCGCCGGTGCCGTACCGGTGGCGTACCGGTGTCGTACCGGGGTAGCGGACCTTCTTGGTTCCGTGTCGGCGGGAGGGGTCGGGAGGGGGCTCGCCGGGTGGACAGCGGTCAGGGGTCAGCGGTCAGCGGTCAGCGGCGAGGCCATTGATCAGCCGGCCGAGCTCTTCAGGCGCCTGGATATGGGCCAGGTGCCCCTGACCGGGGAGCACATGGACTTCGGCACGGGTGACGCGCCGCCGGACGTCGTCGAACGACGTCCCGTAGGGGGCCGTTCCGTGATTGCACTGGCCGATGATCAGGTCGACACGGCCCGCCCGCCGTGCCATCTCATCCGGTGGCGGCGCCGAGTTGAGCGCGGCGAGCTCGGCGTGCGCCGGCCCGCTCAAGTCCCGTAGGGCCGCCCATTCCTGAGGGTCGGCCCGTAGGGCCTCGACCTGCGCCGTGTCGAGGCCGGCGATCCGCCGGCTCACGATCTCGACGGTGGCTTCCCGGTCCGCCGCCTCTTCAGCGGCCCGCAGCTCCGGCAGCACGTGAGCGCCGAACGGCCGCATCACCGGCTCGTAGGCAATCACCTGGCGCAGCGGACGATCATTGGCGGCCAGCAACGCGATCAGGCCGCCGTAGCTCCAGCCGAAGAGCGCCTGCGCGCCTTTGCACTCGTCGAGGATCACGCCGAGGTCCTCGACCTCCGTTTGCAGCGAGTAAGCGCTGGTCAACGGCCCCGAGGGGGCACGGCCCCGGCGGTTGACGACCGTCACCGACGGCCAGGCGTCGACGGCGGCCGCGACACGACGCCACCCGTGAGCGTCGCTCATCGCGCCCGGGACGACCACGAGACCCGGAGCGTCAGGCTCCCCGTGGACCTCGACCGTCACCCAACTGCCTCCGCCGACCGACAGCCTTTTCTGAATCGTTTGCTCCATAAAGCCATTATGGAGCAAACGCTCTACAATGCAAGGGTGCCTCAGCCAATCCGTGGACGCCCACGAGCCTTCGACCGCGACCGCGCGATCCTCGACGCCGCCCGCCTCTTCTGGCGACGCGGCTACTCCGGGACGTCGACCCGCGACCTCACCGCGGCCCTCGGACTCTCCACCTCCAGCCTCTACGCCGCCTTCGGCAGCAAAGCCGGGCTGTTCGAGGAAGCGGTGCGGACCTACGCCGAGCGCTACCGGGAGATCTACCGGCAGGCCGTCGCCGAGAAGGACCTCCGGACCGTCATCGACCAGATCCTCATCAACTCGGTCCACGAGTTCACCCAGCCAAGCGACGCTCATCCAGGCTGCCTTCTCAGCAGCGCCGCGATGACCGACAGCACGAACACGCTCGACACCAGCGCCCACTACGCCGAACTCCACGGCTGGAACGAGCGCGCCCTCCACGCACGCATCGAGCGAGCGGCCCAGGACGGCGAACTCGTCGCCGGGACCGACGTGGCGGCCCTGACCGGACTCGTCCAGTCCGTCGTGCACGGACTGTCCGTGCGAGCCAACCTCGGCACCTCCCGCGAGGACCTGCTGACGACGGCGCGCCTCGCCCATGAGCTGATCTGCCGTCAACTCACGTCACCGACCCCTTGACGCGGGACGGGTGACGTTGCCCCCGCTCACCGCCGACGTGGGCGACAGCCGGTACCCGTTCGCGTGGGAGCTGATGCTCCACTCCATGGCGGCGCTCCGGCCCCGCGGCGGGCGGAAAACACGTGGGCCGGCAGTCGCCGGGCTGCGACGATGCCCCTACTTCTCAGCGGAGGACATGTGTTCGCTTTCGTGTGTGGGGGGTGCGGCGCCAGGCTGACCACCCCGCTGTCCCAGGTTGCCCTGCCGGTGCACGCCCATCAGAAGTACGGGAACGGGCTTCAGCTCCCGGTACTCATGGAGTCGGGCACGTTCGCCGTGGACCCGGAGCCCTCGGGGCCGCCATGGCGGGCGTGGGAGGAGATCGGTCAGGACGAGGCGGCGGCTCGCGGCATCCATGCGCCGGTCCACGCCCTGTCCGACGGCGCGTCCGGCGCGATCGTCATCGCCCCCGGAGATGCACGCGGCACCCGGCTGATCCCGGAGAAAGGCGGCGGCTACTGCTGCGGCCTCGACGGGGCCGAGGGCCCCAACGTGGCCTGCGAGGCGTGCGGGCTGCCCGTGGCGAGCAGGATCGACGACTGTTCGCTCTGGCAGGCGGTGTGGCTCGACCCGAACGCCGTGCGCCGCTGCCCCGTCGACGACGCCGACGCCGCACCGCTCTCCTGGGCGGAGCTGACGGCGAAAGGGACCGGCACACCTCCGTTCGAGCCGATCGCCATGTGGGGATCGCGGCCGGGGTCGGACCGCCTGTGGTTATGGAGCCCGCAGTGGGAGGCGGCAGCCGGCCGCGCGCTCGCCCACCTGCTGGCGGCCTCGGAAGGCCGGCCGGTGACGGTCCCGGACGGCCTGATCGCGGACGTGTTCCAACGCGCCCTCGACGCCCTGCTGCCCGTGGGTCCACCGGCACGGCACGCCGTCCTGGCGGGACCGGGGCGGCCCGCCCCCGACGCGGACGCGGACATCCTCCTCGTGCCGACCCACCCACAGACGGGGGAGGCATGGGCCCCGGCCGGCCCGGCCGCCTCGACGTACCCGGTGCCGCTGCCGTTCGGGGTGTGGCTGTGGCTGGCCTTCCCCGAACCGCACCTGCCCGTCCCCGCGTCGGGCGGCATGCCCGACGGCGTCCTCCGCGACGACCCGCCCGCGCCACGCCCCCGTCACCCGTTCCGGGCCGACGCGGAAGCGTTCCGGCACGCCCTGGTCCGGCTGCCGGCCGTCCGCAGCCCGTGGCTGCGCGAAATCCTCGACAGCCTCACGGAGCACATCCGCGCCGGCTTCTTCTGGCCGACCGGCTGAACGCACTGACGCCCCTTCTCCGGCGGAAGCCGGCGCCAGGAGCTCGCGGCCGGCTCGGTTCTCAAGGGGGTGCGCGGCCGCTGCGCCAGTCGAGGCCGGGGCCCTGCGGGGCGAGGATCTGAAGGCCGGGCAGTCGGCGAGGGGCAGCGCGCTCTCCCAACTCCCCCATGGGTGAGGGAAGGCAGCCCCGGGCCTCCGTGCGACCCGGCGGGCCCTGGGTGTCGGTGTCCCCTACATGGCCCCTGCGCGTCCCCTGCGCGTCCACTGGATCTTGGTCTGAACGGCTGAACGGGGGCCGCCGCACTGTGGCGGTGGCCCCCGTTCTGACGTTTCCCCAGGTAGAAAGGGGCTTCGCCCTGGGTGCTGCGGTGGGGCGGGTGGGACTCGAACCCACGGCCGACGGATTATGAGTCCGCTGCTCTAACCGGCTGAGCTACCGCCCCCCACGGCGCGTCGCGCACATTTGTGCGCGCCGTCTGCCGCAGCATAGCCGCTCATACGATCTGTTGCCCGTGAGGGCTGCCGTCGCGCGACCACGCACGCCCAAGAGGACTTCGATCACGGGTCGTTCGGTTCCACGGCACAAGAAAAAGGACCCCTTGCGGGGCCCTCTTCTCTCTGCTCCCCCGACTGGACTCGAACCAGTAACCCTCCGGTTAACAGCCGAATGCTCTGCCAATTGAGCTACAGGGGACCGAGCTCCCCCGACTGGACTCGAACCAGTAACCTGCCGGTTAACAGCCGGCTGCTCTGCCAATTGAGCTACAGGGGATTGCTCTGTGTGCCTCGAATGCACCGCAGTCCGGGGTTCCGGACGGCGCGCGTTCGCTGCGACACATACATTAGCGCAAGCAGGGGGGTGCTCCGCCAATCGGTATCGCCTCAGGTCACCTCGGGTGATCTCCGGCCCCGGAGGGTAGGCGCGCGTCACAGCCAGACACTCCGGTGCGTACCGGCGCCGGAGGGGTCCGACGACAGGAAGGTGGAGCAATGCGCTACCGGCTCACGTTCATCGCGGGACTGGCCACGGGGTATGTGCTCGGCGCACGGGCCGGCCGGGAACGGTACGAACAGCTCCGCAAGGCCGCCCAGCGGGTCACGCAGAATCCGGCGGTCCGGAACACCGCGGAGTCCGCCGCGCTGACCGGGCGCGAGGCGGCGTCGAAGGCGTTCGGGACGGTGTCGGCCAAGGTCGGCGACCGGCTGCCCGACTCGGTCAGCGCGCGGGTCCGCTCGCTGCGCGAGCAGCGCTCCCCCGACGAGGACGACTGGGGCACGAGCAATACCTGAGCCGGGGCCCCCGGCGGCAAACCCTGACGCTGCTCCTATGCGTCGTATGGGGCATCATCTGGGTGCATGGGGATAGTCGCCGGATTGGACAGTTCGTCCGAGAGCACACGGATCGTCGTCTGCGATGCGGACACAGGTGCCGTCATCAGGCAGGGGTATGCGCCGCACCCTGTCGAGAAGGGGCCCGAGGCCGATCCGCAGGCGTGGCTGATCTCACTCGGCGAGGCGGCGGGCCGGGGGCTGCTCGAAGGGGTGCAGGCGATCGGTGTCTCCGCGCAGCCGCACGGCCTGGTCCCGCTGGATGTCGAGGGCAATCTCGTACGCCCGGCGCTGGTGGGCAATGACAAGCGGGCACAGAGCGCGGCCGCGGACCTGATCGACGCCCTGGGCGGGCGCAGCGCGTGGGCGCAGGCCGTCGGGGCGGTGCCGCAGGCGACGCATGCGGTGACGAAGATGCGCTGGCTGGCGCGTACGGAGCCGGCGCATGCGGCCCGGATCGCGGAGATCATGCAGCCGCACGACTGGCTGGCATGGCAGCTGCTGGGGCGTCCCGCGCGGCGTACGACGGACCGCGGCGGGGCCTCGGCGACGGGCTTCTGGTCGGCGGCGACCGAGACCTACCGGCCGGATCTGGTGGAGCTGGCGCTGGGCCATCAGGTGCGGCTGCCAGAGGTGCTGAGCCCGTCGGGGACGGCCGGGTTCACCCCGGAGGGGCTGCTGATCTCGGCGGGTACGGGCGAGACGATGGCGGCGGCCTTCGGGCTCGGTGTCGGGGTGGGTGACGCCGTGGTGTCGCTGGGCGCCTCGGGGTCGGTGTTCGGGATCCATCACGAGGCACTGGCCGACCCGACCGGGACGATCAGCTCGTTCGCGGACGCGACCGGCCGGCATCTGCCCGTCGTGCACACCAGCAACGCCGTGCGGGTGCTGCGCGGTGCGGCGGAGATGCTGGGGACGGATCTGGAGGGCCTGTCCGAGCTGGCGCTGAAGTCCTCGCCCGGTGCGTACGGCATGGTGCTGCTGCCGTATCTGGAGGGCGAGCGGACGCCGCATCTGCCGCACACCGCCGGGTCGTTGCACGGGATGCGCCGGGAGAGCATGAAGCCGGAGCACATGGCGCGGGCGGCCGTGGAGGGCATGCTCTGCGGGCTGGCGGACGCGCTGGATGTGCTGCGCGGGCGGGGCGTGGCGGTGCGCCGGGTGTTCCTGCTGGGGGCGGCCGCCGAGCTGGGTGCCGTGCAGGCGGTGGCGCCGGGGCTGTTCGGGGTGCCGGTCGTGGTGCCGCAGCCGGCCGACTACGCGGCGCTGGGCGCGGCGCGGCAGGCGGCCTGGGCGTGGGGGGTGGCGCACGGCACGCTCACCCCGGCACCCGGTGCGGAGACGGGCCCGGGCGGCGGGGCCGCCTGGGTCGATCCGCCGCAGTGGCCGGCCGCCGCGAGCCAGGTCTTCGAGCCCGGTGAGGAGCTGGCGGTCGGACAGGCCGTGCGCCAGCAGTACACGACGGTGCGTGACGAGGCCCATCCGGGGGCGTTCCAGCGGTCGGCGTGAGCGGGGGCGGGAGCCGCCGGGCCAATAGTCCGGGAGCCCAGTGGTCGGGCCCTCGCGCGGCCCGGCCCTCGCGCGGCCCGGCGGCGGGGTGCGCCCGCGGTCCGGCGGCCGGGGCTCGTGGCCCGGCGCCCGAGTGCTCCGGCGCCCGAGTGCTCCGGCGGCCCGGCGGTCCCACGGCGCCACAGCCCCGCGGTCCCGCGGCCCGGGTTGCCTCAGTCGAGGTAGCCGCGGAGCTGGTCGGCGAAGGCGTGGTCGCGGAGCTTGTTGAGGGTCTTGGACTCGATCTGCCGTATGCGTTCGCGGGTGACACCGAAGATCCGGCCGATCTCCTCCAGGGTGCGGGGGCGGCCGTCGGCGAGGCCGTAGCGGAGCTGGACGACCTTGCGTTCGCGTTCGCCGAGGGTGGACAGGACCGCGTCGAGGTGTTCGCGGAGCAGCAGGAACGCGGCGGATTCGACGGGTGAGGCGGCGTCGCCGTCCTCGATGAGGTCGCCGAGCGCGACGTCCTCCTCCTCGCCGACGGGTGCGTGCAGCGAGACCGGTTCCTGGGCCAGCCGCAGCACCTCGCTGACGCGTTCCCCCGTCAGGTCGAGGTGGGCGGCGACCTCCTCGGGGGTGGGCTCGTGGCCGCGTTCCTGGAGCAACCGGCGCTGGACCCGCACCACGCGGTTGATCAGCTCGACGACATGGACCGGGACGCGGATGGTCCGGGCCTGGTCGGCCAGCGCGCGGGACATCGCCTGGCGGATCCACCAGGTGGCGTAGGTGGAGAACTTGTAGCCGCGGGCGTAGTCGAATTTCTCGACGGCGCGGATCAGTCCGAGGTTCCCCTCCTGGACGAGGTCGAGCATGGTCAGCCCGCGGCCGACATAGCGCTTGGCGACGGAGACCACCAGACGCAGGTTGGCCTCGATCAGGCGGCGCTTGGCCATCCGGCCCAGCACCACCAACCGGTCGAGGTCGTGGGCGAGTTGGGAGGACAGGTCGGGGGTGGTGGTGAGCTTCTCCTCGGCGAAGAGGCCGGCCTCGACGCGGCGGGCCAGCTCGACCTCCTCGGCGGCGGTCAGCAGGGGGATCCGGCCGATCTCGCGGAGGTACTGGCGGAAGAGATCGGCGGACGGGCTGCCGGCCTCGGGGCGCGGTGCCGGCTCCGGGATGATCTCCTCGATGATCATTTCGGCGGCGGGCGGTTCTGCCTGTTGCGGCACGGTGAGCGGGTCCAGGGCCTGTTCCGGGAGCTGTGCCGGGAACGATTCCGCGTCCGGTTCGGCGTCGGGTTCCGCATCCCGTTCCGCGTCCGGTTCCGTGACCGGCTCTGCTGCGGGCGGCGCGTCGGCGAGGGTCTGGGTCTGCACGGGGGCGACCTCCAGGGTGATCGCTGCTGAGGCGGCAGAAAGGTCGGGCACGGTTGCGGCCGAGCCGCTGTCCGTCCCGTACGTCACAAGCGGTTGTGCGGGGGATTCCGGCGCGGTGCGACCGGGCCCGCCGCGCTCCGAGGACTCAGGCACCGCTTCTCAGTGTGGAGTACGACACACCCCCGCCACGAGGGGCGTGCGACCACTTTTTGAGTCCGGTCCGTGACCGGACGGCTACCGCGGGGAGTGTCCGGGGGTGTTAGGAGGCCTCACGGTGTGCCCTGAGGGGTCGCCCCGGACGCGTCCCGGACGCCCCCGGACGCGCCCCCGACAGGACGTCCTACAGGGCGGCGTAGCCGCGTTCGCGCAGGGACTGGCCGTACTGCTGGAGGACCCAGAGTTCGTTCTGTACGGCGGCGAGGTGCTCGGGGTCGGCGCGGGGGCCGAGACGCTGGAGGGTGCCGCGGATTTCGGTGACGCGCCGGTTGACGGCGGCGAGGCGGACGGCGACCAACTGGACGCCGGCATAGGCCTCGTCGGGATCGCGGCGGGTGTGCAGCGGTTCGACGGCGAGCTCGGTGACCATGGCGCGGACGGTGTCGTCGGGGGCGGCCTCCCGCACCCGGGGGACATACGCGTTGTCGGCGGCGCCGGCCGCGGCGCCGCCGGCGGCCTCGATGCACTGGCGGACCACGGCGTAGGGCGGGGCGGTGAACTCGTCGGCACCGTAGGCGTCGAAGGCCGGGGAGACCAGGTCGGGGCGCTGCAGCGCGAGCTTCAGCAGCTCGCGCTCGACGCGGTGGGCGGGGCTGCGGAGGTTGAGCGCCGGGCCGCGCGGGCCGGGCGCGGGGCGGGGCTGCTCGGCGGCCGGGGGCTGGCCCCGGCGCTGCTGACGGCCCTGTTCGGGGCCGCCGTCGCGGCCGCGCTCACGGGCCCAGCGGGCGAGCTGGCTGACCCGGCGGACGACGAACTGGGTGTCCAGGATGCCGAGCATGCCGGCGAGCTGGACAGCGGATTCGTGCTGGATGGAGCTGTTCTTGATGTTCGCGACGATGGGGGCGGCCTCGTCGAGGGCGGCGGCGCGGCCGACGGTGGTGTCGAGGTTGTGCCGGGAGACGACATGGCGCAGCGCGAACTCGAAGAGCGGGGTGCGGGCCTCGACGAGGTCGGCGACGGCCGCATCCCCCTTGGCGAGCCGCAGGTCGCAGGGGTCCATCCCGCCGGGGGTGATGGCGATGGAGGTCTCGGCGGCGAACTTCTGGTCGTCCTCGAAGGCGCGCAGGGCGGCCTTCTGGCCCGCGGCGTCGCCGTCGAAGGTGAAGACGACCTCGGAGCCGGCGTTGTCCATCAGGAGGCGGCGGAGGATCTTGATGTGGCCCTCGCCGAAGGACGTGCCGCAGGTGGCGATGGCGGTGGTGACTCCGGCCAGATGGCAGGCCATGACGTCCGTGTAGCCCTCGACGACGACCGCGCGGTTGGTCTTGGCGATCTCCTTCTTGGAGAGGTCGATGCCGTAGAGGACCTGGGACTTGCGGTAGATGGGGGTCTCGGGGGTGTTGAGGTACTTGGGACCGTTGTCGTCGTCGCGGAGCTTGCGGGCGCCGAAGCCGACGACCTCGCCGGCGATATCGCGGATCGGCCACATCAGGCGGCCGCGGAAGCGGTCGATGGGGCCGCGGCGGCCCTCCTGGGAGAGGCCGGAGAGCACCAGCTCCTGGTCGCTGAAGCGGCGGCCGCGCAGGAAGCGGGTGAGGTGGTCCCAGCCGGCCGGGCTGTAGCCGACGCCGAAGTGCTGGGCGGCTGCTTGGTCGAAGCCGCGCTCGGCGAGGAACTTGCGGGCGATCTCGGCCTCGGGGCCGTCCAGCTGCTCGACGTAGAACTGGGCGGCGGCCTTGTGGGCCTCCACCAGGCGGGTGCGCTCGCCCTGCTGGCGGCCGGGGGTGTAGCCGCCTTCCTCGTAGCGCAGGGTGATGCCGGCCTGGGAGGCCAGTCGCTCGATGGTCTCGGCGAAGGAGAGGTGGTCGAGCTTCATGATGAAGTCGACGGTGTCGCCGCCCTCCTGGCAGCCGAAGCAGTGGTAGAGCCCCTTGGCCGGGCTGACGTGGAAGGACGGGGACTTCTCGTCGTGGAACGGGCACAGGCCCTTGAGGTTGCCGCCGCCGGCGTTGCGGAGCTGGAGGTATTCGGACACGACGGCGTCGATCGGGACCGCGTCCCGCACCGCCTTCACATCGTCATCGTTGATCCTGCCTGCCACGCGTGAATTCTACGGCCGGGGTCGGACACTCCTGGCCGGAGGCGTCGGGGGACGTCGGCGGGTGGCCGGGAGATCTTCCGCGGGTGGCCCGGACGCGTCGGCGAGTGGCCTGGAGGTTCCGCGAGCGCTGATCGTTTTTCTCCCCCCACCCCCGAACCCACCCCCGCCCCCTCCCCCGAAGGGGGAGGAGGGGGAAGGGGGCGGGGGAGCGGACTGGAGCGGAGCAGGCCGGAAGGCCGGAAGGCCGGAAGGCCGGAAGGCCGGAAGGCCGGAAGGCCGGAAGGCCGGAAGGCCGGAAGGCCGGAAGGCCGGAAGGCCGGAAGGCCGGAAGGCCGGAAGCGCCCAAGGCCGGGGAACCCGGCCCCCCGGCCCCCACCCCCGGAGACCGCCCACCAGGCCGCATCGCCGTTCACCCCAGTAGTTCCAGGAACCTCTGCAGGCCCACGTTGCCGCCCGAGATGATCACGCCGACGCGGGGCGGGTGGGGGGACCGCCCAGGCCGCCCAAGCCGTCCCGGCCGTTCAGGCGTCGGTGGAAGGTCGATGCGCCCGGCGAGCAGGGCGGCCAGGGCGGTGGCGCCGCTGGGCTCGGTGACGATCTTGAGGCGTTCGAAGGCCAGCTTCATGGCCTCGCGGATCTCGTCGTCGCTGACCAGGGCGACCGAGTCGAGCAGCCACCGGTTGAGGGAGAAGGTCAGCTCGCCGGGGGTTTCGACGGCCTGGCCGTCGGCGATGGTGCGCGGGACGGGCACGGTGACGCGGTGGCCGGCGGCCAGTGAGCGCCGGGTGTCGTCGCCGGCCTCCGGTTCCACGCCGATCATCCGGATGCCGGGGACCAAGGCGGTCGCGGCGGTGGCGGCGCCGGCCATCAGGCCGCCCCCGCCGACCGGGACGAGCAGGGCGTCGAGCGGGCCGGTCTCCTCGATCAGTTCCAGGGCGGCGGTGCCCTGGCCCGCGATGATGTGCGGATGGTCGTACGGCGGGATCAGGATGAGGTCGCGCTCCTCGGCGATCTTGCGGCCGAGGGCGACACGGTCCTCGGTGTACCGGTCGTAGGTGACGATCTCGGCGCCGTATCCGGCGGTGGCGTCCTGCTTGGACTTCGGGGAGTCCTCGGGCATCACGATGACGGCGTGGCTGCCCAGCTCCCGGGCGGCGAGGGCGACGGCCTGGGCGTGGTTACCGGAGGAGTAGGCGGCGACGCCGCGGGCCAGTTGCTGCGGGGAGAGCCGGGAGAGGGCGTTGTAGGCGCCGCGGAACTTGAAGGCGCCGACCCGCTGGAAGTTCTCGCACTTGAGGTGGACCTCGGCGCCGGTCAGCGCGTCCAGGGTGCGGGAGCGCAGGACCGGTGTGCGGTGGGCCACGCCTGCCAGCCGCCGGGCGGCGTCCCGGACGTCGTCGAAGGTGACGGCCGGGACGCCGGCGCTGCCGGGGTCGGAGCCCGAGCCGGAGCCAGAAGCAGCGCCGGAGTCGGAGCCGGTGAAACCATGGTGGTTCTGCGTCATACGCGCACGCTACGGGAGCAGCGAGGCCAGCGGAACCTCCGGATCGGCCAGTGCCTCGGGCCGCAACCGTGCCCCGCCGCGGATCAGTTGCTGGATGGATTCGGCGACGTCCCAGACGTTGACGTTCATCCCCGCGAGCAGCCGGCCGTCCGCGCCGAGCCAGAAGGCGATGAACTCCCGTTTGGCGACATCGCCGCGGCAGACGACCTGGGCGTACGAGCCGGGCGGGGCGTAGCCGGAGTACTCCATGCCGATGTCGTACTGGTCGGAGAAGAAGTACGGGATGCGGTCGTAGCTGATGTCCTGGCCGAGCATGGCGCGCGCGGCGGCCGGGCCGCCGTTGAGGGCGTTGGCCCAGTGCTCGACCCGCAACCGGGTGTCCAGCAGGGGGTGATCGGCGGCGGCGACGTCCCCGGCGGCGTAGATGAACGGGTCGGAGGTGCGCAGCGCCGCGTCGACGGCCACCCCGCCGCCGGCTTCCGGGTCGGCGAGGTCCAGCCCGGCCTGTTCGGCGAGCGCGGTGCGCGGGGCGGCGCCGATCGCGGCGAGCACATCGTGGGCGGGGTGCTCCTCGCCGTCGTCGGTGCGCACCGCGAGCACCACGCCGTCCTGCCCGACGATCTCGGTGAAACGGGCGCCGAAGTGGAAGCGGACGCCGTGTTCACGGTGCAGATCGGTGAACAGACCGCCGAGTTCGGGGCCCAGGATGCCGTGCAGCGGGGTCGGGGCGGCCTCGACGATGGTCACCTCGGCGCCGTAGGAACGGGCCGCCGCGGCGACCTCCAGGCCGATCCAGCCGGCCCCGGCGATGACCAGATGGCCGTTGTCCCTGCCGAGGGAGGCCAGGACGCCACGCAGCCGTTCGGCGTGGGCGAGGCGGCGCAGGTGGTGCACGCCGGCCAGGCCGGTGCCGGGGATCTCCAGGCGGCGGGGTTCGGCGCCGGTGGCCAGCAGCAGCTTGTCGTAGGCGATCAGGGTGCCGTCGCCGAGGCGGACCGTTTTGGACCCGGGGTCCAGGCGGATGGCGGGCTGGCCGAGGTGCAGCTCGATGTGGGCCTGGGCGTACCAGGCGGGCTCGTGGACGAACACGCTGTCGCGCTCTTCCTTGCCGAGCAGGAACCCCTTCGAGAGCGGGGGGCGCTCGTACGGGTGGTCGCGCTCGTCACAGATGAGGATCACCCGGCCGGTGAATCCCTCCGCGCGGAGAGTTTCCGCGGCCTTTGCGCCGGCCAGGCCACCCCCGACGATGACGAACGTCTGGTGTGCGTCGACCACTTGTTTTCCTCCTCGTTGCGGTGCCGTACGTCCGCGTCCGCGTCCGTAAACGCCCCCCCTGTTGTGCCCCCGGTTGCTCCCCCTCTTGATGCCCTCGGTGCCGCCGGGGTTCCCGTTCGCGGTGGTCAGGGTTCCCGTTCGCCGTCGTCAGGGTTCTCTGTTCACTGTTGTCAGGGTGCTCCGTTCGAAAGCGGTCGGGTTCGAGCGTCCCGCACGGAGCATGAGGGGGGAAGAGCATGAGGGGGATGAGGGGCTTCCCCCTAGGGTCACCCTCGGTTGCCCGGCGCGTGACCAGGGTGACGGGTGAGGCGGACGTGCAGGGAGCGGGCCGACGTGTCGGTCAGCGCCGCGATCTGGTCGATGACCGCACGCATCCGTGCGGTGTCGTCGGAGGCGGCGTCGAACAGTGAACGGAACTGCGGATCAAGGCCGTCGGGGGCGCGGGCGAGCAGCACCTCGGCCAGTTCGGCGATGACGATGCGCTGCTCGGCACGGAGCGCTTCCTGGTCGGGGCGCTGCATGACGTACCGGTCGGCGACGGCTTTCAAAACGGCGCATTCCCACCGCGTTTCGGCCGGAACCACCAGTTCGGCGCCGTAGCGGGTGAGCCGCCCGGTCCCCCACCTGGCCCGGGTCGCGGCCTCGGCGGCGAGACAGAAGCGGCCGATCAGCTGGCTGGTGGCGTCCTTCAGACGGGCCTGGGCCAGTGCGGAGCCGTCGTAGCCGTGCGGCCACCACTCCTGATCCAGCAGGCGGTCCAGCGCCGCGGCCAGCTCCTCGGGTCCGGCGCCGGGCGCATAGCGCTCGCCGGCGACCGCGAAGATCTCGGCGCGTTCGGCGTCCGCGAGCAGGAGGTTGGGGTCGAGGTGTCCGGCGTGCAGCCCGTCCTCGACGTCGTGCACCGAGTAGGCCACATCGTCGGACCAGTCCATGACCTGCGCCTCGAAGCTCTGCGCACCGGCCGGCGCATCCCTCCGGAACCACTCGAAGACCGGCAGGTCGTCCTCGTAGACCCCGAATTTCGGGGACGCGGGGTCGGTGGGGTGGGCGCCGCGCGGCCAGGGGTACTTGGTGGCCGCGTCGAGGGCGGCACGGCTGAGGTTCAGCCCGACGCTGACCGCCGAACCGTCCGCGGCGGGCACGAAGCGCTTGGGCTCCAGACGGGCCAGCAGCCGCAGCGACTGGGCGTTGCCCTCGAAACCGCCGCAGGGCGCGGCGACTTCGTTGAGCGTCTGCTCGCCGTTGTGCCCGAAGGGCGGGTGGCCGAGATCGTGCGCCAGGCAGGCGGTCTCGACCAGGTCCGGGTCGCAGCCGAGGGCGGCACCGAGCTCCCGGCCGACCTGGGCGCACTCCAGGGAGTGGGTCAGCCGGGTGCGCGGGCTGGCGTCCCAGGCGGGGGTGTGGGCGCCGGGGGTGACGACCTGGGTCTTGCCGGCCAGCCGGCGCAGCGCGGCGGAGTGCAGCACCCGGGCGCGGTCGCGCTGGAAGGCGGTGCGTCCCGGCCGCTTGTCGGGCTCGGAAACCCAGCGCTCGGTGTCGGCCGTGGTGTAGCCGGGGAGGGTGGGTGAGGTGCCCGTCGAGGTGCCCGTCATACCGCGACGGTAGCCGCCTTGGTGCTCTCGGGGCCGGATCCGCTGCGCGTGAGGAGCGCCTGGTCGTAGCGGTGCAGGACGAGACGGGCCAGTGCGGGGTGGTCGCCCAGGGGTGCGGAGGCGGGCCCGGGGGCGGCGGCCGCGCACTGGGTGGCGAAGCGTCCGGGGGCGGTGAAGCAGGAGGCGACGGCGATCCGGTCATGGCCGCGGGCACGCAGCGCGGCGACCGCGTCGGGGACGGTGGGCGCGGTCGCTGAGGCGTACGCGGGCAGTACGGGCATGCCGCCGAGGCGGGCCGAGAGCAGTTGCGCGGTGCGCTCGGTGTCCTGGGCGGACCGCGGGGCACGGGAGCCGGCGGCGGCCAGGACCACGGCGCCGCGCGGGCAGCGGCCGTCGGGGAATCCGGCCTCCAGGAGGCGGCCGTGCAGCGCCTCGGCGAGGAGGGTGTGCGGCCCCAGGGGTTCGGCGACCCGGCCGGTCAGGTGGGGTGCGCCGGTCAGAGCGGCGGGCAGGTCGTGGGTGACGTGGTGGCCCCGGCCGAAGAGCAGCGGGACGAGGACGGCCGCACCGTCCAGCTCGGCGAGGGTGTCGGCGAGCAGGGGGCGGTTCAGCTCGATGTGCCCGAGCCGTACGGGCAGCCCGGGGCGCAGCGCACGGACCCGGTCGAGCAGCGCCCGGACGGTGGGCAGGGCGCGGGGGTCCCGGCTGCCGTGCGCCACGGCGACAAGGGTGGGGGGCGGCGCTGCCGGGCGGCGGAAGCCGTGCAGCCGGACCCGGCCGAGCCGGGTGCCGAGCTGTGCACTGATCTCGGCGGCGAGGTCTCCCGCGCCGAGGGGGCCGGGGAATGCGGAGGGCGGGTGCGGTATCGGCGCCGTCATGCCGTGAGCGTGGCAGGCGCGCGTTGCGGTGCCGTTTCCCCGCGGCGAACTCCGTGTTCCTTCCGGCCGGCGGCGGCCCCGGCCGCGCGGGAAGGACGGGCTGAGCGGACGGGCGGGGCCGGCGGCCGGGTCCCGGGCAGGGCTCGCCCCGCACGGGCCCCGGCCGTTCGGGTCCCGGCCGTTCGGGCCCCGCCGCCGGCTTCCCGCCCGCTTCCCGCCCGCGCTACGCCCCGTGCGCGTCGACCTCCCGCAGATACGCCGCGCGGTCCGCCTCGTCGAGGAAGGAGGCGCGGAAGGAGTTGCGGGCGAGGGTACGCAGCGTCTCGGCATCGAGGCCGAGGGCGTCGCGTACGGCGGTGAAGTTGTCGCCCGCGTAGCCGCCGAAGTAGGCCGGGTCGTCGGAGTTGACGGTCACCAGCAGTCCGGCGTCCAGCATCGCGGGCAGCGGGTGGTCGGCGAGGTCGTCGATGACCCGCAGCCGGACGTTGGACAGCGGGCAGACGGTGAGCGGCACCTGCTCGGCCGCCAGTCGGGCCACCAGCCGCTCGTCCTCCAGGGAGCGCACCCCGTGGTCGATCCGGTCCACGCCGAGGACGTCCAGGGCCTCCCACACATACGCCGGGGGCCCCTCCTCCCCCGCGTGCGCCACGCACTTGAGCCCGGCCTCCCGGGCCAGCGCGAAGACCTCCTTGAACTTCGACGGCGGGTGCCCCACCTCGGCGGAGTCCAGGCCGACGGCGGTGATCTTGTCGAGGAAGGGGCGGGCAGCCTCGAACGTCGCCAGGGCGGAATCGGCGCTCTCGTCGCGCAGGAAGCACATGATCAGGCGGGTGCTGATGCCGTAGGTCTCCTGGGCGCTGTCGAGCGCGCGGGCCAGGCCGTTGATGACCGTCGCGATCGGGACGCCGCGCGCGGTGTGCGCCTGCGGGTCGAAGAAGATCTCGGCGTGCCGTACGCCCTGTTCCCGGGCGCGGGCGAGGTAGGCGTGGGCGAGGTCGGCGAAGTCGTCCTCGGTGCGCAGTACGGCCATCAGCGCGTAGTAGAGGTTCAGGAACGACTGCAGATCGTCGAAGGAGTAGGCGCGGCGCAGCTCGTCCTCGGTGGAGTACGGCAGGGCGACGCCGTTGCGCTCGGCGAGCGCGAAGGCCAGTTCGGGCTCCAGGGTGCCCTCGATGTGCAGATGCAGCTCCGCTTTGGGCAGCGGCGCGGGGGCGGTTGCGGCGGAGGGGGAGGACGGGGAGGAAGCCACGCGGGTCACACCTGTTCTGCGGTTCGGAAGTGTTCTGCGGTTCGAAGGGTTCTACGGTTCGGAAGTGTTCTGCGGTTCGAAGTCTTCTGCGGTCCGGGAAGTCGTAGCGGTACGGGAAGGGTTGCGGTCAGCGGTCAGCGGTTACGGGGGCCTCGGCCGGTGACCGGAAGGGGCCCGTCCGGCGAGGAGGCGCCAGGTTATCCGGGCCGGTGGCCGGTGCCGCGGCGGCGCCCTGCCCGCCCGCGCGCCGGTTGCGTCCCAGCGGCGGAGGACGGGTGCGTTCTGCGGCGGAGCCGTCAGCCGCCGCCGCTCTCGACGCCGGCCAGTCGCCGCCCTCGATGGGGGTGCCGGTGGCGCGCAGCCGGGCGGCGAGACGGTCGGCGGCCAGGTAGACCCAGGCCCGTACGGTCCTGCCGTCCGCGCACACGGCGTCGGTGCGCACCCGCTCGTACAGGTTCTCCGGGTCGCCGGGGGCGTAGTCCTCCAGCCGGTCCAGGGTGGCGCACACCTCGTCGTAGTCGGTGTCGTGGGGCAGGACGAGGTCGCCGTGGACCACCGCGCCGGCCGGTCCGGCTGTCGCATACGGGTAGCCGGGGCCGTCGTAGAGCAGCGCGCCGCCGATATGGGCCGGTTCCTCGGCCGCGGTCCGGCCGCGCAGGGCCCAGGCGTGGTTGGCCTCACCCGGGCGCAGCGTTCCGTAGACGAAGAACGGCAGCCGCTCGGGCTCGGTGGTCATGGCGGTGCTTCCTCTCCGTGCCGGGGTGCTCCCTCTGCCACGATGCCAGGCCGCCGGCGCAACCAACACGGCGCGGCAGGCGTCGCAGCCTGCGAGATCGATCACGACAGGCGAGATCGGAAACGGGGGCACGGATGCGAGGGCAGGAACCGGGGCCGGTGCGGCGCGCAGGGCTGCGCGTACGGCAGCGCGCACAGAGCGGAATACGCCGGATACGGCTGCCGCGGACCCGGCGTGACCGGCGCCGCGCCTATCAGGCCGTCGTCGCCCTGACGGTGCTGGCGCTGGCGCCCGCGACCTGGATGAACGCATCGGCGGGCCCCCGGGTGCGCAGTGTCGCGGACGCGCCCGCCGCACCCGTCGCCATCGTCTTCGGCGCGGGACTGTGGAACGGCGCGCCGTCCCCGTACCTCGCCCACCGGCTGGACGCGGCCGCCGCGCTGTACGACCGGGGCACGGTCCGCGCGGTCCTGGTCACCGGCGACAACAGCCGGGACGACTACGACGAGCCGGATGCGATGCGCGCTTACCTGCTGCGGCACGGCGTCCCGGCCCGCAAGATCGTCAGCGACTACGCGGGCTTCGACACCTGGGACTCCTGCAGCCGTGCGCACCGGGTCTTCGGCGTGGACCGGGCGGTACTGGTCAGCCAGGGCTTCCACATCCGGCGCGCGCTGGCGCTGTGCACGGCGGCCGGGGTCGACTCGTACGGCGTCGGGGTGGCCGCGAAGCACGATGTGACCTGGGCTTACGGCGGTGTCCGGGAGATCTTCGCGGCCGGGAAGGCAGCGGCGGACGCGCTGCTGCGGCCCGATCCGCACTTCCTCGGACCGCACGAGAAGGGGGTGGCGGAGGCGCTGCGTCAGCGCCCCGCCACCCCCTCAAGCACGATCACGCCTGGGACGCCCGCGCGTAGAGGTTGAGGACCTTCTCGCCGAAGTACGGGCTGTAGGAGACGCGGTCGCTGTCCGGGCCCGTGGGGCCGCCGCCGTTGAGGCCGCCGATCAGGCCGATGACCCGGCCGGTCCCGCTGTCCTCGTCGAAGTCGGCCAGCCAGGGGCTGCCGGAGGTGCCGCCGTAGAACCCGCCGCAGTCCATGCGCAGTTCATGGGTGCCGGACAGCCGGCTGGTGCGCGTGGCGCAGCGTACGGCCTTGTCCTGGGGGTCGTGACGGACGTTCGGGTAGCCGACGACGGTGACGTCATTGGCGTAACCGGGCGTCGGGGAGAGGGTGTTGCCGCCGGTGGTCTCCTCGACGGGCCGGCCGTCCTCGCCGGGTGCCACGGTGGCGAAGGCGAAGTCGAGGTCCGCCCCGGCGCCGGTGGTGCCACGGCCGGGGTAGGCGAAGGTGTCCTCGATCGCCCAGACACCGTACGGCTGCTTGTCCGCGCCGGAACGATACTGCGGGACAAAAGCCGCCCTGGTGCCCGGATTGCAGTGCCCGGCGGTCAGGATCAGATTGCGGTGCGGGCTGTGCACCACGCTGGCGGTGCAGTGGTGCGCGCGGGCGTCCCCGTCCACGGAGAACAGCACGCCGACGGACGGCACACCGTCGAAGTGCCGCGCGGTGGCGGCCGACTTGGCGGCGGGGGCGGCCTTGGTGGCGGGCGCGGACCGGGCGTGGGCGGCCCGGTCCGAGGTGCCGCGCCCGGGGTCGGCCGGCGCGGCGGCCGCCATCCGGTCCGGCGTCCAGTAGGCGGCGGCGTCCCGGCTGGTCCAGGTGGCACCGGGGCGCGGGCTGGGGCTCGGCCCGTCACCGTGCGCCGCCGTGTGCGGGGCGTCCTGGGCGGCATGGCCCACGGAGGCGAGGGTCAGACACGCCGCCACACCGGCCACCGCGGTCCCGGCCGCGATCCAGCGCCGCCGGACCGGCCGCTTCTGCGCGTGCCGCGTCGCCGCACCGCGCCCGGTGGTATTGCGTTCCACGTCAGCTCGTCTCCTTCGCGACCCAGGACAGATAGCCGGCGCCACCGTGGGTGACCGGCGTGGCGATGATCTCGGGGGTGTCGTAGTCGTGCGCCTGCAGGAGGTAGGCCTCCAGGGCCGGGTAGCGCGCCTGGGCCGTCTTGAACAGCACCTGCCATTCCTGGCCGGTCTCGATCGCGCCGTCCCAGCGGTACACCGAGGTCACCGGCGCACTGATCTGCGCGCAGGCGGCGAGCCGCTGCTCGATCGCGCCGCGGGCCAGGCCCACGGCCTTGGCCTCGCTGTCGACGGTGGTCATGACGGTCAGGAACCGGGCGTCCGGGTGCCCGGCGGATCCGGGTGGTCGGGTCGATTCGGTCGGGTCGGCCACAGGTGCATCCTTCGCGGTGGGGGGCGGGAGGGATCGGGACAGACGGGACGGTGGGTCCGCGCCGCCGCCGAACCGGCTCGCCCGGCGGCCACGGAACCGCTCCGCATCGTACGGACCGAGATGATCATCCCGGAAGGGACCGGCCCGCCCGGCAGCGGGTATGCACCCGGACGCCGCCCCCTCCACGAGCCGGCTCCCGGACGGTTTCCGGCCGGCCCCCGGCCCGTGGTCGCGCTCCCCGGTTGCGTCCCGGGGCGCACCGGCAACGATGGAAAGGAAGCTCCGCCGCGTCCGCACGCGAAAGGCCGGCCTCATGGACGATCTCGATGCACTCGCCCGTCACCTGCTCGACGAAGCCAGGACCTCCGCGCACGGACGCAGCGCCCACCTCTTCCTGCACGACGGCCCGCTGCGGCAGGCCGTGATCGCCCTGACCGCGGGCACCGAGCTGGACGAGCACAACACTCCCCCGGCAGCGAGCCTGCACGTCCTGTACGGCCGGGTCCGGCTGACCGGGCAGGGTGGCGGTCCGGAGCTGAAGGCCGGTCAGGTCGCGATGCTCCCGCGCGAACGGCACGGGCTGCTGGCCCTGGAGAACGCGGCGGTGGTGCTGACGGCCGTCACCGGAGTCCCGCTGAGCGAGCGCCGTACGGCGGCCGCGGCGGGGGCACCGGGGTAGGGGCGCAGCCGTGACCCCGGGCCGGGGTCTGTCCGAGGGGTCGAGCCGTCATCCTGGTCGCCGAGTCCACCCTGTGCCGGTTCACAGTGCGACCACGATTTTGCCGTGAACATGCCTCTCGGCCTGCGTCGTCACGGCTGCGCGAATCTGCTCGACCGGGAAGGTCGCCGCGATCGGCACCGTGATCTCGCCGGAATGGATCGCGTCGGCGATCCGTTGCAGGGCGCCCGGACCCGCATCGAGGGCACCCGCCGTGCGCACGCCGGGCGGCGGGGCGGGGCCGTCGGCCACGACGGTGATCCGCTCGGGTGCCACGCCGAGCTCGAGCGCGGTCTCGGCCGCCTCCCTTCCGAACAGGTCGGTTGCGGCGGTGATCCCCTCGGGCGCCAGGGCCCGCACCCGGTCCGCCAGGCCGGGGCCGTACGCCACGGGTTCGGCGCCGAGCCCGCGCAGGAATCCGAACGTGCTCTCGGAGGCGGTGCCGAGCACCCGGGCACCCGCAAGCTTCGCCAACTGCACGGCGAAGACGCCCACGCCACCCGCCGCCCCACCGATCAGGACGGTGTCCCCGGCGCGGAGCCCGATCGCGGCGAGCGCGGCGGAGGCCGTCAGACCGGACACCACAAGCGTGGCCGCCACCTCGTCGCCGATGCCCTCCGGGGTGGGCCACAGCGTTGCCGCGGGTGTCTTGACCAGCACGAAATCGGCGACGGACCGGCCGATCGCAGCCCCGTACACCCGGTCGCCGGTCGCGAATCCCGTGGCGTCGGCGCCCACCTCGTCCACCACTCCGGCGAAGTCGCTGCCGAACCCGGCCGGCAAGGTGATGCCGAACCGCGCCGCCATGTCGGGCTGGGTGGTGATCTGCCAGTCCATCGGATTCAGCCCGGCTGCCGTGACCCGGACGCGCACCTCGTCCGGTGCGGCGTGCGGCTCGGGTATCTCCTGCAGTTCGAGTACTTCGGGACCGCCGAATCGCCGGTAACGGACAGCTCTACTCATCGGTGACCTCTCCTGGCCAGTGATGGGACTTGGTCTCATCGACCCTACCTCAGTGATGGGACCAAGTCCCGTACACTGCTCCCATGGCTCGCTGGCAACCCGACGCACCAGGACGACTCGCCGCCGCCGCCCTCGACCTCTTCGAGGAGCACGGCTACGAGAACACGACCGTGATCGAGATCGCGGAGCGCGCGGGGCTCACCAAGAGCACGTTCTTCCGGTACTTCCCGGACAAGCGTGAGGTGCTTTTCGGCAGGGGCACGGTGACCGGTCTGCTCGTCGAAGGGATCGCCTCGGCGCCGCCGGCGGCCGGTCCGCTCGACGCGGTGGCGGACGCCCTCGATGGGCTCGGCCGGACGTTCTTCACCGCCGACCGCCGCGAGTTCAGCCGCCGGCGCCAGGCCGTGCTGAACGCCCATACGGAACTGCGTGAACGCGAAGCCCTGAAAAGGATCGACCTCACCGCCTCGATGATCGAGGCCCTCCACCACCGCGGAGTCCCGAGCCTGACCGCGCGGGTGGCCGCGAAACTGGGCACGCTCGTCTGGGAGATCGCCTTCGATCAGTGGATCGACACCGACAACAGCGAGGACTTCGGCCCGCTGGCACGGCAAGCGCTCGCCGAAGTACGCGCGGCCGGAGCCGTGCGCCAGTAACGCAACAGGGGCCGGGCCCATCGAACGCCAGACGTGGCCCCTTCGCCCTTCCCGGGATCCGCCGGCTGATCACCGGCCCTCCCCGGGGGCCCACACCATGCCGGTGGCGGAACCGCACCGGCACCCGGTGCCGGAGTCAGGCCGCCAGCCACTGGTCGTAGGCCAGCTTGCACAGCAGGGCGACGACGACCACCACCAGGACGCCCCGTACGAAGCCGGCGCCGCGCTTGAGCGCCATCCGGGCGCCCACCAGGCCGCCGACGAGGTTGAACAGCGCCAGCAGGGCGCCGAGTTGCCACAGCACGGTGCCCTGGACCGCGAACATCGCCAGCGCGCCGGCATTGGTGCAGACGTTGACGACCTTGGCGGTGGCCGACGAGCTGACCAGGTCCATGTGCAGGATCGCGGTGAGCGCGACGACGAGGAAAGCACCGGTCCCGGGCCCGATCAGGCCGTCGTAGAAGCCGATGCCCAGGCCCGCGACGAGGACGGCCGCCACGACGCGCCGACGGGAGACCGGGCCCGAGGGCGCGGGCGCGGTCCCGAAGGCCGGGCGGAAGAGGACGAAGGCGAGCACCCCCAGCAGGACGGCCATGATCAGCGGGCGCAGCACCGCGCTGTTGATGCCCGCCGCGAAGAACGCCCCGCCCAGTGAACCGGCCATCGCGGCCAGGCCGATCCGCAGTGCCGTCCGGACATCGATCGGGGCCTTGCGGACGTAGGTGACCGCGGCCGCGGTCGTGCCGACGATGGCGGTGGACTTGTTGGTGGCGAGCACGTAGGCGGCCGGGGTGTGCGGGAGGCCGACCAGCAGCGCCGGGAGCAGCAGCAGTCCACCACCGCCCACGACGGCATCGATCCAGCCCGCCGCGAGGGCTGCCAGGGCGAGCAGGGTCAGGGTGAACAGCGATATATCAGCGGGCACCAGGTGATCTTAAGGACCGCGCGCGCCCGTGCCGGGGGGATTTCCGGCCGCCGGGCCGCGGAAACATGCCACCAATTACCGGGCGTGCCTGCGACGTTGCCCGCCGCATACGGGCGCGGGCTGGAATCCGCAACCGAAGTGCGCTGCGCCGATCGGGCGAATTGGCGCGCCAACTGTGGTGCGTCGTCCGGCCGGTCACTTCAATCGGTGCTACCGACGGTGGGGTGCCCATCCCCTGTCGGGGGACCAGGGACGACTAGCCGTCATGCGGCAATTCCGTCCTGTTCTTCAGGGCACCCCCGACAGGTGAGCATGTGCGGAGGTTTCCTTTTCTCCGGCGTGCCGCAGCCCCCACCTCCTTCGTGGAGCCTTCGAAAGGGGCTGTCCAACATGGCACTCACCCTCACCCTCACCCCGTCAACCGTAGCGGCGGGCGGGACCTTCACAGCAACGGCCGCCGGTGCCACATCGGGAGAGTTGATCACCTTCACCTACGACGCGGCAGTTCCAGTAGTAGTGGCCGCTGACGGCGCGGGTAATGCGTCCGCCACCTTCACGGCGACCACCACGGGACCGGTGGCTGCCGTCGGTACGCTCAGTGGGGCAGCTGTAGCGACGCTGACCGTCAGCGCGGGACCGAACTGTGTGGTCACGCTGACCTCCGCGCCCCCCAGCCCGGTCGCCGCCGGCACGCCGGTGACCTTCACCGCCACCGTCACCTGCGGCGGCACCCCCGTCGTGGGCGCGCTGGTCCTGTTCACCACCCCAAGCGGCCCGATCGGAATCGGCGTCACCGGTGCCACCGGCACCGCCACCACGACCACCAGCTTGCTGCCCCCCGGCACCACCACCGTCACGGCCACCGTGATCGCCGCCACCACCACCTGCACCTGCATCGGCGTCTCCGCGACCACGACCGTGACCGTCACCGCGCCGCCGAGCTGCGTGGTCACGCTGACCTCCGCGCCCCCCAGCCCGGTCGCCGCCGGCACGCCGGTGACCTTCACCGCCACCGTCACCTGCGGCGGCGCCCCCGTCGTGGGCGCGACAGTCCTCTTCACCACCCCCGGCGGCCCGATCGGAGTCGGCGTCACCGGTGCCACCGGCACCGCCACCACGACCACCAGCTTGCTGCCCCCCGGCACCACCACCGTCACGGCCACGGTTGCTGCTGCCACCACCACCTGCACCTGCATCGGGGGCTCCGCGACCACGACCGTGACCGTCACCGCGCCGCCGAGCTGCGTGGTCACGCTGACCTCCGCGCCCCCCAGCCCGGTCGCCGCCGGCACGCCGGTGACCTTCACCGCCACCGTCACCTGCGGCGGCGCCCCCGTCGTGGGCGCGGCAGTCCTGTTCACCACCCCCGGCGGCCCGATCGGAGTCGGCGTCACCGGTGCCACCGGCACCGCGACCACGACCACCAGCTTGCTGCCCCCCGGCACCACCACCGTCACGGCCACGGTTGCTGCTGCCACCACCACCTGCTCCTGCATCGGCGTGAGCGCGACCACGACCGTGACCGTCGGCTCGGCGGCGGTGCTCACGGCGCAGCCGGCCTGCTACCGGCTGGACCTCACCACACTGACCGCCCAGGCCACGTTCACTGCGACGGGCGCGACGCCGGGTTCGACGGTCACGTTCCACCTGGGCACCGGGCCCAACGGACCCGTGGCGTGCACCGCCGTGGCCAACGCGAGCGGCACCGCCACCTGCACGGCCACCCTCAGCCTCTTCCAGCTGGTCTTCGTCACCTACACCGCGACCAGCGGGACGCAGGCCTCCACCAGCACCCTGGGGCCCTGCCTCTCCTGACCCCACCGGCGCGCATGCGGCACAGTCAACAGCGTGCCGTCGCCCGCCTGAACCCGTGAAACCGGCCCAGGGCTGCTGAGCGGCCCGGCAACACAGCCGTCCCCCGTAACGCAACTACGGGGGACGGCTGCAGGGCCACAAGGATAGGCCCTGCGGCACGGTGGCACGCCGGGTTGAGCCCGGGACGCGCCTCGGGCCCACGGGTCACGCGACGAGGGACCCCTCGCAAAAGAGAGACACAGAAGGAGTGCGACATGGGCTGCAATTGCGGCGGCGGTGCCCGTCCGACCGTCACCGTCTACCAGTTGAACCTGCCCGACGGCACCGCGCGCCAGTTCTACACCTGGCAAGAGGCCGAGGCCGCCAACCAGCGAGCGGGCGGCGGCGGCAGCATCGTCATCATCAATCAGTAGCGGAATTCGCCTACCGAGGCCGCCGTCTTCCCCTCCAGCGGACCGGGAAAACGGCCGGCCTCGGCCCTCAATGAACGCCATGCGCCGACCCGAGAGACGACCACCACTCCGCCTCGGGCCACTCACGGTGAGAGGACGCACTCCCCCATGAGCCTTTTGGAGTTCCTGCTTTCCCTCGGCGCCACGTGCCGCCTCACCCGATTCATTACGAAGGACACTCTCGCCGGGGGATTCCGCTCCTGGATCGCCGACCGTTTCGGCGATGACTCCAAACCCTCCTACCTGGTCAGTTGCAGCTGGTGTACGAGCATCTGGGTGGCCGCCGCCATGACCGCCCTCACGCAATGGGCCGGCGGAACCGTCGCCCTGCAGCTCACCACCACCGCCCTGTCGCTCTCCTACCTCGCCGGGCTCGCTTCGCGCTGGCTCGACTGATCGTCGCGGCAGCGCAGGCGCGCCCCGGGCTGTTCTCCCGCGACTTCGCGTGGGTCAAGTCCTCGTACAGCGACGCCAACGGCGGGGAAGGCATCGAGTTCTCCCCCGCCCTCACCCAGGTCCACGGCGTCGTCCCCGTCCGCGACTCCAAGAACCCCGACGGCCCGGCCCTCGTCTTCCCCGCCGACGGCTGGTCGTCATTCATAGCTGCTGTGAAAGGCGGGGAGTTCTCCGCCTGACGCGGAAAACCTGTGCCGCCCCGCAGGCCCCGCCGATAGCGTCAACTCCCATGCGCATTCTCGTTCTTGGCGGTACGTCCTTCGTGGGCCGCGCCATCGTGGAAGATGCCCTGCGCTCCGGGGCCGAGGTCACCTTGTTCGGCCGGGGCCGGACCGGGGTGGAGCTGTTCCCGGAGCTGACCCGGCTGATCGGTGACCGGGACACCGGCGACTACGGGGCGCTGGGCGAGGACAGTTGGGACGCGGTCGTGGATGTCAGCGGCTATGTCCCGCGGCATGTCGGGCAGGCGATGGACGCACTGGGCGACCGGGTCGGCCGGTATCTGTTCCTCTCCAGCCATGCGGTCTACCAGCGGGAGGGGGTGGGTCCGGGTTCCGACGAGGACACCCCGCGCCGCCCGCCCGTACGGGACACCGAGGAGCTGACCGAGGCCACCTACGGTCCGTGCAAGGTGGCCTGCGAGGACGATGTGCTGGCGCGGTACGGCGCGCGGGCGACGATCGTGCGGGCCGGGAAGGTGGCCGGGCCGCACGATACGGCGGACACCTTCACGTACTGGGTGCGCCGGGCCGCCCGGGGCGGACGCGTGGCGCTGCCCGCCGATCCCGGGCAGCCGGTGCAGGTCATCGACTCGCGGGATCTGGCCCGCCTCGTCGTGCAGTTGCTCGTCGACGACCGTCCGGGCGCCTTCCACGCGGTGGGGCCGGCCGAGCCGGTCACGCTCGGCGGGCTGATCGAGACCTGTGCGCGGGTGGCCGGCAGCCGGATCGAGCTCGTACGGGTGCCGGACGACGACCTGCCGCTGTTCTTCCCGCTGGTACGGGACGACTGGGCGACGCAGCAGCGCAGCCCGGCCCGCGCGCGGGCGGCGGGGCTGCCCGCGACCCCGCTGGAGGTGACCGCGGCCGACGTCCTGGCCTGGGACCGGGCGCGCGGCGAGCCGCCGCTGACGGCGGGGTTCACGCCCGAGGAGGAGCGGGCGCGGCTGGCGCGCCGGGACGGTTCTCAGAGCTCGGAGGGCCGCCCCGTTCTTGCTCGGCGCACTGAGCCGCACACGGCCGTGGGCTGCTAGGTTGCGCTTCGGCGAACGTGCGTACGGAGGCAGTGTTGTGATCGGGCTGGGAGCAATAGCGGGGATCGCGATGGTGGAGCTCGGCATGGTGCTGACGCCGGGGCCGAACATGATCTACCTGGTCTCCCGCTCGATCGCCCAGGGCCGCCGGGCGGGGCTGACCTCGCTGGCCGGGGTCTTCCTCGGCTTCCTGGTCTATCTCTTCGCGGTGTCCGCCGGTATCGCCACCGTCTTCGCGCTGGTGCCGGAGATCTACCTGGCGATCAAGCTGGCCGGAGCCGGCTACCTGCTCTGGCTGGCCTGGAAGGCCATCCGGCCGGGCGGCCGATCCCCTGTCGCGCCCCAGGAGTTGACGCAGGCCGGGGCCCGCAAGCTCTTCCTGATGGGCTTCCTCACCTGCCTGCTCAATCCCAAGGTGGCCATCCTCTACATCTCGCTGCTGCCGCAGTTCGTCGACCCGGCACGCGGTCATGTCGGCCTGCAGGGGCTGCTGTTGGGGCTGACCCAGATCGCGGTGGGGGTCGCGGGCAACGCGTTCTTCATCGTGACGGCCGGCTCCGTCGCCGGGTTCTTCGCCCGGCACCCGCTCTGGCAGCGCCTGCACCGCTATGTGATGGGCACCGCGCTGGCGGGCTTCGCCGTCAGGATCGCCACCGAACGAACGGGCGCCGCGGTCGCCCTGCGCTGACAGCTGGGCGCCGGGGGCGACCACGCAGGTGAGCTGAGGCGCCGGGGCAGGCGTGGAGAGCGGAGTTCCCCGTCACATCCGGGGGCGTCGACATACGACGTGGAACTCGGCACGTAATTTTCGGTACGTGGAACACGGTTCTTAGAACTCTCTTACACCTGATGCGTATTCAGTTCTTCATGAACTCCAACCCTCACAAGACCGCGGGACACCGCCGTCCCACCCGCGTGCTGGCCGCCTCGCTCGCGCTGACCGCGACCACCCTCGGCGTCGTCGGATGTGACCGCGCCGCCGCCGGCACGCTGGAGGGCAGCCATCTCCAACTCCCCGTATCCGGCGGCACGGCGGTCGTCGACACCGACTCCCTCGCGGTGACCGCGCACACCGGTGGCGGGCGGCAGCTGGTGCTGTCCGACGGGGCCGCGGGCGGACTGGGCAAGCCCGGTCCGGTGACGCAGACGGCCGACGGGGCGCGGTGGAGCTACCCCGACAAGGGCCTTCAGGTCACGGCGAGTTCGGAGCGCGGGCGGCTGCGGATCAAGCTGCGGTCGGACCGTGACGGGTCGGTCGACTGGCCGGTGACCGGCACCGACCGGGCCGCCTCCGCCGTCCAGGTACCGCGCGGCGAGGGGCTGGACATCCCGGTGCGGGACGCGTTCTGGAACGCCTCTCCGGAGAAGGGCGGGCTGGCCGGCAGCACCGTCGACATGGGCGAGGCCCTCTCGTTGCCGCTGTGGGGCTACTCCATGGGCGGGGCGGGCGGCGGGAGCGGCGTCAGCTACCTCACCCCGACCGACCTCGGCACCTCGCTGCGGTTCGCCTCCGCCGGCGGCCGGCTGCGCACCACGGCCCAGCATGCCTTCGACGCCGGTGAGGGCACCCGCGACTACGAGGTCTCCTTCGCCCTCACCGACGGCAATCCGGTCGCCCCGGCCGCCGACTACCGCTCCTACCTCGCGCAGCACGGCCGGCTCGGCAGCCTGCGCAAGAAGATCCGGCAGAACCCGGCCACCGAAAAGCTGCTGGGTGCGTTCCACGCCTATGTGTGGGGCGAGGCGCGCACCGCCCCCGGGGTCGAGGCGCTGAAGAAGCTGGGCGTGGACCGGATGTGGCTGGGCTACGACTCCGGTCCCGACCCGATGAAGGGACCGGCGGTGCGGGCCGCCAAGAAGGCGGGCTACCTCGTCGGCCCGTACGACACCTTCGCCAACGGCCAGGACCCCGAGAAGGCCGACAGCCCCACCTCCGTCTGGCCGGACCGGGTCTATCCCGACTTCTGCGTCCGCCGGGCCGACGGCACCCCGCAGCCGGGCTTCGGCAAGCGCGGCTGCTACCTCAGCTCGCGCGCCTTCGAGAAGGCCGAGCCCGCGAAGCACTACCTCGCCGACCGGACCCGCACGATGGTCGCCAACGGCGCGGACAGCTACTTCCTCGACGTGGATGCGACGGGAGAGCTGTTCCGCGATCACGGCAAGGGCCATGAGATGACCAAGGCCGGCGACCGCGCGAGCCGGCTGGCCCGGATGGTGCGGCTGTCGAAGAACCTCGTCCTGGGGTCGGAGGGCGCCCAGGCGTGGGCCAACAAGGTGCTGGCCTACAACCACGGCTCGGGCACCCCGGTCGACGACGGCCTGTGGGCCCTGGAGCGGGACAAGAAGACGTGGGGCGGCTACGCGCCGGAGAAGGCCCCCGGCGCCTTCTTCAAGCCGGTCCGGCTGCCCGCCCGGATGGCCACCGCCATGTACGACCCCAAGTACCGCGCGCCGCTCTACGAGACCGCGCTGCACGGCTCGCTGGTGAACGTGGAGCGCTGGGAGCTGTCGTACCAGAAGCTGCCGGCCCAGAAGACCACCCGGGCGCTGCTGGCGATGCTCTACAACACCCCGCTGAACTTCGTTCTCGACGGCCCGACGCTGCAGAAGGACGGGCCACAGCTCGCCGCGCTGCAGAAGTTCTTCTCGCCGCTGCACCGCGCCGCCGGCACGCAGCAGCTGACCTCGTTCCGGTGGCTGACCGCGGATCGCAGCGTCCAGCGCACGGTCTTCGGCAAGGGCGCGCTGACCGTCACCGCCAACTTCGGCAGCAAGGCCCACGGCGGCCTGCCGGGCGGCTGTGTGGATGCCGAGCTGGCCACCGACCGGCAGCCGCGGCGGCTGTGCCCGGCGCAGCTGAACGGCTGACCGGCCGGCATCCTGGCTGACCTGCTGATCTGCCGGAGGGCGGCCGCCCGCGCGGCGGCCGCCCTCACACGGCGGCCGCCGCGCCACTGAGGGCAGCGTTCCGCCCGGGAAACAGAGCAGATGCGGGCGGGTAACAGCCACGCCCCAGTGTGAGGGGCATGACCTCGATGCCGCCGCACCCGGATGCCACCACAGATGCCGCGCCCGGCACCACACCCACCCTCGTCCTGATCGGCCACGGCATGGTCGGCCAGCGCTTCCTGGAGGAGCTGGCCGACCGCGGTGTCACCGAGCGGATGCGGGTGGTCGTGCTGTGCGAGGAGCCCCGCCCGGCCTACGACCGCGTCCAGCTGACGTCGTACTTCGCCGGCCGCACCCCGGACGACCTGAGCCTGGCCGACCCGGAATTCCTGGCCCGGCACGGCATCGAGCTGCACCTCGGCGACCCGGCCACCGCCGTGGACCGCACCACCCGCACGGTCACCTCCCGCTCCGGGCTGACCGTCCGCTACGACACCCTGGTGCTGGCCACCGGCTCGTATCCGTTCGTGCCGCCGGTGCCCGGCAAGGACAGCGCGGGCTGTTTCGTCTACCGCACGATCGACGACCTGCTGGCCATCGAGGAGTACGCCAAGAACGCCCGCACGGGTGTGGTGGTGGGCGGCGGGCTGCTCGGCCTGGAGGCGGCCGGTGCGCTCAAGGGGCTCGGGCTGCACACCCACGTCGTGGAGTTCGCCCCGCGGCTGATGGCCCTCCAGGTCGACGAGGGCGGCGGCCGGGCGCTGCGCCGCACCATCGAGGAGATGGGCCTGGAGGTGCACACCGGTGTCGGCGGCAAGGAGATCGTCGCGGACGGCAGCGGCGCGGTGGCCGCCATGGGGCTCTCGGACGACTCCCGGATCGACACCGATCTGGTCGTCTTCTCGGCCGGCGTCCGCCCCCGTGACCAACTCGCCCGGGACTGCGGACTGCCGGTCGGCGAGCGCGGCGGCATCGTCGTCGACGAGCAGTGCCGCACCGTCGACCCGGCCGTGTACGCGATCGGCGAGTGCGCGCTGGCCGCCGACGGCCGGGTCTACGGCCTGGTCGCCCCGGGCTACGACATGGCGCGGGTGACGGCCGGCGAGATCGCCGCCCGGCTCGGTGACGACACCGGGCAGCCCGACGGCTTCACCGGTGCCGATCTGTCCACCAAGCTCAAGCTGCTCGGCGTGGACGTCGCGTCCTTCGGCGATGCGCACGGTGCGACGGACGGCGCGCTGGACGTGGTCTACGCCGACTCCCGCAGCGGCGTCTACAAGAAGCTGGTGATCGACGCCACGGGCGAGCTGCTGGGCGGGGTGCTGGTCGGCGACGCCGAGGCGTACGGCATGCTGCGGCCGCTGACCGGCACCGTGCCGCCGCTGGCACCCGAGCAGCTGGTCCTGCCCGCCGGGGCTGCCGGGGGCGGCGGCGCGCTCGGCCCGTCCGCACTGCCGGACGAGGCGGTGCTGTGCAACTGCCACAACGTGACCAAGGGGACGGTCCGGGCCGCGGTCACCGAGCACTCCTGCGGCACCCTCCCCGAGATCAAGAAGTGCACCAAGGCCGGCACCGGCTGCGGCAGTTGCGTCAAATCGCTGACCGCCGTGATGAACGACGAACTGGCCGCGTCCGGCGTCAGCCTCGACACCGGGCTGTGCGGCTGCTTCCCGCACACCCGCGCCGAGCTGTACGAGATCGTGCGCACCCTGCGGCTGACGTCCTTCGCCGAGCTGCTGGACTCGCACGGCCGCCCGGAGGCACGCCACGGCGACGGATGCGAGATCTGCAAGCCCACCGTCGGCTCGATCATCGCCTCCCTCGCGCCGGCCGTCGGCGCCGACGGCTATGTCCTCGACGGCGAGCAGGCCGCCCTCCAGGACACCAACGACCACTTCCTCGCCAACCTCCAGCGCAACGGCTCGTACTCCATCGTGCCGCGCATCCCCGGCGGGGAGATCACCCCGGAGAAGCTGATCGTGATCGGCGAGGTGGCCCGCGACTTCGGCCTCTACACCAAGATCACCGGCGGCCAGCGGATCGACCTGTTCGGCGCCCGGGTGGATCAACTCCCGCAGGTGTGGGCCCGGTTGGTGGACGCCGGCTTCGAGTCGGGGCATGCGTACGGCAAGGCGCTGCGCACCGTGAAGTCGTGTGTGGGCCAGACCTGGTGCCGTTACGGCGTCCAGGACTCGGTCCGTATGGCCATCGAACTGGAGCTGCGCTACCGGGGCCTGCGCTCCCCGCACAAGCTGAAGTCCGCGGTCTCGGGCTGCGCGCGGGAGTGTGCGGAGGCCCGCGGCAAGGACTTCGGCGTCATCGCCACCTCCCAGGGCTGGAACCTGTACGTGGGCGGCAACGGCGGCGCGGATCCGCGCCATGCCGACCTGCTCGCCCAGGACCTGGACGACGCCGGGCTGATCCGCCTGATCGACCGCTTCCTGATGTTCTACATCCGCACCGCCGACCGCCTGGAGCGCACCTCGGCCTGGCTGGAGCGGATCGAGGGCGGGCTCGACCACGTACGGGATGTCGTCGTCCACGACTCCCTGGGGCTGTGCGACGAGCTGGAGGCCCTGATGGCCGCCCATGTCACCCACTACCGCGACGAGTGGGCCGAAACCCTCGCCGATCCCGAACGGCTGGCCCGCTTCGTGTCCTTCGTCAATGCGCCCGGCGCACCGGATCCGTCGGTCCGCTTCGTACCGGAGCGCGACCAGGTCAAGCCGGATCTGACGCTGCTGGCCGGCCCCACTCTGCCCGTTCGCACTCTGGAAGGGACTTCCGTCTGATGGCCACCGCGATCACCCCTCTCGACTCCCTCACCTCCCTCACCCATCCCGCCACCGGCGCCGCGGCCACTGCCTCCGCCACGACCGCCGCATCCGCCACGGCCGCCACGGTCGAGATCCGCTGCCCCCAGGGCTGGGTCGCGGTGTGCACGACGGACGACCTCACCCCGGGGCGCGGGGTCGCCGCCCTCCTCCCGGACGGCACCCAGGCCGCGCTCTTCGCCGACCGCGCCGGGCAGACGTATGCGATCGCCAACCGCGATCCGTTCACCGGCGCCCAAGTCCTCTCCCGCGGCCTGACCGGCTCGGCCGACGGCCGGGCGTTCGTGGCATCGCCGCTGCTCAAGCAGCGTTTCGACCTGGCATCCGGGGACTGCCTGGACGACCCGGAGGTCGCGGTGGCGGCCTATCCCGTACGGACGCGGGGCGGGAAGCGCGACTCCTGAGGCCCGCCGCGCCCCTCCCCCGCCCCTGGCACAGGGAGACATAAGCGCAACCCACCGGTTGCACCTCCTGGCCTCACGTGCAACCATCAGGTAGCACGTGAGCATCGGAAGGGCACGACAGGAGGAGCACCCCCATGAGCACCGGCAGCAATCAGCACAAGGACGGCGGCGCGGGCGGCGCCCACGACCGCATCGAGCGGGAGATCAGCATCGCCGCGCCCGTGGAGCGCGTCTGGGCCGTGCTCACCGAGCCGGAGCACGTCGGCTCCTGGTTCGGCCAGGGCGAGCCGGCGCCGGTCGATCTGCGGCCGGGCGGGATCATGGAGCTCGACCACGGTGAGTACGGCCAGTTCCTGACCAAGATCGTGAAGGTGGACCCGCCGCACCACTTCTCGTACCGCTGGGCCAGTGCGCACCCCGGTGAGGTGGCGGTCGAGGGCAACTCCACCCTCGTCGAATTCACCCTCACCGAGGAGGGCGACGGCACCCACCTGCGCGTGGTGGAGAGCGGATTCGCCGGCCTCCGCATCCCCGAGGACCGGAAGAAGACCGCGGGGTACGAAAGCCACTCCGCGGGCTGGACCGGCCAGGTGGAGAACATCCGGCGGTACACGGAGCAGCTCGCGGCATGACGAGGGCTGGAGAGGCGGGCGGGGGGCCGGGCGGGGGCGCCGGTCAGGGCTCGGGCCGGGGCGGCAAGGGCGCCGGTCCGGGCTCGGGGGCGGGCTCAGGCTCGGGGGCGGGCTCGGACGCCGTGGCGGAGGTCTTCTCCGCGCTGGCGGACCCGACCCGCCGCCGGATACTCGACGCCCTCGCCGCGCACGGCGAGGCGACCGCCACGGTCCTGGCGGCCGAATTGCCGGTCAGCCGCCAGGCCATCGTCAAACACCTGGGGATCCTGGACCGCGCCGGTCTGGTCGCAGGACACCGGGAGGGCAGGGAAGCGCGCTACCGGGTCATACCGGAGCGGCTGGGGATCACCGCCCGGTGGATGGACCGGGTGGCCGCCGTCTGGGACACCCGTCTCTCGGCGATCAAGCGCCTCGCCGAGGAGGAGTGAGCACGGGCGCGACGCCCGGGGGCAAAGGCGAGGACGGAGCGCGGAGGACGACGGAGGGCGGGCAGCGGGCCCTCCTCCAGCCCTCTCCGGTCCCGGCCGCCCCTCCCACGTACTCTGGTCGCCCCCGTACGGAGGAGCACAGGCGTGACCCGGTGGAACACCAGCCACATCGCCGACCAGACCGGCCGCTCGGCGGTCGTCACCGGCGCCAACAGCGGACTCGGCTACGCCACGGCACGTGAACTGGCCCGGCACGGCGCCCGCGTACTGCTGGCCTGCCGCAACGAGGCGCGGGGCATGGCCGCCCTGGACCGGCTGCGGGCCGACGTCCCCGCCGCCGAGGCCGAGTTCCGGCCCCTCGACCTGGCCGATCTCTCCTCCGTACGGGACTTCGCCGCCGCCCTCGACGACTTCGACGGCGACCGCCTCGACCTGCTCATCAACAACGCCGGCGTGATGGCACTGCCGTACCTGACCACCGCCGACGGCTTCGAGATGCAGTTCGGCACCAACCACCTCGGCCACTTCGCGCTGACCGGGCTGCTGCTGCCCAAGCTCCTCGCCACGCCCGGCGCCCGGGTCGTCACCGTCTCCAGCATGCTGCACGTCCTCGCCGACCTCGACTACACCGACCTCAACAGCGCGCGCTCCTACCGCCGCTGGATCGCGTACAGCCGCTCCAAGAGCGCCAACCTGCTCTTCACCCACGAACTGGCCCGGCGGCTGGCCGCGGCCGGCTCCCAGGTCGTCGCGGCCGCCGCGCACCCCGGATACGCCTCCACCAACCTCATGACCGCGGGCGTCCGCATGGAGGGCCGCACCTCCGCCGAGCGGATCATCGACTTCGGGACCGGCCTCATCGGCCAGTCCCCGGACGGCGGCGCCCTGGGCACCCTCTGCGCGGCCACCGCGCCCCATATGCGGCCGGACTCCTTCATCGGGCCGCGCAACGGGCTGCGCGGCGCCCCCGCCCAGTCCTTCCGCGCCCCCTGGACCAAGAAGGACGCAGCCGGCGAGCGCCTGTGGGCCGCGTCGGAAGAGCTCACCGGCGTCCACTACGACTTCTCACGGCCGGCCGCGGCATTCTGACCGACGGGTGCGGCGCGGTGGGCCGTTCCCTGTACTGGCAGATCCCTGTACTGGCCCCCCGAGCCGCCCGTTCCCTGTACCGGCCGTTCCCGTGCCGGCCGTTCCCTGTACTGGCGATCCGCCTGCCCACTGGTCCCGTTCACCCGCGTGGGCGCGCCGGCCGCGCCCCCCGCGTCAAGACCCCGTGAAGATCACCCCGTTGCCCGCCAAGGGGACGCCAAGGCCCAGGGGCGGCCGCCGCCCTGCCCCGCACGCTGGTCTGGTCCCACACGGTGCCGCACGGAGGTACGACGCACAATGCCGATGGTGTCCCGGCCCGGTGGCCGGCCCGAGGAACCGCCGGATACCACCACCCGCACCGGCAGCGCCCCCACCGGCGCCGGCGAACCCGCTCGTACGCCCACCGGTGAGCCCACGGGTGAACCCACAGGCGAGCCCGCTGGTGAATCCACTGGCGAGCCCGCCGCCGAGCCCGATCCCCGCCACCGGCTCACCACACTCCAGGGCCTGGCCGCCCTCTCCCTCGATGCCCTGGCGTCCGTCGCCTACGGCCCCGAGTCGATCGTGCTGGTCCTGGCCGCGGCAGGCAGCTACGGCCTTGGTTTCACGCTGCCCGTCACACTCGCCATCGCCACGCTGCTGGCCGTCCTGGTCGCGTCGTACCGCCAGGTGATCGCGGCTTTCCCCGACGGCGGCGGCTCGTACGCGGTGGCCAGGACGCACCTCGGCCGCCGGGCCGCCCTGGTGGCCGCCGCCGCCCTCCTCCTCGACTACGTCCTCAATGTCGCGGTCTCCGTGACGGCCGGTGCAGCGGCCCTGACCTCGGCGTTCCCCGCGCTCTACGACGACCGGACGGCGATCTGCCTGACGGTGCTGCTGCTGATCACCGGCATCAACCTGCGCGGCATCGTCGACTCGGCGAAGGCGTTCCTCGTCCCCACCGCCGTCTTCATCGGCGCCATCCTGACGGTGATCGTCGCCGGCCTCCTCCGCGACGCCCCCGCCTCGACCGTCACCACCTATGGTCACCCCTCCGCTCTCGCCCAGAACGCCACCGCCGTCGGCGCCCTGCTCCTGCTCAAGGCCTTCGCGTCCGGCTGCTCGGCGCTGACGGGTGTCGAGGCGGTGGCCAACGCGGTGCCGTCCTTCCGGGCGCCGGCGGCCAGGCGTGCCCAGCGCACCGAGGTCGCGCTCGGCGCCCTGCTCGGCGTGATGCTGATCGGGCTGTCCGTCCTGATCGGCCGCTTCCACCTCCAGCCGGTGGCGGGCGTGACCGTCCTCGCGCAGCTCGCGGACGCCTCCCTGGGCCACAACGGGGCCTTCTACGTGGTCCAGTTCGCCACCATGGTGCTGCTGGCCCTCGCCGCCAACACCTCCTTCGGCGGGCTGCCCGTCCTGATGGGCCTGCTCGCCCGGGACAACTACCTGCCGCACGTCTTCGGCCTCAAGGCGGACCGGCAGGTCCACCGGCACGGCGTGCTGGCCCTCGCCGCCGTGGCCGCGGCGCTGCTGCTCGTTTCCGGCGGCGAGGTCAACACCCTCGTCCCGCTGTTCGCCATCGGTGTCTTCGTCGGCTTCACGCTCTGCCAGATCGGCATGGTCCGGCACTGGCGCCGCCACCGCTCCTCCGGGTGGCGCGGCAAGGCCCTGCTGAACGGTTTCGGCGCCCTGCTCACCGGTGTCTCGGCACTCGTCGTCACCGCCACCAAGTTCACCGAGGGCGCCTGGCTCCTCGTCATCGCCCTGCCGCTGCTGGTCCTCACCTTCGAAGCCGTACACCGTGCCTATGCCCGTATCGGCGAACGCCTCGGCCTGGGCCGCGTCCCCGGCCCCCTGCACCGTGCCCCCTCCCTCGTCATCGTCCCCGTCTCGTACCTCTCCCGGCTGACCTGCGAGGCCCTGAACGCGGCGGTGTCCCTGGGCGATGAGGTGGTGGCGGTCACCGTCACCCACGACGCCCCCGAGGACCGCCCGGCCGCCGAGGCCCTGCGCCGCGACTGGGAACTGTGGAACCCCGGCGTGGAACTCCTCGAACTGCCCTCCGCCACCCGCTCCCTCGGCCGTCCCATAGCCGCCTGCGTCACCGGCCTGGCGGCACGGCGCCCCACCACCCGCATCACCGTCCTGATCCCGGAGGCCGAGCCCGCCCACCTCTGGCAGCGCCTGCTGCAGAACCAGCGCGGCGCGGTCGTCGCCCGCGCGGTGCGCCGGGACACGGACGCGGTCATCTGCCGGCTGCGGTTCCGCCTGGAGCAACAGAGCGCCCGCTCGTGACACCGCACTGAGCGGGAGGGGAACAGCTCGACTCGGGAAGAGGAACGACTCGTGATGCGCAACTGCTCCTGTCGGGGCCACCGCTCGTGATGCGGGACTGCTCACTGCTCGTGACACGGAACCGCTCGTCGTGACGCTCCGTTGTCAGTGGTGCGTCCTACCGTGAGGTCATGAACTCCGCACACCCCGCCATGAGCATGGATTACGACGGTCACTGCGCCGCCCTCGTCGACCAGGCCGCACTCCTGGCGTCCTGCCTCACGGAGCGGGACGCCGACCTGACGACCACCGTCCCCTCGTGCCCGGACTGGAACCTCGCCCAGCTGCTCCGGCATCTGGGCGAGGCCCATCGCTGGGTCGAGGACCTGGTACGGACCCGGGCGACCGAACCCCCGCCCGAGACCGCCCTGCGCGTCCTGCCCCGCGACACCACCCAGTCCCCGGCCGAGGCCGCCGCCTGGCTCCTCGAGGGCGCCCGGCGCCTTGCGGACACACTGCGCTCCACGGGCCCCGACGTCCGGATCTGGACCCCGCTCCCCTCCGGCTCCCCGCGCTTCTTCGCCCGCCGCATGGCCCACGAGACGGTCATGCACCGAGCCGACGTCACGCTGGCGCTCGGCAGCGACTTCACCGTCGACCCACGCCTCGCCCTCGACACCCTCGACGAATGGATGGAACTCGGCTCCCTCCCCGAGATGTTCGACTTCCACCCCGACCGGCGCGAACTCCTCGGCCCCGGCCGCACCCTCCACTTCCACGCCACGGACACCCCGCCGGAAGCCGCCGCCGACTGGCTCGTCGACCTCACCGGCGACACCCTCGCCTGGCGCCGCGTCCAGGAGCCGGCCGCCGTCTCCGTCCGCGCCCCGCTGACCGACCTCCTGCTCCTCATCTACGGCCGTACCCCCGCCGACCACGACACCTTCGAGATCACCGGCGACGCGGAACTGCTGGAGTTCTGGCTGGCACGCGTGCTGTTCGGCTGAGAACCGGGGCCCCGGCCGGCACCCACCTCACCTCACCCCGCTCACCTCGCCCCGCCGTGCCCCACCCCGGAGACGCCCCCATCAGACCACCGGCGCGTGGATTAAGTTGGCCTCGCCCCCAGGCACGGCCCACACGACCCGACCCACCCGAGGAGAGAGCCCCATGACCGAGTCCGACCAGCCGCCGGGCAGCACTCCCGGCCTGCCTCCCCCGCCTCCCCCGTACCGTCCGCGGCTCGGCCCCGAGCCTCTGCCGACGAACCAGGCCGAGGCACTGGCGATCGGCCGGAAACACTTCCCCGAGGTCGGCTCGCCCGGCGGTCCTACCGGCCTGTACGTCCATGAGTTCGACATCGGCTACCTGATCCACGCGAGCTGGCCGTGCCCCGAGGACCCCACCGCGCCTCCCGCGGAGCCCGGCGGCAGTCACGTCGTCATCTCCAAGATCGACGGCGAGGTGTCGTCCGTGCCCAACTTCCCTCCGGAATCGGCGGTGGAGCTCTACCACCGCCACTACAGGCGCCGGACCTCCTGAGGCTCCCGCGGAAGATTGAGGGCGTTTCAGATGATCCGGAATGGGTCGGCGCATTTCTCACCTGACACCCACCGGTGCTCAGGCAAGACGGGGCGCGACGGGAGCAGAAAATGACCAGTTCGCAGGACCAGCACACGCCGCCCACCACCCCCGAGGAAGCGCTCGCCATCGTCCGCAGCCGCTATGCCGAGCCCAAGCTGCCGGACGGCTCCCCCGCCCCCCTGCACGTCCACGCATTCGACATCGGCTACCTCGTCTACGCCGCCTCCCCCCGCACACCGGACGCATCGGGCCCCCCGCAGCCGGCCCCGCCCGGCGGGTCAAAGATCATCGTCGCCAAGGACACCGGCGAAACCGTCACCGTGCCCAACTTCCCCACCGAGGCGGCCATCGAGCTCTACCGCAAGCAGCGCCAGGCCCCTCCGTAAGGGGCGGTACCAGACCCTCGGGCTGCCAGACTGCGGGCTGCCACCCGTGCTGGAGGCCCCGTCCAGCCCCCGCCCCGCCCCCGTTTCGTGTAGATGCCATGCGCGCTTCACCGTCGTGCGGCAGAGTGGACGGTCGCACCGTCGGTGATCGTCGATCACCGATAGGTTACGAGCGCAGGGGGCGACGTGCCATGACGGAGATCAACAGGCGGCGGCTGTTGGCGGCCGGCGGCGGGGTGGCCCTTGCCGCGGGACTTGCGACCGCGTGCGGGTCCAACACCGGGCGGGGCGGCGGCGGTTCGGGGCCCGCGCTCAGCCAGTGGTACCACCAGTACGGGGAGCCCGGGACCCAGCAGGCCGTGAAGCGGTACGCCGCCGCGTACCGGAAGGCGGACGTCTCGGTGCAGTGGCGGCCGGGTGACTACGACCGGCAGACGGCGGCCGCGCTGCTCACCGACTCGGGGCCGGACGTCTTCGAGGCCAACGGGCCGCTGCTGGACCAGATCCAGGGCGGTCAAGTGGTCGATCTGACCGCCGAGATCGAGCCGGTGAAGGACGACTTCCATCAGGCCGTGCTGGCGCCGAAGATCTGGCAGGACAAGATCTGGGGCATCCCGCAGGTCGTCGACATGCAGTTGCTGTACTACCGCAAGAGCCTGCTGAAGAAGGCCGGGGTGCAGCCGCCGCAGACGCTCGACGAGCTGGTGGACGGGGCGAGGAAGCTCAGCGGCAAGAAGTCCAAGGGGCTGTTCCTGGGGAACGACGGCGGGGTGGGCGTGCTCGGCGGGACGCCGCTGTTCGCCGCCGGGCTGAGCCTGATCAGCCCGGACGGCAAGGTCGGGTTCGACGATCCGGCCGCGGCGCGCACCCTCGGCAAGATCCGGCAGCTGTACGCGGACAAGTCGTTGCTGCTGGGTGCGCCCACGGACTGGTCCGATCCGGCCGCCTTCATCCAGGGGCTGACCGCGATGCAGTGGTCGGGGCTGTGGGCGCTGCCGCAGATCAAGAAGGCGCTGGGGGACGACTTCGGGGTGCTGCCGTTCCCGAAGGACGGGAGCGGAGGGAAACCCTCCGTTCAGGTGGGTGCCTATGGCTCCGCGGTCAGCGCGCGCAGCGCACGCAAGGCGGCGGCCAAGGCCTTCGCGAAGTGGCTGTGGGTGGACCGCACCGACTTCCAGCAGGACTTCGCGCTGTCGTACGGATTCCATATCCCGGCGCGGATCTCACTGGCGAAGAAGGCCCGGCAGCTGCAGTCCGGCCCGGCGGCGGACGCGGTGCGGCTCTCGACCGATCACGGCTATGCCGAGCCGCTGTTGTGGACGACCGCGGACCGTACCGCCTATCAGGACGCGCTGAGCCGGATCATCAAGGACGGCGCCAACCCGGAGAGCGAGCTGAAAAGCGTGGTGCGCAAGGTCAATGCCGAGCTCCAGCGGGTCAAGAAGAAGTGACCGCGGGCGGGACCGAAGAGGCGGTCACAGACGTACCGGCCCCCCGTGCCGCGGCGGGGCCGGAAGCCGAGCCCCGCTCGCCCGGCGCCCGGTGGCTCGGCCCACAGCGGCGGAACCTCTGGTTCTGGGTCTTCGTCGGGCCGTTCGCGATCGGGCTGGGGATGTTCACGTACGTGCCGTTGGTGTGGAGCGTCTACCTGAGCTTCTTCGACGCGCACAACACCGTCAGTCCGTCCGGCTCGGATTTCGTCGGGCTGGGCAACTACGGCACGATGCTGAGCGATCCGGCATTCCTGGGCAGCCTGGGCACGTTTGCGCTGTTCACGGTGTTCATCGTGCCGGCGACCTATGCGCTGTCGCTCGCACTGGCGCTGATGGTGAACCGGCTGCGCTTCGCCCAGGCGTTCTTCCGGTCGGTGTTCTTCCTGCCGACGGCCTGCTCCTATGTCGTCGCGTCGGTGATCTGGAAGCTGTCGGTCTTCAACGGGGTGCGGTTCGGGCTGGCCAACACCGTGCTGGGGTGGTTCGGCGCGGACCAGACCGCCTGGCTGTCGACGACCGATCCGCCCTGGTACTGGCTGGTCATCGTGACCGTACGGCTGTGGCTGCAGGCCGGGTTCTACATGATCCTGTTCCTGGCCGGACTGCAGCGGATCTCACCGCAGTTGTACGAGGCAGCGGCGATGGACGGGGCGCGGCCGGGCTGGCAGGTCTTCCGGCACATCACCTTTCCGCAGTTGCGCGCCACGTCCGTGGCGGTGGTGCTGCTGTTGGTGATCAACGCGTTCCAGGCGTTCGACGAGTTCTACAACCTGCTGAGCGATGCGCGCGGCTATCCGCCCTACGCCCGGCCACCGTTGGTCTATCTGTATTACACGGCGCTCGGACAGGACCAGAATCTCGGACTGGGCAGCGCGGGTGCGGTGATCCTGGCGCTGATCATCGCGGTGGCGACGGTCGTCCAGGCCCGCTGGTTCGGCCTCGGCCGCAAGGAGGAGTGAGCACCGATGCATGACGCGCTGACCAGAGCCGGGCGCGCGCTGCGGGTCGTCACCGTGATCGCCCTCGCGCTGCTCTTTCTCATCCCCTTCTACCTGCTGGTGCGGAACGGGCTGGCCACCGAGCGGGAGATCACCTCCCCTGACTGGACGTTCTTCCCGCACGAGCTGCAGTGGTCGCATCTCACCGAGGTCTTCCGGGATCCGAACCTCCCCCTGGGCCGGGCGCTGCTCAACTCCACGCTGATCGCGGTCTCGACGACCGTCGGTACGGTCCTGCTGGCCTCGCTCGCGGGGTACGGTCTGGCCCGGATCCCCTACCGGCACGCCCATGTCGTCTTCTACGCGATCCTGGGGACGCTGATGGTCCCGGCGGCCGTGACGTTCGTGCCGAGCTTCGTGCTGGTGTCGACGCTCGGCTGGATCTCCACTTTGCGGGGCCTGGTCATTCCCACGCTGTTCAGCGCGTTCGCCTGCTTCATCTTCCGGCAGTACTTCCTGGGCTTCCCCAAGGAGCTGGAGGACGCGGCACGGGTCGACGGGCTCGGCTACTGGCGGACGTACTGGCGCATCGTGGTGCCCAACGCCCGGCCGGTCTTCGCCGCCGTCGCCACCATCGTCTTCATCGGTGCCTGGAACGCGTTCCTGTGGCCGCTGGTGATCGGGCAGGACCAGGAGGCCTGGACGGTACAGGTGGCACTGTCGACGTTCACCACCGCGCAGAACCTCAATCTGCACGAGCTGTTCGTGGCCGCGGCGGTCTCGATCGCCCCGTTGGTGGTGGTCTTCCTGCTGCTCCAGCGGTACATCGTGGCGGGGGTGGAGCGCAGCGGGATCGACGACTGAGGCATTGAGCCCGCCCGTCAGGAGGGGGTACGGTGCATGGCATGAGCACGCACCCGACCGTCCGTGAGGTGGCCCCGCGCGAGAGCGGCCCCCACGGCGAGTGCGCGCCCCGCGGCCTGAGCTTTCTGCGCCGCCGCGGCCGGGTGGGATCTCCCCCGGCCGGTTGTTCCTGTACGGCCTGACGGCTTTCCGCGGTGACGGCTTCCCGCATCAGCAGCTTCAGGCGCTGCCGGCGTCATGCACCGACGGGTTCACGGGCTGACGGCCACCTGCACTGACGGGTTCCTGCCCTGACGTGCGGCGGGCGGTGGTCCGTCCGACGACCGCGTCCGCCGTGGCCGCACCCCCACCCCCCGGCCGCCAGGCACATGGCTCCCCTCTCCCTTCCTCCCCCACCCGCCTCCCCTTCTCCCGATCAGGAGGATCAGTTGACGACGCTCGCCGATTCCGCGGCTTCCCCCGCCCCCGTGCCCACCCCCGTCCTGCGCCCCCACCGCATCCCCGCCGACGGCCTCTACGAAGGGCACCGCGTCCTGCGCCGCACTCCCGACCACTGGGAGGACCGGCCCTATGAGCGCTTCGAGGTCGTGCCGCAGGCGGCCACCATCGGGGCCGAAATCCGTGGGGTGGACCTGTCCCGTCCGCTGTCCGACGGCCTGCGCGCGGAGCTGAACCGGGCGTTGCTGGAGTGGAAGGTGCTGTTCTTCCGCGGGCAGCATCTGAGCTCCGCGGCTCAGCGCGAATTCGCGCGCAATTGGGGTGAGCTGGAGACCAACCCGTTGCTGGCGTGGGGCGATTCGAAGGATGTGGTGCGGTTCGACAAGGCGGCAGGCGGGGCCCCGACGTTCGAGAACGTATGGCACACGGATGTCACGTTCCGCGAACGCCCGGCGCTGGGTGCGGTGTTGCAACTGCGGGAGGTGCCCCCCGCGGGCGGGGACACCCTGTGGGCCGATATGGCCGCGGCATACGACAATTTGCCTCCGGAAATCCGCGCACGGGTCAATGGGGCGCGGGCGGTGCACGACTATCTCCCGGGTTTCTCGCGCTTCTACTCCACCGTTCAACTGGCGCCATTTCAGGAGCAGTTCCCTCCGGTCGAGCATCCCGTGGTGCGCCGGCACCCGGAGACCGGGCGGCGGATGCTGTTCGTCAACGCCTCCTTCACCACCCGGATCGTGGGCCTGGAGGAGGTGGAGAGCGACCGGCTGTTGCGCGTGTTGTTCCAGCAGGCGCAGGTGCCGGAGTTTCAGGTGCGGTGGCGCTGGCAGGCGGGGGACCTCGCGTTCTGGGACAACCGTGCCACCCAGCACTACGCGGTGAACGACTACGGAACGCACCGCCGAGTCGCGGAGCGGGTCGCCATCGCGGGCGACCGCCCCTACTGACCGCGCGCCCGGTATCTGCGCCGCCCGTCAGGATGCACCTGAGGGGCGACAGCCGGAGCCGGACCGGCCCCCGGAGCCCGACATGCGGCAGGAGTCCGACGTGCGGCAGGAGGCCCCGGGCGCACGGCACGGCACACCGGGCGCGCGACGCGGCATCCCCGGCAGGCGGCATGGCGTACCCGTCGCGCGGCACGGCGTCCCGCACGCGCCCGCAGGTGTGCCCGGCGCCGCTCACCCCAGCCGTTCGTACGCCGCCGCTTCCGCCGGACGCGCACCACGCAGCAGGGCCGCGCCCAGCGGGGTGAGGGTGTGCAGCACCGCGTTGCCCTGCCGCAGGGTGACCAGCAGGCCGGCATCGCGGAGCACCGTCGCATGCTGGCTGGCGGAGGCCAGCGAGACATCGGCCCGGCGGGCGAGTTCGCTGGTGGTGCAGCCGACGCCGATGCCCTGGAGTATCGCGGAGCGGGTCTGGCCGACGAGCCGGCCGAGGGAACGTTCCGGCGGCACCGGCGGGGTGATCCGCGGCACCGGGTGTTCCACCGGATAGACCAGCACGGGCGTCAGATCCGTGTTGTGGAAGGTGACCGGGGTGCGGCGGCAGAAGTACGACGGCAGCAGCAACAGCCCCCGGCCGCCGAGGTGGAGATCGCGGTCCACCGGATAGTCGGCCTCCAGTACGGGCGGGCGCCAGCGCATCATCGGCGGGAGCGAGGCGAGCAGCCGGTCCGCGCCGCCGTCGAGCAGCGCCCTGCCACGGGCGGCCCGGTCGGCCTCGATACGGCACTGGACGCGCGGCCAGTACGGGGCGACGGCCGCCTCGTAATAGCGCTGGAGGATCCCGGCGAGCCGGCCGAGGGCACGGGTGTCGCCCTCGGCCATCGCCCGTATCCACGACGGGAACGGGCGGGTGGCCGTGGAGAGCCGGGACAGTTCCTCGTGCAGCCGGGCGGACGGCGTCTCGCGCAGCGCGGCGAGCGCGTCGGTCATGCCGAGGAGCCCTTCGGCGGGCGTCAGGAAATCGGGAAAATACCCGCGGGTGGGCACGAGCGGCGCCAGCAGTCGCGCTTCGCCATTCAACCTTCCGCGCGTTTCCGATCGCCATTTGCCGAACGCCGAATCGTCCCGTCGGTCGCGCAGCCGGTGAAAGCTTAAGACGGTCTCCCACAGTGCGTCCGGGCGTGCCGCAATGCGCACACGGGCCAGATCGAGTCCACTGAAATGGACGCGTAACACCGAAACCCCCACCTCTGGTTTCCTCAGTCGGCCCCCGGCACGCCTGAGTATGCACGCCAACACGTGCGGTCACCATGCCCTTTTGGCCAGACTTGAAAGTGGTCGCGCCACCGGGCCGGGTGGAGGAAAGCTTGTACTCAATTCAGCGGCGGTGCGAACGGACCGGATTGCTCGATCCCGTGGGGGGTGATGGGCAACCACCCGGCCGCTCGCCAGCCCCGCTGAAGGCCGCACCCCGCGCCGACCGGGGTGACGGCAGCTCCCGAGGGGGGAGTCCGGAAAGAGCGAGGGCGGCACCTCCGCACAGGTGCCGCCCTCGTAAGTCTGACCTGCGAAGACGCCACACAGGCAGGAGCCGCACGGGCCCGCATCCAGCACTCGGATGCGGGCCCTCTTCGGTGCCTGGGATCAGTTGGCGCCCGGGATCAGTCGATGCCCGGGGGCAGTTGACGACGCCCGGGGCGGTTGCTGCCCGGGATCAGTGGGTGCCCCGGGCCCCGCGGTGACGGCGTACGGCGAAGACCGCCCCGGTGCCGAGGAGCACGGCGCCGCCGCCGACGAGGGCGAGCTGCGGCACGGCGGGCGACGCACCGGTCGAGGCGAGGCTGCCGCCGGTGGCTGCCGACGCCGGCTGGGCGGAGGCGGTGGAGCCGGCGGAGGCCGGGGAACCGGCCTGCGCGGCCGGCGTCGACTTCGGCTTCGGGCGGTCCTTGTCCTCGACCTTGCCGGGCTTCGCGTCGCCAACCGTGCCGGGCTTGCTGCCGGCCGGCAGCACCTTCAAGGGGTAGTTGTTCATGGGGCCGAGGACACACGGGTGGTACGCGTCGGAGGCGTCACCCGCGAGGAGGGCGAAGCCATCAATGGCCGGGGCCGCCGCTTCGAGCGTCATCCGCATCTTCACCTCGGTGCGGGCCCCGGGCTTCATGCCCTTGAGGTGCATGGGGTGGGAGGGGCTGTTGGAGTCCAGCTCGTGCCAGCCGGCACCATCGGCCCACTGCACCTTCATGAAGTGCTGCTCCTGGTCCTTGGCGTTCAGACGGAAGAACACCAGCGGGTCCACGTCCAGCGTGCGGTCGGTGGCATTGGCCACGGTGAACGAGAAGCCGACCGTGGTCCCGGCGACCACCTTCGCGGGCAGGCGGTTCGCGAGGACGGTCAGGCCCGGCACGCGTACGCACTCGGCGGCAGCGGCGAGCGCCTTGTCGGCCGCGTCCTTGGCCTTGCGGGCCTCGGCCGAGGCGGTCAGGACCTTGTTCCACTCCCGGAACGCCGCGACATTGGCGTCGTCCCATGCGTCCTTGGCCACCCTGCGCTCGGCGTCCGCGTTCGCCTTGGCGTCGGCGGCGGTCTTGGCCTGTGCCTCGGCGGCGCTCAGCGCCTCCTGAGCCTTGGCCTTCCCGTCCTCGTCCGTGGCCTCGTCCAGCGCGGCCCTGGCGTCCGTGACGGCCTTGTCGGCGGCGGTCTTGTCGGCGTCGGCGGCCTTGGCCGCCTTGTCCGCGGCGAGGTAGGCCGCCTTGAGCGGGTGGGAGTCCTGGTCCAGGGCTTCCATGGTGGTCTTGATCTTCTCGCGGCCGGCCTTCTCGGCGGCAACCGCGTCCTCGTACGCCTTCTTCGCGTCGTCGGCGGCCTTCTTCAGTTCCGCGTAGGTCGGCTTCTGCTGCGTCTGTGCCGGGGCCTTCGGGGTGGCGAAGGCGGTGCTCGCGGAGAGCAGGACCGCAGGTGCGGTGACGGCGGCGACAGCGGCGGTCGCGAGGGTACGGCGAAGGTTCACTAGAGACCTTTTCTGGTCAAAGAGAAGGGAATCCGCCGCGTGAGCGTGGCGCTCAGACGTGCGGGATACCTGGGATCTTATGACCGATATAAGGCCTAAGAACAAGGAAAAAATTACTTCTCGCGAGTGCTCCCACCTCACCCGCAGCAGGTAAAACGGGGCAATACCCGGCAGTTGCCCTCTTTGCCGCGGGTTTTTCTGTGATCTAACCAACGGGACCTTCCGACCGGCCTGCGGCCGGCCCGCCACCGGCCTTCGGCTGCCCTTCGGCCGTCCTTCACCTTCCTACCGGTGCCGGGGCGTTGCGTACGCCGCACCGCGGCGGCACCGGGGCCACGGCGAACGGGCGTCCGCGGACCAAAGACCGAGGGCGGCACCTCCGCACAGGTGCCGCCCTCTTGGGGTGCCGGAGCCGACAGCCGGGCGGCTGAGGGTCGGTGCCCGTACTGCCGGGCTCCGGTGGGTCTTTCACGCCACCGCGGGCGCGCTCGGCGCCCACGGTGACCGGTGGGGGCAGTGGCGCTCACCGCCCCCGGCGCGGTCAGCGGCTGTCGCTGCCCTTGGACTCCGCGGCCGCGCGGCCCGCCTCCAGCCGTGCGACCGGGATACGGAACGGGGAGCAGGAGACGTAGTCCAGTCCGGCCTCGTGGAAGAAGTGGACGGACTCCGGGTCACCGCCGTGCTCGCCGCAGACCCCGAGCTTGAGGTCCGGGCGGGTGGCCCGGCCGGCCGCGACGGCGTTGCGGACCAGGGAGCCCACGCCGTCCTTGTCGATGGTCTCGAACGGGCTGACGCCGAAGATGCCCTTCTCCAGGTACGCGGTGAAGAAGCTGGCCTCGACGTCGTCGCGGCTGAAGCCCCAGACCGTCTGCGTGAGGTCGTTCGTACCGAAGGAGAAGAAGTCGGCCGACTCGGCGATCTGTCCGGCCGTGAGGGCGGCGCGGGGCAGCTCGATCATCGTGCCGAGGGTGAGCTTGAGGCTGACGCCGTGGGCCTTCTCGACCTCGGCGATGACCTGCTCGGCCTCCTCGCGGACGATCTCCAGCTCCTGGACGGTGCCCACCAGCGGAATCATGATCTCCGCACGCGGGTCGCCCTTGGCGTTCTTCCGCTCGGCGGCCGCCTCGGCGATGGCGCGCACCTGCATCGCGAACAGACCGGGGATGACCAGGCCCAGGCGCACACCGCGCAGGCCCAGCATCGGGTTCTGCTCGTGCAGCTTGTGCACCGCCTGCAGCAGCCGCAGGTCGTTCTCGTTGGCGTCCTTGCGGGCCTCGGCGAGCGCGACCCGGACCGACAGCTCGGTGATGTCGGGCAGGAACTCGTGCAGCGGCGGGTCCAGCAGCCGGACGGTCACCGGCAGCCCGTCCATCGACTCGAACAGCTCGATGAAGTCGGCCTTCTGCAGCGGCAGCAGCTGGCTGAGCGCGGCGTCACGGTCGGTCTCGGTGTCGGCCAGGATCAGGCGCTCGACCATCTCGCGGCGCTCGCCGAGGAACATGTGCTCGGTGCGGCACAGGCCGATGCCCTGGGCGCCGAACCGGCGGGCGCGGCCGGCGTCCTCGGCGTTGTCGGCGTTGGCCCGTACGCGCAGCCGGCGGACCCGGTCCGCGTAGGCCATGATCCGGTGGACGGCCTTGACCAGCTCGTCGGCGTCCTCGGCGCCGGCGTGCATCCGGCCCTCGAAGTACTCCACGACCGGGGACGGCACGACCGGCACCTCGCCGGCGTAGACCTTGCCGGTGGAGCCGTCGATGGAGACGACGTCGCCCTCCTCGATGACGGTCCCCTCCTGGGTCGTCATCCGGCGGGCCTTGGTGTCGACCTCCAGCTCCTCGGCGCCGCAGACACAGGTCTTGCCCATGCCGCGGGCGACGACGGCGGCGTGCGAGGTCTTGCCGCCGCGGGAGGTGAGGATGCCCTCGGCGGCGATCATGCCGTTGAGGTCGTCGGGGTTGGTCTCGCGGCGGATCAGGATGACCTTCTCGCCGGAGCGCGACCACTTGACGGCGGTGTACGAGTCGAAGACGGCCTTGCCGACCGCCGCGCCCGGGGAGGCGGCGATGCCGCGGCCGATCGTCTCGGACTTCGCGCCCAGGTCGAAGCGGGGGAACATCAGCTGCGCCAGCTGCGCGCCGTTGACCCGCTGCAGGGCCTCGGCCTCGTCGATCAGGCCCTGGTCGACGAGCTGGGTGGCGATCCGGAAGGCGGCACCGGCGGTGCGCTTGCCGACCCGGGTCTGCAGCATCCACAGCTTGCCGCGCTCGATGGTGAACTCGATGTCGCACAGGTCCTTGTAGTGCGTTTCGAGCGTCTCCATGATCTGCATCAGCTCGTCGTACGACGCCTTGTCGATGTTCTCGAGGTCGGCGAGCGGCACGGTGTTGCGGATACCGGCGACGACGTCCTCGCCCTGCGCGTTCTGCAGGTAGTCGCCGTAGACGCCCTGGTGGCCGCTGGCGGGGTCGCGGGTGAAGGCGACGCCGGTGCCGGAGTCCGGGCCGAGGTTGCCGAAGACCATGGAGCAGACGTTGACCGCGGTGCCGAGGTCGCCGGGGATGCGCTCCTGGCGGCGGTAGAGCTTGGCGCGGTCGGTGTTCCACGAGTCGAAGACCGCGCGCACCGCGAGGTCCATCTGCTCGCGGGGCTCCTGCGGGAAGTCCCGGCCGGTCTCCTTGGACACGATGTCCTTGAAGTGCGCGACCAGGCTCTTGAGGTCGGCGGCGTCGAGCTCGATGTCGACGCGGACGCCCTTGGCCTGCTTGGCCTCCTCCAGCGCCTCCTCGAAGAGCTCGCCGTCCACGCCCAGCACGGTCTTGCCGAACATCTGGATCAGGCGGCGGTAGGAGTCCCACGCGAACCGCTCGTCACCGGCCTGCGCGGCGAGGCCGGAAACCGATGCATCGGAGAGGCCGATGTTGAGGACGGTGTCCATCATGCCGGGCATGGAGAACTTCGCCCCGGAACGGACCGATACGAGCAGCGGGTCGTCGGCCTGGCCGAGCTTCTTGCCCATCTGCTGCTCAAGGGCGTCCAAGTGCTCGGAGACCTCGGCACGCAGTGCCGCGGGCTCGGCGCCGCTCTCGAGGTAGACCTTGCAGGCTTCAGTGGTGATCGTGAAGCCGGGAGGGACCGGAAGTCCCAGGTTGGTCATCTCGGCGAGGTTCGCACCCTTGCCGCCGAGGAGGTCCTTGAGCTCCTTGTTGCCCTCGGTGAAGTCGTAGACGAACTTCACGGACGAAGGCTGGGTTACGTGGGGATCTTGCGTTTCCGGCACGGCACTGACTCCTCGCCGACGGGCTGCCCTGACGGCGAGGAACATACCCAGATCGAAGGCGCATGGGTACGTCCACTTGGTCGACATGCGTGCGTAACCAGCCGTCCGCCACTGGATCGAAAGTGATCATGCATTTGGACGTAGCTTCATTACCTGAATGCATCACTCCGCTACGTAGTCGAAATGGCGACCATGTGCTACTCAGGGCAACGAATGGCGTAATCACTCGAACGCATGACGCATGGCACCCGGTGCCACCATTGGAGAGGTGGAGCCCCGCTAGGGGTGCTCATCTGAGCGCAACCCCTATCAGGGGTGGCGAGAATCACGCGCTCATGTGTGACCCGGTCCCATCATTTGGACCCTCTTCAGTCTCTCGCTCCACGGCCTGTCCACGGAAGACATCCGCCGGGACGCGCACCCGATCCCCTGCGGCCGGCGGATCCGAGCATCGCCATCGGGCCAAGTTCTCGACCCCTGGTTGCCCACCACCCCTCTCCCCCTCTCCCCCTTCGCCCTACCCCTTGGCCCGGCGTCCGCTCCGTCGTGGCCGGGGGTCCTGGCCGTCCAGCAGCTCCAGACGCCGGTCCGCGCCCCGGGTCCCGACCTGCAACACGATCCGGCCCAGCAGATCCGCCAGATCCAGCGCCTCGTCATCGCTCAGGGGCTCGGTGACAAAGGCTTCCTCGGTGTGAAACTCCGGGAAGACCCTGATCATCAGCCGCTCGCCCTCGGGGGTCAGGGACAGCAGGGCGAGCCGCCCGTCGGCCGGATGGGTCCTGCGCTCCAGCAGGCCGCGACCCTGGAGCGTGCGGGCGACGCCGGTGAGCGTGCCCTTGGAGATGCCCGCGTCCTCGGCGACCCGCCGGGTCTCCCGCTCGCCCCAGATCCAGACCACCCACAGCACGACGAAGGCGGTCCAGGTCAGCCCGGCGTCGCGCAGTACGGAGTTCTCGAAGTACTGCCGCACGGCGGCCGCGGCGCGATAGATGCTCGCGACCGCGGCCATCCGCTCGTGACAGACGGGGACGGGGGTGTCGCCGAGTCTGGCCTGGACCGCCTTCTCCGTGTCCGCGAGGGAACGGTGCCCGCTCACCACAACAGCTCCCTCGGCTTCCGCCCGGTCCATATGGCCCGGCGCCCGCATGCGCCCGAGCCGTGACACCCAGTGCCGGTATGGACTCAAACGGTAGCGGCGGGTGGTGGTCGTCCGCCCGCCGACACGCCCCGCACGCCGCCCCGGGTGCCTCCCGGTGCCCCCTGTCCGGTACGAGGGGGAAGTGGCGCCGCTGCTCCGCCGGGCCCGTCCCCCGTACGGGCCCGGCGGAGGGTCACCGGTTCCTCCGGGCGGCCACGGGCGCGCCGCACTCAGGCTGCTGCCTGACGTAACGTCAGGGTCAAGCCCCGGCCGGTGAGGCGCCGGTCAGTACCCCGTGAGTACCTGCGGCAAGGGTGCACCGCACGCCAGTGGGGGCGCCTCGGCCTTCAGCACGAAAGTGAGCCCGGCACCTCCGCCGTATGGGGGAGGTGCCGGGCTCCGTGCACCAGGGTCCGGCGTCAGCCGCCCGACGTGTCCAGCTCCGCGTCGGCGTCCACGCCCGCGCAGTCGTAGGGGTCGTCCAGCCAGCCGTCCGGCAGGACGACGCGGTTGCGGCCGGAGCTTCGGCCACGCGGGCCGTCCGCGCCCACCGGCCACGGCTGGTCCAGGTCCAGCTCCGACAGCAGCGCGTCCAGCTCGTCGAGCGAGGAGGTCACCGCGAGGCTGCGGCGCATCTCGGAGCCGATCGAGAAGCCCTTGGTGTACCAGGCGACATGCTTACGGAAGTCGATCACTCCGCGGGTCTCGTCGCCGATCCACTCGCCGAGCAGGGTGGCGTGCCGCAGCATCACGGCCGCGACCTCCTTGAGGGTGGGCTGCGCGTACCCCTCGGAGGCGTCGCCCCCGGTACCCGTGCCCTCGAAGGCGGCGACCAGATCGCCGAACAGCCACGGCCTCCCCAGGCACCCGCGCCCCACGACCACCCCGTCGCAGCCGGTCTCCCGCATCATCCGCTGTGCGTCGTCGGCCGACCAGATGTCGCCGTTGCCGAGCACCGGGATCTGGGGGACGTGCTCCTTGAGGCGCGCGATGGCGTCCCAGTCGGCGGTGCCGCCGTAGTGCTGGGCCGCGGTCCGCCCGTGCAGGGCGATCGCCGTGATGCCCTCCTCGGCGGCGATCCGCCCCGCGTCGAGGTAGGTGATGTGGTCGTCGTCGATGCCCTTGCGCATCTTCATCGTGACCGGCAGGGTCCCCGCGTTCGCCACCGCCTCGCGCAGGATCGAGCGCAGCAGGTTCCGCTTGTACGGCAGCGCCGAGCCGCCGCCCTTACGGGTCACCTTCGGGACCGGGCAGCCGAAGTTCAGGTCGATGTGATCGGCAAGGTCCTCTTCCGCGATCATGCGGGCGGCCTTGCCGACGGTGTCCGGGTCGACGCCGTACAGCTGGATCGAGCGCGGCTTCTCGGTCTCGTCGAAGTGGATCAGCTGCATGGTCTTCTCGTTGCGCTCGACCAGCGCCCGCGTCGTGATCATCTCGCTGACGAACAGGCCCTTGCCGCCGCTGAACTCCCGGCACAGCGTCCGGAACGGGGCATTGGTGATCCCGGCCATGGGCGCGAGCACCACGGGCGGCTGCACCGCATGCGGACCGATCTGCAGCAGAGTCATGACGGCGATACCTTCGGCTTTCTTCGGCTTCCTTCGGCGGGACGGGCGGGCCGCGGCCGTACGGGCGGTCCGGCCACCGCGATCTCCCATTGTCCCGCACCGCGGGAGCGGCCCTGCCGGGACCGGGCACCCGCGATCGTTGTAGCGTTCAACCATGCCTGATCTCAGCCGCCGTCGGCGTCTCCTGGTGCTGGCGATCTGCTGCATGAGCCTGCTGATCGTCAGCCTCGACAACACCATCCTCAATGTCGCCCTGCCGTCCATTCAGCACGAGCTGCACGCTTCGGTCGCCGGTATGCAGTGGACCATCGACGCCTACACGCTGGTCCTGGCGGCGCTGCTGATGCTGTCCGGTTCCACCGCCGACCGGCTCGGCCGGCGCCGGATCTTCCTGGTGGGGCTGGTGGTCTTCGCGGTCGGTTCGCTGCTGTGCAGCCTGGCGCCAGGGCTGGGGTGGCTGGTGGTCTTCCGGATGGTGCAGGCGGTCGGCGGCTCGATGCTCAACCCGGTCGCCATGTCGATCATCACCAACACCTTCACCGACCCGCGGGAGCGGGCCCGCGCGATCGGGGTGTGGGGCGGGGTCGTCGGCATCAGCATGGCGGCCGGGCCGGTGATCGGCGGGCTGCTGGTGCAGAGCGTCGGCTGGCGCTCGGTCTTCTGGATCAACGTCCCGATCGGGGCGCTGGCGTTCTTCCTGACCCTGCGCTACGTCCCGGAATCCCGCGCTCCCCAGCCGCGCCGTGTCGACCCGGTCGGCCAGCTGCTGGTGATCGCGCTGCTCGGCTCGCTGACGTACGCGATCATCGAGGCCCCGGATGCCGGCTGGACGTCCCCCGAGATCCTGGTGTTCGTCGTGGTGGCGCTGGCGTCCCTGGCCGGTCTGATCGCCTACGAGCGGCGCCGACGTGAACCCCTCATCGACCTGCGGTTCTTCCACAGCGTGCCGTTCAGCGGGGCCACGGTAGTGGCGGTGTGCGCCTTTGCCGCGCTCGCCGGCTTCCTCTTCATCAACACGCTGTATCTGCAGAACATCCGCGGTCTGTCCGCTTTGGACGCCGGTCTCTACATGCTCCCCATGGCCGGGATGACGCTGATCTTCGCGCCGGTATCGGGGCGGCTGGTCGGCAACCGGGGGCCCCGGCTGCCGCTGCTCCTCGCCGGTATGGCGATGGGGGCGAGCGGGCTGCTCTTCGCGGCCTTCGACGCACAGGCCACGAATGCGTTGCTGTTCACCGGCTATGTCCTGTTCGGCATCGGATTCGGCCTGGTCAACGCGCCGATCACCAACACCGCGGTGTCCGGTATGCCGCGTGCCCAGGCAGGCGTGGCCGCCGCCGTCGCCTCCACCAGCAGGCAGGTCGGGCAGTCGCTCGGCGTCGCGGTGATCGGCGCCGTACTGGCGGGCGGGGCCCACGCCGCCGCCTCCGCGGACGCCTTCGTCGCGGCCGGCCGCCCGGCGTGGTGGATCATCGCCGGCTGCGGTGCGGCCGTGCTGCTGCTCGGGGCCCTGACCACGGGCCGGTGGGCGAAGGCAACGGCCGACCGCACGGCGACGCTGTTCGGCGACGGGGCACGGGGGCAGCAGGCGGCGGACGCACGGTCGTAGCCGTAGGGCGGATGGCCGGGGTGCCGGGGGCCGGGCAGGGGGCTGGGGGGCTGTGGCCGGGGGCTGTGGCCCGGGGGTGCCTCTCCGGGTGCCCCTCAGACCGTGACGAGTGCCGGAGGCTCCGCCGACCGGGCCGACCGCGCCGCCTCCGCCGCCTCCGCCGCCAGCAGTTCCAGCCGCTCCCGGGTCACCTCGTCGACCGGTGTGTAGGACAGCAGCTTGGGGCCGGGATTGGGCCCCGTCCACAGGCTCGTTGCGGACAGCTGCAGCGTGCCCACCCGGGGGTGCCGGAAGAGCTTGACGGCGCTCATCGGGCGGATGACTTCATGCTGTGCCCAGATCTCCCGGAATTCGGACGACGCCTCCGTCAGCCGCGCGACCAGCGCCTTCCAGGCCGGCTCCGCGACATGCTCGGCCATCGACGCCCGGAACTTGGCGGCCATCACCCGCATCGTGGCGTCCAGGTCGACCACGCTCGCCCGCCACTCGGCGTGGGTGAACGCCAGCCACATGCAGTTGCGGTCCTCTTCGGGCAGCGCGTCGAGGTCGCACATCAGACGGCCGTATGTGGCGTTGTAGGCGAGGATGTCGAAGCGGCTGTTCTGGAGGACGGCCGGGAACGGCTCCAACTGGCGCAGCATCTGCCGCAGTTCGCGCGTGACCCCGGTGCACTCCGTGCCCGGTGTCGGGTCGATCGCCCCGGCCAGCGCGAACAGATGACTGCGCTCGGCGCGGTCGAGCAGCAGCGCACGGGCGACCGCGTCCAGGACCTGCGGCGAGACGTGAATGTCCCGGGCCTGTTCGAGCCAGGTGTACCAGGTGACCCCGACGGCGCCCAGGTGCGCGACCTCTTCGCGGCGCAGTCCGGGGGTACGACGGCGGGTGCCCCGCGGCAGCCCCACCTGCTCGGGTGTGATCCGCTCCCGGCGGCTGCGCAGGAACGCGGCCAACTCGGCCCGGCGGGCGGCGTCGTCGCGCGGGGCGGCGGCGGGCCGTGGGGCGGCGGGCCGCGAGGCGGTGTGGCCGGCCGGGCCTGTGGCAGGCTGCGTCAGGGGCGTGTCCACGGTCATGGCTCCAGGGTGCCGCAGTCCGGAGCCGGTTGCCAGGTAGCACCGGTACCAGGATAAGAACACTCTGGTACCAGCCTGAGCGGTCGACGATCGTCGGTTCCGTGAGCGATACCCGAGCACTGACGACCACTGCGGAAGCCCCGGCCGCGCCCTCTGGAGCCCCGGCCGCCCTTGCGGATGCCGCGATCCCGAAGGCCCCGGGGGCCACAGCCGCACCGATGGCACCGACCGCCCCGGAGACCCGGGAGGCCCCAGCGGTACCGGCCGCCCCCGGCCCCGCCGTGCAGCCGCAGCCGGCCACGACCGTGCTGACCCCGCTCGGCCTGCTGACCGTGCTGCTGGGCGCGGCCCTACCCATGATCGACTTCTTTATCGTCAACGTCGCGCTGCCGACCATCGACCATGACCTCCACGCGGGGGCCGCGATGCTGGAGATGGTGGTGGCCGGCTACGGCGTCGCCTACGCCATGCTGCTGGTGCTCGGCGGCCGGCTCGGCGACATGATCGGCCGCCGTCGGCTGTTCCTGTGGGGCCTGGCCACCTTCGGCCTCACCTCACTCGCCTGCGGTCTCGCGCCGGATGCCGGGACGCTGGTGGCCGCCCGGGTCGCCCAGGGCGCCGCGGCCGCGCTGCTGCTGCCGCAGGTGCTGGCCACCATCCAGGCCACCACCACGGGCAAGCGGCGCGCCAAGGCCGTCAGCCTGTACGGGGGCACCGCCGGTATCGCCAGCGCCCTCGGCCAGGTACTCGGCGGCCTGCTGGTCTCCGCCGACCTGGCGGGCACCGGCTGGCGCGCGGTCTTCCTGGTGAACGTCCCGTTCTCCGTCGCGGCCTGGCTGCTGGCCGCCCGTACGGTCCCGGAGACCCGGTCGCCGCACCCGAGCCGGGTGGACGGCCCCGGTACCGCGCTGCTCGCCGCTACCCTGATCACCCTGCTGCTGCCGCTGACCGAGGGCCGGGCGGCCGGCTGGCCCGTGTGGTCCTGGGTCCTGCTGGCCGTGTTCCCCTTCGCCGCCGCCGCGTTCCTGCTCGTCGAGCACCGGGCCGAACGCGCCGGCCGCACCCCGCTCGTCCCGCCCTCACTGCTGCGCATCCCCTCCGTGAACAGCGGACTCACCATGATCATCCCGTTCACGCTGGGATTCGGCGGCTTTATGTTCGTCGTCGCCGTCGCCCTCCAGAACGGGCTGCACTACGGCCCGTTCGCGGCCGGGCTGTCCCTGGCGCCGCTGTGCGTCACGTTCTTCTTCGCCTCGCTGGCCGGTCCGCGGCTGGTGATGCGGTTCGGGCGGCGGGTGGTGATCGCCGGTTCGCTGATCCAGGGCGCCGGCCTGATCGCCCTGGCACTCACCGTGCACACGGGCTGGCCCGGGATATCGGTGGCCGCCCTCGCGTCGAGCATGGCCGTGCTGGGCCTCGGGCAGGGCCTGGTGCTGCCGGTGCTGATGCGCATCGTGCTGAGCGAACTGCCGGTGGCACAGGCAGGTGTGGGCGGGGGC